>CP031740.1:3194375-3806250 GCA_022701275.1 Microcoleus vaginatus PCC 9802
ATACAAACTATCGAGGTACCTGAAAGTATCGATCAAATCTGGATTGGAGGACAAGTTGAACTGAACAGTGGGGAATCAGTATTAGATTATGAGTTAGCCGTAAACAAGCGGAAGTTCGCGATTTAGCCGAATTTTTGCAGTAAAGACAACAACAAAAGCAAGTAAGCTAAAAAAGCTATTACCGATGACAAATAACTTGTCACTTATCATAAAAATTAATGGGCAATACAGGATTTGAACCTGTGACCCCTTCCGTGTGAAGGAAGTGCGCTACCACTGTGCTAATTGCCCGCAGATAACTAAGATACCATACCAAGTCCAAATTGGCAACTAAATTTTTCCTAAAAAATCAGCAGCTTGTTTCCGAGTTAAACTCGACACAATGCCAAGAATACAGGCATTTGTCGAGTCTGGCATCAGTTAACCTGCCACCAACCCGCCGCTGGGCCGACAAATCGCACTACAATCCACCAAGCCACCAAAAGGCTAATCCCGATCCAGCTTCCGCGACTTGTCCACTTGACAAAATCTTGGCTTTGGGTTTTCGTGATTGGCAGCCAGGAAACGATGCGTTCTTCTTTACCGTATTCGTCGCCGATCGCCTCTTTGCGACGCTTAGATTCACCCATAATCTTTGTCTACTAAATTAGATTTCAACTGGATACCTAACCAAATTATACGCCAACAGGTGATCTCAAGCCTGCGTCAGCCAAGTCGTATCCAAATAATCAATCCTCGCAAAAGGACTCAAAGCCGCTAAAACCTGCTGTCCATAACTGCGGTGAATCACCCTGCTGTCGAAAATCGCCACCACCCCTTGACGTTCTCGCACCGGCGCGATCGCCCGTTGCAACTCATTCAGCGCCGCCGGCAGTAAATACAACCGAAACCAATCCTTGCGCCGTTCCTTATAATAAGCCACACGCGCCGTCACCAAAGGATTCTCCAAAGAAGGTAGCGGCAAAGTTGCGATCGCCAGCAAATGAGGCGCGCTCAATTCCCCCTGATGTTCCCGCCAAAACTCCCACCCCGTCACCAAAATCGCATTCTCGCCCACATCTGTTTTTTCTACCTGCACCCGAGAACCGAACTCAGAAGCCAAAATCGCCGCCAGCCGAGCCTTCAGCGGTACATCACCAACAATCAGCACAGTTAAACCCGCCACCGACGCGCTCATCAACAGCAAAGTCCGAATTTCTTCCATTAAAACACCCTGAAATTCCGGCGTATTTGGCAGCGGCAGCCAGTTGGGAATGTACAGTTGAATTAATTCACTTTGTCGATCGGGCGAAAACTTAACGCTCGTCAATTCTGGAAGTCCCAGCATTTCCCGGAAAATCGGAGCCTTCGGTTCCACATCCACCGCCCCACCAATCAACACCACGGGCTGATCGTCCCAAATTTTGCCCAAAACCTCCCCCACCTGCACCGGCGCGCAGTAAAGAGAAAATGACCCAGCCTCCCGATGAATTTGCGCCCACCGCAGTTTTCCGTTTGTTTCCCACCGCTGCCAAAAATTTCTCCAAGCAGCCGGAATTAGGGGGTTTGGCTCGATTTTTTCAAACAGCCCCTGCAAAATATTTTGCTCTGCCGTTTCCAGCAAATAGCACTCCTCTGGTTTCGCCGGATGCTGAAAGAATGCCCGCGTTAGCATTACCCGCCCTTGGAGGATTGCATCGGCTTCCAAAGGCTGAGATTGCATTAAATCATTCCAATCAGCCGGTTGCAAACCCGCCGTCAATTGCTGGCGCGTCCAAACTTCCAAGTCATCCACACCGTCGATAATTGTCGGAATATTCCTGTGCAGTTGCGAATTCCCCGCCAAGCGAGCCGCCAGCCAAGACTCGGGATCTGCTAGCATCAATCCTCGCCCCGTGGCACGATCCGAATAAGTCTCGATTGACCCCTCTGTTTGCAGCCACTCTTGCAAACGCGGAATTTCCACGGCTCTCAAATGCTCAATCAGCGGTGTCGGCGCCACTAAAATCACAGGCTCCGGCCACATCAATATCGGCATCAAATAGCTAACTCGATACCGCTGTCGGTAAGCTCCAGCGGGAAGCCCTGTTTGGATCAGAGCGCTGCGCCCCAAGCGCAAAGCGCGCGCCACGAGCCGCGCCATGGTTAAATGGTGGGGCCAGTGCGGCTCGGAGTTCGATCGCAGGAAGCGGAGCAATGAGTTGTGGACTTCTACCTCAATCAATCGGTTTTAAAATTGATATTTCTCACTCAACATAATCAAAACTGGCCAGAAAATCAACTACTTTTTGACCGAGAGGCAAACTGAATTTACTGTCCTGATGAGTTGCACCTCCCTTCCCAAAATTCCCGTGAGAATTCACCATCAAACTCTCCTGTCCCGAACTAATTAAAATAGTTTGGGTAGGTGACTCAAAAAACTTTGTTGGCTGACTAACCCGTGATATATTAGAAACCAAATTTATCAACTCATTTAATTTATTTGTAGCTGTACTCAATGCTTTACGCAACTGCACTATTCGTTTCTCATCCAAATTTTGAGTTTCGATATTTTTGCCGATAACCATAATATTTCTCTGAGTTTGTACAGCATCCTTAAAAGGAAGAATCGCTAAAAAAGCTGCTGGCAATAAATGCTCATCGCTCTCAAATCTAAAAGTGAGAGTTGTGCGGCGGTAGCCGACTTCAATATTAGGAGGAAAATTCATGGCCCGGTAATGCCGAGCTATTTCGCTGTAAACTGTTGCTAAAGTGCTGTTTGCTGAATAGTCTAAAAGTGCATCAACCACAATTTGCACTAACCCAGGCGTGTGATTTAAAAATTTTCTCGATTCTGACGGCGAATTAAATTGTTGAATCTGAGTGCGATCGCCAGCCGGGCTGAGGTCAATCCACTGGCAAGTAATATCCTCTGCAATGATACCACACCGAGGAACCAAATACAGCTTTGCTCCTGTTAAAGTTGCTCCCCTCAAATCAGCGCCCACCCAATCGGCATTAATCAAATTTGTTTCTGTCAAATCAGCGTGAACGAAACTAGCACTTCCTAAATTAGTATTTCTTAAATCTGCTCCGTTAAGGTTAGCTCCGCTCAATTTAGCAAAGCTCAGATCCGCGCCGTTGAGGTTAGCTCCCGTCAAATCAGCCCATTTGAGGTTAGCTCCGCTCAAATTTGCACTGCTGAGATTCACCTGTTGCAAAGAAGCTTGTCTCATATCGGCATTGCTCAAATTGACGCCGCTAAGTTCTGCTTTCGTCAAATCTGCGCCGTGTAAGTTAGCTTCTTGAAAGTTAGCTGAAGAAGCCGAAGCACCTCTGAGATTTGCACCGGAAAGATTAGCACCGCACAGGTTAGCTTCCGTCAGTTTTACCTCTCTTAAATCTGCTTCAGTCAGGTTAGCGCCGCTGAAGTTAGTTTTGCTGAGTTCGCAGCGGACTAATTCGCTTCTAATCAGGGATGCTCGGATTAATTGAGCTGCACTTAAATCGGCTCTCACTAAGTTTGCTACGTTGATAGTAGCCCCGTTTAAGATTGCCCGCGAGAGGTTGGTACTGCTGAGTCTAGCCACATTCAGGTTAGCTTCGCTCAAGTTAGCTTCGCTCAAGTTAGCGCCGCTGAGGTTGGTGACAAATAAGCTAGCCCGCCTTAAAATTGATTGGCTGAGGTTGATGCGGCTGAGATTAGCTTCATTCAGGTTGATTCCTGTGAAATCTCTGTCACCTTCTGTGTATCTCTTGACGAGTGCAAATCGTTTGAGCAGTTCTTCAGCTTCCATTTTTTTTCTTTAATGAAATGGCAATTGGCTAACTTTTATATGGCATGAATAGAAATGATATCAAATTAATTTATAGTATTTACTCACCGAGCTGATAAAAGCTTTTGACAAACTCAATGACCGTATTTAGCGGCGGGGTGGTAAATCTTTGGGCTTTAATTGCAGGACTGATAGACGTTTTGTTGACTCCAGGCAAATTTGTCAAGTTTCTGCCAAAATCTGGGTGATAGTGAATCATCAAAGTTTCGGCGCTGGAGTTAGCCAGTACAGTTTGGGTAGGCGATTGGAAAAAACTTGACATCGGTTCGCGATCGAGGCGAATCGGCTGAATTTTCATTTCCCCTATTTTCCTCATTGTTTTGGTCAGGGCTACGTTTAATTGCACTACCATATTTGAGACTCTGACGCCCAGGTTATTACCACTTTGGGGTTGAATCATCTTGATCAGAGTAATCAAATTTTTCTGAGTAAATGCTGCATCACTAAAGGGAATAATCGCAACGAAAGCTGTGGGAAATAGTTGCTCGTCCTGCTCTATTTTAAAGGATATGATTGTGCGTCTGGAATTAACTTCGATACTGGGAGGATGGCTCAAAGCAGGGTATTGACGGGCAATTTGGCGGTAGGTAGCTGCAAGGACAAAGTTAGCATCGGGGTCGAGGGGTCGATCGACAATAATTTGAACTGTCGGTGGTGTAGCATTGAAAAACCTTTGAGATTCTTCTGGGGTAAAGCGCTGAATGTGGCTGCGATCGCCGTTGGGACTGAGGTCAACCCAATCGCAGGTAATGTCATCTGCTTTCACATCAAACCTAGAAACCGCGTAAATTTTTGCCCCCGTCAGGGCCGCCCCCGTCAAATCTGCGCCCACCCAATCAGCGTGAATCAAATTAGCTTGAGTCAAATCCGCGTGTACCAAAGTAGCGTTCAACAGATTGACATTGCTCAAATTTGCCCCGTACAAGTTGGCCCCACTCAATCTCGCTTCATCGAGGTCAGCGCCGGTCAGGTTCGCCCCGCTGAGGTCAGCCCACCGGAGATTAGCGCCTCGCAAGTCAGCGCCGCTAAGGTTTGCCTGAGACAGATTAGCTTGTCTGAGTTCGGCATTGCAGAGGTTGACTCCTCGCAAGTCTGCCCTACTGAGGTCGGCTCTGTGCAAGTTTGCCCGTTCCAAGTTTGCCGCTGTTAGGGAAGCGCCTCTCAGGTGAGCCCCGCTGAGGTCGGCTTGCTCTAGATTGGCTTCTCTGAGGGTTGCTTCTCTCAAATCTGCTTCGCTGAGATTTGCACCGGTCAAATTGGCACTGCTGAGGTTGGCTCGAATCAGTTCGGATCTGATCATTGTAGCTTCGACGAGTTGGGCTTCTCTGAGGTCGGCTCGAATCAAGTTAGCCACGTTGAGAATAGCGCCGCTGAGGTTGGCTTTGTAGAGATTGGCACCGCTGAGTCTGGCAACATTGAGTTTAGCTTTTCTCATGTTGGCGTTTGACAAATTGGTGCCGCTCATGTTGGTGAGGCTCAAGATTGCCTCACTGAAATTAGCTCCGCTTAGATCGATCCTGCTGAGATTTGCCTCGCAAAGGAGGATGGCAGTAAAGTCTCTTTCTCCTGCTGCATATTTGGTGATGAGTTCTTCGGCATCCATGCTTTTCAATTTCCCTGATGTGTTAGCTAGAACAAAGCTTTGTTGTGCCAACCTTTAAACTAGAATAAGCATTTTTTGTAACTTGATGCAATATGCCTAGACATCTATATTGTGGAAGCCTTTTATAAAATCCAAAATGCTAGTGATATTAGCTTGAGCCAATTTTGTGCTTTCGGCTAACTTACCCGATGGTGAGTTACTTGGCTCGTATTTTTTAATCAGGCGCTTGCCGAAGGCAGGGTGGTGATATACGCTGAGTCTTTGATCGCGGGAATTAATTAATATCATCTGTGTGGGAATTTGAAAAAAATTGATGCTTTCGCCGATTTTTGGAAAAGAACTGGAAATTTTGATTTGGTCTACTTTGCTGATAGCTTGGTTGAGAGCTTTGCTGCATAACTGGACGTGTTTTGATTCTTTGACGTTAAGTTTACCTGCATCGTGGGATTGAATCATTTTCATCAAAGCTATTAGGTTTTTTTGAGTTATGGCAGCATCGTTAAAAGGAATGATGGCAACGTAAGCGGTGGCAAATAATTTATCGTCGCTGTCCATTTTAAAGGCGAGTACGGTGCGCCTGGAGCTGACTTCGATCGTGGGAGGCTGACTTAAACTCGGGTATTGTTGGGCAATTTGGTAATAAGTTGCAGCTAGTGCAAAATGAGCGCCTTGGTCTAAGGGCGAGTCAATCACAATCCGAACTGTGGGCAAGGTTTCATGAAAAAATTCCTGGGTTCCTCCCGAGTTCAACCAGTAAATTTGGCTGTGGTCGCCGTTGGGACTGAGATCAACCCACTTGCAGGTCATGCCTTCGGTTTTGATGCCGAGTCGCGAAACTGCGTGAAGTTTGGCTCCGGTTAAGGTGGCTCCGGTTAAGTCGGCTCCAATCCAGTCGGCGCGGATCAGATAGGCATTTGTCAGGTCGGCGTGAACTAAGCTGGCATTCAGCAAGTTGGCGTGGCAGAGGTCGGCTCGGCTGAGGTCGGCACCGCTCAATTTGGCTTCGCTCAGGTCGGCCCAGCGGAGATTACAGCCGCTGAGAATAGCCCAACGCAAATTGACGCCGCTGAGGTCGGCGCCGCTGAGTACGGCTTGAGTAAGGTTGGCTTGTCTCAGTTCTGTGCCTCGCAAGTCGGCGCCGCTGAGGTCGGCGCGACTAAGGTCGGCCCCTTGCAGGTTGGCTTGTTCGAGGTTGGCTTCTGTCAAGCACGCGCCGCTGAGGTGGGCGCCTCGAAGGTTGGCTTGAGCGAGGTTGGCTCCTCGAAGGGTGGCTTCGGTGAGGGTGGCGCCGCTGAGGTTGGCGCCGCTGAGGTTGGCGCCGCTGAGTTCGGCTCGAATCAGCTCGGCTCTGATCAGTTTGGCTCCTATGAGTATGGCTTTTTTGAGGTCAACTCGCACTAGGTAAGCGACATTGAGGTCGGCGTCGGTGAGGTCGGCGCCGCCTAGATGGGCGCCGCTGAGTCTGGCGATGTTGAGTTTGGCACCGATGAGGTTGGTTTGGCTGAGGTTGGCTCCGCTCAGGTTTGCTACACTCAGATTCGCACCCTTGAGGTTGGCTCCGCTCAAGTTGACGCCGCTGAGGTTGGCCTCAGTCAGGTTGATTCCGGCAAAGTTTCTTTCTCCGGCGGCATATTTTTTCAGGAGTTCCTCGACTGTCATGGGGGCGGCACCGTATCAAATATCCCCATTTTATTGCTATGAATATCGGTATTGTAGGACTGGGTTTAATTGGTGGCTCGATCGGGCTGGATTTGCGATTGCGCGGGTTTAATGTTTTTGGGGTTTCGAGTCGGCTGCAGACTTGCTCCCGGGCCCAAGCTCGTGGTGTTGTCAATGAAGCCAGCATACACCTGTCTCTAATGGCAGCAGCCGATGTGGTTTTTATTTGCACGCCGCTGGGGTCGATCGAGCCGATCGTCCGAGAATTGGTGCCCTATCTTTCCCGGGATACTATTGTAACGGATGTCGGTTCCGTAAAAACACCCATAGTGCAGGCTGTGTCTTCTCTGTGGCCGAACTTTGTGGGGGGACACCCGATGGCGGGGACTGCTGAAAGCGGAATCGAGGCGGCGGTGCCGGATTTGTTTGTCGGGCGACCTTACGTGGTGACGCCGACTCCCCAGACGCCGGCGCTTGCGGTCGATAAGGTTGAGGAAATTGCGCGGTTACTGGGTGCTAAAGTTTACCGATGTGAGCCGGAAGAACACGATCGAGCTGTGGCTTGGATTTCTCATTTGCCGCTAATGGCGAGCGCGACGCTGGTTGCTGCGTGCGATCGAGAGGGCGATCGGAATATTGTTAATTTAGCTCAACATTTGGCGAGTTCGGGTTTTCGGGACACGAGCCGCGTTGGCGGCGGCAATCCCGAGCTGGGAGTGATGGTGGCAAAGTACAATCGAGAGGAATTGTTGCGATCGCTCTCTATTTACCGCGACAGTCTCGACGAGTTCATCACTGATATCGAAGCTCAAAATTGGCAAGCTCTCGAACACAAGCTGAAGCAGACTCAACAAGCGAGACAGAATTACAACTTGTGAGCCAAAAATTACAAGCCAATTCAACCAGTAATTCACGTTCAGATTGAGGCGCAAATAGTTGGTGTAGTGGCTAAAATGAAGCCAGTGTTAACGTTTAAAGCCTAGGAACGGGGCTTTGGAGAATTTAAAATTAAACAAGAGTAAGGTGTGCGCCGATCACCCTACAAATTTCTAATTCTCGGCCCTATTTCCGATGCCCCATGCCCTATGAATGATTCTCAAGTATCACCAAATCCCTCAAAACCTGTCCATCCCCTAAAACGGCTGCTGAAGTACGGGCGCCGCTACCGCCTGAAAGCTTGGCTGGCAAGTATCTGTTCGTTGCTCAATAAATTCTTTGATTTAGCGCCGCCAGCATTAATCGGTATTGCCGTTGATGTGGTGGTGAAACAGCAAGATTCTATCCTCGCTCAGTGGGGCATAAAAGATGTCTTTTGGCAACTGGCAATTATCACTCTTTTGAGCGCAATTGTTTGGACGTTGGAATCTCTTTTTGAATATGCCTATGATTATTTGTGGCGCAATTTGGCTCAGGATATTGAACACGATTTGCGTCTGGAAGCTTACAGCCATTTGCAGGAATTAGAATTAGCTTATTTTGAAGAGCGCAGCACGGGCGGTTTGATTTCTATTCTCAATGATGATATCAATCAACTCGAACGTTTTTTGGACGACGGTGCTAATGAGGTGATTCAGGTAATTACAACGGTTGTTGTGATTGGAGCGGCTTTTTTTGCTGCATCTCCTGGTGTTGCTGGGCTGTCAATGCTGCCGATCCCTTTTATTATTTGGGGTTCGATCGCCTTTCAAAATCGCCTCGCTCCTTTTTATGCTGATGTGCGGGAAAAGGTGAGTTTTCTGAACGGGCAACTGTCGAATAATTTGATGGGAATTACTACTATTAAAAGTTTTACTTCCGAAGATTATGAAATTCAGCGCATCGAAACACAAAGCCAAGCTTACCGCCAAAGCAACCGACGGGCGATCGTACTTTCGGCAGCTTTTATTCCGCTGATTCGGGTTGTGATTTTCTTGGGGTTTATTGCAACGCTATTTCTGGGCGGTTTGGAGGTGGTGGCGGGGCGATTGTCTGTGGGAACTTACAGCGTTTTGGTGTTTTTGACGCAGCGGTTGCTGTGGCCTCTGACTCGCCTGGGAAATACTCTGGATCAATACCAGCGCGCAATGGCATCTACTAATCGGGTGATGAATTTGTTGGATACTCCGATCGCCATTCGCACGGGTGATATTCGGCTGCCGGTTAGTTCGATTAAGGGTGAGTTGGAATTTAAAAATGTTACCTTTTATTATAATCAAAGAAAACCCATATTGCAGTATTTTTCCTTGACTCTGCCGGCGGGAAAAACTACTGCGATTGTTGGGGCTACGGGTTCGGGAAAAAGTACGCTGGTGAAACTAATCTTGAGGCTGTACGAGGTACAGCATGGCAATATTTATCTCGACGGTATAGAATTAAATAACCTGAATTTAAAAGATTTGCGGAGAGCGATCGGATTGGTGAGTCAAGATGTGTTTTTGTTTCACGGTACAGTGGCCGAAAATATTGCTTACGGCAGTTTTGAGGCAACTAATCGAGAGATAGTAAATGCTGCGAAAATTGCGGAGGCTCACGAGTTTATCGCCCAATTGCCGGACGGTTACAACACTATTGTAGGGGAACGCGGTCAAAAATTGTCGGGGGGTCAGCGGCAGCGAATTGCAATTGCACGGGCTGTTTTGAAGAATCCGCCGATTTTGATTCTTGACGAAGCTACTTCAGCGGTGGATAACGAGACTGAGGCGGCAATTCAGCGATCGCTCGAACGAATTACCAAAAATCGCACTACAATTGCGATCGCCCACCGTCTTTCTACTGTCCGCAATGCCGATTGCATTTGTGTCATGGAAGAGGGGCTGGTGGTAGAATCGGGGCAGCACGAACAACTGATCGAACAGGACGGAATTTATGCGGCGCTCTGGCGCGTGCAATCTGGTATAAGATAGAAACGCAGCGGTTTTGGGTAATTGCTAATTAGGAATTGGGAATTGGGGATGGGGCATTGGGCATGGGTAACTAATGACAACAGTCAACTGCCAACTGCCAACTGCCAACTGACTACTGACTGCTGACTGTAAAATATTAGTTTATACAAACAAGAAGAGAAAATGTTTCTATTTGATAGCCCTCAGTCCAAACCCAACGAAAATAGCTGGAGCCGCAAGTTAGATAAATTTGTGAAAGCTAATCAAAATGAATTGGCTGCTTTGGCTTGGGGACTATTTCTGGAAAGGGGAGAGGAAAGCGAGGAGATTTTAGCAATTGATATTGCAGAAACTGCGCGTTTTGTGTATTGTAAGAAAGAGGCGGTTGAGGAGTTGAACCGTCAAGTGAGAAGTCAGATTCAGGAAGTTGTAGGTGTGTTGAACGCTCACAAGCCTGAGAAGGAAGTGGCGATTTTGGCGATCGGTGAAGGTCAAATTAAGTTGATTCTTTTTGAACCTAAGCCTGAACCTCCTGTGTGTTTTGAGGAAGCCGCAACAGATGTGGATACATTGTTGGCTAAGCTGGAACAGCAGATGGTTGAATGTATGAAAGGATAAGATTACTCGGATCTTGAAATCGCGTCTGCACAAACTTTCGTCCCAGCAGAGAGGGGCTAAGAAATGAAAGGAGTATTTAAGCCTCATTTAGTATCAGTTGTTTGAGGGCTTGGATGACGCTGGAACGGACTTCTGGTGAGGTGTCTTTGAAGGCTTTAACTAATATGGGCGCCCTTGCGACATCTCCAATTTTTCCCAGTGCTTCTGCTGCTTTCGCCCTGACAGCGGGGCGGGCATCCTCTAGGGCGGTGCACAAGGTGTCTAGCACCATCTGATAGTATGCGGGATTTTGAATCATGCTGTGAGCCTCCGGTTTGCATAGAGCTTACTGCTGTTTTATTTTACCTCTTACATCTCTGTCAGGAACAGGCTTTTCGGCCTGTTCCACAAAGAGTAAATTTTCTTCTGGGGTGGGCGTCTCGCCCGCCCTGAAAGCCTTATTAAAAATGTTGCAATATTTCAGCAAACTTTTGGGTTGGCTGGCTATTTCACGTCTTCGGATACGCCTTCAATGAAGGCAACAAGTCCTTTGCCCCAGGGGTTTGATTCTGCGAAGTGTTCGCCAACTTTCACGGCTGCTTTTTTGCCACCGTTGTAAAGCCGTTTGAGGCTGATTAGGTTTTGCCACTCGATGGGTTTTTGCTCTTTGATTTCCTTAAATTCTGCATCAATAATATTGAGTGCCTGTTGTTCGTCTTGCACATAGCTATACTTTTTTTCCAATGCCTGAATGATTTGCACCACTGCATTCAGTGCAGCTTCTGGGGAGGATTGCTGGGCGGCTTCGATTTTTTGAATAACCTTGGGATTGCTGTTTTCAGCGGCATAGTTAACGCCGATGGTGGAATTTGGTTGGTTAAAGATGGGTGATTGGTTTGACATCACTGTGACTTCCTTGACAGATTGTATGTTGTATACGCTAGCAGAAACATTCGCCGGATGCCTGCCAATTTCCGGGAGTAGGGACAAGTGACGTATCGGGTAGTTGTAGTATTTGCAGGCGGCTTGGATGGCGAGGATGAGGCGGTGAACTTTTTCGCCGGATTTGGAGGGGATTAAGGTAAGGAGGTGGGGGAGATGGGGGGCGACTTTCTCTGCGTGCTGCTTAGCGATATTGCCTAAGGCATCTGCCGCGCTCCTACGCACATCAGAGTCTGAATGTTCAACGAGTTTAAGTAATCCCGGAATCGCCTTTTCGTCAGCGATATTGCCTAAGGCCTCTGCCGCCCTACGACGCAAATCCGAGTGTGAATCTTCAACGAGTTTAAGTAATCCCGGAATCGCCTTTTCGTCACCGATTTTGCCTAAAGCATATGCCGCGCTCCTACGCACAGAATAGTCTGAATCTTCAATGAGTTTAAGTAATCCCGGAATCGCCTTTTCGTCAGCGATTTTGCCTAAGGCATCTGCCGCCCTACTACGCACATCAGAGTCTGAATGTTCAACGAGTTTAAGTAATCCCGGAATCGCCTTTTCGTCACCGATTTTGCCTAAGGCATCTGCCGCGCTCCAACGCACATAAGAGTGTGAATCTTCAACGAGTTTAAGTAATCCCGGAATCGCCTTTTCGTCACCGATTTTGCCTAAGGCATCTGCCGCGCTCCAACGCACATAACAGTGTGAATCTTCAACGAGGTTAAGTAATCCCGGAATCGCCTTTTCGTCAGCGATATTGCCTAAGGCATCTGCCGCCCTACTACGCACATCAGAGTCTGAATGTTCAACGAGTTTAAGTAATCCCGGAATCGCCTTTTCGTCAGCGATTTTGCCTAAGGCATCTGCCGCCCTACTACGCAAATCCGAGTGTGAATCTTCAACGAGTTTAAGTAATCCCGGAATCGCCTTTTCGTCAGCGATATTGCCTAAAGCATATGCCGCGCTCCTACGCACAGAATAGTCTGAATCTTCAACGAGTTTAAGTAATCCCGGAATCGCCTTTTCGTCACCGATTTTGCCTAAGGCATCTGCCGCCCTACTACGCACATCAGAGTCTGAATGTTCAACGAGTTTAAGTAATCCCGGAATCGCCTTTTCGTCAGCGATTTTGCCTAGGGCATCTGCCGCGCTCCAACGCACATAAGAGTGTGAATCTTCAACGAGTTTAAGTAATCCCGGAATCGCCTTTTCGTCACCGATTTTGCCTAAGACATATCCCGCCCTACTACGCACATCAGAGTCTGAATGTTCAACGAGTTTAAGTAATCCCGCAATCGCCTTTTCGCCACCGATTTTACCTAAGGCATATGCCGCGCTCCTACGCACATCAGAGTCTGAATGTTCAACGAGTTTAAGTAATCCCGGAATCGCCTTTTCGTCACCGACTTTGCCTAAGGCATCCGCCGCGCTCCTACGCACATCAGAGTCTGAATGTTCAACGAGTTTAAGTAATCCCGGAATCGCCTTTTCGTCAGCGATTTTGCCTAAGACCTCTGCCGCCCTACTACGCACAGAATAGTCTGAATCTTCAACGAGTTTAAGTAATTCCGGGATCGCCTTTTCGTCACCGATTTTGCCTAAGGCCTCTGCCGCCATCCTACGCACAGAATAGTCTGAATGTTCAACGAGTTTAAGTAATCTCGGAATCGCATCATCCGATCGCACTTCCTCCAAAAGCTCAACCTTCAACCACCGCGGCACATCCAACTCATCCACCAACCCAACCGCGCGCTTGTGAAACTCCCGCCTCAGCTCCCCCACCAGCCGCGCCCCCAACATCACATCCACCTCTAAAGCCAGCCGCACCACCCGCACCGCCTGCACCTCATTGTCCAACAGCGACAGCATGAACGCCAGAGGCTCCGTCCATTTAAAATAATTCAAATAGAAATGCTGTAACCGTTGATCATCCATCGCATCAGGATGCTTCTCAACCAACAGTTTCAGCAATGCCCGCCCTGCATAATACTCCTGAAATAATTGGTGATGAAACTCAATTTCCTCCGGCTTTGTCGCTATCTGCAACAGATGATGTTCCAGCAAATCCTCTAGCCATTCCTTCGCCTTCGTTGGCGCATCCACCACCCCCCGATCGCGCAACCAGCACTCCAAAATCCCCTCAGCCCGATCGCGAGAAATCGCCACCCAACCATCGGTGGGGCGCTGCGAGTCACCCTCCAACATCACAAAAGCCAACTGCTGCAAAACCTCCGACTTGAATAGCTGAAAACCATCCGAAACCCACGCACCGCGCTTAAACTCCTCATACTGGCGATCGAACTCCTGAAACAACTCGCCCTTACTCTGGGGAATTTTCCCGCTATTTTTAAACACCTTACACATCATTTCCAGTAGTAACGGCGTTTCGGCAATCTCTCGCAGGCGATGGTCCAATTGTCGCAGCAGCGAATCCCCATCTTGTGGCAAATGCTTGTGCACAAACTCCCGCATCTGCGGTTCCGTCAGCGCGCACATCTCCAGTTGTTTCTCAATGTCCAAAGATCCGCCCAGCGCCAAATCCCGCGTCGTGAAAATCATCGGCGTATCGGAATTGTCGTCGCGAAATTGCTGCAATTCCTGCCGCCGTTGTTGCGATGGCATCTCATTCACGCCATCCAGCAACAGCAGTAACTTGCCATCAAACAGCAAATCCTCCACCTCTGTGTCGCTCACTCTGAGCTTTGCTTGTCGAAATTCGGCACAGATTGCTTGTACGATCGAGCGATCGCTCCTCAACTGCACCAACACCGGAATCTGTCGATCGCCCTCCTGGAGCGCTTCTAGTGCCAATTCCCACCGAAAACGCTGCAATACCGTCGATTTTCCCGAACCTGGCTTGCCCACTAGCAGCACTTTTCCCTGCTGCACGTACTTGCGGAGTCCCGCCAGCACTTCCAGGCGATCGATTTTCGTTTCTGGTTTCTTTTCTGGTTTCTTTTCTGGGGATGGAGGTTGCGATCGATCCTCCGGTGGCTTTTCCACCCGCACCTCCACCTGTAAATCCGTCAGCGTGTAGAGATGCTGTTGTTTTTTATAAGACTCAACCAGGGATTGCAGATATTTAGGAAAATCAACTGGTGTCGCCATTTGATTATAGATTTTAGGATATGGATTTATTATAGATTTTTTCTCGATCGGCGATCGACGCTGAAAATTCCGGGAAAAAGTAGCATCAATATTCTGTGTGAGTAACCATCATCTCGCTCCCCCCTAACCCCCCAAAACACAAGGGGGGGACAAGAACATTCATTCAAAGTCACCCTTATTAAGGGGGATACGAGGGGGATCGAAACTTCGATAAAACCGAGATATTATTATCAATATCAGAATAACCAGCAATCAAAATAACCAGCGGGCGGCGAATCGTCATGCAAAATTTGAGCTTTGTCTAAAGTAGGTACAGCCCCCGCCAATTCTCTACCTACTTTTACCTCAAGCGCCCTGTCTGTTAATGGAAAGGAAAATTGATAGCCATCTTGCAAATATTTTGCCCTAGCTACAATCTCATCTTTCTCCAAACTCGGGCTGTTGCTACCAATCAAAATGCTATTACTTTCCTGGCAAACACACACGCACACCTGAGAAAACACACTTTGAAAAGTTGTGATTTTTTCGGCATAAAACTCATCTCTGTGCAGCAGATTTGCTAGTACAACTCCCTCGCTTGACAAGTGTTTTTCGCAGATTTGATAAAATTCTTTGGTGGATAGGCGGTGCGGAAAGTAGCCGTTGCCAAAAGCTACGTCGATCATGATGATATCGTACTGAGTATCTGATTTTTGCTGCTCTAAATACTCTCGGCCATCTTGAATTGTTACAGTTAGCCGATCGTCAAACTGCACTCCAAAACACTTTTTAGCTGCTTCGATCGCGATCGGATCGATCTCCGCACATTCTATAACAGTGTCCGGCAAATAGTGGTGCAAAACTAAGGGAACTCTGCCGCCACCAAATCCAGCCATGTAGATTCTTTGAGGTTGGCTTTGCCACACTAAACCCAACATCATCGCCTGAGTATATTCAGACACTAGATGTAAAGGATTGTTGAAATCGAAAACAGATTGCAGTAAATCTGTGTGCTGATTTACTTTTTCTACTAAAGATAGCTTAATGTGCGATCGCTCTTTTGTGACTGCAACATAGTGAACACCAGACTCTTTGCAAAAAATAACGTGGTCTGGCTGTTGCTGCAGCCAAGCTAGCCGCTGTCCAATAGCGGATAAATTGATAGATTGCCAAGTTTTGTGTTCCTCAATCATCTGATTTTAAATTTTATTTAAATTCGATATTCTCTAGGAATATAGCCTCATCAACTCGGTTTCTATAAAAATGCATGAGTCGCCCGGTATCTGCGAAGAAACCGGGTTTCTAGTCAAGGCTGGGGCAAGTCATGTTCTCATTTTCCAGCATGGCGAAGAACGAGAAGACAACAGAAATTCACCCGATTACAGCCGCTTGTACGCCACCAATTCCAAACCGGAAATCGAAAGTTCCACTTTTTCCCAACCTTGCTTGTCACCTTCTAACTTTTCAAAGGCTGCTGAGGTTAGCAAAATCTCTCCCCGTTCCGCCAAATCCTCTCCCAGCTTGGATGCCAGATTAAATTCCGCTCCGTACATATCCTCTCCTTCCAGCATCAAAACATCGCCGCAGCCAATACCAATGCAGAGGTAAATATCCATTTCCGGCGGCAGTGTCGTGTTGACAGCAGCCGTTTGCTTGAGAGAGTCGATCGCAGCTTCCACCGCCGATTTTACATCGCCAAAAACTGCAAAAATATTGTCTGCTTCCTCCTTAACTACAGTGCCACCGTATTCTGAAATTATCGGTTTGACAATTCCGTGCATCCGGTGAATCATTGCCAAAAAATGAATAATTCCGTAGCGGACTGTCGTGCGCGAAAATCCCGACATATCCATTACTAAAATTGCGTAATTTTTGCGGAAAGTGACATTGATTTTTTCATCAATTTCAGCCATTCTTTCGGGATGTTCGTTTCTTTCTTGCAGCAACTTTTCCAAGTTAGCGCGGTTATTTGTTTTCATTTTGGTTTAATTAAATTCCCAATCGCGACACAGTTCTTGAGGGCGGCCAGCCGGATGCACCGCACAATTGATGCCATCCTTGCCGTAATAATAATCGCACACTTTGCAAGGTTGAGTTTGCTCTAATTTTTTCATCAAAATTGCCCGGATTGTCTGGACTCGGTTGCGATACTTGTTTGCATTCGAGTGACTCGGTTCAATTGCCAAAGCTTGCTCGAAAGCGGCTAAGCTAGAATCGTACAATTTAATAATTTGGGCGCTGTATTTGGTCCAAGCATCGGCGTGGCTTTGATAAAGTTCGACTGTGTTTAAGTTTAAAATTCCATATTCCGTCCAAGCATCGGCTGAAGCTCGATCGAACTTAATATTGGCATTGAGCAAAACTTTTTTGATCGTTGCCAAAAGTTCCCTCGGCTGCCAAGGTTTGCTAACATAAGCCTCGGCGCGATCGCCCTGGAACCGGGAAAATAAAGCTAACTGCTGTCCCTTGCCTGTTAAAAATACCACGGGTATATTCCGAGTTTCGGGATTAGCTTTAATTAAACGGCAAACCCCGTAGCCGTCGAGACGGGGCATTATGACATCTAATAATACTAAATCGGGGCAATTTTTCTCAACTTTAGCCAGCGCTTCCACACCGTCTGATGCCTGAATTACATTCAATCCACTGCATCTCAACTGATGTGAAATGCACTCGCGCTGGCTGCGGGAATCTTCCACCACTAAAACTGTTCTCATCACTCCCCACCTGGTTTTTGAGGTAAACTTGTTCGCTGCTTCGAGTGGCCCTTGCTGAAATCAGTTTACCCGGCTTGGATGAATTTGTTATCACTGGCGAGCTAAACTTACTCAAATTGCAACAAATCTTAAACTGGGGAGCGAAGAGGATACTTATCAGAAAATGCGGGTTGCCAATACGCGGATAATTGTTGAAGATTTGGGCGGCAAATATTGGGCTTTTAAGCCTTAATAACGGCAAATCGTACTGATATCGGACGAAAACCTTGTTGAATTGCAACAGATAATCGGCTACTGTATACGTTGAAGTTCTGAAGGACGACAAATGAATCGATTGCTCCTCACTTTATTGGTAAGTCCAACGCTCTTTGGATCTGTGATGTCTTTGAGCGCGATCGCAAATCCCGCTCAAATTGGCGAAACACCAAGCCAATCGGCTGATTCGCCCCAATGCGTGCGATCGCCCCACACTCAGCGTCTGACTTGCGTGCGCCTCCCAGCCAAAGCTGCTGCTGCTAATTCTAAAGTAAAAATCAGTTGGCAGCGGCCCGATGATCAGCAGGTGGCAATGCTGGATTTTTCGGAAGAAGAAAGTGATGCAGCCTCGGCGTTGTTTGGCTGCGATTGTCAGATGTGTATCAACTCGCTGCGACAGTTGCGCGGTTTGCCACCTCTGGATCTGACTTGAGGCCGATCCGACAGCATTGGGAGTCAGGCTCAAAAACCAGGTTTCCGATCGCTGCGCGCTTTTGATTGCCTTTAGCTTTCTCACATTTAGAGAAATTGTAGTCAATTTGTTCCAGGATTTCTAGAGATTTTTTATCTCTCAAAATCGGGTCTCTACTTTTTAGCGAGAACTTGTTTAAGTTGAGCAGTTGCTTGCTCAATTTTTTCGATACTACCTGGGTTGACCAATCCGTAGTAGTCAAAAACGTAAACTCGATTATTTTTGGTTGCGGTTAGTTGATTCCAAAATGAATCAGATTTAAATTGGTCTAAAATTCCTTCTCCCCGATCGACTATAATGATTACTTCCGGATTAGCCTCTAAAACCTTTTCCGCTGAAAGCGTCACGTAGCCTCGAACGGGGCTATCTCCTTGCAATTGGGCTGCGACATTTTTCACGTTAAACTTACCCAGCAAATCTCCAGCCCAACTGCTTTGATTGGGCGATAAAATCGGTTGTCTGCTTACCAAAACTAAAGTGGCGGGGCTTTGATTTGGGATGTCTGCTAAAAATGTTTGGTAGCGTTTTAAAAGAGGTTCGGGATTGGCATTGAGTGATTTAGCTAAAGTTGTTGTTAACTCTTCTAGGGATTTCCAGCTATCAACTTGAGTGAGTAAAGTTTTAATTCCAAGCTGCTGCAATTTTTGCATTGTTTGGTCATGAAATCCCGATGCACCTACAACCAAATCCGGTTTCAAGGCGATGATTTTTTCTAAATTAGGAGGGGTGCGTTCAGCAGTGACTGCGGTAATTCCTTTAAATTTGGGGTTGCTGCTGACTAATGCGCTGCCGGGAATTCCTACAAGTTTGGTTGGGTCGAGTTGATGGATAATATCGGCTGTTAAAGGTGTTAAAGCTACAACTTTTTGTGCGGATTCGCTGTTAGTTGTTTGTGGTTGATTGGCGGGCGAAACAGCAGGAGTTGATTGCTGAATTTGGGGTGAAGTGGCGGCGGAGCAAGCGGTAAATGCTAAACTTAGCAACAGGATAGCGGTACGATAAAAAAAAGTTTTGTACATAGTTTAGGCGGGAGTTACAGCAAGTTTAGACCAGGTTGAGACAGAATTGACGGGAAGTTCGATCGCACTCAGAAATGATTGTTGACGGTTGACTGTTGGGATATTTGAACAATACCGATGCAACCGGAAACGATATGACGGGAAGTTCGATCGCACTTTAGCGCTTAATGATTTAAATATCAATAGTTTACGGTAAATTTTGTAGAAAAAACCGCATTTATTGCGTGAATGCGGTTTTTTTAAGTATCTCTTAAGTTTTATTCCACCCTTGAAAATCAAGATTAGGCAATAGTTTAAAGCCTGTGGCACTGATATAGAACAGCGAATTGTGGCAATAAGTTAATAGAAATAATTATGAAGAAATTGAGAACTTAGTGCGAGGGCAGGGTTATACTTATCATAAAAATATTAAGTGTGAATAGTAGGAGCTATCGCACAAATTTGCAAGCCTACAGAAGTTTCTAAAATTATAGCTTCTACGCCAAAAATCTGAGCTAGATTATCAGGATTTAAAACTTGTGCGGGAGTTCCTACACAAAAAAGTTCTCCTTTATTTAACATAGCAATTCGCGAACTGTACCTGGCAGCTAAATTAATTTCATGCAGCACCGTAATAATCGTCAATTTGTGTTCTATATTTAGTTTATTAAGCAAATCTAACAATTGCAACTGATAGCAAATATCTAAATAAGTCGTAGGTTCATCTAACAGCAAAACTTGCGGGTTTTGAGCCAACGCTAAGGCGAGGAAAGCGCGCTGGCGTTCGCCTCCTGAGAGTTGTTCGACGGGGCGATCGCGAAATTCCTCAATCCCAGTTTGACCGATCGCAACTTCCACCTTCTCTGCATCTTCCTTGCTCAATTCCCACTGCCACCAACCCTGATGAGGAGAACGCCCCAAACTAACTAATTGCCTTACCGTCAAACCTTCCGGTACTGTTTGCTGCTGTGGCAAAATCGCTAATTTTTGAGCGACAACAGCAGCAGGTTGAGTATGAATTGCCTTGCCATCAAGCAACACACTTCCTTGCTGCGGAGTTAGGATGCGGCTAACTAACTTCAAGAAAGTAGACTTACCAGAACCGTTGGCACCGATGAGACTCAACCACTCACCAGGTTGTAAAGATAAAGTGATGTTGTGGGCGATGGCAACTTCGCCATAACCACCAGTTAAATTTTGGATTTCTAAAGACATTATATTTTGTTATTGGTTATTGGTTATTGGTTATGGGTAATCGGTAATTAATTTTGCGTCTTCCTTCTTCCTTCTTCCTGACATCCGTTACATCCGTTACATAATCCGTTGCCGAACTTCCCTCTTCCTTCTTCCCTCTTCCTTCTTCCTTCTTCCTTCTTCCCTCTTCCTTCTTCCTTCTTCCCTCTTCCTTCTTCCTTCTTATTAATAACTAGAACGCCGATAAAGCAGCCAAACAAACAGCGGAGAACCCAACAAAGCCGTAACCGTACCCACAGGCAATTCTACGGCGCCCAAACGAGCCAAAAAATCAGCAAAAGTCAACACCCAAGCACCGCCGATCGCACTCAGCGGCAACACAAACCGATAATCATTACCAACCAACAAACGCACCCCGTGAGGCACAACCAATCCCACAAAACCAATCAATCCGCCGATGCTGACAGCACTCGCAGCTAGCAACGTCGCAACACCCCCAATCAACAAGCGCGATCGCACCAGCGAAACCCCCAAACCAACAGCTAAATCGTCGCCCAAAGCCAGCAAATTTATCGAGCGACCCAAAAAACATCCTAACAACAAAGCCGCCAAAATATAAGGTGCAGCCACCTGCAAATCCGACCAACCGCGACCGTTCAAACTACCAATTAACCAATTCAAAGCAGCTTGCAAACGGCTGTCTTCAGCTAACAGCAGCAGTGTAGTTTGTATTGCCCCAAACAGAGAACTCACAGCCACACCAGCTAAAACCAAACGTTCAACAGAAATCCCCGTTTTAGTTTTTCCCAAAAAGTAGACCAGCATCGAAGTTAAAATAGCACCTATCCAAGCCGCCAAAGGCACCCAACTTTGAAATATTCCCAAAGTCAGCATGGTAATCGCAACCAACCCTGCACCCGCCGAAATTCCTAATACAAAAGGATCTGCTAAACCGTTGCGGAGCAAACCTTGCAGCAAAGCCCCCGACATTCCCAAAGCCGCACCAACCGTCAGCGCTGCCGCCACTCTGGGCAAACGCAATTCCCAGAAAATAGTCTGATTGACAGCATCACCTCGGTGCAGAAATGCTTGCCACAATTGAGCTGCACTCATGGGTACCGCACCAAAAGAAAGCGAAAGGGCGATGGTTAACAGCAAACCCAATCCTAAGAATACAACTGCCTGAAGAATTCGATATTTTAGCCAGATTTTTTGCAGAGTCACTACATTACACCACAATCTTCCTTAACAGCACTAAATCCCATATTTCCTCTGTTTTGAATGCTCGAACTCGTTAACTACAATAACAATAACCGATTCACCTGAAGACGGCTTCAGTGGGAGGACATGAGCAGGCGATCGCACCCGTCGGCAAAATTAAATGTATAATATTAACGAAGTAAACCGCTACGAGTGAATCATGTCTGCAAACACCGCGCTACCCGCAGCCCTAGCTAAAATTGTCCAGCGCTTTCAGCGACATTCCGATCCGAAACAGCGCTACGAACAACTGCTGTGGTATGCCAAGAGACTCCCAGCATTTCCCGAAAGCGATAAACTGCCGGAAAACAAGGTTTCTGGCTGCGCGTCGCAAGTTTATGTTACTGCAAATTTGGCAGAAGGAAAAGTTTTGTTTCAAGGCGATTCAGACGCTCAGTTAGTCAAAGGATTAGTTGGCTTGCTAGTGGAAGGTTTGAGCGGATTGACGCCTGCTGAAATCGTCAGCGTTACCCCAGATTTTATTCAAGACACGGGATTGAATGTGAGTCTGACACCCTCCCGCGCTAACGGATTTTACAACATCTTTCAAATGATGAGAAACAAAGCCGTTGCTTGCGAAGTGAGCAAGCAAGCCGAAGCAAATTAAAAGAATAAACAGCCATGACTCAAACTACAAATTTAACAAAATTAGGTTCTGGCAACTATCCCGCTGCAGTTAAAGAATATCTCTGGAATTGGAAAGAAACGCAAATCAAAGTTATTTACGAAACCAGAGGACAGGGAAATCCTGTATTGCTACTGCCGGCTTTCAGTACGGTTTCGACGCGAGAAGAAATGCGTCCTTTAGCAGAATTGTTAGCTCCTAGCTTTCAAACTGTGAGTTTAGATTGGCCTGGTTTTGGCGCATCGGATCGCCCGCGAATTGACTACGAAGCGCAATTATACCATCAATTTCTCAAGGATTTTGTTGAGTCAATTTTTAATAGTCCTGTTGCTGTAGTTGCGGCAGGTCACGCTGCGGGTTATGCGATGCAATTAGCGCAATCAAGCCCCAATGTTTGGTCAAAGATTGTGTTAGCTGCGCCGACTTGGCGCGGGCCTTTGCCGACGATGAGCAAACAGCAAAGCGGGTGGCATGGAATCGTGAGAGAATTAGTACGATCGCCTTTACTGGGACAATTCCTCTACAAACTCAACACTGCACCGTCATTCCTCAGTTTGATGTACCGCCGCCACGTCTATGTTGATGCAGCTAAAGTCACGCCCGATTTCATCCAAAGCAAATGGCAAGTGACGCAAAAACCAGGTGCTCGGTACGGTTCCGCTGCCTTTGTGACTGGTGGTTTAGATCCGGCTAAAGTGCGATCGGAATTTACAGATAATTTTCAACAATTAGCAGTGCCTGTGATGGTTGTAATTGCTGAAAATGCGCCGCCCAAATCAAAGGCTGAAATGGAAGCATTAACGGAATTACCGGGTGTTGAGTCGCGAGTTATTCCTGGTTCTTTGGGAATGCACGAAGAGAATGCAGAAGCTTTGGCAAATGCGGTTAAATCTTTTATTTGAGAGAATTAAGAGGGAATGAACCGCAGAGGGCGCAGAGAACGCAGAGGGGAGAAGGGAAGAGGGGAGGAATGCAAGCTGTTTTTTTAACGTTAGTTTGGATTGTTTGCTATTGGTTTTGTCTGCCAGCTTATGCTATCGGAGAGTCGCCGATAATCAATTTGCCAAAGAGTACGATCGAAGGTGCGATCGACTTTCACATTCATTCTTCTCCTGATGTGATTCCGCGCAGGTTAGACGATTTTGAGGTAGCTAAGTCAGCGGCACGATCGCACATGAAAGCTGTTGTATTAAAAAATCATTATGCCAGCACAGCAGCGCGGGCAGTTTTGGTTAATAAAATAGTACCAGAAATCGAAGTTTTCGGGGGAGTTGTTCTCAATCATTCGGTAGGGGGAATTAATCCCGAGGCTGTAGGCGCAATGCACCGCATAGGTGGCAAATACGGTAAAGTAGTGTGGCTGCCCACGGTTGATGCTGAGCATCACTTGCAGGTTTTTCACAAGTCGGGAATTGGGATTAAAGTTGCGGAAAATGGCAAGGTTTTACCGGAAACAGCAGCGGTGTTGAAGATGGTAGCCAAAGAGAATTTGATATTGGAAACCGGTCATATTTCCTCAGAAGAGGTGATGGCAGTTGTCGGTGAAGCCAACCTGCTCAACATTAAAAACATCCTGATTACCCATGCAATGGCGGATGTACCGGGCTTGTCTCTTGAAAATATGCAAACAGCCGCCGCAGCCGGAGCTTTCTTAGAACTCGCGTTTGTGAACGATTTGATGGGAGAAAAGGCCGCTGATGAGGCACACAAAAACTGGCATCAAGTTTCTATTACTAAGATGGCAGCAGCGATTAAACTAATCGGAGCCGAGCATTTTGTTATGAGTACAGATTTGGGAAGAAAACCCGATCCTTTGCCGGCGGAAGGTTACAAATTATTTGTGGAAAAATTGATAAATGAAGGCATTTCTCCGCACGAAATTGATTTAATGACGAAACACAATCCAGCTCGATTGTTAGGCATTTAGAATTGGTAATTGGTAATTGGCCATCGGGGATTGGGAATCGCTAATTGGGAATTCTCTTCGCTCTTTTGTCTTCCTTCTTCCTTCTTCCCTCTTCCCTCTTCCCTCTTCCTTCTTCCCTCTTCCTTCTTCCCTCTTCCTTCTTCCTTCTTCCCTCTTCCTTCTTCCTTCTTCTATTCTTGATTGCCTTTGCCGCGCACGTATCCGTTATCTGCAATGCGCCAAGCACCCCCAGCATTGCCCGTTAAATCGCAATCTTCCACGGTAGCAATGCTATCTCTGTAAACGCCGATCGCCGCACCTTCATTACCATTAATCCGACACCGGCGCACGATCAATTTTCCTCCCAATCCGACACCTATTCCCAAACTGCCGTTGTCAAAAATACTGCAATCTTCCACCGTTGCTTTCCCATTATCCGATATAAAAATTCCGTTCCATACCCCATCATGAATTTGAGTGCGGCGGAGGATAGAATTTGCATCAGGACCGCAAATTCCCACAACAGAATAGTCCGCAGAAGTGATATCGCTGTCTTCTATGATTAACTCGCCTTTGCGAATATCTACAGCGTAATGTTTTCCAGTCGCGCTCAGCGTTAAACCGCGCACTAAAGCACTGTCAGTTACCATTTTAATGCAGTTTGAGTTGATACTTTCAACCACAATGCGATCGACCTCTCCGCTGCCGATAATTTCAACCGCTTTGTCGAGAATTAGACTTTCGCGGTAAACGCCTGGATGCACCTCAATGCGCGTGCCCGGTGCTGCATTTTTCAGCGCTTCGCTAATAGTAGTATAATCGCCTTGCCCCTGCGGAGAAACAACAAATTTTTGACTATTCAAAACTTTGGGATCAGAAGTAGATGCTTCAATTTGCCCTGACTTCGAGTCAAAATGCTCAGATTGTCGATCGCCAGCTTCGGAAAGTTGCGAGGTTAGCTGCAAGCGTTGTTGATAAACTGTCTCTAGTTGGTGTTCTAACTCGGATACTTGAGATTGAAGTTGAGCTTGATTCTGGTTGGCTGTCTCGATTTGACTTTGGAATTCCGACAGTTGAGAATAAAGGTGCGATCGTTCTCTGTTAGCAGTTTCTAGCTGAGATTCTAATTCAGAGCGACTTTGACGCACACTTTCTAACTGATTTTCTAAGTCGGAGATTTGAGATTGAAGTTGATTTTGATTCTGATTGCCTGTCTCGATTTGAGTTTGCAATTGCGAGATTTGAGAATAAAGGTGCGATCGTTCTGTGTTAGCACTTTCTAGCTGAACTTCTAATTCAGAGCGAGTTTGATACACACTATTTAGGTGATTTTCTAACTCAGATACTTGAGATTGAAGTTGAGCTTGATTATGCTTGGCTGTCTCGATTTGACTTCGCAATTGCGAGATTTCAGAAGTGAGCTGAGATTCCACTTCAGAGCGACTTTGACGCACACTCTCTAACTGATGTTCTAACTCGGAGATTTGAGATTGAAGTTGAGTTTGATTCTGATTAGTCGTCTCGATTTGAGTTTGCAATTGCGAGATTTGAGAATAAAGGTGCGAGCGTTCTGTGTTAGCCGTTTCTAGCTGAGATTCTAATTCAGAGCGACTTTGACGCACACTTTCTAACTGATTTTCTAACTCGGATACTTGAGATTGAAGTTGAGCTTGATTCTGATTGGCTGTCTCGATTTGAGTTTGCAATTGCGAGATTTGAGAATTGAGCTGAAATTCCAATTCAGAGTGAGTTTGACGCACACTTTCTAACTGGTGTTCTAAGTCGGATACTTGAGATTGAAGTTGAGCTTGATTCTGGTTGGCTGTCTCGACTTGACTTTGGAATTCCGACAGTTGAGAATAAAGGTGCGAGCGTTCTGTGTTAGCCGTTTCTAGCTGAGATTCTAATTCAGAGCGACTTTGACGCACACTTTCTAACTGATTTTCTAACTCGGATACTTGAGATTGAAGTTGAGTTTGATTCTGATTGGCGGTCTCGATTTGACTTTGGGATTCCGAGAGTTGAGAATAAAGGTGCGATCGTTCTGTGTTAGCACTTTCTAGCTGAATTTCTAATTCAGAGCGAGTTTGATACACACTATTTAGGTGATTTTCTAACTCGGATACTTGAGATTGAAGTTGAGCTTGATTGTGATTGGCTGTCTCGATTTGACTTTGCAATTGCGAGAGTTGAGAAGTGAGCTGAGATTCCACTTCAGAGCGACTTTGACGCACACTCTCTAACTGATGTTCTAACTCGGAGATTTGAGATTGAAGTTGATTTTGATTCTGGTTTGCTGTCTCGGTTTGACTTTGTAATTGCGAGAGTTGAGAAGTGAGCTGAGATTCCAATTCAGAGCGACTTTGACGCACACTTTCTAACTGGTGTTCTAACTCCGATATCTGAGATTGAAGTTGATTTTGATTCTGGTTTGCTGTCTCGGCTTGACTTTGAATATCCGAGAGTTGAGAATAAAGGTGCGAGCGTTCTGTGTTAGCTGTTTCTAGCTGAGATTCTAATTCCGAGCGAGTTTGACGCACACTATCTAGCTGAGCTTCTAAGTCGGATACTTGAGATTGAAGTTGAGTTTGGCTCTGGTTGGCTGTCTCGGTTTGACTTTGGGATTCCGACAGTTGAGAATAAAGGTGCGAGCGTTCTGTGTTAGCAGTTTCTAATTGAGCTTGCAGTTCTGATAACTGAGACTGGAGTTGGGAGCTATCTCCCTCCTGGCGATGTATCTGAGACTCCAATTCTGACAACTCAGCCAGCAGTCTCTCTCGCTCTAAAACAACCATTTCGGATTGAAGTTGTAGTTCATGAACTTGAGAGTTTAACTGCATTTTATCCAGATTAGCAGCTTCTAACTGTCTTTGCAGTTCTAATAATTCAAATGGAGGTTGCTGTGCTTGTTCGCGAGCGGTTTGCAATTGAGAGTTGAGTATTTCGCGTTCTTGCTCTGCACTCTCTAATTGAGCTTGTAGCTCTGACAATTCCGAAGTAAATTGCGATCGCTCTGCTTCGACTAATTGCAGTTGAGTTTGCAAACCCAACAGTTGAGACTGAAGTTGCTCCCGCTCTTCAATGGAGCGATCGAACTTAATTTGAATTTCCGACAACTGGTACTGTACCTGCAATCTGCTTTGACTAGCCGTTTCCAACTGACTCTCAAATTCCGACAGCAGAGCGTGAAATTGAGAACGTTCTGCATCAACCGTCTCTAATTCTGCTTGCATTTCCAGTAATTGAGCGTTAAGTTGCGATCGCTCCTGCTCCGCAACTTCTAACTGATATTTAAGTTCTGCCACTTCTGCTAACTGCGACTCAGCTTGTTGAGCATTTTCTAGCTGAAACTGCAAATCAGCAATCAGAGAATCAATTTGCGATCTATCCTGGGCAATTCCTGCCAAAAATCCTTCCATTTCCGACACTTGATTTTTTAAAAAATCTTGCTCGCGAGTCACAGTTCCCAACCGACTTTGCAACTGGGATAATTCAGAATTTAGCTGATTTTCATTCTGCACCTTTTGCCGCAATTCCGAATTTCGGGCATCCAACTGAGCCGCCAAATTTGATATAGCCTCCTGCGAACCCTGCATCCGCACCAAATTGCGTGAATTTCGCTTATTCAAAATTAGCCAGCAGACTAATGCCCCGCCTCCAAATCCTATGAATAAAAGTAATGCTTGCATTTGTTTTATCTAATTAATATAAATTGAGTGATTTTGATACTGAAAAAAAAATGGACATCTACAAATCGCTATCTTACTCAAAGCTATCACACCTTGCCAGCCTGTGTTCACTTGGCTCAACAATTTATATTTCTTTACAAATACCTTTTGTTTGCAGGTAAGGTGCAGCGCACCCTGCAAGTCCGATTAATGAAGCAAATCCACAATATGAGGAATAATTTCGATATGCTGAGTCAACAAATAATCCAACCTATCCGCCAGTAAACTAAAAATTAAATCGTTATAACTCATTCCGTATTCCGCCAAACCTAAAGCTACCAAACTCGTCACATTTCCCCCTGGATGTTTCAGATCCGGTTTGGGATTTGCTTCCAAAACATAAAGTGAGCCATCAGCATCACTTCGGACATCAATCCGCACCAAACTGTTCAAACTAAACTCCCAATAAATTTTTCGAGCTAACTCAATTAACTCTTGTTTTAGTTCAGGTTCCTCGGCGCCCATTAACCGTCCTCGATCGGCCGTAATCGCTTTTTGATCCATAGAAGTAAATATGCGTTCGTCAGGCTCCAGCACCCGCTCTACAGTCGAAAAAGCAAAGGGTTTTGTACTTTTATCAAATCTGTCTTTAGCATAAGTAACATAGCCGCAGACCGCTACACAAAATTCTCGCCCAGGCAAATACTTTTCAATTAAAGCAGTATTGTGAGTGTCTCGGTGAACTTCCGAAACCGCCTGAGACAAACTCTCAATCTTATCTACAAAATGAACGTGCAGTGAAGCGCGACCGGATACTGGTTTAACAACAAACGGCCCTTGATAGTCACCAAAAGCAATGGCAAAACGCTGATGCAAATTATGCTCCAAAATCCCTTGAGAAGGATGCCAAGTCATAAACGGAGCGGTTTTAATTCCGACTGATTGCAGTTCCCGCTTAAAAGCGTGTTTGTTATCTAAAGTTGAACTATTTAAAGGGTTGTGACCGACATAAGGCATTCCCAACATTTCCAACAATGCGGGAGTGTGACAAACAGGATTGTAGCCCTGGACTCCGCCAGTATTCAGCCACACTAAGTGGATATTTTTTTGTTTGAGTTGTTCCGGCAAATTCATGTCATCAGCCATGACAAAGACTTGCTGAAAGCCAATTTCTGCTAAGGATTTAGCAATCTCGCGGGCGACTACTTCGTAACTCTTCCAAGAGCGGGGATTGTGAGTTTTGTAAATCACAGAACCAGGGCGATCGCAGTCGCCGCCGAACACCACAGCAATCCGCAATTTAGTAAACAGCACCTCCAAATATTGAGGTAGTAAACTAAAGTCGTAATGCCAGTGATTCATGCCAATTGATGTTGCAACCATTTAAGTTTTTTCCCTGTGTGTTTCATTTTTTAGCGACCGAACCGCTAGATTTTCCCAAATATATTCCAGCCAAAACCACAGAAAAAGCAAACCAATTAAGCAAGCTCAAACTTTCCGAAAACAGCACCCAAGCCATAATAGCCGTTATTACGGGTTCTAGCAGCAGGAAAAAAGCTACAAATTCCGAGGACAAACGACCTAGACTGTGGATAAGCAGTCCCTGACCGAAAGCTTGGCAAATCACCGCCAAAGCAATTACAGGCAGCCATCCCTGCCAAGAATAAGGGAAAACTCGATCGCCCGCAAGCAGAACCAGTGGCAAAACTAATATACTCCCAATGAAACATCGCCATATCAATATAGTTGTTGCTGGAAACTTGGTCCGCAAATGTTCTGAAATGAGCAGATTTCCTGCATAAAACATCGCCGATAAAAGAGCAGCAATGTCGCCGACAATAGTGTTTCCCGCCGTTTGCAAATCTTCCATACCGATCGCAATTGCGCCACACAAAGCCACCGCCAGTCCCACCAAAAACCTGTTGTCAAAGCGGCGCCCCAACAGCAGCCATCCCCCCAAAGTAGTAAATAAAGGAGTTAAGTTTCGCAGTACAGTAGAATTAGCGACATTCGTCTGACTCAGTGACCAGGCCCAGAAACCTACAGAAGCAGAAGAAACCACGCCTACCGCTGTTAACAGCATCACATCCTGCAGAGTGTAGTTCGATGGCTCTTCAACTTCAGCCCCAGAGATTCGGCGACGCGCAGCACCCGCACCATTCCACACTCCAAATACTACAGTTGCTATCCACAAACGGTTAAAAACAGTAGCATTCGGGCTGATTTCCCGTTCGCTCAACCTAATAAAAATCGCAGCCAGCGACACCGCTAGCAGCGCCGCCGACAGCGATGCGATCGCCCAAATTTTGCCTTGACTCTCAGCGAATTCACCGTTTTTTAAACTGTCGGGCTTTCCCGAAACAATAGTTTTGTCTTCAGTTTTTAAGGGAGAGTTTAACTCTGTTTTTTCCAAAACATTGCGCTGAAGTTCAATATTTTGCTCGGGTAATCCCAGTTTTTTTGACATTATTAAAAGTTCCAATGAAGGCAGAAGGCAGTTGTGTAGAGTGCGTGACAAAATAATATTTTGCTGACGAAGGGAATAACTCACAAGTCACGCACTCTACTTACTAGGGCTGCACCAACTATTTTTTATAGTTAACAGCAGCTTAGGCAGAAGGTTTAACAGAAAGCCTTGTCAAAGCCTCCTTTAGCGCCGGCGGCAATTGCCGGATAATCTTCTTCTTGTCGCGATCGACACCAACCAAAGTTACCTGTGCTGTCACATATAACTCCTGAGTATCAGCCGATCGAATTTCGTAATCCCAAAGCAGCCGCACACCCTCGGTAGCAGCGATCCGCGTTCTGACTGCCACAGATTGACCCATTTGTACAGCCCGGTGGTAGCGCAGCGAAAGTTCCACCACAGGCAATTCCAAACCCTGCGCCACCCAGTCTGCATACTGAATGCCAAGAGAGCGCAAACTTTCCACCCTAGCTTCCTCCATCCAAGCCAGATAAGTACCGTGCCAAACCGCACCGCTGTAGTCAGTATGGTGAGGGTACACTCGCACCAAATATTCAAACCAGCCCTCAGAGTCCATCCCGCGCCGATTTTGAATAGCACCAGCCGGTGCGAGTTCTGGTTGAGTTCGATCGTTTTCTAACACGTTACAAATTGTTCCAAAACGCTACATTTCTACAAATCATAAAGCAAACTTCAGGCTTATGCTTGACATTAAGCCACTAGAGTACCAACGCCCTAGTTAGAGCGTCGCACAAGAAAACTCAACTATTTTTACCGCCCAAACCATGATAGAAAAAATTTTAGTAGCCGTCGCCGGTCGCGGCTTGTGCGAAGAGATGTTTAATATGTTGATGGACATCCCTTCCTTGCAAAAAGCCTCTGTCACCGTCTTGCACGTCGTGCCACCGCAAGTAACATCCGAGGGCATGGCAGCCAAGTTGGAAGAAGGAGGCAAGATCTTAGCACAAGCAGTCCAGTCTTTGAAAATAGATCCCAGCAAAGTCAATCCCCGGCTCAAACAGGGAGATCCGAAAACAACAGTTTGCCAAGTCGCAGAAGAAGAACAATCCGACTTAGTAATTATGGGTTCCCGGGGACTCGGACGGCTGCAATCGATTTTGGAAAACTCAGTCAGCCAGTACGTTTTCCAGCTAACATCCCGACCGATGCTGTTAGTAAAAGACGACATCTACGTCAAAAAAATCAAGCGTGTCATGGTGGCGGTAGACAAATCAGAAGCTGCCCAACAGTCATTGCAGCTTGCGCTATCTTTGGTCAAAGAAGTCAGTGGCGGAGAGATAATTTTAGTACACGTCACTAAAGATTTGACGGGAAAAGCCAGCGAAGATTTAACAGCAAGTGCTGAAAAAGACCCCGTATTAGCTCCGGGAGTAGCACTAGCGAAACAAATGGGAGTTAGCTACCGCTGCGTTAGTGCTACAGGCAAGCCAGGGGAAGCAATTTGTCGGATTGCAGACGACATGAATGCCGACTTGTTGGTGCTCGGTTCCCCGGATCGGCGGCCCAACGTTGCCAAAAACTTTGTGGATATCGATCGACTCCTGGGAAATTCGCTATCAGACTACGTGCGAGTCTACGCCAACTGTCCCGTCTTGCTAGCCCGCACAGTCGGCTAGAATCTCATCGTTAAGAGTGAGCAGCTAACACTCAACAGTTAACAAAAAAAGCGCCTCAGCAAAAAGCTGTTGGCGCTTTTTTTTGCAAGCAGCAAAGCCAGACAGAAATAGCAACAGTTGCTAATCTTTTCTGCTTTGACGGCTAGCCGTTTGAATGTACAGAATGATTAGAAAAACGCTGGGAACCAATACAAACAGAATGGTTGCCACAAACCCTAAATCGTTAACTTCCATGAAGACGCTCGCCTCTATCGGAAAATAGGAAAATACACACAACTAGGATATCACTCAAAGGCGAAAGGCAAACTCGAAGACAGAAGGAGGACTGGCGGACAAGCGTCGAAACCCGGTTCCTGTCTGGATGCCTGGCAGCCCAACCTTTTATTCCTAGAAACCACGTTTCTTTTCCTAGGTCGGCAAAAGGAATGATTATACAGTTAAATAGGAAAAAAAAACAAAATTCTTGGATTCTGAATTTTTCTTTCCTTCTGCATAAAAGCATCTCTAGCCTTCTGCCTTCTGAGAGTCACGGTTTAGTCTTCACGCTGACCTGGCCATTGACCATAGCTTGACAAGCCAACCGATAGTTTTCGGGCTTTTTCTTGAGCTTGCGGTTTTCAAAGTCAGTGCGGGGCGACAGATTTTCACTTCCCTCGACAATTTCCACAATGCAGGTGCCACATTGACCTATGCCCCCGCAATTCATGAGCTTTCCCGAAAATGTGTACAAGTCGATGCGATTTTCTAGAGCTTTGAGCCTCAAATTGGCCCCGTCTGCTGCGATGACTTCCTGATTTTCCTTCACAAACTTGATATTGGCCATTGCCGATTTCCTAACGCAGTTGACATGGAACTCTATTACAAAATATTAACGAATGTGTCAGACGTTTAATACAGGATGTCCAATTGTTCTGGTAATTAAAGCTCGCCCCAACTCAATGTCAAGGAGCATCCGAGAGGTTATTAGTGGGAAGATTGCTCACAGCGCGCTGGAGAGACGAAAGCCCCAGGTTGTAGGTGACAATTGCCGACAATCGGTTTCTCTCAGCCCTAGTCAAATCAGTTTCCGCCTGAATCACATCCGTCTGAGTACCCACGCCAGCTTGAAACCGCAGTCTCGCCAAACGCAAAGCTTCCCTCGACTGCAAAACCCCCGCCTCAGAAGTTTCGATATTCTCAAAACTCGACTCTAAGCCAAAATAAGCTTGTTCCACTTCCCGGCGCACCTGATTGCGGAGTTGGTCAAATCGACTTTCGGCGATCGTAATATCAGCATCCCGCTGTCTCACCCTGGCGTTCGCCGCGCCCCCATCGAAGATACTCCAAGTCAGACTCGCCCGGATCGAATAACCATCGGCCCAGCCGCGAGTAGCAAACGGGTTCGGGTCGTCAGGGTCTTGCCCCAGCACGTTGTAACTACCCCCAACACTCAGTTGAGGCAAACGCCCCGCCTGAATCGATCGCCTCTGCTGCTTGCTGATATCCCTCTGCACCAACTGCTGTTCCAACTCGGGGCGATTCCTAAAAGCCTGCACGATACTCTCTTCCAAAGACAGCCTCCAAGAGCCGGCTTGCTCTACCGGATCAGCCGCTGTCAAGTTCGTTGACTGGCTGATATTCAAAATCTCAGCCAGACGCCGCTGGGCAACTCGCTGATCGCGACGGGCTACTGAGAGTTGTTGCACTTCGTTAGCCAAATTTGCCTGAGCCTGCAACACAGCAAACCGGGTTCCCACTCCGGCCCGTTCCAAAGCTTCGGCATCCCGCAAACTTTGCTGGGCATTTCTGACCGAAGCTTGGCGGATGGCAACTTGTCCGTCTGAGTTTTGCAAGTTGTAGTAAGCCTCAGCAGTGTCGAAGCGCAGTTCCTCGGCTTGGCGTTCCACATCCAGTTCCCGAAGGCGCACCTGTTCCTCTGCCGCGCGGATGTTAGCCCGCCGCCTTCCGAACAAATCGATGTCGTAGCTCAACTGCAAAGTGCTGTTGAGACTGTTGCTGCCGAAATTTGTGCCCGCTTGGGGGGCGGGCTGCCCGGTTTGGTTAGCCCGAGAGTTGAGGCGGCGCTGCGTAGCCCGGATTCCGAGTTCTCCGCCGGCACTCACAGACCGGCTGGCGTCCATTTGAAAATTCAGGTCTGGATAAAGAGCAGCTTGCTGTTCGCGCAAAGCTGCTCTGCTTTGTTCCACTTGCTTTCCGGCGATTTGCAAAACTTGGCTGTTGCGGCGGGCGAGGTCGATCGCCTGCTGCAAGGTAATTGACTCTGTTTGCTCGATCCTGACATCCTCGGGGTTTGTCGGAAACAGCAGCGGATTCGGGTTGGGTTCCAGGGAAGCCGGAGGATTGGTGTTTAAAAGGCCCCTCGGAGGGAGAGGGGGGAAACTTTCGTTCGGAGTGCCCCGGAGAATGGGTACCGGGGAACTGGGCACAGGAATATTGTTGGGAGGGTTCGGGGAAGGCTGCTGAGCGTCTTTCGGTTCCAACCCTCTTAGAGGTGTTGAACCGCCCTGAGACAGAGTTGATGGGGAAGCCGGAGCAGCCTGTTGAGGCTTTGATGCTTGCTCGGGCCCGGTTGGGGTAGTTGATGCGATCTTGGCTCCCCCTGGCTGCTGAGACTTGGAGGTTTGAGGGTTAAGGGCGATCGACTGTTCGGGAGCGGATGTTGATTCTGGCGCTGTGTTCGAGGTCGATCGAACATTCTGCCCTAATTCGAGCTGATTGCTAAGGGCGGAACTGTCCTGAGATTGAGCCGGAGGCTGTGCTGAAGCACTCTGTGCGGCGTTGCTGAAAGTAATTGCAGCGCCCACTCCGACTACGATGATTTGACGAAAAACACGCATAATTTTTTAATTAGTCTGCAATCCTAGAGACAATTTTAGAGCAAGATTTGGCTTCAAGTTTCTAGTTTGTAGCCTGAACTCTCCAGTTACAAGTCAGAATTACCCTACTCATCTTAACTTTTGAATGTTCGATTCAAAATTTATAATTCAACCTCAGCAGTTGCCAGACCGATCGCCGCCGAGATTAGTTCCTCTACTCCGCTCACCGGCAAAATCCGGGTTTTCAGCGAGCTGGCGAGCTGTTCGAGGGTCATGTCGTCTAGAAAACGCGGTTCTCCCTGTTTTAGCATCACCGACGGCAGCAGGATACCATCTCCCAAGTCTCGCCCCTGCAAAGCTTCGAGTAAATCTTGCCCGGTCAGCAAACCCGTAACAGTGATAGTTTGTCCCCAGTAGTGGCTGCACAAAGCTGCCATGTTGACGGACAAGCCGGGAATCTGGTTTAGTTGTTGTACGATCGGCTCAAAAGCTTTTTCCACAGCATTCCCCACCACCCAAACTAACTTGCGCTCTGGCTCGACTTGCATCGGTTGCAGCTTCTCAAAAGCCGTTTCAAACTGCTGGATAAACTGGCGAATCGAACCCACACCGTTACCAATTTGGGGATAATCTTCGTAATCTGCAGCCGACGGCAAATCTAAACCCGCTATTAAAAACCACTCGTCAGCCAGCCAAATGCACCGTGATTTTGAATTCTGCTTTTTCGCCTTTTGGCCACCTTTTCCTTTACTCAAAAGCACTTGAATTTTCTGCACTTGCTCGATTACTTCTCGCGCTTTTTCCGCAGTTACAGCGATTAGTTCATCTTCCGCAGGGCGAAAGCGAGTTAAACCCACCGGCACTACAGCCACCGATGCTACAGCGGGAATATTTCCGGTATGAAACTTTGCCAAATCTAACAAAGTGCGTTCTAAATGTTCGCCATCATTAATACCAGGACAAACAACTACTTGAGCGTGAATTTGCAAGCGGCGTTCTTGAAACCATTTGATTTGTTCGAGAATCTTCCCAGCGCGGAGATTTTTTAACAGCCTAATTCGTACTTCCGGTTCGGTAGCGTGCACGGAAACATAGAGAGGAGAAAGCCGCATTTGCTCGATTCTCTCCCACTCTTTTTGAGTCAAATTTGTGAGAGTGAGATAGCTACCATAAAGAAAACTAAGTCGGTAGTCATCATCTTTGAGATACAAAGTTTCCCGCTTGCCCGGAGGCTGTTGGTCGATAAAGCAAAAAGGGCAGCGATTGTTGCACTGAATTAGTCCATCAAAAAGAGCAGTTTCAAATTCCACTCCCAAGTCTTCGTCATAATCTTTTTCTATTTCTAATTTGTGGGTTTTGCCTTTAGTGTCTAATACTTCTAATTCTAGAAATTCATCGGCGCACAGAAATTGATAGTCAATTAAATCGCGGGGTTTTTGACCGTTGACGGCGACGATTGAGTCTCCGGGTTCAAATCCCATTTCGGCGCAGATGCTGTCGGGGATAACTTTGGTGATTAGGGCGGGCCGAATTGATAAGTCGCTCATGGTTATATTATCGGTTACTTGTTGAAGTTTGCTAAAGGCGATCGGCTTTAGAATCAGGGTTTGTTCTGGGTTGTGAATTTATTTGATCTGTGACAGAATAAGGCAAAAATCTTTAATTTATGAAATTCAAAATCTTGACAGGGCTCCTAACCGGGTTAGTTGCTTCTAGCACAAATGTACTTTTTTGTCAACCAAGTAGTGCGGGAAATTATAGCTTTTTTAACAACGGCACTCTCAAATATATTAACACTGGGATTCTGAATGCAGAACCCGTGATGTGCGCTGCTGTTAATCAAGAGGATACTGGTACGAATAGGACTTTGCTATTGACTCTGAAGCAGGGGACTGATACTGAGCCTAGCTTGAAAAAACTGCCAAAAGTTGACTTAACAGTTGTAGAGTTTACCAACAGTCAAAAGTACAGCGTTGCTCAGATTGGCAACTCAGATTTGGCGGCAGGGACGAAAGCTGAGGATTTGTTTATTAGGGGTGAGGATAAGTATCAAAAAGGAGATTATCAGGGTGCTATAGCCGCTTACACTCAAGCAATTGCGCTTAATCCTAAGTATGCCCAAGCCTACCACAACCGGGGAAATGCCCGCTCTAAATTAGGAGACAACCAGGGTGCTGTAGCCGATTACAACCAAGCTTTACGAATTAATCCTAACTATGCCAAAGCCTACTACAACCGGGGAATTTCCCGCTTTGAATTAGGAGATAACCAGGGTGCTGTAGCCGATTACAACCAAGCTTTACGAATTAATCCTAACTATGTCTTAGCCTACAACAACCGGGGACTTGCCCGCTATCGTTTAGGAGACAAGCAGGGTGCTGTAGCGGATTATAACCAAGCTTTGCGAATTGATCCTAACCATGTTAATGCCTACTACAACCGGGGACTTGCCCGCCGTGGCTTAGGAGACAAGCGGGGTGCGATTCAAGACTTTCAGAAAGCAGCAGACTTATATCAGAAGCAAGGAGATAAAGATAGCTATAAAAAAGCCCTTAACCATCTTAAAAAACTTCAATGAACGGCAACAAATTTTCTTTTTTATTAACAGGTAAAATCAATGAGTTTTTCTAACCAACTTTCCATCGTGTTGATAGGTGCTGTTGCAATAAGTGCGATCGCACAACTAACCCCAGTTTTTGCTATATCTGCTAAAGTTCCTAGTGCGGCTGGGGCGGCTGGGACGATAGCTGAGAATTTCTTTATTCAGGGTAATGAAAAGTATAAAAAAGGAGGTTATCAGGGTGCTATACAAGCTTTCAGCCAAGCAATTGTGCTTAATCCTAATTATGCCCAAGCCTATAACAACCGGGGAATCGCCCGCCGTACTTTAGGAGACAGCCAGGGTGCACTCGCCGATTTCAACCAAGCGCCGGCGAATTAATCCTAATTATGCCGAAGCCTACAACAACCGGGGAATTGCCCGCTCTCAATTAGGAGACAAGAAGGGTGCTGTAGCCGATTTCAACCAAGCGCCGGCGAATTAATCCTAACGAAAGCGGAAGCCTACACCCACCGGGGGAATGCTCGCGATGATTTAGGAGACAGCCAGGGTGCACTCGCCGATTACGATCGAGCGCCGGCAAATTAATCCTAACGAAAGCCGGTGCCTACTTAAACCGGGGCGTTACCCGCTCTCGTTTAGGAGACACGCAAAGTGCTGTAGCCGATTACAACGCAGCGCCGGCGAATCCATCCTAACGAAAGCCGGTGCCTACTTGAGGCGGGGACTTACCCGCGCTCAAGGGGGAGACAAGCCCGGGGCGATGCAAGACTTTCAGAAAGCAGCAGACTTATTTCAGCAGCAAGGTGATAAAGATAACTATGAAAGAGCCCTTAACTATCTGCGGAAACTTCAATAAACTGCAAAAACTCCCCAAAGGTCGATCGCACTACTAAGCGCTAAAAAATAGAATACTTAGAACCCAGACTTTTTTAAGAAGTCTGAGTTCTAATTAAACATTATCATAATCCGATAATTAATTTTTTTTTCGTTACTTACTATAGGGCGTGTGAATAAGTTGTGTAAATAAAAGAAAAGTGGTAAGCTCAAATTAAAGAAAAAATGGGTAAACAAATCGTCCCCCTTCCTCCTTAACGGCACGTACATTTTATCTAAATCGTCGCTCTCTAAATTCTTTTTTAACTGCATCAATAAATTCTGTTAATCTTGAGGTGTCAGGTTTTATTTGGTTGATAAAATAATAAAATTGTAATTTGGCGTTCGAGTTATTAATTAGACCGAGTTCAGAGCGACATAAGTCGCTCCTACTGGTATCGGATTTTATTTTAGATATTTCGCAATGCCCCACCTGCGATCGCCGTTAAAATGGCTACGCCAAAAGCTAGCCGATACCACACAAACACCCAGGTGTTTTGAGTTTGCAGGAACTTGATCAGCCACGCGATCGACAAATAAGAAAACACAAATGCCGAAATCGTCCCCACTATCAAAGCTGCAACTCCAGCATCGCTGATTCCTTCTCCCAAAGCACCCTTTAATTCTACTAATCCAGCCAGAGTAATTGCCGGAATTCCTAATAAAAAAGAAAACCGCGCGGCGGCGGCTCTTTCCAATCCCATGAACAATCCTGCTGTGAGAGTGGAACCAGATCGCGAACACCCCGGAATCAAGGCTATTGCTTGAGCTAATCCCATAAAAATGCCGTCTGAGACAGTTAACTTTTCATAAGTGCGATTGCGCTTGCCAGTTTTTTCTGCTATTGCTAACAGCAGCGACATGACGATCGAAGCAATGGCGATGCTGGTCAAATTTCTCAGCGGCGAGTTGTCAAAATCTGGAACCAATGCCTTGATTAGCAGCCCAAAAAAGAGTATAGGTATTGTTCCCAAAACAATTCCCAGCGCTATTTGAAACTCTTGCGATTTGTAGTCGCGCCGCATCACGGCATCTACAGCACCCAAAGTTATAGTTGTCAAGTCTTTCCAGAAATACCAAAGCACTGCCACAATACTGCCTAACTGAATTACAGCAGTATAAGCAACCCCTGGATCGCCCCATCCTAGGGCGATCGGCACTACCTTTAAATGAGCGGTGCTGCTGATGGGCAAAAACTCGGTTAATCCTTGTACAATTCCTAAAACAATCGCTTGCAACAGATTGATTTGAGCGGGCCCGGAAACATCAGCAGCGGGCGTTTGGGCCAGGAGTGCGTCAAGCAAAGCTATCATTAGTGGTTAATTCCCAGTTTTCAGTTTCTAGTTATCAATTGGATTTAAGATTTTGCACCATTCTGGGAAGCTAGAAGTCCATCCCACAAATAAATTTTATTGGGGCGCGGACACTTCCAGCCCGCCCTTGAAAAGCCGATCGCAAATAGTGCTCTTCGCTCAGCAGAATTGCCTTGTCGCTCGCCACTATCAGCAATTTATGATAGTTGAGCCGAAACTACTTTAACCTACTCAACAACATTTGCCTACATTTTGCTGATAAACTTAGGAAAGTTTTTGCATCTGATTTCGCTTTCCTTACAGCAACTGCCAACAACCTATGATATTTCCTGAGAACAAAAATTCAATTGTTACTCCTGCTACCGGCCTGGGCTTGCTGCGGCGAATCTTGTCAGCCAGTCTTTTAACAGTGGCGCTCGCACTTAGCTTGATACTGCTAACTGGCACGCCACCAGCCTTAGCAACTCTCACAGACGATCGCTTTGACGGTACAATCTTTGCCCTCTACGCCGGCAACGGTTCCCTAGTTCCTCCTAAAGTCAAGCTTGCAGATTCTTTCAAACGCCATAAACCCGTACTGTTAGTTTTTTACACTGATGACAGCAGCGACTCCAAGCAATACGCGATCGTCGTCTCTCAACTCCAGGAATTTTACGGCCGCGAAGCGGATTTTATGCCGATAACAGTTGACTCTTTGCCTCCCCAACCGTCACCGGAACTCACAGAACCGAGCCATTATTACGAAGGTTTTGTACCTCAAACTCTCATCCTCGACCAATCGGGAAAAGTAGTTTTTAATGAGAAAGGACAAATACCATTTGAACAGGTAGATGATGCTTTTCGGAAAGTATTTGACTTGCTGCCGAGAGAAAAATCTCTCCCGCTCAAACGCCGTGTCGTGAACGAACTAAACACCGAATTGTCGAAGTAATAGGTAAGGGCTAATTGCTAGTCGTTATAGCAATTTTCAAGGATGCCTTAACAGAGTTTTTTGTCTTATATTGGGTAAGGTGCGCCATGCGCACCCTACATTTAGGGTGATACAGTCAACAGTCAAGCGTCAACCGTCATTCTGCCTCAGTAATTCTTTACAAACACCATCTCGGGTATCAGGGCAAAATGGACGTGAACTATTTAAACTTTAAACCATGAGTAGAACCTTAATTCCTGTGATTCTGGCCGGCGGTAAAGGGGAACGTTTCTGGCCACTGAGTCGCAAGCAGCGGCCCAAGCAGTTTTTGAGTCTCGACGGTAGCGGCAAGAGTTTGCTGCAGGCTACTGCAGAAAGACTTTTGGAATTAGGTAATGGTTGGGACGATTTGTGGGTGGTAACGTCGGAAATGTTGGCTTCGGGGGTTCGCGAACAGTTGCCGCTGTTACCACCGGAGAATTTGCTGGCGGAACCGGAGGGCCGGGATACTGCGCCAGCGGTGGCCTGGACTGCTATAGAAACTGCCAAGCGTTACGGTGAGGATGCGGTGGTGGGTTTTTTCCCGGCGGATCACTGGATTGGGGAACCAAAGGAGTTTATCAAGACTTTGGAGGCGGCGGCGGAGTTGGCGAAAAATCAGGATGCGATCGCCACTTTGGGAGTAAAACCGAGTTATGCTTCCACCGGCTACGGCTACATCGAACAAGGTGAGGAAATTGGCAGTTTTGGGGGTTTTCCGGCCTATCGGGTGGCGAGATTTACCGAAAAGCCCGATCGCACAACTGCTGAGGAATTTGTAGCCAGTGGCAAGTTTAGTTGGAACGGCGGAATTTTTGTCTTTCGAGTTGGAACAGTCTTGACAGAATTGCGAAATCATGTACCGGAAATGATGGCAGCTTTGGAAGCAAAAGGCGCACAGGCTTACTCGGAATTACCTAAAATAAGCATCGATTACGCCCTGATGGAGAAGACGCAAAAAGCCTGTGTTCTGCCCGTAGGCTTTAGCTGGGACGATTTGGGAGATTGGAATGCGATCGGCCGTTTGCTGCAAGGAGATAAGCGGAATGTCGAGTTAGCAAAACACGTCGGAATTGATACCAAAGGCGGCATTTTCTATGCAGCGGATGAGAATGAAGTAATTGTCACCATTGGTTTAGAGGATGTGGTAGTTGTCAGAGATGGCAACGTAACTTTGATTGTGAAAAAGGACAGGACGCAGGAGATTAAACAGGTGATCAAAGTGTTGGGAGAAGATGAGAAATTGAAAGACTTGTTATGATGTAAGTACGGCACAGATTGGGCAGGCGAATACAAAGGATTAATCACTCTTTATCCAGACTTTCGTTTATTAATCTGTGTCGTACTTTACTATTCTACTTTTGTTGTTCGCACTTCCACTGAAGCCATTTTTGTAGCAGAGCCATAATTAAAGCATCTGCTTCGTATAGTGACATAGGTTCTTTTGGTGGAGCGTGCTTATCGACACCATGCCGTGCATCATCACCAATTGCGCTTTGACTATTAGCAGTATGCGTGAATTGGCTAATCTTATCTTTAGTTATCCACTGTTCAATCTTTTTTTTACCAGCATCTTTATTGACAATTTCATAAACTTTGTAAAGATTAATCCACTTATGTTCAAAGTCCGTAATTTGTCTGAAAACATTTTTAACTATCTCGTCTTCTTCTGCCAGCTTCCTCCAGGATTCAAACTCTAAATTACGGATTATATCTTGGCCGCCTTCTAGTTGGATAGAAAAAGAACTTGAATCCACGCTAATTGTGGCTGAAAGCGCAACCCACCTCTGACGCTTACCTTCTTCATCAACTTCGCAGATGATATCAGGCTTAAGAAGTGGAAAACCTGTAAAATGAATCCTTGCAATAGCACTTATATCTTGAAGAGGTTTAGTAGCTTCCCCATATACATCAGACGTATTCGTTAGTGATTCCCAGCGCGAAGAGGTTAGGTAATATTCACCATTCTCTGCCATTAAGCTAAACTCATCTGATGAACGCAGCAAGTTCGACAAATTGTCAAAATCCGACTTTTTAACATCTAGTAAAACTAGCCATTTCATTAAAAAAACCTCCTAATCGTAATCTTTAAGGAAATACAACTTTATAAATGACTCTCTTGTCCGAGACTAACTCTAAGGAGTTGGAGCGAATGATGTACATCATATTGCATCACTCAGCATCTTCTGGCTTTTTTGCGATATAAAGAGGAGAGGCAATCGCCAATGGTGGCATTGCCTCTCCTCTATTCTGCTTGGGACTTTGTTTTTTCCCAAGTCCCCAACTATTAACCGTTCCTCACGAAGGATTAATCAATCAGTTCCGGCGTAGGAACTTGTGCATTAATCTGAGCCTGAGAAAACGAGGGCAAGGCCCAAGTTGTCTCACCCGCTTTAAAAACTTTAGCAGGGGCAACATTCAATTGAATACCACCCGTTGCTGCACTCGTGGTAGCAACTAGCTGCGTACCATCTACAACCTTAATAGCAACCGGTTCAGCCAAAGAAAGTGGCTGAGTCGCCGGGCCTAAAGTAGCTTGAGCCCCTGCTGGCAAGTAAATACCATCGCAATCCCAATCATCATCTGTAATCTCACCGGCTGCCAGGAAATAAAGTTGCGTCGGCGATTTTTTCGGCTTATTCGCATAAACTGCCAGCGTTTGCCCGGTTGCATTACGACACTGAGCCCGCTTTTTAGCAGTTTCGATCACGTACTTCTGCATTTGCAATTCGGCCAACCGCTGTTGGTACTGTTCAGGCGTATAACCCGCAGTCGAAGGATCGCTCTGAGCTGACAAAAGTTGATTTAATTCCTGTGTTACTTCCGCATAGTCAGCCCCCTTTGTGAAATCCTTGCCAGCCCAAGAAGGCTGAGCTAAAGCTAAGTTTACGAAAAGCACTAAAGCCACCAGAATTACTTTGAAAAACTTGCTCATTTTTGTTGTCCTTTGTGTAAGAAATCAGAGTTTGTTCCTAGAAAACCCCTCGACTTTGCTGAAGTTATAAATTATTTTTCAACTTCAGCAAAGTCGAGGAAACTTGAACTCTAGCTTGCCTAAATTTTTTCGACTTTAGGTGCAGTCTCTAGCGATAGATAACTGTCTTTAAGCAATATCAGCAGCCACAGGCAACTGATAGCTAAAGTAACTACCGTTAAACCGCGATTCTCTAGAGTATGGCTATCGAGCAGGATCAGCGTACCCAGACCCATTAGAACGAAGGGAACCAGGGAATTACCGTAGCGGACAAGTAGGGTCGCGATCGCGCTCATGCGAGTTAGTTGATACGCCACATAACACCAGACACCCACTAGCAAGAAAAAGACGCTAAGAATCACTAGCAGGCTCTCCCAAGTGCAGTTGGCAAACAACGGGACATAAATCCCCACATTATCACCTCCATTAGCAAATGTCACCGCAGCTACACTATAAGTTTGTGGGGATAAAAGACTAGCAAAGATAGTGGATTGAGGCGAATCTGTAGCTGTATTTTCATCATCAGCCTCTGTATCTCGATTTAGCAGGCGGCTGACTCCAATGGCAATTGGTACTAACCCCAACATCCCCACCCAAGGGCGTGGCACCATCATACAGCCAAAGAAGCTAGGAAGACTAAGCAGCACCAGTGCTGCGAACCCAAGATATTGTCCTGTAACAATGTGTTGCCGTCTAAAAACAGCATTGACTTGGGAGAAAAACAGCAGCAAGATGACAATATCATCTAAATGTGTGGCTGCGAAAGCTGTAAGACCTGTGGAAATAGCGGTAATGAAGGGGTTCATATCTAACTGCCTAGATTGTGATGCTAGTAGGGCTAAAATAGTGCCTGATATTAATTGATTTATAGGTTTCTTTGGGGCTAAAAGTGTTACTTAACAGATTGGCGAGAATGACGCTCTCATTCACTGATTAGTAACGTCGCTTGTCACAGCTTGAAATAGCTTGACGCGGATACCGAATGTGTAGAGGACTTTTGAGTAGGAAGTAAAATTGGCATTACTTCTACATATTTTGATGAGTCAAAGTTCGATTTAAATACTTGGGGAAGTAGTATGGGAACCTCAGCCTTCTGCTTCCGAGCGGAAGCAGACGGCTTAGCTGCTTCATTACCTTCGGTAATTGCCTTAACGGGGGCTGGCATCACCATCTCTTTGATGGGACTGACAGATTGCTGTTGCTGATTGAGCTTTTCCATTAAGTCAGGAATGTGGTGGCTTAATCGATCGAGCTTTTCGTGCAGTAGTACCACATCGTGAGCAGCTTTGAGATTAACTTGATGATTGTAGAGATTTTGTTCGCGTTCTGCATCCGACTGGCGGTTTTGACTCATTAACACAATCGGTGCAGTGTAAGCAGAGGCAAAGGAGAATACTAAGTTTAGCAAGATAAAGGGCTGCTGATCCCAGTGAGGAATGCCCGGTGTCAGGTTCGCGCCCACCCACCCGGCGAGGACTACTGTCTGTCCAATCAAAAAGGGCCACGAACCCACTTTCGCTGCTAGGGTATCTGCTAAATGCTGTCCGCGAGTTAAGGCTTTTTCCTCTGGTTTTTGAGGCGTAACCTGTAAAGGCTTTTGATGGCTGCCGGTTTTCATTTTTGCGTTAACGCTGTTGGATAGAGTGGATTTCATGGCAAACCTCAGGGGTGAATCTCTAGTTGAAGCTGACTGGTTAATGTTCGCTGGCGTTTTTCTTTGATGCCTTTACTTTAGTCAAACTCCACTCATAAGAGCAAATGTTCTTTTTTATCAAATCAATCACTTCAATTTATAGAGTTGTGGGGAAATACTAAAGCCAAAGTCAAGATGGGTATTGTATCCAGAGGCGGCCAAGCTAGAAGTTTAGAACCAATCCCAACAGATGACCGTGATACTCAGTGGCAGACAGTTCTCGTTTGCCTTACTCGGTCAACTCGGCTGCAAATATGACGTGGAAGAAACTCAAACCAATTGTACATTTGCTAGAAACGACCTATGAAAAGGGGATTAAGGTCCCATCTCAGGAACTAGAACTGTACCTCCGGTTCTGGCCTCGCTCCGAAATCCTGCCTAAATGGGATGTCACAATTGTTCCCACTTGATTGGGATTTTATTTAATCGTCCGTCCCTTTCTGATAAAAATACTTTAGGCTGTGTCTCAATAAACTTATTCCACTCTGCGGAATCGACATGGGGCAACATCTTTTCAATATATTTTACAACTAAGGGATGCCAAATATTTTTTCCCTTGTGTATACAATTCGGTGCCAATTCGATTTCTTCTAACTCTAAGTAGCAAAGGATTTCACCTACCTAAGCTAAAAACAAAGAAGAAAGATATTGATAGGCAAGCTGTATCTGATTATCAAATGCCGGAAGAGTGTAATCTTTGTAAATCTCTATGAGCATTGTTGAACCCCGAAACAGCCTGGATTGCAAACCCTCTGCGGCAAGCAGAATTTTTCCTTGTAAAGGCATTTTGTGCAGATTTGAGATTCGCACGGAAATCAGGATAAAAACTGAGGTCTATTTTATGCTCAATTCGCTTCAAGCGTTGTTCAATTTCTTCTAACCGCTGTAGTACGACAATAAATGCGGTACATGAGACAGTTAAGGTGAGGATACTGGCAACTGAACCACACTGAGATATAGCAATCCTTGCAGGAGTCGTAAATTTTTTACCCCACCCCAACCCTCCCCTAACCCGCTGGCTCGGGAGTAAGAAATTCACAAATGATGCGAGGATTGCTATAGTAGGGTTGATCTTGGAGAAAGATTAGAGTTTACTTTACGCAACATAGCAACTCTTTCAGGCGGCTGCTTCTGTGCATCCCGAATCACACCGCAAACTCGTAGATACTTCCCACTATTCTAAACCTGGATTACTCGACTCAGGAATTGTAAATGTTACATCAACTGCACTCATCTTTTTGACCTTTCCTAAATCTGTATATTTACTTTACTTATATAATTAATTTTATTGATGTATAATTTTTTAATTATAAAAATATTATGTAGGCTTTAAAAGTATATTACTATGAGGAGTAATGCCAAAGCCAAAAACCGATCGCCCCCACACCCCAAAATTCGATCGCACGCTTTCGCCCAAGTTATTCCCCAAGACACTGGTCAGCCCGGTCAACAGCGCTATCCTAGTAGTTATATAGCCCTTAAACCCGATCGACCCGGAGGCCCCTTGTTTAGCCTAGTTCAAAACAATTCTCGTAAAGGAGAAATTCTAGAGGTCGTCTTCCGCAACGGTTGGGACTACATGAAAAGCCTCCTAACCGGCCGCAAAACCGACGCACCCAGTCTCCCAACTCCAGCAGTTCTCCGCAACATCCTCGTCGAATTAGGCCCAGTATTTGTCAAATTGGGACAATTGCTGAGCACGCGTCCCGACCTTTTACCCGCCACCTACATCGAAATCCTCTCCACGCTACAAGCGGAAGTGCCGCCCGTACCGTGGTCGCAAGTAGAACTTATCGTCCGCAAGGAACTCACACAATCTCTCGAAGATACCTTTGCCAAATTTAACACTGAAGCTGTCGCCGCAGGTTCTATCGCCCAAACCCACAAAGCTACTTTAAAAGACGGCCGCGAAGTCGCCCTCAAAGTTCAGCGCCCCGGTATTGATATTGTCATCGAACAAGACATCGCCGTGCTCCGAGGTTTGGCAGAACTTGTCATGCTCACAGACTTCGGCCAACAATACGATATTGTCGCCCTAGCTGAAGAATTTGCGATCGCCCTGCGTGCAGAACTAGACTTCATTCAAGAAGCCAGCTACACAGACGAACTGCGCCGCAATTTATCTAAAAGTAAATGGTTTGACCCCACACAAGTTGTTCTACCAGAAATTAACTGGGAGTTGACTACAAAAAAACTTTTAGTAATGGAGTGGCTGAACGGAGTCCCAATTTTGTTAGGCGACTTGCAAGGAATTCGCCACAAAGGAGATGTAAATGCCGAACGCGAAGAAATTACAACGCTGCTTTGCCGCGTTTTCTTCCAGCAGTTGTACATCGACGGATTCTTTCACGCAGACCCGCATCCCGGCAATTTATTTTATCTCAAAGACGGCCGCATAGCCCTGCTGGACTGCGGCATGGTCGGCAGATTAGACCCGCGCACTCAGCAAAATTTGACAGAAATGTTGCTGGCAATTGTCGATTTAGACGCTCAGCGCTGCGCTCAATTAACTTTGGAAATGGCTGAATTTGCTCAGCCGACAAGTTTAGTTAATCTAGAGAACGATTTAGCTCGAATGCTCCGCAAGTATTACAATATCAGCTTGTCGCAAATGAACTTGTCGGAAATTTTTTATGAGGTGCTGGAAATCACCCGCAAAAATAAAATTCGACTCCCCAGCAATCTCGGTTTGTATGCAAAAACTCTAGCTAATTTGGAAGGACTGGCGCGCTCTTTTAATCCCAGGTTTAATATTGTAGAGCAGGTCAAACCGCTGATGACCGATATGTTTCGGCGTCAGTTATTCGGAGATGATCCTATACAAGCTCTGTTGAGAACAGCCCTGGATCTCAAAAGCTTATCTTTGCAATCTCCGCGACAGGTGGAAGTGCTTTTAGACCGAGTTACTTCGGAAACTTTGAAGTGGAACTTGACACTAAAAGAACTCGATCCGCTGCGTCGCACTCTGGGGGACTCTGCGAACCGACTTTCTTTTAGTATTGTGGTGGGTTCGCTGATTGTAGGGGCAGCAATTATTTCTTCTAACGCACAAACTGCTCAGTTATCTTTTTTGAGCACGGGTTTGTTTGGGGCGGCGAGTTTTTTGGGTTTTTGGTTGATTATTAGCATTCTCAGATCAGGGCGTTTGCGGAGTTGATTAAAAAGGGGAAATCGGGAAAATCAGGAGATATAGCAATCGTTTCGCGTTTCCAGAAACTGGCTTTTTTTGTGAACAAACCGCGAAGATGCTATTGAGGCAAATGTTGAGAAGAAAAGAGAAAGATTTTACAATGTGATGCGAGGAGTGCTATAGCGATCCTCGCATCAATTGTGAATTTCTTACTCCCGAGCGAGCGGGTTCGGGGAGGGTTGGGGTGGGGTAAAAAATTTACGACTCCTGCAAGGATTGCTATATAGCATCCTCAACTATTAAGCAACATCTCTGACTTAAGATAGGCGATCGCACGCAGCCGCTAAGTCTAAGCTAGAAATTGTTCCATAAACCTAATTGAGGAAAAAAAGATGAGTAGCGGTCACGCCAGCCATAAAGGATCTTCCACAAAACCCAATACCAACACTAACGGTCAAATTACATCCCCTGCGGACCAACCCGCTGATCCGCTAAATCAAGAAACATCCGGTTATCCGTTCCATAATGAAGCAATGGAAAATCCTGTAGCCACCGCACGGCCCGACGAAGAGGCTGAGTCTGCCGAAACACAGCAATAGTTATATCGATTAAATTAGCACCGATATGCTATCGGCGAGGCGGTTCATTAGATTTTTGATAACAACTCACGTTTGGACTAATTACATCTTGCACCTGTCCCCAGAGTCCGCCAGAGTTTTCAATCTCGGCCGGACTCTTTCGGCAGGTTCAGTAGTACCTAAAAACTTCTAGACTAAAAACTCAAGTCCTTACGAGAAACCTATTTAACATAAAATTAAAGTTAGGGATTATTGGTAAATGAGCGGGATTAACCAAGTATTGGAACAGGAAAAATTGCCGGAATTGGGGCTAGTCTGCATTACAACATCCGATGCAGTGCGCTTTCGCACTGTCACCCGGAAGCGACTTTTACAGCTTTCGGAAGCTGAACAAGAAAAAGTATTGCGCGAGTTGTATGCAGACAATTTAAAACGACTTGACAAAGCGATTGACTTCTGTTCAGCTAATCAGATTAAGCTCTACCGGATGACTTCTGCACTGTTCCCTTTTGCAGATACAGATTTGGGGGAAGCAGTGCTACACTCCATGACTGAGGAATTGCGGACTACGGGCGATCACGCTCTTTCTTTGGGCATCCGCTTGGTACTCCATCCCGATCAATTTGTGGTGCTCAGTTCCGACAAGCTTTCTGTGGTTGAAAACAGCATTAAAATTCTCGCCACTCATGCTTTAATTTTAGATATGTTGGGACAGCCCCGATCGCCCCAGGCACTGATGAACATTCACGGCGGCAAGAGCGATCGTACTTCGCAGCTCACATCAGTCATCCGCGACTTGCCAGAATCAATTCGATCGCGCTTAACCTTTGAAAATGACGAATACGCTTACAGTTCCTCGGAAATTTTAGAAGTTTGTCTCGATACCGGCGTACCAATGGTTTTTGACGCCCACCACCACGTCATTCACGAACATTTAGAAACTTACGACGATCCCAGCGTTGCCGAAATGCTCGCAGCAGCCCGCACAACTTGGTCGGTTCCTGAATGGCAATTAGTACACATATCGAATGGAAAAGAGTTTTTTACCGATCCGCGCCACAGCGATTTAATTACAGAAATGCCTAATTGTTATTATCAGGCTCCTTGGATTGAAGTAGAAGCTAAATTCAAAGAATTAGCTATTGAAAAGTTGCGCGCCGAATGGTTGTCTGTGAATGTTCCACAATTTAGCAGTGTCTCGTAGGGGCGGGTTCTACCAAAAATAATTTCATCAAACCAATCATCTCGAAAACCCGCCCCCACCCAACGGTAAATCCAAAGAACAGGCAAGATGCCTGTTCCACAAAGAATGAATTTTATTGTGGGGTGGGTGTCCCGCCCGCCCGGTTTAGTCCGACAGTCCGAGAGGGGTTTTTAACCCCTGTCTCATAGCTAAAGTTCTCTAAAAGAGCACTAAAATATATAGATATTGAGATCGTATTTCCAGTCGGTTTTAACTTACATCTTGCACCATTGTCAAGAACAGGCAAGATGCCTGTTCCACAATAAAATTCATCTCTTGTGGAACAGGCATCTTGCCTGTTCCTAAACAAGTAATTAAGAATGTTGCAATATCTCAGTTTTAACCGACTTTAGCTTTGAGGCAGGGGTTTAAACCCCTGCCAGAATGCCGGATTACCCGACTGTCGAACTGCCGGAATAAGAGAAAACCGCGTTAATACCAACTATAAATTATGTGCGGACGATACACTTTAACTACTTCAGGTCAAATCATCGCCGAATTCTTCAAACTGTCGGAAGTTCCCGACATCAAACCGCGATACAATATCGCCCCAACTCAATCAGTGGCGACAGTCACAGTTTCTCAAAAGCAAATGCAGCGACAGTTTCAATTTATGCGCTGGGGTTTGATTCCAAGTTGGGCAAAAGACAGGAAAATGGCCAGCAAGATGATTAATGCCCGATCGGAAACAGTAGCCGAAAAACCTGCTTTTCGCAGCGCCATCAAGCACAGGCGATGTTTGATAGTCGCTGACGGCTTCTACGAATGGCAACAGCAGGGAAAGAACAAACAGCCTTACTATTTTCAAACGGCAGATGGCGAACCTTTTGCTTTTGCCGGTTTGTGGGAAAATTGGGAATCTCCAGAAAAAGAAAACATAGTATCTTGCAGTATAATTACTACCGCTGCTAACGAAACAGTGGAGCCGCTGCACGATCGAATGCCAGTGATTCTCCCCGACAGCGATTGGGAACAGTGGCTAGATCCTGCTGTTAAAAATGCTCAGGAAGTTTTGCCCCTGTTAAAGCCCTATGCTTCCGAAGCCATGAAAGCAAAGGCCGTAAGTGTGATCGTCAACAGTCCAAGTAGAGACACTCCCGAATGTATTAGCGATCCGCAATAAATCATTGCAGCAGACAAAACCGAGATAGTTTGAGTTATGATCTAAAATAATGTTTGAGCTGTAGCTTTGGTTTTCTAAGGATCAGTTTAACTCAGTTGTTATTTGCTCAAACATTTTTTTAATCTTAACATCAGTTAGAAGACAAAAAATATGATCGGATACGTTACACTCGGTACCAACGATATTGAAACTGCAGCCAAGTTTTATGATGCTTTGCTTGCTGAAATTGGCGCTCGACGATTCATGGAATTCGACCAATTTATCGCATGGGGCGTTTCTATTGAGCAACCAGGACTTGCTATTACAAAACCCTTTGATGGTAACACAGCAACTGTTGGCAATGGAGTAATGATAGCTCTTCAAGTTGACAGTCCAGAAAAAGTCAACTTAGTTTATAACAAAGCGATCGAACTTGGGGCTAAGGATGAAGGACCGGCCGGACCAAGAGGAGTGTTGCCGGGGTTTTATGCGGGATATTTTCGGGATCTTGATGGGAATAAGCTGAACGTGTTTTGTATGATGGCGCCAAACATTTAAATTTTTTATTTTTGGTGAAGCTCACACAAAAAAAGCTATTTCCGATTATTAGCTATTAGTTATTAGTTATCAATCCATAATTAGGAGTTGATAACTACTAACTAATAGCTAATTACTAATAACTAAATTAACTCTCGTACATCCGCGCTTCAGCCGCCTCGGGATTTTCCTCGCAATACTCGTCAAAAGCCGTTTTGTCAAGCTTCAGCGATCGCTGGTGAGAAGCCTCAGCCTGCATTTCCTCTACAATATCCCACGCTACCGCGCACTCTCTAGAAGTAGCGCCTTTCTCGGCACAGATATTTCTGGCATCCGCGATCGCCTGTTCGATTTCTTCCTCAAATAAAACACTTTTCGGCTTCTCGACAAAATCGCTTTTTGTCAAGATATCCGTTACCGAAATAATGCCCACTAGCTCGTCCTTAATCACCGGCGCCCGGCGGATGCGGGTATTCGCGAACAACCTAGCCACGTATTCCACGCCCAAGTCGGGATTCACCGTAATGCACGGTTTGGTCATAATCTCGAAGACGCGGACTTTTTTCGGGTCTACGCCATAGGCTGCTACTTTATAGACAATATCCGTTTCTGTCACAATGCCGTAGGCATCTTGTTCGTGGCGGCGTTCCACAATCAACGCGCGCAAACACAAATCGTTCATCATCGCCACCGCTTCAGCTACCGTTGCTGAACCGCGAATGGTAACAACTTCTGTTGTCATAATATCTTGGGCTTTCATCATCATTTTTTATTGCTTCCGGCTGATAAAGTCTACTGCGTCCCGATTTGGGGCTGTCCATTTGATTTGTGATCATCATTAGGACTTACCCTCAGAAACCCGGTTTCTACCAAAATATTGGGTTTAGTAACGATAAATCCGGTCTAGCCACCAGGTTTCTGAGAAATCGTGCGATCGCAAACTAATCATAAAACCTTTAACGGCCATCGGGATGACAAGTTGCCTCACACAGCCCCTCGCTCCCCCGGAACCTCTGGAGTCCGCGATTTAGCGCTCAGACGGGGCTAGTGTGCGATCCTCCAAACAAGAGTGAAGTATTGGGGCGATCGATCCTTGAGCTTGTTGGACTCAGATTTTCCAGCCCCAGTCTCAAAGAAGCAAAAGTTAACACAAACTAAGCAACTGCTTGCGCTCGCACAGATCCCCGCCTCTGATAAACTTGATGGCTGGGAGTGCAAAATAGCACAAGGCACGCATCAGCAGTTGGGAGGATCTAGTTCGTGGACAATGTAATCGGTTTAGAGATTATCGAAGTAGTTGAGCAGGCAGCCATCGCCTCCGCTCGCTTGATGGGCAAAGGCGAGAAAGATGAAGCCGACAGAGTGGCTGTAGAAGCCATGCGGGAGCGCATGAACAAAATTCATATGCGCGGCCGCATCGTGATCGGCGAAGGCGAACGCGATGACGCACCCATGCTTTACATCGGTGAACAAGTAGGTATTTGTACCCGCGAAGATGCCAAAGATGTCTGCAATCTAGATGAATTGATCGAAATTGACATCGCTGTGGACCCCTGCGAAGGTACTAACCTGGTTGCTTACGGTCAAAACGGTTCGATGGCAGTTTTGGCAATCTCTGAAAAAGGTGGTTTGTTTGCGGCACCGGATTTCTACATGAACAAATTGGCTGCTCCTGCGGCTGCTAAGAATCATGTAGATATTCGCAAAACGCCGACTCAAAACCTCAAAATTATCTCTGATTGTCTCGGCCGCAGTATTGAAGATTTGGTGGTGGTGGTCATGGATCGCCCCCGACACAAAGATTTAATTAATGAAATTCGGCAAGCGGGTGCAAGAGTTCGGCTGATCAGCGACGGCGACGTTTCGGCAGCGATTTCTTGCGCGTTTTCTGGTTCCAACATCCACGCACTTATGGGTATTGGCGCAGCACCGGAAGGTGTGATTTCCGCAGCAGCAATGCGCTGCTTGGGCGGTCACTTCCAAGGACAGTTAATTTACGATCCAGCAGTTGTCAAAACTGGTTTGATCGGTGAAAGCAAAGAGAGCAATATCGCCCGCCTGAACGAGATGGGCATCACAGACCCAGACAAGATTTACAATGCTGAAGAGTTGGCATCTGGAGAAACAGTTCTGTTTGCAGCTTGCGGGATTACTCCCGGAACGCTGATGGATGGAGTTCGCTTCTTTGGCGGCGGCGCTCGCACTGAAAGTTTGGTAATTTCTTCTCAGTCGAAAACTGCTCGGTTTGTGGATACAATCCATATGTTTGACCAGCCGAAATCTTTGCAATTGAATTAGTGATTAGTTAGTGGTTAACAGTTAAATGTTAACAATTAACAGTTAACGGTTAACAGTCACCGGTGATTAGCAATTAGCGATAAACTAAGAACTAATAACAGGTGACTGTTAACAACTAAGAAAGAAATAGTGACAAATCACAGATATGAATATTGCAGTCGTAGGTCTCAGCCACAAAACAGCACCGGTAGAAGTTCGCGAAAAACTGAGCATTCCAGAACAGAAAGTTGAAGCGGCGATCGCCCAATTGCGCGGCTACCCGCACATTCAAGAGGTTGCTATTCTCAGCACTTGCAACCGCTTAGAGATTTATATTGTTACCAGCGAGTCGGAACCGGGTGTGCGAGAGGTTATTCAGTTCCTTTCAGAATGCAGTAAGGTTCCTTTGCAGTCTTTGCGCCCTCACCTGTTTATTTTGCTGCACGAAGATGCGGTAATGCACTTGATGCGAGTGGCTTCTGGCCTCGACAGTTTGGTGCTCGGAGAAGGACAAATTTTGGCTCAGGTGAAACAAACTCACAAACTCGCCCAGCAGTACAAGGGTGTAGGCAGAATTTTGGAGCGCTTGTTCAAGCAAGCTCTCACAGCAGGGAAGCGAGTTCGCACGGAAACTAGCATCGGTACCGGTGCAGTTTCTATCAGTTCGGCGGCGGCAGAATTGGCTCAAATGAAGGGTCAGCATTTAGCAAGCAGCAAAATTGCGATTATCGGTGCTGGCAAAATGTCGCGGCTTTTGGTACAGCATTTGCTCTCAAAAGGAGCTAGCCATATTTCGATCGTTAACCGCTCTGTGCGTGGCGCTCTGGAGTTGGCCGGTCAGTTTAAAGATGCTGAATTGCACCTGTATCAGCTCTCGGAAATGATGCAGGTAATTGCCAGTTCTGACTTGGTTTTTACCAGTACGGCAGCTACCGATCCACTGTTAAATAAAGCTAAATTGGAATCGGTTTTAGACCCGAATCGCCCTTTGATGTTGGTGGATATTTCTGTGCCACGCAACATTGACTCGGATGCGAACGAACTCACTAATGTGCGATCGTTTAATGTGGACGACTTGAAAGCAGTGGTAGCTCAAAATCACGAAAGCCGCCGCAAAATGGCAATGGAAGCTCAGGGCTTGCTGGAACAGGAAGTAGAGGCTTTCGATCTCTGGTGGCGCAGTCTGGAAACTGTTCCTACTATTAGCTGTTTACGGGATAAGATAGAATTGATTCGGGAACAAGAGTTAGAAAAAGCTTTATCGCGTCTGGGTTCGGAATTTTCCGAGAAACATCAAGATGTGATTGAATCTTTAACAAGGGGGATTGTGAATAAGATTTTGCACGATCCGATGGTACAGTTGCGCGCTCAGCAGGATATTGAGGCGCGGCGGCAAGCGATGCAAACTTTGCAAACACTGTTTAATTTGGATGTGGATGTCAATCAGCAGTACAGCTAGTTGGCTATTAGTCATTGGTCATTAGTCATTAGTCAGTTGACAGGAAAGCAGTTGGCAGTTGACAGGAAAGCAGGAGTCAGATTATGTCCGGTCAATTACCATGAATAAAAATGCCTCCAAGCTCTTGCGGAAAAAGCATCGTTCGGGAGGGGCAATTGCTTGAACCTGATATTAGTTATTATTCAACCAATAACTAATGACTAATAACTAATGACTAATAACTAATGACTAATAACTAATGACTAATAGGCGAATTTATCAAATAATCCTACTGATTGTAGGGCTGTGGCTGGTTTTGGAGTTGGCCTCCCGCATTGCGGCAGAAATTCTCTGGTTTCAGGAAGTTGGATATCTTCAGGTTTTTCTGTTAAAGCTGAAAACTCAAGGGTGGCTGGGGGCGATCGCAATTGCTGTTTCTTCTGTCTTTTTGCTGGGAAATTTGGCTTTAGCCCGCCGCCTGCAACACCCCGCAGAACAAATGAAATCGCCGGTTGCGGAGGCGCTATTCGCTTCACTGAGGGCGAACAAAACGGGGAAGAATACCGGGAATAATTACGAATTACCTGTTGCTAAATCCCAAATTACCTTTTCCTGGTTGCTGTTGACGGTATTCGGATTGACTTCGATCGCAACTTTGACAGTAATTCACTGCGGGCTGTTAGCTGCAAGCAGTATCGCCTATTTCGGTATAGCTGACAATTTACCTCTACCGCCCGTGCAGTTGGGAATTGAGTCAATCCAGCAAATAGCGGTGCAGCTATTTGCTCGCTGGTGGCAGTTGGGCTTGCTGCTGGGGACAATGTTAGCTGTGGTAATTAAGCCTGATTTTTGGCTGCGGGCGATCGCTTTTTTTCTCAGTTTAGCGATCGGGCTTATTGCCACCAGTCGCTGGACAAATGTTTTGCAATATTTTCACCCTATTAATTTTAACACAACCGACCCTCTTTTTAATCAAAATATTAGCTTTTATGTATTTATTTTGCCAATCTTAGATTTGCTAGGATTCGGGCTGACAGTTGTATTTTTGTACAGTTTAGTATCTTGTGCTTTAACATATTTGCTGTCAGGAAATAGCCTGAGTCAAGGGATATTTTTGGGGTTTTCTCGCTCGCAGCAGCGGCACTTGTACGGGTTGGGTGCAGCTTTAATGCTAGCCGTTGCATTCCGCTACTGGTTGGGGCGCTACGCATTGCTATATTCGCGGGGAGACGTTACTTACGGGGCGAATTATGCTGACGTGATGGTGCGGCTGCCCTGCTATGGATTTTTGAGTATTTTGGCAGGGGCGATCGCACTTTTGATGCTGTGCCAGGTTTACCAACTCAAAATTAAAAATGAACTCATAAAAAAGATTATTTTAGCGTGGATAAGTTTAAGTTTTTTGGGAAGTTTGCTGCTGCCAACAATTGTGCAGCAACTTCTAGTTAAACCCAACGAACTAGCACGAGAAAAGCCGTACCTCAAGCGCAGCATTGCCTTTACTCAAGAAGCCTTTGACCTCAAAGAAATTGAAATAAAAACTTTCGATCCAGCCGGGAAACTTACTTATGCCGACTTAGAAAAAAATAAACTTACTATTAGCAACATCCGGCTGTGGGACAAGCTGCCGCTGCTGCAAACCAACCGACAGTTACAGCAAATCAGACCCTATTATACCTTTCCTGATGCCGATATCGAGCGCTACACAATCAAAAATGAAAAAGCAAAAAAGGGAGATTCTGAAAGCCAACAAGTGTTTCTGGCAGCGCGGGAATTAGATTACACAGCAGTTGCCCCCGAAGCTCAAACTTGGGTGAACGAACACCTGGTTTACACTCACGGTTACGGCTTTACTCTTTCTCCGGTAAATACAGTCGGTGTCGGCGGTTTACCCGATTATTTTGTCAAAGATATTGGAGTGGCAGCCCAGAAAGGAGAGACTGCTTTAGAAGTAACGAGCGATCGAATTCGCGTCAGTATTCCGATCGGCTACCCGCGAATTTACTACGGCGAAGTAACCAATACAGACGCGATGGCCCCCACAAAAGTCAAAGAATTCGACTATCCCAGCGGCGAAGACAATGTTTACAATACTTACAGCGGTAGGGGCGGAATTGCGATGGGTTCTATGTGGCGGCGCTGGCTGTTTGCTAATTATCTCAAAAATTGGCAAATGGCGCTGACGCGCAATTTTACCCCAGAAACTAAATTGCTGTACCGCCGAAATATTAACAAAAGAGTCCGGGCGATTGCTCCTTTTTTACGCTACGATTCCGACCCGTATTTAGTAGTAGCAAACGCCAATCTTAGCAATGAAGATATAGAAAAAGAAAAAGATGAAAATGGCAACGAGATTAAACCTTCACCCTCGGCCACTGATAAATCTCCCAACTATCTTTACTGGATTATCGATGCCTATACAGCGAGCGATCGCTATCCGTATTCTGACCCGGGAAATCATGAGTTTAACTACATCCGCAACTCCGTTAAAGTAGTGATTGATGCCTACAACGGCTCTGTTGACTTCTACGTTGCCTATCCCTCCGATCCGATTATTAACAGTTGGATTGCTATCTTTCCCGGACTCTTCAAACCCCTTGACAAAATGCCTCCGGCTCTTCGCAAACATATCAGATATCCAGTAGATTTGTTGAGCATTCAATCCGAACGTTTGCTAACTTATCATATGGATGACCCGCAAGTGTTTTACAATCGGGAGGATTTGTGGCGAGTTCCCAATGAAATTTATGGCAGCGAACAGCAGCCCGTAGCACCGTATTATTTGATTATGAAGCTGCCAACTGAAAAAGCCGAAGAATTTATTTTGCTGCTTCCATTTACACCAGTAAGCCGCAACAATTTAATTGCTTGGATTGCAGGGCGATCGGATGGTAGCGAGTACGGAAAATTGCTGCTGTATTTATTCCCCAAACAGCGATTAGTTTACGGCCCGGAACAAATAGAAGCTTTAATTAACCAAGATCCGGTTATTTCCGAACAAATATCTCTCTGGAATCGCCAGGGTTCCAAAGCAATTCAAGGAAACTTATTAGTAATTCCCATTGAACAATCTTTACTGTATGTGGAACCTCTTTACTTAGAAGCCGAGCGCAATAGTTTGCCTACTTTAGTCAGAGTTATTGCGGTCTACGAAAACCGGATCGTCATTGCAGAAAATCTTGACTTGGCACTCAAGGCACTTTTTCAGCAACAATCTACTAATAAACCCGCAATTATTCGACCTGTAGAAGGAACTGAACCAGCTTTAAAGAATCAATGAGCTGCAAAGGACGCTCTTGGCGCACAGAGAAGACCCAGCGAAAAGATAAGAGAAAGAGAGAAATTTATTTAGGTTTATGGGTCTGAGGTGATTTACATCTGCCTGTTTAACTATGACATTTATCATGTAAATTACTGCGATTTCTGTTTGCTAGCAGTTTTGACATCGTGCTACCAAACATCCGCATAGGGCCACATCAATGTCTCATCTCCTCCAAAATCTAGTTTCACTGTCACCTCATAACTCAATATGCGTGAGCTCGCCAGTTTTGCCATTCAAATACAATTGTTTGGGATTGTCGGTGAGAATTTATACCCTTTGATTCAACAGGGGCAGCATCTGGGTAGAAGAACCCTGAAACGAATTTTTGCCTTTGATCGCATAGCTGCCCATCAAAAATAATTACATTGAAGCTAGGAAAAATACCGTACAGAAACCCACAGCTAGCAGTGTTTTTGGTTGCAAAAAATTGGTATGAACGCTCGCGATTCCTAGGATGATAGTTCCGAAAAATAAAAGACTTGGCACTAACAGCCCATCTCCCATAAACTTGCCACCAAAAAACATCAGGGCTATCTCAAAACCACATAATGCAGCTACCCAACTCCACCCAGCTAGCAACGATGCAGATAGTAGTCAATTCATTGCTACAGTAAGGGCGATCGCCATTGCTATTGCCCCAGGTGGTGCTGCATAATCGTACTGTCTGAAGGGAAGAAGAACAAACAAGACTAAAGCGCAAAACCCGCAAAAGCCAGTGCTAATCCACTAATTATTTCGTTCCCGTTCAGCATGGCGATGGGTTTTTAGATCACTAAAGTTAAGCGTTCATCTTCTGTTGTGATAGTAGCCGTTGAAAATTCCCCGCGGACTAAGGCCAGAAATTTTAACCGTAGGGTGCGCCACAAGAACCTTACCGCTATATTTAGGGGAGCGAACTAATGTGTGAACCAAGCGTGCTATCCCAGTTTCCCAAGGTGCAAGATTAACGATGACCGAAAGCACAACTTAGCCGGATCTGAAGGTGAAATTTTCAGAAAACCAGATTATTTAGGGTCGATCGACTTAACAAATTGTTGCACAGGCTGCGGTAGAGCCGGCACAAAAGTCTTTCTAAAACCCCTAACATCGAACACTCGCCACAAAATACCCACCGCTACCGTCAAGAAAAATAACGCTCCCAAAAAATTGAACACAGTAGAGAGAAAACCGTTACCCCTTTTTTTCGGAGGTGTAATATGTTTCATGCGATATACAGCCGGCTCGTAATCTCTCGACTCCTCGCGACTGCGCCGCGGCGTTTTGGGGCGCGAACTCGCACTGCGCTTCTCAGTCAAACCCGTTTTATTAGTTTTAGTAAAACTGCTGGCCGACTTCAATTCAGAAGCGCCGCGGGTTCCCGTTAACTTGCTAGCAGAAGCCCCCGTTTGGCCAACAGCAGCATCCTGAATTCTGCTGTTAGGGCGCTGAGTCGATTTGCGTTCGGCGAGGGTACGCATCAAACTTTGCAATTGCTGAGTCGCCGCCGGCGGGCGTTCCCCTTTCCTCGCCCAATTTAACAGCATCGCCCCGGTAATCCCGCAGAGATTCGTAGTGCCTACAGAAGCCAGCCGCTTCAGCAGAGGCTGGCTGTTGGACACAAAAATCACCAATGCCTCCGGGTGTTCCTGAGCCAAACCGTAAACGCACTGAGCCGTGGCCACCACGAGCATTGCTGGCTTGCTTTGATTTTTGATCGAAGGTTCGAGAGCTCGGTGTGTTTCCTGAGCGTCAGTTGCAATCCAGCCACTGTCGGCAAAAAATCGCATAAACTCTCTAGCTACTTGCTCTTGAGCTTTTTCCACCGCTTGCCCTGTCAGACGATCTATTTCGTCGTACACTACTTCCGGGATATAGCAAGTTCCCACCTTGGCATATTCTTGCCACACTTGGGTTCTGCCAGTCATTAAAACATCTGCATCAAAAGTTACTAATACAGGAGGAAGTTGATTAGCCATGACTTTATCCTATAGGCTCAGATAAGTTATTTAAACTTAATCGCTCAAGTTTAAACAAATTTTGGGTTATAAAAAAATCAACTTTTGGTAGTAGATAAATTGCCCTGGGCGGGGGTCTTAATTGGAAATTAGTAGTTAGGAACCCGATCGCCCTTCAGTTCCCCAGTTCGATCGCTCAATTCCAATATTCTACTAATTTACCGCAACCCAAGAGCCTATTACCAAAAACGCGCGGCTACTGTTAGTTCCCGATTCCCAGACGGCCCGCCAAAGCCGGAGTCAACGGCAACAGCGCAGCAATCATCAAGAACAAAGCTAGCAAGCCCAAAGCTGCGCGAGCGTCGTCAGGCTCAGTCAGCTCGTTGAGGCTCGGCCGCTCCAGATTTCGCTGTAAAATCAGAATCACGATCGCCCAATACAGAGCCAAAGGATTAACTAAAGAAACGATGGCCAGCACCACAAAAGTCGCCAAAGTAGTGCGACTGGCTATTTTCCGACCGTAGATGGCTTGCACAATTCTACCCCCGTCCAACTGTCCCGCCGGCATCAAATTAATCGCCGTTATTACCAAGCCCAACCAACCGATAACTACCAGCGGGTGAACGTCAACAATCTGCTGCTGCAACGCCGAACCCAAAACCACTTTTGCCAAAGTTCCCACCAAAACCGAGCCCTTGAAAAATTCTGCGGGAATTTGAAACAAACTGCCGGGGTGAGACAGCAGCAAACCCGTTACCAGCATTAGCAGAGAAACTATTCCCCCAGCCGCTGACCCGGCAAAAGCGATGTCAAACAAAACTTTACGGTTGGGCAGCAGCGACTCAAAACGGTCGATCGCTCCAAAACAACCTATCTGCAAAGTTGGTATAAAAAACGGCCAACTCAAGCGAACCTTGTACCGATTTGCCAGCACTCTGCGGGCAATTTCCCCAGAGCCTAAAACCGCCCAAATTCCGGCTGCAATTGGCAGAACTTCTACATATCTAGCCGGCGAGTTAAAGAAATCGAAACTTAGCAGCAAACCGCCTGTCTCTAAGCTAGTAGCAATTGTTGCCAGCAGCAGCACGACTGCTAGGATTTTTTGAGACACGGTTGTTGGCTGCGGGTCGTTGGTGCTGGGCAAGATAATAACTACGGGCTTGTCGTCCTGATTTTCTACTAAAAATAGGCGGTAGCGATCGTTTAATTTTTCTTCCAAACTTGCCGTCAAACGTGAGTGTACTTGTTCTGGGTCTCCCCGGAGATTGCCCTTCAAGATTACCCCATCTTGATAGGGAATCGTTTCTGTGGCAAAGAAAGTATCAATTCCAAAGATGCCTTTAATTGCCTTGAGGTCTTCAACTGGAACGGGAATAATTTGTAATTCATTATTCGCAGGCGACGAAGTGACGATTTTAATGGTTTCTGGGCCTGGTGTTCGCTGCGACTCAGGGGCCGAGAAAGCATCGCTTTGGGACTTTACCTCAGCAGCATCCGGGCGCGGCAGCACTGTATCCGATGCAGCCTTACGCAATTGCCGGCCCAGATAAATGTACAATCCCGTGGATGCCACGAGCAGCAACAATACCGCCACTAGATTGAGGTAAATTCCGGCGGCGAACAAACCAAAGAACAGCAGCCAGGGACTCATCAGCGCAACAGACTGCAACCAAGCCAAAATTCCCAGTTTGCCAAAAGGTCTGGCGCGATAAAATCCCCAACCCAGAATTCCCAGGGCAACCAATACGAGCGCAATTGTTGCCGTATTTTCCGATGCAACTATAGGCATTCCGGTTGCTTGCGCCAATAGGGGCTTTAATCGGTCGATCGCGCTGCGGTCGAGTAATAGCATTAAATTTTGGGGAATATGAAATAGAGTTGTTGGGAACATATCCAAACCTATCGGAAACTAGCCTGATTACTAAGGATAACCCCTGAGGGCTACTCGGCCCACAACCTGCTGCTGGTGCTGTTTGAACATCGCAGGAGCTATGCTATTGACACAATAGACTTTTTATGATACCACCTCGGCTGTGTCAAACCTCTACTCCGAAGGGTAGCAGTGTCGATCGCCCAGAAGCAGGCAGATGGGCCTGGGTTTGGCAGGCGGGGCTTTTTTAAGGATTTGTTTCGGATTCGGGCATCGGAAACCAATCCGAAGCAAATAAGATCTCAGCCGCTCTTTCCTTGGCGGTAGAAAGTGCTGAAACCCTTGATATCATTAAATTTGTGTAACGGGTACGGCAGGACTTGAACCTGCGGCTCGCTGCTTAGAAGGCAGCTACTCTATCCAACTGAGTTACGCACCCAACTCAAAAATCGCTAACAAGATTATTGTATCGGTGCAGTGTGCGATCGAGCAAGTAAATTATGTGATGACTTACGCAGAAACCGCTTTGAGCTACAAAAATATGGCGTGCAGTGCGATGGTTCGGGAAAAAAAACCAAGGTGATGAGAGTGTCTGTGCCTCCAAGACTGTATCTGACAAAAGCTGGAGGAACTCACCTGCCAACAGCACAATTGTAAATTTACAATCAAAACTAGGTAGGACGTGAACTCGGGTAAAGTATTTAGAGGTCGAGGTGAAACCCAACTATTTGGTCGATCGGATATCTCTCCCAATTAAGACGGAACTCAGACAGCACAAGAGTCACAGGTGCTTTTTCCCAGATTTCTATTGGTTATGTTAACATCCCGTAGTGGCAAAGCCTAAAACGCTGACGGCATTACCTAAAAACTAGAGCTCGTTCCCTGATTTTAGGTAGGAGTTGAGACAGAATGACTAATTGGCTGATGTTTAGTTATGTTTGCTAACATTCTGCTCGACTTGATATTTGATAAAAATGTGGTAGAACTAGGATTGAAAGACTCAGGTGAAAAGCCCTGATGGTACGGAGCCTCTATATAAGCTCCCTCTACGGCATCAAAGCAAAACAGTCAATCGCCCGCTCGGCACGAGCGCGAAAATCAAGCGTTGCCAGTACAGCAGTCGTAAATTGTGCGCGGGGGGTTTTCCTTCGTGCATTGATTTATACGCCCAGGCTGAGAGACAATCTCAGCTCAGATATTTGTTAGCATTTGTTAGCAAAAAAGTATCGGAACGCTTGAGGAGAGAACCATCTCTGGGTGATCGGGAGCAATCCTGCTAATTTAAGTGGACTCGCTGAATCAAGAATCCCTTCGCCTTTAGGCATCGGGAGTGTCAAAAGCACAGCACCTCGGCCATGACAGGAGTCAAATCGCAGTGTCATGTTTATTCTGAAACGGCAGGATGTTGAAATAACCAATTATCAACACCCAAAACGGGATCAACAAATTCCCATTCTCAATTATCAGGGGCAGACTTTTCGCCTGATCAGCGCCTTCAACGGCAAGCAAGCAGAAGACGCCAGAGCCTTGTGGCGGGACTTAACCGACAACCGAGGCAAAGCCTGTGTTCTGCTAGAAGAGCCGGATCGATATAGCGTCTGGGGAAAAGTCCGTTTAGATCAGCTTGCCGGTGAAGAACCGGCAGGTAATGAAGCAGCCAAAGCACCGCTGTTCGCGCAGGGTTGTCTGCTGCTGCTCCAAGCTGTTTACTTCGATGTAGAAGACCTCTTAGGCGCAAGGCAAGCCACATCGTTTCAGAAAGATATCGCCAAGGTATTTCAGCAGGGAAACTTCCCCCAGGCAGACTCCCCTGATGCGATCAAAAATTGGCTAACCGTTAGTCCCTTGCAAAATCACAAGGTGCCTGCTTGGCAAGAGCAGCATCTCAAAACCTTATTGCAAGAACTCCACCGTTTGGGGAAATCATATTTTGGCAATACGGACTTCGCTGAGGGAGTCAGCGATGTGCTGCAAGATATGCCAGGCCCGGATCGGACTCAGTTTCTAGATTGGCTGAAACAATCAGCCCTCAACAAATTGTGGATCGCAGGATAGAAAATCTTTGACAATTGCTCAGACAATTGGACTGAGAGAATTTAGCTTAGATAATTGCACTGTAGGGGGTAGGGGATATACAGGGTGGATTGCCAACTTGTATTGATCAACCAAATTGTTGATTCGGTTTGGATGCCACCTATGGTCTGGCAATTTAACTAAGTTTCGATCGCAGTCCCCACCCAGAATTATTGATATGAGTGGGGGGTGTGAAAGTAAAAAAACAGATACCTCAACCTTTGATGGTAGAATTTCAGAGATAGATTGGGTACTGTAAAAACCTTAATGGTTGAGACATATACCGTATTTCTATCATTATATTTCCGGGTACAAGATCGACTAACGACTAATTTATTGAATTAGTAAATAGATATTATTCTTGCTTAGTCTTTCTAGAGTGTACGAGGGCGAAAGTCCCGACGACACACTGAGGACGCCAGTTATTCCGGAAGCGTCAGATCGAGGTTTTTTAAGGTTTTTTGGCGAAAGAATCCTCATCTCCAATCAAAGATTGAGATGGGGTGCGTTCAACCGCTAGTTAGGTCTCGTGGAATCCCTATGAGTAGCACTTCAGAAAAGTCATCTACATCTTCATCTTTACTGTCAGCTCAGACCCTAGTGATTGCGGGCATTGTCTGGGCTGTCATGGCGCTGCTGTTCTTTTTGCTGTTCAGCGTCCCCCTCTCTGCTGAAGAGGGTTTACCTCTTTGGTACTCGATCGGCACTTATATTTTTGAATGCGGAGCATACTTCGGAGCGGCTTTAGTCTGTTTTAGAAACTGGCAAAGCCCCCACATGGTCAGTGGGCGCAACGTCTGGCTGGGTATAGGTCTGGGGATGCTGTTTTATTTCATAGCCGGCGTGCTGTTCGGGATTTGGGAACTCTATTTCGGGTTAGACCCGGACGTGTCTCCTGCAGATGCGTTTTATCTGGGCAGCTATGTGGTACTGATCGGGGGCATGGTTGTAGCTGTAACTTCCAAACGGCTGAATCTAGAAATTTGGCAGTGGGGTTTGTTAGCGGGAATTGCAGCCTTCGGGATTGCTGTAGCTATATGGGTTGCTGCACCTGACTCTTGGAGGGCCCAGCTAGGAATGGCTCCGGCAGCCACTCAAGAAGTAGTGACAGAATCTGAACCAGCAACCGCTGCCACAGGAAGAGCGCCTGCTTTGGACAATTCGTCCAAGATACAGCCAAAAGCAGCCGCGACCGATGCTGCATCAGCACCCGAAGAAGAAGAAGCAGAAATCAAAGCTCCCGGATGGGTGATGGCACTGGACAAGCAACTGGCGCCTTACAAAAATGCAATCAATTTGTTTTACATCGTCGGGGACGTTTTTCTGCTGATTATTGCTACTGCATTGCTGCTGGCATTTTGGGGAGGACGTTTTTCCCAATCTTGGAGAATGATTGCCGCTGCAACTTTTTCGCTTTACATCGCAGATATGTACTTTAAATGGCGCGATACTCAGGCTGAGGGTAGTTATCAAAGTGGCAGTTTGCTGGAAGTCTTTTTTGTTTTCAGTGCCATCCTGTTTGGGATTGGAGCTATCTTGGAACATGACATCTCAACCCGTTCTCGCCAGAGCAGGCGCAGTCGTCGCGCAGCCTAGCGATTTGATATTGGGGTTGCTTTGGCAAGCGATGGGGAAGCGAAAGCTTTTTTGCCCTTGTCGGCATCTGTGAGCTTGAAATTGAAAATGAAAAATCAAAGTTCGCTGACTGCTAGCCTGCGTCTTTTCACGTCTTTTTGCTGGGAAACTTGGCATGACGCCTACAAAACTCTCCGATTCAGACAAACGCGAACTCATCAGGCTGTACCGACAGTCAAACGAGAATACTATCACTCTGGCAAAGCGCTACGGAGTGAGCAGTTCGACTGTGAGGCGCATCCTTCAGGGTGCTTTGTCGGAGCCGGAATACGAATTTCTAGTGCAGCAAAAACAAAAGCGTTTGTCCGATCGCAGCAGTGTTTCTGAAGCGACAGAGGCGACTACTGAGTCGTCGGCAGATGGCGAAATCGATCCTGTAGCTGTCCCCCTGTCGGAGCCAGTCCCTGTCCAGCCGTCTGCCTCACATTCGAGACCGACGATCCGAAAGCGTTCTGAATCAGTCCCTAAACCAGTTGCAGAACTCGAAATTCGAGGGAATGCAGAGTCGGATTTGGATGTCTCTGATGTGCCAGATGCCGCAGCAGCCCATGTTGCCGATCCAAGCCACCGCGCTGTTGTGACTGGTGAACTAAAGGCAATGCTTCCAGCAGAAGGGCTGCTGGCAGGTGAAGACTTTAGGGATTTCGAGGACGACGACGAGGATGAGGATGATGATGAGGAGGATGAAGACGATTTAGATGACGACTTCGACGAAGATGTAGAGGATGAAGACTCTCTGTTTGAAGGCAGTCTCCTGGGTTCACTATCGTCGGGCGAGTTGATCGAGCTTCGGGGTACAGGACAAATTCAAGTTTTGCCTTTAAGCCAAGCATCTCTGCCCAAAATTTGTTATTTGGTGGTCGATCGGGCAGCGGAGTTAATCACCAGACCTCTAAAAGCTTTTGGCGAACTGGGCCAAATTCCGGCGGCGGAAATTCGCGAGAAAACCCTGGCAGTGTTTGACAATCACCGAGTGGCCCGCCGATTTGCTACTCGCAATCAAAGGGTTTTCAAGATTCCTGACAGCAGTATCCTGCAAAAAGCAGCGCCTTATTTGCGAGCTAAGGGAATTACTCGGCTGCTGATTGACGGTCAGGTATATTCCCTCTAAGGGATCAAATCTATTTAATATGGTACGCTGTCGGATTCTTCTGGATTTGCCTGAAATTTAGGACGTGAGTTTTGGGAATCTGAAATGTTCCACAGCGGTTGCAGTAGCGCACCTCCGAGCACTCCTGCACTCATGCTCATTGCCAATACTACTCCTACGGGCAGTTGTATCGATTGAAAAAAGATAAAGTTTAATGATACTGGGGCGGCGTTTTGCACTGAGATAATGCCGATCGCGCTTACTAACATTGCTACTAAAAAACTAATAGCGAGCAGAGGAATTGTTTTCATAAACGGTTGACAGGCTAATAATTTAACTTATATACTTGTTTTATAATTGAAATATGTGTTAAATTTTAATTTTTGCAAACACCCCATTATATAATAATGTACAATAAGATTAGGGGAAAAGTCAAGTAGAGACGGAAAAAATAGAGAATTTTTTTTAATTAATTAAAAATTTAACAAACATAAATAAATTTACACTTCCCAAACTTAAACAAATCCAAGTGTATTGCAAATATATAACTGACCCAGCAGTATCGATGATTAATGTTCATAGGCTTTCCCACAGTTATCAAAAATACGTAAGGTGCGCCAAGCGCACCTCACAATCCCAAGCGCTAGGGGAAAAACCCCGGTTGGAATAGGTAGAAATTTAAACAGGTTCTAACTGGGAAATTACCTTTTCCATGTGTTGGGCAACTTGGCTTTCTTTTTCCACAGAATTGGTTTCCATGTAAACGCGCATCAAGGGTTCGGTTCCCGAAGGCCGCAGCAGTACCCAGCCACCGTCTTCAAGATAAAGTTTAATTCCGTCTTTGCGGCCGATTTCCTTAACGCCAATACCTGCTATTTCTGTGGGGGGATTCTTGGTAAAAGATTCCAAAACGGCTGCTTTGTGGGCTTCTTCTAGGTGCAAGTCCAAACGTTTGTTGTACAGGGGGCCGTCGGCTTCTTTAATGGCTTCTTCGACTAGCTGAGACAGCGGTTTGCCTTCATAGGCGATCGCCTCAGCAACTAGCATATCAGCCAAAATCCCGTCTTTTTCGGGAATGTGACCCAAAACGCTCAAACCGCCAGATTCTTCGCCACCGATGAGTACCGCAGTTTCCCGCATTTTTTCACCGATGTATTTAAAGCCGACTGCGGTTTCGTAGATTGTTAAACCGTACTTGGCGGCCAAATTGTCCAGCAAGTGGGTAGTTGCGACTGTACGGACGATCGCCCCTGTCAATCCTTTATTCTTAACCAAGTGACGCGCCAGCAGCAACAGTACAGTATTTGGAGTCAAGACATTTCCCAACTCGTCAACAATACCAAAGCGATCGCTGTCGCCATCGGTAGCTAAACCCAAATCCGCCGAATCCTTCTTAACAGCTTCCACCAACTCAACTAACTGTTCCCCCTTGGGTTCGGGCATTCCGCCCCCAAACAGCACGTCGCGGTAGGTATGAAAACTTTCGACATCGCAGCCGCAGTGTTCCAAAACGCCGTCGAGATAGCCGCGAGAAGTCGAGTAGAGAGCGTCGTATTTCACCTTCAACTTAGCAGAGCGAATCCGCTCCACATCGATCAAAGTATAAAGAAACTTCAGATATTCGGGTTTCGGGTCAAAACTGGAGATTTTATCGTTGTGGCTGCCTTTGGCTGGGGCATCAGAAGCACCAGCAATATTTGCCACAATTGTATCAGTAATTTCCGGGGTTGCCGGGCCCGCGTAGTCGGGGATGTATTTGATGCCACAGTAAGGTGCGGGATTGTGCGAAGCCGTGAACATCAGGGCTCCTGCGGAGTTGAGATGCTTGGCGCTGTAGGCGATGACTGGTGTGGGGCAATCTCGATCGACCACTTTCACCGTCCATCCCAAATCTGCCAATACTTCAGCCGCCGTGCGGGCGAACTCGTCTGCCAGAAAGCGGGTATCGTAGGAGACTAGAACTGGGCGGTCTTTTGGGTAAGCGGTTTCTAGGTAGCTGGCGATCGCCCGAGTGACTTTTCGCACGTTGGCAAAAGTAAAGTCATGGGCAATCAGTCCTCGCCACCCATCGGTTCCGAACTTAATTTCAGTTGAATTGCTGCTAGCGCTCATTTTATCCACTTCCTCTCGTCCTACTAATCCTACCCGAAGCCATAGCCTTAAAGACGTACTGGCGGTGCTGTTTGTGAGGATTGATCGCCCGTGGGACCCGCATCAACGTCATCCTATCGTTGTAGAGACAGGCTTCGGCCTCCGGGAGAGGACTCGAAAAACTCAGAGTTGGCCAAATGTGGGAGTGATCGGGCTAGTCAGTCGCTAATTCCGGTTGTGAAGGGTCGTTTGCGGATCAAATGGACGACGATCAATTGCGGGCCATCGGGGAAGCTAAAAAACCGATCGCAAAAAACGGTCCTGGCAATGGCCTCAACGAAATGCACATAAATCTGATTCTCATCTCAAATTTAATTTTTTATTTAGAAAAGCCGATCATTAAATTTGTTAGGGTTTCCTAACAATCGCCAGACTCAAAATACATTTCTAATTCAGCTATAGAAATAAATTAACTAAAGTCACCCCTAGATCGTGCTGTAGCCTAGCTTCTTAAAGAGATTAGGGCGCTCAACCAAAGCGCTCCAAAAAAGATAAGGTATTTTAAGCGGCAGTTTTTTTTAAGCAGACTTAACTTTAATTCTCAGCTTTTAAGACAAATTAAATTTATTTCCAGCCTTCTTTATACGTCAAAAAAATAGATTAGGGTCGCGATCACAGGGTGATGGTGATCGATCGCACAATAAATAACGTTATTAACGTGCAGCTTATAAAAGATGCAGACAGTCGAGCCAAATGGCTTATAGCTTTAAGCGTAATGGCTGATGACTGTCAGCGTACAAATGCAGAAAATTGTAGTTAACAACGTTAAAAATTAGGGGAATCGATCGGGTGCGACTTAATAAAAAAACGAGGTTTATCATGACGGGTATTTCACAAATATCTTCAAAATCTTTACCAGCAGCCGACCAACTTCAACAGGGCGCAAGTCAGGCGTCCCAAGGTATTACCGGAGCGGACACTGACCAACTCCCAAAAGCTAAAGGGGCCAGCGTTTCTTCCTTCGCAGTTAGCTGGGCAAAAAAATATTACAGTAGCGTTGCCACACGAGAGAACCAAGCGGCACGCCAAATTCTCCCAAGCCTGGATTTAAGTAATTTTGAGGGAAATAGAGCCCCAATAGTTGACAAATTGACAGATACCCTGAAATTAGCCAGCGAGATAGCTTGGAGTAGAGTAGAAGCTCTTTTAGGGAAACAAATAGAGAGGCACGCGATTGATAAGAGCTTAATTAATCCTTTAGAAATTTCCGCCGACACTCGTACCTTATATCAGAAAGCAATAGACGCTTATGCGGATAGAGAACCTGTTTTCCGCTTGTCAGTGCTGGTGGGAAAAGATATTATCAAAGTGAGGCGAAAATACTCAGAGACAGATCCGTTAGTGCTGGGATTTGTGACAATGGAGTTTCAATACACTAGCAAAATCTTGTTAGGATGTCTTTCGGAGTCAGAGCGAGGGGAATTTGCGCCCTACTTAAAAGTTGTAGACGACTACCTGCACATTCCCTACGGAGAGATTAACGAGGCTGCCGCGAATCAGCCCCCGAATTCAAGAGCTCTATTAGCCGTTCAGCATTTGTTGCAGCACACGACTCAGATTGCTAGTGCAGTGTACGAGCGAGCTAGTTCCCAGCATCAAGGATACCGCAGCAGCAGCGGGTATTTGAGCGATCGCGAGGTAAAAATTTCTGGTATCCGGGATGTCGAGATTTTTCAAAGCTATTTGTGCTGGTGCGTTTTGGAAGGTAGCATTCACCCGGTACAGCAAGAATTGTTTCCAATTTGCGTGATGTTGTACCCGAAACTTCATGTAAGTTGGGAGTTAGTGCAGGATATGCTGCTGATTTTATTTTGGGAAATATGCGAGCGGCTTCCTGCTGAAGATTTAACGGTATTTGTACCTTACTTGCGTACTGTGACTGAGATGTTTTCTAGCGATGTGTTTGAAAATTAGATAATTGGAAATGGGGAATTGGAAATTGGGAATTGCCTCAAATTTACCAATTGCCTATTTAAAACTAAAAGCTGCGACTGCCAAACATCCCCAACCAGCAATAAAAGCAACTCCCCCCAGTGGCGTAATTGCACCCAGCCATTTGATGTCGCTCAAACTCAGGGCGTACAAACTGCCTGAAAAGATGATTGTGCCGGCAATAAAAGCCCATCCAGCCACTGCAAAAAAGGTTTGAGACTCTTGGGCGCGGCTCAAGAGTAAAGCGACGAGTAATAAAGCTAGGGCATGGTACATTTGATATCGGGCGCCGGTCTCAAAAATGGTTAAAGCTCGATCGCTCAATTGATTTTTCAAAGCGTGGGAGGCGAAGGCACCGCCTGCAACGGATAAACCTCCGAATACGGCCGCCGCTGCTATAAAAATGCGAATTAAAATTAGCGTTGACATAATATTTATTGAATTAAGAAGAAGGAAGAAGGAGGAGGGAAAAACATCTAATTGTTGATATCGAATGTGCGCGGTGCGTGCCTTACTTGTCATTGCGAGCCTCTGGGAAGCAATCGCATACTAGAGATGTTCACTAGCCTAACTCTGGGAAGGGAAGGTGCGCGGGGCGCACCCTAGGGTGATGAGAAATTAGCTTTTTTGCAGATATTTATAACCTATTTCCGCACAGCTTCCAGCAAGCGAGAATAGTAAAAGCTAGTGCTAGTCATCGCTGTTCTGTTAATAACAAAACCATTGTTTTCTAGGATTTTGATAATATCAGCTTCACGGTGCTGGTAAGCTCGGGTAGTTTTGCTCGGACCGGGGAAAAGTTCACCAATTTTTTTGAGGGCGGTGAGTGCTAAAGTTTTGGGTGCAAAACTAAGAATTAGTCGCGATTCGGCGATCGAACTTAGGTGAGCGATCATTTCTGCAGCCTTATTTTGAGGATAGTGGATTAGCACATCCAAACAAATCACTGTGTGGAATTTGCCCGTTAAAGCTTCCAAATCTTGGGCTGCGAAGGAGATGTTGTAGAGTTTGCCGGGAACTGCGGTCGATCGATCATAAGCTTCTGCTACCATCTTTTCAGAGATATCGCTAGCGCAAACAATTGCCCCAGCGTCAGCCAGAGGAATGCTCAGAGAGCCTACACCGCAGCCAGCATCACAGACACAAAGCCCGGGCAAATTGCCGTCAGCTTGCAGCCAGTTGATGACTGTATCCACCGTTTTCTGGTGGCCGGTGCGGATGTCTAGCTGAACTTTATTGACTTTGCCCTCGCCGTAAATTCGCTGCCAGCGATCGAATCCCGTCGAGTTAAAATACTGTCTAACTATAGTCTTGTCGTCTACCAAATTCATCGATCTGCCTGCTGCTGAATTATTGCCAACGGTTAGATATTATATAGCAATCCGGTTCGGAAAATGTGCAACTTCCAACAACCGATTTTAGATTGGCGATTTTAGATTTTAGATGAAAACGGCATATCTAAAATCTAAAATCTATTGGGTAATACCAGTTGGCCGATTCCCACTTTTTCACTTCTTTAATCTAGAAGGGTATAACAGGCTAAAAGAGTCGATGCCAAGTCAATTCCTTTGTCGCCACATTTAAATTCCAGCGCAACAATTGAGTTGCCGATTTGCCAATAATTCCCGAAATTCCGATCGCCCTTCTCGGAGATTCAGTTGCCAGGGCGATCGCACTATCGGCATCGCAAATCCCCCACTCCACCAAATTCTGCACTCCCGCCAACAGCGGCAGAGTTGTACCCGCCAAAGTAGCAGATTCCAGGGGCGAGTGGTAATCTAATCTGACCCAAGCTGTACCTTTTCTGACTTCAATTTGTCGGGAATCCCAAGGATAAACACCGTCAGGCAAACCCAAAGGAGCCAAAGCATCGCTCACTAAAAAAACGCCTGTTTCGTACCTGCCAGCACGCAGGAAAAAATCAATCATTGTCGGAGAAACGTGCTTGCCGTCCGCAATTAAACCACATTTTACGCCCGGATAAACAATCGCCGCTCCCAACAAACCCGGTTCTCGGTGGTGCAAACTCGGCATCGCATTAAAAGCGTGAGTTACCATTGAAGCTCCCCGAGCAAATGCTTGCTGGGCTTGCTCTGCCGTCGCTTGGGAGTGTCCGAGACTGACGGAAATTCCCAAACTTTGCAAATAGGGAATGACTTCGCCAGTGCTGTCTAACTCCGGCGCTAAAGTAATTATTTTGACAATATCGGCACAATCTCCTAAAACTTGCTTGACATTTTCTATAGTTAGCGGTAATAAAAACTCAACTGGGTGAGCTCCTCGCTTCAGAGGGTTGAGAAAAGGCCCTTCGAGGTGAACGCCGAGAATTTCCGCTGTTTTGGGTTTAATTGTTGCGGGAGCAGCGGTTTGTACAGTGCGGATATAATCAGCTATAGTCGAGAGCGATCGCCTAAACTTATCCAGCGAAGTTGTCACCAAAGTCGGCAAAAAAGCATCGACTCCCTGATTCCACAAAAATTGACAAATTTTCGGCAACATTTCAATATGCTTGCTTTCTAAATCAGGAAAAGCAAAACCGAGGGCGCCGTTAATCTGCAAGTCAACACCGCCTAGAGAAAGCCAATCGCCTCCTACATCAAGCACTTGCAAATCGGGAGGACAAATCCGTTTAAATACGGCATCCATCGGCCAAACTTCTTGAATGATGCCCGTTTCGTCAATAGCAAGCATCTGCAAATCCTTGCAACCGGGGAGGCGAACATTGAGAATATCTATGGGGGCGGCAGTTGGGGTTGTGGCTTCAGTCATCCGATTTTAGATTTTAGTTTTTAGATTTTAGGTTTTATATTCGCTACGGATAAATCCGGTGGCTGGCGATGATGAGGGGCAGCTTTTTGCTGGCTGCACGGCTGCTCAGAGTGCGGCTGGTGGCAAAATTGCTTTTAAGGGTCAGTTTTGGTACAAAATATCTAAATTTGAGTTAACGCAATCATTTAAAATTAGCATTTATCTGAAATCTGAAATCGGAAAATTGCATGAATCAAGCGACAGTTGGAATTATTATGGGTAGCGATTCGGATTTGCCAACCATGAAAGATGCGATCGCAGTTTGCGAAGAATTCAGTGTTGCTTGCTCCGTGGCGATCGTCTCGGCGCACCGTACCCCTGATCGCATGGTGGAATACGCCCAAACCGCGCACCAACGAGGCTTGAAAGTCATTATCGCAGGAGCCGGGGGAGCGGCGCACCTCCCGGGTATGGTAGCATCTTTAACGCCCTTGCCAGTAATTGGCGTGCCTGTACCAAGCCGCCACCTGCAAGGGGTAGATTCGCTGTATTCGATCGTGCAAATGCCAGGGGGGATACCCGTAGCAACAGTGGGGATCGGCAACGCTAAGAATGCTGGCTTGCTGGCAGTTCAGATACTGGCAGCTCATCAGCCGGAATTGCTAGAGCGAGTCTTGCATTACCGCAAAAATTTGTCCGAATCTGTACTGAAAAAACAAAATCAACTAGAAGAGCTAGGCTATCATAACTATCTCAATCTCAACAAATAATTCCTAAACTTTTGTAGTAAGATTGGAAAGTTTTCCGAATATTGCTGAGCTTACTAGCCGTAAAGAGGGTAAAAGTGATTAAAATGACTGTCGGAAAGAAAAAGTCGAAACAACTCAGGCAGGATGCTTTAAATTTGCCAGCAGCTAAATTTTTTACGAAAGTCAACAGGTTGAAGAAGTTACAACGGGCGATCGCCCGCCTCACTCCAAGTTGGCAAGCCTGCATACCTTTAGCTGCAATCATCGTCTTGGTGTGGGGATATGCGGCGGTAGCCCAAACAGCTCCCGCGCCAACCACCGAGGAACAATTAGCAAGCCTTAAGGTGGGCATGGATACCATGTGGGTCATGGTTGCTGGGATGCTAGTGTTCTTTATGAACGCCGGTTTCGGTATGTTGGAAACCGGTTTTTGCCGCCAAAAAAATGCAGTCAACGTGCTCTCCAAAAACTTGATTGTTTTTGCGCTTGCTACGATCGCATATTGGGCGATCGGCTTTGCCTTAATGTTCAGCGACGGCAACGGTTTTATAGGCACCAGCGGCGGATTTTTTCTGTGGAATGTAGCCGACAACAGCCCCGCCACAGGAGAGGCTTATCAAGGCATTTTCGACTCGCTTAACTGGACGGGAGTCCCCCTCAACGCTAAATTCTTTTTCCAGTTAGTTTTTGCGGGAACTGCTGCGACGATCGTTTCTGGAGCCGTTGCAGAGCGGATTAAATTCCTTGAATTCTTAATTTTCAGCTTGCTGCTAGTAGGCATTGCTTACCCAATTACCGGACACTGGATTTGGGGCGGCGGCTGGCTGGCAAAAGCAGGCTTCTGGGATTTTGCCGGTTCGACAGTGATTCACTCGGTAGGCGGTTGGGCTGCTTTGATGGGAGCGGCATTTTTGGGGCCGCGGATCGGCAAGTACCGCGACGGCGATACTGTGGCGATGCCGGGACATAATATGAGCATTGCCACCCTGGGCTGTTTGATTCTGTGGTTGGGTTGGTTCGGGTTTAATCCCGGTTCGACAATGGCAGTCGATCCAAATGCGATCACCCATATTGCGCTCACCACCAACACTGCGGGTGCCTTCGGGGGAGTTGCTGCAACCATTACTGCTTGGCTGTACCTTGGCAAACCCGACCTTTCGATGATTATCAACGGCATCCTCGCCGGCTTAGTCGGGGTAACAGCTAGCTGTGCTTGGATCAACCTGCCCAACTCTGCCATTATTGGCACAATCGCCGGCATCCTGGTAGTTTTCGCCGTAACTTTCTTCGACAACTTGAAAATTGATGACCCTGTAGGCGCAACTTCAGTTCACTTAGTCTGTGGCATCTGGGGAACTCTGGCAGTGGGCTTGTTTGCTGACGGGCCTACAACTGGACTTTATACCGCAGGCCCCGCAGCCGGATTGCTTGTGGGCGGAGGTTTCGGTCAACTCTGGAACCAGTTGGTCGGCATTATCTCTGTAGGCGGGATGACCGTGCTGCTGAGTACGATTTTTTGGATGGCACTCAAAGCTTTGCTGGGTATCCGCGTTTCTGCTTTAGAGGAGGCTGAAGGTTTGGATATCGGCGAACACGGGATGGAAGCTTACACCGGGTTTGTGAAGGAAACGAGCTTCGATAACAGAAGTGAGAGCGGCTACGGCGGTTATGGTGGGGGTTCTGGGGGAAGGACTAACAAACTGTAGAGCGTGCGAAGAGATCGCTCAATTCAGCTTTCGTGTCCTAGATTAGCTATTTATCAGCTAATTCACCCCTTTATTCAGAAAAACCCGAATCTGAAATAGCCGCCAACTTATGGCTGTCTATCGTTGTGCTCGCGTTTCAATCTTCAATGCGAACGCGGGCATATTTTTATTTTTAGTTAACGTTTAAGGGCTGACATATGGCGCTGCACAATTGGAGGATGATTATTGTGGGGTGTCTCGCCTGCTGTGAAAATACACGCCTTCGGGGTCAGGGGCCCATCCCACAAAAAAAATCAAAATCATGCCACTATTATGCAACGCCTTACATATAGTAGTTTCCGATTGCATGAGATGTGCGCCGGTAATTGGTAATTGGGAATTGAGAATCTGTAAATGACGAGCTTTGTAAACTGGTGTATTGATTAGAGTTTATCGCCAATTGCTTTAAGTTCTTCAAGGATGCGCTTGTTCTTGGGATTCCTGCTGCCATCAAGGCGGGCGGAGACAACAGTGATTATTTCTAGTATATCTTTACCTAAATCCTCGTCACAGGTAGCATTTTCGGTTTGATTTATAATCACTACCTCTGTCCCAAAGTGTTCGCACAAATTAAAAATTAGTTCACAACCAAATCTCAGCAGTCTGTCTTTGTGAGTTAATACCAGCCTTTCTACTTGATTGTCTGCGATCGCCCGAATTAGATGTTGTAAACCCCGCTTACTGTAATTAACCCCAGAACCCACATCATCAATGATTTGGAATTGCCAGCCGTGAGATGCACAAAACAATTCCAAAACTTGTTTTTGTCTGTCTAAATCATCTTTTTGGTCGTGGCTGCTAACCCGAGCGTAAGCTATGGTTAAAGCGCCGTTGGGTTTTAAGCCGAGAAGATGAGCTAGGTCATACCGTCTGTGACCGTTAGCCGTGCGTTCCGGTATTAGCTTGCCTTCGGCTTCCCACCTGCGTAAGGTGGAAGCGCTCACACCTTTAATTTTGGCTGCTTCAGTTATAGTTAATTTTTTCATTTTTGGATTTTAGCATCAGAACTGAGTAAGTTCGATCACTTTTAGATATATTTTTGTGGAGTGCAGCAGCTTTGACAAATCCGATTGCGGTGCAAGAAAGTTTGGTAGGCAGATTTTTTATGGTAAAGTAGTGCGAAAAAGCAAAGTTCTGCATCGCCGCCCTTGCCCAACACAGCACAGTGCTTGATTCTTACAAGAATTGAGGCTTTAATTGAGCGGTAAAATTTGATGCAGCAATGAGTGCAAATTATTCGGTGTGAAGCCTGCAAATAGCTTGAGTTTATGGAGAAGTTTGGAGGAGGTAGCAGAAGTAGAACTCATAAATCCCTCTTAGGGATGGAAGTTAGCCGATCGAAAGCTGTTCCGGTTTGGGCTTTGCTATCTTTGGTGACGAACGGGGTACTGATATTCACACTTGCTCAACTACTCCTGGGGGGACACAACTTGACAGAAAGCTTCCAGGCGAATGATGCGGTGACGGCAGAAGGCGCTGAGGAACAAATTGACCAACCGGTGAGCTCTGCAAACCCAGTGCTAGACGTGCCTGTTCCAGGACCGCGACATAAATGGACTTACCAGCAGTGGGTGATGCAGTTGGGTCGCGAAGCTGAGGCGGTGGCTGCGAATCGACCCTCAAGACTGAGTGTTTTGGCTGGGGATTCTCTAAGTATGTGGTTTCCGACGAAGCTGTTACCGGTCGATCGATTTTGGCTGAATCAAGGGATTTCCGGGGAGACTTCGGTGGGTTTGCTGAAGCGGTTGCAGTTGTTCGATCGAACTGTGCCGGATACGGTGTTTGTGATGATCGGGATTAACGATTTGTTGCGGGGGACCAGTGACGAAGGGATTTTGGACAACCAGCGGCAGATTATTCGCGATTTGCGGTGGGCTCACCCCAAAGCACAAGTGGTTGTGCAGTCGATTTTGCCCCACAGCGGGGAACAAGCTACTTGGGAAAATCGCGATCGCCTGTTGGCGATTCCTAACAGTCGGATTAGGGCAATAAATCGACGGCTGAAAGAAATTGCTAGTTCTGAAAATGTTTTGTATCTGGATTTGTACCCGCTGTTTGCGGATGCTGAGGGCAATTTGCCAACCGAACTCAGCACAGACGGCTTGCACCTTAACGATCAAGGTTATCTGGTTTGGCGATCGGCCCTGCAACTGTTCGATCAGATCCAGTTGAAAAATGAGTCATGAGTCATCCGTTTTAAAGATAAAGGATAAAGTAACATTCTCCCCAACTCTCCCCCCCTCCTCCTCCCACTCTCCCCAACTCAAAACTCTCCCCCTATCCTCCACTCGCCCTCCCCAATTACTCTGCTGTCACCGGCTATGTCAAGTAACGGCGGATAGATTAAGAAATATGATACTTAGCTATTTAGTATAGGCTGATACAGAATAACTGTTGGTACAAATGGTGCAATCCAAAAGGCATAGACCGTTGGATTGAGTGTGGACGAATTTAGATGAGTCCGGCTATAGGAAGTCGGGGGGTTGAGGATTGGGGAATTATCTATTGAAGATTTGTTCCGCTAAAACAGGGACTTAAAACCAAATAACTATTGCATCTAAAATCCTCGCATCTAAAATCGGCTCGGTCTTCCCTGAAAATTGCTGAGTATGAGAAGGTACAACTAACGTGATCAAAAAAAGTTTAACGATCGGCATCATGGCGCTGTGGCTGTTAAGCGTACCGCTAACGGACAATGCCTTCGCTCAAGATGCTGCTGGTGCTGCTGCTGCGGTGGCGCCGAATCCGATCGACACCGGCGATACGGCCTGGATGTTGGTCTCCTCAGCACTGGTATTGCTGATGACACCGGGACTGGCCTTTTTCTACGGGGGACTGGTGCGATCGCGCAACGTCCTCAACACCATGATGATGAGCTTAGTCATGATGGGAGTCATCGGCGTCACCTGGACGCTGTGGGGCTACAGTTTGGCTTTTGATGTCACCCGCAGCAACCTCAATGATAAAGGGTTTGCCCAAGGACTCGAAACCTTCATCGGCGGCTTGGACTGGATGTTCTTGAACAACGTCACGGCGGACACACCAGATCCGATCGGCTACGCACCGACAATACCCCACCAAGTCTTCATGGTTTACCAGATGATGTTCGCCATCATCACTCCAGCTTTGATTTCCGGGGCGATCGTCGAACGGGTAACATTTAAAACCTATTTCTGGTTCGTGCTGCTGTGGTCTACCTTCATCTACTCTCCTTTAGCCCACTGGGTTTGGGGTAGAGGCTGGCTGCAGGCGATCGGATCTCTGGACTTTGCCGGCGGCACCGTCGTACACATCAGTTCCGGTGTTTCTGCCGTGGTCGCAGCTTGGATGATCGGGCCCCGCAAAGATCACTTGAACAAGCCCCACACCCCCCACAACGTACCCTACGTCTTGCTGGGAATTGGCCTGTTGTGGTTCGGCTGGTGTGGCTTCAACGGCGGTAGCGCTTTGGGATCTGGTTCTTTAGCAGCAGTGGCTTTTGTCACCACGATGATTTCTGCAGCAGCCGGCGGTTTAACTTGGACAATTGTGGAATGGGTGCTCAGAGGCAAACCCACAGCAGTGGGAATTGCTAGCGGTTTCCTCGCGGGATTGGTGGGAATCACACCTGCGGCTGGATTCGTGTTTCCAGTGGGAGCGCTTTTGATCGGATCGATCACTTCGGTTTGCTGCTTCTTTGCCGTTAGTTTCCGGGCTAAGCTGGGATTTGACGACTCTTTGGATACCTTCCCGATTCACGGCGTCGGCGGAACTATAGGCGCGATTCTGACTGGCGTGTTTGCGACTAAAGCGGTTAACGCTGCCGGAAATGACGGGCTGTTTGCCGGGAATCCGGGGCTAATCGTGACCCAGCTTGTAGGCATTCTAGCTACTTACCTGTTTGCGGCTGTGGGCACTTTTGTGATCCTGAAAATTTTGGGGCAGTTTATGGAACTGCGAGTGCCGTTATCTGCTGAAGACCAAGGTTTGGATATCGGCGAGCATGGGGAAGAAGCTTACGGTGAGGATTTTGCCGGCGGTTTCAGTTCGTTTGAATCGGGTTCTCCTTTTGCACCGAAGAAGGTTTGAAGCTGATTTTCTGAATAAGTTCGATCGTGTAGAGACTCAGCTATCTGGGTCTCTATGCTTTTTTTAAGTTTTTTTTTAACGAACCGCGAAGGCGCGTTAGGCGAAGCCGCGCGTAAGCGCTAGAGCGCGAAGAAGGAAGAGGAAGAAGGGTTAAGATGAAAGTATGATTCGTTTGATGCCTTCTTTGAGGAGGGGAACGTTGAAGTTGATCAGAAGGCCCAAGCTGTTTTTGGTCATTTTAAGATAAGAGATAACTTGGGCTTCGTGGATGAGAGCTAGCTTTTCTACAGCTTTTAGTTCGACAATGAGGATATCGCCAACCATAAAGTCTAATTGACCTTCGCCGACTTGATGACCTTTGTAGGTGATTGCTACTGGCTTTTTAGGGTGACAAGCTATCCCCCACATCCGAAATTCAACTTCTAAGGATTCCTGATACACTGATTCTAAAAATCCTGGCCCCAAAAGCCGATGCACCTCAATAGCCGCCCCAATCACTCTATAAGCCAACTGTTCTACCTGTTCGCCCAATTGTCTCATTCTTCTTTCTTCTTCCTTCGCGTTCTTCGCGTCTTCGCGGTTCATTCCTTCTTCCCTCTCATGTGTCGATCGTATAAATAGCATATCTCCTCTTCACTACTGAACCCATAATCCCGATCGCACCCCAAGCATTCTAAAATCAAAGGTAATTAACCTAGATTTCAACTCGATACCGCATGGATACTAAAGCTTTTAAACGATCGCTCCAACAGTCTGAAAACTACCACCGCAAGGGTTTCGGACACGAAGCTGAGGTAGCTGGGGTGATGCAGACGGCTTATCAAAGCAGTCTGATCCAGCAAATTCGCGACAATAATTACAGGCTAGAACGCGGCGCAGTTACGATCCGGTTGGCTCAGGCTTTTGGGTTTTGCTGGGGGGTGGAACGCGCTGTAGCTATTGCTTACGAGACTCGCCAACATTTCCCGTCAGAACGGATTTGGATTACTAATGAGATTATTCACAATCCGTCTGTAAATCAGCATTTGCGGGATATGGAAGTTGGTTTTATTTCTGTCGAGAAGGGACAGAAAGATTTTTCGGTTGTCGATAGCGGCGATGTGGTAATTTTACCAGCTTTTGGAGCAAGCGTCCAAGAAATGCAGTTGCTTAATGATAAGGGCTGCAAGATTGTTGATACTACTTGTCCTTGGGTTTCTAAGGTTTGGAATACTGTTGAAAAGCACAAAAAGAGGAATTATACTTCGATTATTCACGGTCAATACAAGCATGAGGAAACTGTTGCTACGAGTTCTTTTGCTGATAAGTATTTGATTGTATTGAATTTCCAGGAAGCTGAATATGTCAGCAATTATATCTTGCACGGGGGCGACCGCGATGAGTTTATTGCTAAATTTAGCAAGGCTTATTCGGCTGGTTTTGACCCAGATGTGGATTTGGAAAGTGTTGGTATTGCTAACCAAACTACTATGCTCAAAACTGAGACAGAGAACATTGGCAAGTTATTTGAAAAAACGATGATGCGGAAGTTTGGACCTGAGAATTTGAACGAGCATTTTCAGAGTTTTAATACTATCTGCGATGCGACTCAGGAACGCCAAGATGCTATGTTGAGTTTGGTTGAGGAAAAGTTGGATTTGATGCTGGTGATTGGGGGTTTTAATTCTTCTAATACTACGCATTTGCAGGAAATTGCGATCGACAAAACTGTTCCTTCTTATCACATTGATTGTGCGGAGCGCATTTTACCGGGAAATCGGATCGAACACAAGCCTTTGGGGGGAGATTTGGTCGTAACTGAAGGTTGGCTACCGGATGGTAAAATTGTGGTGGGCGTGACTTCTGGTGCTTCTACGCCTGATAAGGTTGTTGAAGATGCGATCGATCGAATTTTGGCGATGAAAGCCGCTGCGGTTGTCTAATTATATTGTTTCTGCACTGCACTGGGAATCATAATTTTCTCAGTGCAGCACTTGCGTGATTCCTCGCTGGTGACATCGCTCGATCGCTCTCACGTAAGCCAATAGAGTATAATTCCGATATAACCGGATTTGAGATTCAACTAATTTCAACCCATTAATTCTCCGCAGTTACCCGATTGATCGCATTTCTGATACTATTTACCCGCGCCATCGTTCCTGTGAATTTTCCCCCTGCGTCCAACAGATTATTTATTAAATAAAATATTAAAAATTCGCCTTTTTTTTGCGGTAAAAAGCTTGACGGGGCTGGCTTGATAAGGTATTATTTAATAATGGGAATGTGGGCAAAGTTCAAATTTATGTTGCCACTCCTATTATTTAAATAATACCCCAAAAATCAACTTAAATCAATAGGTAAAAACTCCTTTTTTTGCGCCTCGATTTGAAACTGTGAAAGCAGCACGATCGATGCAACAAAACATGGCGAATAAAGCTTTGTTGACCGCCCTAGATTGTGTGACGTTGGCCTGAATCACGACACGCAAGAGAGCAATTTCTGGCATTTCTGGCTTAAGGGGGATGCGAAAAGAATCGAAACTAAGTTACAAACAAGATCGATCGCACATTTGAGCTTTAAATTTATAGTCTTTAGCCACCCTATAGGCCCGCGCCAAAAATTCGAGTAGTCCGCATCCAGTTAAAATAAAAAAAAGCAGGACTCGCACGGCGACTATTTCATGAAACAATCACTGACTCCCCAAATCACCGCAGGTATCGGAATGGTCGTGGCCCTGCTAATTTTCAATGCGGCAACTTCCTACCGCAACACTATCAAGTTAATCGAAAACGAACACTGGGTGAGCCACACTCACCAAGTTTTAACCGAACTCGAAGCTACGCTTTCCACCTTAAAAGATGCTGAAACCGGACAGCGCGGTTATTTGCTGACGGGAGAAGAACGGTATTTAGAACCGTATAACAGCGCGATCGCCCGCATCAACCAGCAAGTAGCCGGATTGCAGCAGCGAACGGCTGACAATAAGCGGCAGCAACAGCGCCTTCGCGATTTGAAAATTGCGATCGACTCTAAATTAGCTGACCTTGAAGGAACCCTCAATCTGCGACGCAAACAAAACTTAGCAGCAGCCGTGCGGCAAATAAAAACCGGTAGGGGAAAGCAAATCATGGGGGACATTCGGCAGCAGATAGCCACCATGACTGCCGAAGAAACTCAGCTATTGCAGCAGCGCGCCCGAGAATCTAAAAAAAGCGCTCATTTGACCATCCTGACTTTTACCGTTGCGAGTTTAGTAAATTTCCTGTTGATGCTGTTGGTTTACTATTTGGTGAAGCGCGATCGAACTTTGCGCGACAATGCCGAAATCAAGCAAAATCAACTTTTAGACCAGCTAGAGCACGATCGCCACTCCCTACAATTAAGCGAAGAACGTTTCCGTCGCGCCATTCTCAACGCACCGCTGCCAATTATGCTGCACGCTGAAAACGGAGAAGTTTTGCAAATTAACTGCGCTTGGACAGAACTCTCAGGCTACGAATACTCAGAAATTCCCACAATTGAAGATTGGACAGAAAAAGCTTACCACAGCCGCCAATCGGTAGTGCAAGCACATATCGATCGGCTGCACCAATTAAACGCCCGCATTTCTGAAGGCGAATATATGATTTCCACAGCCAGCGGCGAAACTCGAATTTGGGAGTTTTATTCCGCACCTTTAGGCCAGCTTTCTGACGGCAGAAGTCTAGTAATTAGTACCGCCCTGGACATAACTGCACGCAAACAAGCAGAAGCAGAAATTCGGATGCTCAACGCTACCTTAGAAAGGCGAGTGGAACTCCGCACCAATCAACTTCAAGCAGCTAACGAAGAATTAGAAGCTTTCGCCTATACCGTAGCCCACGATTTGCGTGCTCCCCTGCGGGGAATGCAAGGATTGGCTGAAGCTTTATTAGAAGATTACCGTGACATCCTCGACGAACTCGGTCAAGAATACGCCCAGCAAATTGTTAATTCTGGGCAACAACTAGAAGAATTAATCCAAGATTTGCTCGCTTATAGCCGCCTGAGCCGCACTGATTTATCGCTGCAAGTTTTGGACTTAGAATCTGCTGTGACCGAGGCAATTGCTATGGTAAAAGCTGACGCTAAATCCAGACAGGCTCAAATCAGTGTTCGAGCGCCCTTGCCTGCGGTAATTGCCCACCGCGTTACTTTAGTTCAAGTAATCGCCAATCTGCTCACCAATGCTATAAAATTTGTGGAAGGCACACCACCCCAAGTGCAGATCTGGGCCGAGGAACTTGAGCTGCCTCAAGAGGGAGAGACAGACAGTGATATAGCGGGAGAATTGGAAAGGGGAACTGTGGGACAGTGGGAACATTCCCAGTTACTGATGGTCAGCCCTGTATTGCCAGTCCCCATAATCCGTCTGTGGGTAGAAGACAATGGTATCGGTATTGCTCAAGAACATCAAAAACGCATTTTTCGGGTTTTTGAACGGCTGCACGGTATCGAATCTTACCCTGGAACAGGTATAGGATTAGCTATTGTAAAAAAAGGAGTCGATCGCATGGGCGGTCAAGTGGGAGTGGAATCTCAAGTAGGACAAGGCAGTCGATTTTGGATACAACTGAGGAAGCATGACCCAAACGCAGACGATTTTGCTAGTGGAAGATAACCCCGTTGATATTCTATTGATGCAGCGGGCATTTCGCAATGAGACTTTTGCTAATACTTCGCTGCAAATTGTCCGAGATGGAGATGCAGCGGTTTTTTATTTAAATGGGGACGGAGAATACAGCGATCGCGATCGCTATCCTTTACCTGCGATAATTTTACTAGACTTGAAATTGCCCAGGCGATCGGGTCACGAGGTTCTAATTTGGCTGAGGCAGCAGCCGGAACTAAAACGCTTGCCGGTGGTTATGCTTACTTCTTCTAGGCAAACACTTGATGTCAAGCGAGCTTACGATTTAGGGGCAAATTCTTATTTGGTTAAACCAGTCGGGTTTGCTTCTTTATTGGAAATGATGCAGAGTTTTAACGAGTATTGGCTCAACTATACCGAACTGCCGGAATCTAGAGAATTTTCTGGTTTGTAGTGGCGGTTTTCCCCGGTTTTTCTGCGTCGTTTTCTCGTTACCAGGCTCTTTCGGTTAACGATAAAATTAAATTTCTCCTGAGGAAGCCCGTCCTCTATAATCTTAAAGGGGCGACCTCCAACATTTTTATGATGCGCGATAGATCCGCACTTTATCTAACAGCCCAATAATCAATTGTTAAAGTGTTACACATTCTAGTAATTGACGATAACCCAACGGATCGGATGCTCGTCAAACGCGAGTTAGAGCGACAATTCTCGAAATTGCAAATAACGGAAATTTCCGACGATAAATTATTTGTGGAAGCACTAAATCGAGGCGGATTCCATCTGGTAATTACCGACTACCAACTACGCTGGACGAACGGTATAGATGTGCTTAAAACTATCAAAGCCAGTTATCCAGAATGCCCGATTGTAATGTTTACGAATACTGGCAACGAAGAAATTGCTGTAGAGGCGATGAAATCCGGATTGGATGACTACATTATCAAGTCGCCGAAGCACTACGTCCGCCTTTGCGTTGCGGTTCGCGGCGTACTCGATAGAGTTGCCGCGTGGGAACGAGTCGCCCGACTAGAAAATCAACTTAATTCTCTGCTAGAACGCTTAAATGTCGGAGTTTTTCGAGCGAGTTCCCAGGGGCAGCTTTTGGAAAGTAATCAAGCTTTTTTGCGCTTGTTTGATGCCAGCAATTTAGCAGATGTCCAAGGAATTTATCTGCAGCAATTGTTTGTGCAACCGGTAGATTCAGGGGAGTCTCGGTGTCAAAATCTGGAAATTACATTTCCTTTGGCAGACGGTCGAGTAAAATGGATTCGGTTTACTCAATATCTCTACAGCGCAGAAGGTGAAAGTACCATTGAGGGATTGGTAGAAGATATTACAGAGCTAAAGGTGGCTGAACTTGCTTTGCGGGAATTTAATGAAACTTTGGAAGAGCGGGTGAGAGAGCGTACTGCTGAGTTAGAAGAAGTTAATGCACAGCTCGAATCGTTTACCTATTCAGTTTCTCACGACTTGCGCGCTCCTCTGCGGGGAATTTCGTTTTTTGCTGAAATGTTGCTCCAAGATAGAACCAGCGAGTTGGATGCTACCGCCCAAGATTACTTGTATCGGATTAATGACGCTGCAAGTCTGATGAATACTTTAATCGAAAATTTACTAGAGTACAGCCGCCTCAGCAAAGCTAACTTGCCGCTAAAAGCAGTCTCTCTTAATTTAATTGTGGCAGGCTCGATCGCGCAACTAGAGGCTGAAATTGCCCAAAAACAAGCTCGGATAACGGTTGTTGAACCGCTACCTACGGTGTGGGCCCATCCTGCTACGCTGCTGCAAGTCTTGGTTAACTTGCTCTCCAATGCTATTAAGTTCGTGCAGCCTGGGATAGAGCCGCAGGTGCGAGTTTATGCAGAAGCTGAGGAGGAATATATCTATCTTTGGGTAGAAGACAACGGCATTGGTATTGCAGAAAGATTTCAAGAGAGGATTTTTGGGTTGTTCGATCGCCTGCACGGTCAAGAAGTGTATCCAGGGACGGGAATTGGGCTGGCGATCGCTCGCAAAGGAGTCGATCAGATGGGGGGTGCGATCGGGGTGAAATCGACTTTGGGAATCGGTACCCGCTTCTGGGTAAAATTACGCAAGTGCGAGAGTTGAGGAAGCAAGTTCGGCAACGCGCAGTGAATCGGGATTTAAAAGATGAGGTTCTAGGCAAGAGGGTTTTAACAGCCATATTCTGCTGTAGCTCAAAGAATCAATCAACCCGCTTGTGCACACCCGAATACAGAATAAACAATTAGTATAATGAGAGTTAAGTAATCTCTTGCACCTTTCCCGCCTGGCAGGCTTCCTGATCGGTTTTACAACCACTTACTTAATTAATTTGCTTGTGGGCACGCCCCTAAAAGGCTGGTTGAGGATATTACAAGCTTTAAAATATAATAAAATACAAGCAAATACAATAAAATTATTGGCAAGTCTAATTAACCCACCAAGTACATATTCAAATTGTCGAGATTGCTTAATAACATATTATTAGATTTAAGAATGTTTGCGCCCATATAAAAACTAAAAGGCTAATGCTGTCTATTCTTTTAATCGACGACAACCCGAACGATCGCCTGATGATCGAGCGAGAACTGAGGAAAACTTTTCCCGATTTAGAAATTAAGTCCGCTATTGATATCCAAACTCTAGAACACATCCTGGCAGCCGGCGGTTTTGATATAGTAATTACCGACTACCAACTGCACTGGAGCGACGGATTAACTATTCTCCAAAAAGTTCACAGCCGCTACCCGAATTGTCCGGTAATTATGTGTACTGACAGCGGCAGCGAACAAGTGGCAGTCGAAGCTATGAAAGCCGGCTTAAGCGATTACGTGTTCAAAGGGCGGTACTTAAAGCGGCTGGCGGGGGCCGTGGGCGAAAGCTTGAAAAAACAGCAGTTGCGCGAGAACTACGCGAAAACGTCGGCGCAGTTGGCAATTTCGGAGGAAAGGCTGAGGTTGGCGATCGAAGCCTCGAAAATGGGAATTTGGGATTGGAATGTATTAACTGGCGAGGTCGTTTGGTCGGAGGAACAGGAACTGTTATTCGGGTTGGAAAAAGGCAGTTTTCCGGGAACTTATGAAGCGTTTTTTGCCTGCATTCACCCGGATGACCAAGCCTCGATCGCCCGCGCTCTTGCCTTTGCTTTAGAAAACAAAATAGAATACAAGTACGAATTTAGAGTCCTTTGGCCCGATGGCAGCTTGCACTGGATCGCTGCTAGGGGCAAGTTTTTTGATGATGATACGGGTAAATCGGTGCGGTCGAGCGGCCTGGTTTGGGATATTACGGAGCGCAAATTATCGGAAGCCCGGGTGCAAGAAAGCGAGGAAAATTTGCGCTTTGCCCTAGAAGCAGCTAACACGATCGCTTTTACCTGGGATGTGGCATCGGGGGAAGTCCGCCGTTCGTCCAATGCCGAAACACAGATGGGTTTGGGCCCAGACAGCACCTTTGGTACTTTTGAGCAAAAAAAGAATGCGGTGCATCCAGAAGACCGTGAAAGGTTTTTGGCTGATGTGGATGCCGCACTCACCGGGACGGGAGTTTACGAGTCGGAATACCGCAAAGTGCGACCCGACGGCTCAGTGATTTGGCTTCACGAGAAAGGGCGGGTTGTTTTTGACGCATCCGGCACACCCCTTCGGCTGTTCGGCGTGGCGATCGACATTACGGCTCGCAAACAGTTAGAATATGACCGCTCGCGCGCGTTGGCCCGGGAGCGGTCGTATTTGCGCCGCCTGCAAAAGTTAACCTCCGCGTCAGTTGCTATCAACTCCACGTTGTCGGTGGCAGAAATACTTCAGTTAGCTGCCGATAGCGCCCGCCAAATTCTGGAAGTGCACCAGGTAGCGGTCAACCTCAACCCGGCAGCCAACTGGGATGAGGGAATTAGCAAGTTTTCCATGTCAGAAAAATACGCCGCGTGGCAAGATTACTGCGACGAGCCAGACGGTACAGGCATTTACCAAAAAGTTTGCCAGCACCAACAGGCGATGCGAATGACTCAAAGCGAGTTAGAGGCTCACCCGGCATGGCGGGAGTTCGGCAAGGCTGCGGGGAAGCACCCGCCGATGCGGGGCTGGCTGGCTGTACCGCTGACGACTCGGGACGGCAGAAATCTGGGATTGATTCAGTTGTCGGACAAGTATGAGGGGGAGTTTGCCGAAGATGATGAAACTATTTTAATGCAGTTGGCTCAGGCGGTGTCGGGGGCGATCGACAATGCCCGACTTTACGAGGAATCTCAGCAGGCAAATCGCATGAAAGATGAGTTTTTGGCAACCCTTTCTCATGAGCTGCGATCGCCCTTAAACGCGATTTTGGGCTGGGCGCAACTGCTGCAGCAACGCAGTTTGAGTCCGGCTGCTACGGGGCGGGCTTTAGAAACGATCGAGCGAAATGCTAAATTGCAAACTCAATTGATTGATGATTTGCTGGATATTTCGCGAATTATTCGCGGCAAGTTGACTTTGAATCCTTGTGCGGTAAATTTGATTTCGATGGTGGAAGGAGCGGTGAATACGGTACGGTTGGCTGCCGATGCTAAGTCGATCAAGTTGCAGTTTGCAATTGGAGATTTGGGCTTAGAGACTGCTGAATTTTCCAAACTTGGGGAGGTTTCTGGCACTCCTGAATCTGACTTAAATCGGAGATTTTGGGTATCAGGAGACCCGGGTCGCTTGCAGCAAGTAATTTGGAATTTGCTGACGAATGCGATTAAGTTTACGCCGCGCGGGGGGCGAGTTGAAATCCGGCTTTCGAGAGTTGATTCGGAGGTTGAGCTGGCTGTTACCGATACGGGAATTGGGGTTGCACCGAATTTTTTGCCTTACGTGTTTGACTCTTTCCGCCAAGCGGATGCTACGATTACTCGCAATTATAGCGGTTTGGGGCTGGGTCTGGCGATCGTCCGGCAGTTGGTGGAACTCCACGGCGGCAGGGTTTGGGCCCAGAGTCCGGGACTGAATATGGGATCGACTTTTACTTTCCGTCTCCCTGCGATGCAGGTAAATTCGAGCCCCGACGAGGAAGCGCAGGTTTTGGCTGGCGCTGGTAATTTACTGGCAGTTAAGATTTTGCTGGTTGATGACGAGGTTGATTCGCGGGAATTTATGAGGTTTGTCTTGGCAGATTCCGGGGCCACTGTCAGGGTTGCATCGTCTGCTGCTGAGGCGTTTGAGGTGGCTTCGCAGTTTAGCCCGGATGTTGTAGTCAGCGATATCGGAATGCCGGAGGAAGACGGCTATTCGCTGGTACGAAGGCTGCGTTCTGTGAACATACAGACAGGGAAATTTTGGGCGATCGCTCTGACGGCTTATGCTAGGGATGAAGACCGCGATCGTGCTTTTGCTGCGGGTTTTGACCGACATCTGGCTAAACCTGTGCAACCCGATGTCTTGGTAGAGACTATAGTGCAGTTAAGGCAGCAAGGGCTAACAACTTAAAACATTCTATTAATAATGGGAAATTGGGAATTAGGAATTGTGTTTTTAGTGACGACTTTAATTCTCGTAAAACTCGCTCGTACTTTTATTCCTGACTACAAATGTATAATGCTAATTTTACCGGATACGACCTGATTAACCCGACTGGATATCGAGGGAATCGCTCAACTGAAAAATATAAAAATTTGTATTTTTCAAACTATTCAACTTCTTCTTGTGGAACCTTGCTTCTAGCCAGCCTAAAATATGCAATTTCTATGCCGATTAGGTGAGGGGTTTGTGTTAATATGCTGAAATATCCAACAACCACGCGGTAATTAGGTGGACAAACTTCAGACAGATATAGAGGCAATTTACTCTCAAATAGAGGAATTGCGCCTGGAACGCCAGCAGCTTACTATTGCCGATGCTGTCCCAGCCGGTGATTCGCCCCAAGCGATCGCCGATGCTTATCGGCGTCACGCGAGGGAAACAGCACAAGTGTCGGCAGAAGTCAAGGGTATAGATGACGCGATCGCGGCTCTGTCTGCTCAACTGGCTCACAAACAGCAGCAGTCGGTAAAGTTGCAAAGAATCACTCCGATGGAGCAGCAAGTTGAAGAAGGAAGATTACTAGCTCAGGGACACGCGGAACGGATTAATGAATTAGCGGCGGAACTGGCGGCGGAAGTGAAGGGACTCAAAGCTATCGCCGACCAAATTAGTCCCAGCTACTGGCAGGTTTATTACAAGCCTTTTATTACTGGTTTTAAGAGTATATCTGTTCCCTACGTGCGATCGGACGGGGATGTTTGGACTATTGTCAATCGAGTAGTTTAGAGAGGCTGCGGGAGCAGAAATAATAAGCGCTCAAGACATTTTTTTTCCTGTCCCTATTCCTCAACCTCAACCTCGCAGCAATTGCTTAATAGTGCCGACCAATTCCTGAGGGTGAAATGGCTTGGCGATGTAAGCGTCGGCTCCTTGTTTCATTCCCCAATAGCGATCGAACTCTTCGCTTTTGCTCGAACACATTACCACCGGCAAATTTTGGGTTTTAGGGTCGCTTTTGAGCCGACGACAGACTTCGTAGCCGTTCATCCGGGGCATCACGATATCCAGAACGACTAAATCTGGCCGGTTAGCCTTGATTTGCTCTAGAGCTTCTACGCCATCACTCGCTACCGTGACGTTGAGTCCTCTACCTTTGAGCAAGTCGGCGATCATCTCCCGCAGAGTGACGCTATCATCAACAACCATAACTGTACTCATAGAATAATCCCTACCAAGTTTCTGGGTTGAAACGTTCACATTAACGTTTACACTAACGTTCACCTTCAAAGGTGTCTTTTCCTGATTGAGATTGCGCTCTGCTAGATGTAGTTTACCCACTTTTGCTGATTTCTCAATCATTTTCTGAGTAATTCCCGCAAAATTTAAAGATCCGCGCAATCTCGGTTGACACACAAGGCTATGTCCGTTAGTCTATCATTTTCTTTCTCAAATGGTACTATTATCAAAAAATGAGGGTATAGCTTGGTTGTGCGTTTCCGGTTGAGGACGGCGGCGCTCGGCCGCCTGCATCAACATTTGTCTATTTAGGATTTTTCGTACCTAAAGCCGATAGTTTTTGGTCGTAGAGCGTCTCTAAAACGGCCGGGCGCTGGCGGTAGCTCTGACCGGTGTTTTTGCAGCCGTTAGCAACGATTCCCAAGACGGAAGCTCCAGAAATTTTTAATTCTTCTAAAACTTTGCGAACTTGCGATCGGTCTGTTCGCCCAATTTGGACGACCATAATCGTAGCGTCTGTGTGAGCTGCGATCAAGTGGGTGTCTGCCAAGCCAGTTAGTGGCGGGGTGTCATAAATTACTAAATCAAAAAATGCTTGAAATTGCTCCATCAGATACTGCATTTTTTTGGAAGAAAGAAGCTTGATCGGATCGGGGGGAATTTGGCCGGCGGTGAGTACGAACAAATTTTCTTGGTTCGGGGCTCGTTGAATCGCGTCGTTGAGGCTGAGATCCGTGGAGATGGCATCGCCCAGGCCACGCACGTTGGGCAGTCCTAACTTAGCGTGCAGTTGGGGGCAGCGCAAATCTGCATCTACTAACAATACTCTCTGTCCGACTGCTGCTGCTGTGGCTGCCAGGTGCAAAGCTACTGTAGATTTGCCGTCTCCGGCTACGGCTGAGCCGACTAAGAGCGATCGAATCGCCGTGCCTGCACTGAGCAAGTGAATGTTCGTGTAGAGCGATCGAAATGCTTCTAAAAATTGATAGTCCAAGTCGCTCAAAATACTTGGTCCTCCAATCTCCTGACCCGTATGTCTAGCTTCGCCCGGTGCGACTATTTCCACTTTCGAGTTCGAGCGAGCCGATGTTAGTTTTCTCTGTCTGGCTGGCCGTCTGCGCTTGACTTTCTTGGTAAACGGAATCACCCCGAGTATTGGCAATCTTGTGGCCATTCTCAGTGATTCTGGAGTGTGGAACACAGTATTTAGTACCTCTACGAGCAAGCCGACTGCTATGCCCAGCAGACTGCTTAAAATTACTGCCAGCGCTAACTGTTTTTTGGTTTGTTTGACGGTAGCTGTTATAGGCTGGCCGAATTTGTCTAGCGGAATTTCCGGAGGATTTATCAGCACCCAGGGTATTTGCTGCTGAGCCGCCTCAATCCCCAAGGTTTCTCGTTTTGCCAAGAAGTCCGACAAGCTCTTAGTAACTACTTGGAGTTCCCGCTGTAAATTGTCGTATTGTCGGGTTGTAACTGAAAAGTTTCTAATTTTTTGGTTGAGAGCATTTTGCAAAGCGGTCATTTCGCGATCGCGCGCTTCAATTTCTTTGATTTGGGTCTCTAAATTCCCCATTACCACTTCTCTTGCTTGTTGAGTGGCGGTTAAAATCAGTTCTTCCCGACTTTTTCGCAGCGCTAAAACTGGCAAACTGTCTTCTCTGTACTGAGCTGATTTCATTGACAGTTCCGAGTCTATTTTCTGAATTTGACCTAAGAGTCCCGCGTAAGCTTGTCCTTGGGTCATCAGCAGCCCCTGGGGATTATTTTCCTTGAGTAGTTCTTCATAGCTTTGGTAGAGGTTTCGCATCCCTTTGAGCTGAACTCTGATTTCTACTTGCTTGCCGCGAATGCTTTGAACTTGTTCAGACAGAGATTTTCCCTCTAGCTGCGGTTCAAACAAGTTGCTCTGCTGCCGCAGTCTTTGGACTTGCAGTTGCAGAACTTCTACTCTTTCTCGGAGCTTGGGCATCTCCGTATCTATAAATTTAATACCTTGATTAATGCCCATCAGCCGTTGCTGCAAGCTGTATTCTAGATAAGCTTTAGAAATTTTGTCCAATACGCCGTAAATTTTTTTTCTATCTGAATCTTTGTAGCGAACTTGTAAAATTTTTGTGCCTTGCTGTTTGCCATCTTTCGTGTAGCTGATGCGGTTGATCGACATTTTTGAACTCAGTTCGCTATAGTTCATTTTGGGATACCAAGCCCGCAATTCCTCAATCACTGGCTGCATCATTTTGGGACTTCGCAAGATCCTAATTTGGGTTTCGTAGTCTAGTAGGCTAATTCCTTCTATATTAATTTTTGCGAAGTCGGCAGCTTGGGTGTTGTTTAATAGTTTGGATTGCAAACCTTCAGCCGTGGCTGGTTCTACTAACAGGGAAAAGGAGCCTTCATACTCGACCGTTATGCTTTTAGAAGTGGCGACGATCGCTGTTCCTGCGAGAGCGCTCAAAGCTATGGTGGCTGCAGCCATGACCAGGAATCGACGGCGCACGACGCCGAACAGCCAGGACAAGTCTAGCTTTTCTTCTTCTCTCTCCTCTACGAAGTGATCTCTGTAGTTCTGAGTAGATAAATCCGGCAGTTTGCCATTCGATTTGGGTGTGAAGGGTTGGTAATCTTGTCTGCTATCCATATTCAGCCTAGGTATTTTTGAGGTTGATATTTTTGAGGTTGATATTTTTGAAGCGGGCAGGTCGCGGCTGGGTAATCTTATTGTTTAGTTTATTCTAGCCTTTGCCAGAAATTATCCACCTCACCCGCCGCCTTCTTACCTGAATAAAAATCGGAGAACGTTTATAAAATTTAACACTCCCGTCGCTGGGCCGACAGGTCCGATTACAGCGTTCATGCGATCAACAAAATTGACGAGACCCCTGCGAGATACGATAATCATGTCGTTGTTGCGAAGTTGAGGATTGCTTTCTTCGTTAATCCCTTGACTTAAATCGACTTGGATCGTCCGTTTAGTAGCTGTACCGTCGTTATTCAGGCGGACTAGCTCAACTTTATCTCTTCTAGCTCTGGTATTCTCGTACCCAAAAAATCCTCTGGAAACTAAAGCTTGATTCAGCGTCGCATTAGCTGGGAGTCTCAAGGGATCGAGGGATGTTCTGAGTTCTCCTACTACAAAAACGTTAATGCCAGTGGGAGCAAAGTTAGTGCTAGCGAGCACACCAGCTTCTGCGGGGTTGACGATCGTAGCTTTGGGCACGATGATCGTGTCTCCCTCTTGGAGGATGGTATCTTGGGCGCCGTCGCCGGACTCTAGGAACTGCCACAGGTTGACTGGGATAATTTGTTCGCCTCTTCTGGTGACGCGCCGTACTTGGATTTGCCGGATGTCGGCATCCGAGGTGATGCCGCCAGCTAGCTGAATGGCGCGGATGACGGTGGGGAAACCTTCGCGGCTGAGGTCGTTTGTGGTGTTGCCGCCGATGACGACGTAAGCCCCAGGGCGGGTGACTTGACCAACGATGGAGATCGATCGAGGTTTTTCTGGGGGTGGCGAAAAGTTAGCCGTCGCAAATTGACGAGCTTCTGCTTGGTTGAAGTTGGCGACTGTGGGGATCACGATTGTGTCTCTGTCTTGCAAAATGATGTCTTGAGAGATGTCTCCTTCTTGCAAGAATTTCCACAGGTTGACGTTGAGAACTTGATCCGGGCCGTCTCGTTGGGGACGGCGGACGCGGATGTTGCGGATGTCGGCGACACCCGTGACGCCTTCTGCGAGTCTGATCGCTTGGGTGACGGTAGGGTACTGGACACTCGGCGAGGCTCCCGGGCCGGGAGTTAGGGTCATAATGAAGTTTCCGGGCCTGGTGACTTCTCCGATAACGCCGACGTTGAGGGGGCGGGCGGCGACGAGGCTGACTGTGACTATGGGGTCTTTGAGGACGCGACGGTAGGCGTTGCGGATGATGTTGGTGGCTTCTACTAAGGTGCGGCCACGGACGGAGACCAAGCCGATTAGGGGCAGGTTGACTGAACCGTCGGAAAGGACTTCGTAGCCACGGCTGAGTTCGGGTACTTCGAGTATTTCTACTTGGATGCGATCGCCGCCACCGAGTTTATAGCTTTCCGGCGATCTCGTAACGGGCGCAACATTCTGGGCTTGCTCTGCGCCTAGCGGGATGGGAAGTTGTGCCGGGGTGCTTCTGGCGTCAGCGATGACAGTGGAAGCAAACAAGACAACACCCACAACCGACCGGGCTATCTGTCCTGGAAAATGGGTGTTAACCATACACCACCTAATTTTATTGACTATGATTTATATAAGTGTAGCCTTTTTAGTGCTGGGCAAAAAGCTCATTATTTTAAGCTATCGCCGAAAAAACGATGCTGTATTTTTGCTTTATGCCTAATTTCTGTGTTAGCGTGGTTGCGGGTTGACCGCTATATTTTATATCTAGATAATTTGCTCTTGTTTTAGATAAAGGAAAGCAATTATGACTGAACCAGTGTCTCCAGCAAATATGCTAAAAGAGCTGATATTAGGTAGTTCTTCATTAACATGGATGCTAATTGCTCTACTCGCGATGGCAACTCTACTATTCTTTCAATTTGCCAGCTATAAAAAAACTGGTTTGGCTTTAGAAAAAAGCTTTGCTATTTTATATATTTTCATCTCCCCCGTTCTGATACAACCTCCTTTTAATTACTTGCATTTTGTTAACTTGAAAGATCCCGAAGGTGGCATTTTAAAACAGCTACCTTATTTTTTTTACCCCTGGGTATTACTTATTTTATTTTCAAGGGTTAAAATTTTTAGTAGCAATTTTATAGATTTTTTTGCTAAGTTATTAATAATGAATCCTTTCTTTTTACTTTATACATTACTTCCATTACTGTCTACATTATGGTCCCTAGTTCCTGAAGACACGCTAAGAGCAGGTCTAGCTTTTTCAGGATTTACTGTTTTCGGGTGTTACATTGCAGCGCAATATAAATGGGAAGATTTATCTCGTTTTTGGCGATGGGGATACACGGCTATCGGTTTGGCCAGTTTTGTAATGAAACCCCCAGGATCAGGCGATTTTGTAGGCTTAACCCTATCTAAAAATTCTTTGGGGGGAGTCTTAGCTTTATGTACAGCCTTTTGGTATTTGCATTATTCTCAAGGAGCTAAAACTCAGAAAGAACGCTGGATTGCTTTGGGAATGATGTTATTTTCATTTTACCTGGTGAGGGCTAATAAGTCTGGTTCTGCTCTAGTGATTACTATCATATTAATAATTGCAGTCTCCTCGCTAAATTTTCTCAAAAAGTTAAGTTTTCAGTGGGCATTTACCGCGATTATATGTTTCCTGGTTTTCAGCATAATTATGACTGTTTTTGTAGTAGACAACCTAGAGGATATTATTGTAGGTGGGTTAGGCAAAGACTTGACTCTAACTGGGCGCACCGAATTCTGGCCACAGTTAATGGATGCGGTCAACCAGCGCCCCTGGTTTGGCTACGGATACGATGGATTTTTTCAACAAGATAAGTTAGGCTCGGCTACTCCTGCTTATTTTATTTATACTCCTAATGGATTTCAACCTAAAAATCCTCACAATGGCGGTATCGGTATCTTGTTAGCCTTCGGTTGGCCGGGATTAATTTTAATGATGACTTCCTTGCTGCTCAATTTAGCTTACGCAGTTCGGTATTTGAGTCGTAGCACGCTGGAAGAAGCGGGAATACCTATTTGTTTTCTAGTGTCTATTATTATAAGCAATATCACAGAAGGTTATATTATAGATATAGGAAATCCTTGGCTGAGTTACGCAATGTTGACGGTTCGACTTGCGATAGATAATGCTAACAATAGTTCTAACAGTAGCACCAGTAACCCTCAAAGGCGTTCTTTAGCTCGCACTGTCTATTGAAGTAACCTTTATTGGGCGGATCGTGGGTCAAGTTGTGGTATGTTGTTATTAGGATCAACCAGTCTAATTTTGCGAGATTGCCGACCCTGCCAGAACCGCGTTTGTGTTTTGTAAAGATTTAAAATATTCTGATGCTAGATAAGTTAACTGCGGTCAGTCAAAGGCTCGCCCCTAGTCTGCGCCAGGTACTCAGCAACATAGCTTGGCTGTTCACTGACCAAATCTTGCAGATGGGTCTAGGTCTGTTTGTAGGCCTTTGGGTAGCTCGCTATCTTGGTCCGACACAATTTGGATTGCTCAACTACGCGCTCGCCTTTGTGTCGCTGTTTAGTTCGGTAGCAACGATGGGCTTGGGTACTCTGGTAGTGCGGAATATCGCTCGCGACCCAGAATGCAAAAATGAGACCCTGGGAACTGCCTTCGGACTGCAATTTACTGGTGGCTGCATCACTTTGGTGTTAAGTGTCACCGTGATTGCGCTACTCAAGCCCAACGACACTCTGACTCGGTGGCTGGTAGGTATCATCGCAGCAGGAACTATCTTTAATGCTTTTGAGGCTATCAATTTTTGGTTCCAGTCCCAAATCCAGTCAAAATATACAGTGTTGGCTAAAAATTCTGTATGTTTTTTAGTTGCTGCAGTCAGAATTGGGTTAGTGACTATTAAAGCCCCCCTGCTTGCCTTCGCCTGGATTCGATTGGCAGAGGTGGCATTGGTAGGCATGGCTTATGTATATTTTTATAAGCTTACTGGGAATAAAATTAAGGAGTGGCAATTCAGTTGGGAGCGGTGTAAGGAACTGCTATCGGAGAGTTGGCCGATAATTTTGTCGGGATTGGCAATTTATCTGTACTCAAAAACCGATCAGATCATGCTCGGTGCGATGAATAAAAATGCTGAACTGGGCTATTATGCGGCCGCTGTTAAAATTTCGGAAATCTGCGATTTCTTGCCAATGATTTTATCAAGCTCTATTTTTCCCAAACTAGCGAATTTGAGAAAGACAAATTATGAAGAATATCTAAATAAGTTTCAAATTTACTCGGATATTATGATATTTTTATGGTTGGGAGTGGCCATACCGATATCATTACTTTCTCCATGGATAGTGCATCTGCTTTACGGGGAGAAATATGCGAAGTCAGCAGCGGTACTGGCTCTCTATGTTTGGGCGCAATTTGGTAGTAACTTTGGAGTAGCACGGAGCACATATTTGAACATAGAAGGTCAGTTACGCTACGGTCTTTACTTGACTGTAGTCGGATCTATTCTAAATGTAGGGTTGAACTTTTGGTTGATTCCTAAGTATGGAGCTTTTGGAGCAACGGCGGCTACTCTGATAACTTATTTTTACGTGATTATATTAGTCAACTTCTTAATTAAGGAATTGCGGCCTTTTAGCACTTTCATCTGGCGATCCTTTAACTTATACAAGGCGGCTGGTAGAATCAGAGGATTAGTAAAGTGATTCAAATTAAACCTAAAATCGAACAGCGCTCGAATTGCCCCTATTGCGACACGGAACTCAATGCCAAAAAAATTTTGTGGCAAGGGATACATATTGTTCTGGACTGTAAGTGCGCGGGATGTGGTAGCGAAATAATCGACGAGTTGAGAGTAGGTCATGGAGTCCGAAACTCTGTCCAAGTTGATACAATCAAAGGTGAAGTTTTTGCAAAAGTTGCTAATATAAAAGAATGGCTAGGCAAACCATTACTCTATTCACTCCAAAATCCTCAACCCGAAAAACTTGAGATTGTCAAAGAAATTTTTAAACCCTGCAAGCGGGTAATTATCTTAAACTGTATCGATCATCTGTATGGTCATTCCCTGCTGAAGTTGCTAAATGCACAAAGGCACTTAGAATGCAACTCAGACTGCGGGTTAGTTGTGATAGTTCCTAAGTTTCTAAGGTGGATGGTTCCTGATGAAGTTGCCGAAGTCTGGACAGTACCTATTTCTTTAAAAAATGGTCAAACTTACTATCCCAGCTTCGCTGAGTTTGTTGAGGAAGAAACGAAACGCTTTGATGAAATTTATGTCAGCGAAGCCCATTCTCATCCTAGCCAGTTTGACATCACGCGGTTTACTAGAGTTCCCAAACACAAATTTGAGGAGCCAGAAACAAGAATTACTTTTATTTGGCGCGAAGATCGTTTATTAGTTAACAGTGGGCTGTTCCGAGTTTTGAAAAAGCTCAATCAACGAGAAAGGGCCTTGCCATTACAAAATTTGAAAATTCAGCAGTTATTTGAGAAAATCAGGTCGCAAGTACCAGAAGCAAAATTTGCCGTAGCTGGTTTGGGGACAAAAACTAAGTTTCCCGAATGGATTGAAGATTACAGAGTGGATAGTTTTAATGAAAAAGTTGAAAAGGAAATATGCCAGGTTTATTCACAAAGCCGCTTAGTAATTGGTCTTCACGGCTCTAATATGTTGCTACCTTCTGCTCATGCTGGTATGACAATTGATTTGATAGATGAACGTTGGGGGAACTTTGCCCAAGATATTTTATACCAAGAAGGTGACCCGAGAATGGCTAGTTTTCGCTATAGATTTTTGCCCTATCAGACTAGCAATGAGACACTGGCATACATAGCGGCTGTGATGCTCCAAAAGTGGTTTAATTTTAAATCGCAGATGACTGCTGATCTTGTTAATTCAGATGTTGAAGACTACTAGAAAAAGTAGAGTCGCAGAAATGTTCAATTACCAAATCCAAACACCCGTCGCTTTTATCATCTTCAAACGTCCAGATACAACGGCTAGAGTATTTGAGGCAATTCGTCAGGCAAAACCTCCCAAATTGCTAGTAATTGCTGACGGCCCACGTCCAGATAAGCCTGGAGAAGATCAAGCATGTGCTGCCGCAAGAGCTATTATTGACCAAGTAGATTGGGACTGCGAAGTTTTGAAGAATTACGCAGACGTAAATCTCGGTTGTCGCCTGCGGGTTTCTAGCGGTATGAATTGGGTGTTTGATACCGTTGAAGAGGCAATTATTCTTGAGGATGACTGTCTCCCTCATCCTACTTTTTTCCGCTTCGCTGAAGAATTGCTGGAGCGTTACCGAGACGATCAGCGGATTCTATCAATCTCTGGTCAAAATGTTCAGTTTGGGCGAAAAAGAACTGATTATAGTTACTACTTTTCTCGCTATAATCACTGCTGGAGCTGGGCGAGTTGGAGGCGAGCTTGGCAGCATTATGATTTAGATATGAAGTTGTGGCCAGAAATTCGAGATGGTAATTTTTTGATGGATGTACTGGGAGACTCCCATGCTGTAAAAGTTTGGACAAATACTTTTCAGCTTTGTTATGAAAAAAAATTACAGAGTTGGGCTTTTCAGTGGACATTTGCTAGTTTTATTCAAAATGGTATGAATATTCTTGCAAATGTCAATTTAGCTTCTAACATCGGACATGGTGTAGGGGGAACTAATACGGAGGATGTCAACAGTCCTTATAGTAATATGCCTGTAGAAGCTATAACATTTCCGATGAAACACCCAGCCTTTGCCATTCGGGATGTGCAAGCAGATAATTTTACTGAAAACACTTTATATGATTACGATCCGAAATTTGTCAAGAAAGTACAACGAAAAATCCAACAATTTTTGAAATAGTAAGTAACCATGAGTTAAGGATGTTTGGATGAAAGTTTTGCTAGTAAGTAATTATGATATTAAAGGTGGTGCTGCGAGAGCTAGTTATCGCCTGCACAAGGGTTTACAAAATATGGGGGTAAATTCCCAAATTTTGGTAGGGTCTAAGTCTAGTAATGATGAGAATGTGCGGTTGATGCCGACTAAATTAGGGGAGAAATTTAAGGGTATTAGAGCTAAATTAAATAGGTTGCCGTTAAAGGTTTATCCAAAACTGGGTCAGGTAATTTTTTCGCCTCAATGGGTTCCTGATTCCCTGGGATCGGAAGTTGCGAAAATTAATCCTGATGTGATTAATTTGCACTGGGTTTGTGAAGGCTATATGCAAATTGAAACGCTGCCTAAGTTTAATAAACCGATCGTTTGGACGCTGCACGATATGTGGGCGTTTACGGGTGGATGTCACTACAGCGAAAATTGCGATCGCTATCTTGATGCTTGCGGTGCTTGTCCGCAGCTTCACAGCACTAAAGATGCTGATATTTCTCGTTGGATTTGGCAGCGAAAAGCTCAATCTTGGCAAAATTTGGATCTGACTTTGGTAACTCCGAGTAATTGGTTAGCTGAATGCGCTAAATCTAGTTCTTTGTTGAAAAAATATCCAGTTAAAGTAATTGCTAATGGCCTTGATGCTGAAGTCTACAAACCGCTGAACCGCCCGCAGGTGAGATATAGTTTGAATTTGCCTCAAAATAAACATTTGGTGTTGTTTGGGGCGATGCAGGGAACGGGCGATCGGTGGAAGGGTTTTCCGCTGCTAGTTCCGGCTTTGCAAAGGCTCAGTAAGTCGGGATGGCAAGACAAAATTGAACTTTTGGTTTTCGGTTCTTCTCAACCGGAAAATCCGATCGATGTCGGTTTTAAAACTCATTATCTCGGCCGGTTGGAAGATGAATGTTTAGCAAAAGTTTATGCAGCGGCTGATGTAATGGTTGTACCGTCGCGGTACGAAGCTTTTGGTCAGACGGCATCGGAAGCGCTCGCTTGCGGCACGCCTGTGGTGGCTTTTGATGTGACGGGATTAAAAGATATTGTCGATCGCCAGCACAATGGCTATTTAGCTCAACCCTATGACAGTGAGGATTTAGCGCGAGGTATTGCATGGGTGCTAGAAAACCCGGAGCGACATCAAAAACTCTGCTTTCACGCCCGTCAGAAAGCGGAAAAAGAATTCACCTTGGAGATACAAGCAAATCGCTATTTGTCTCTTTTTAACGAGGTTCTGTCAACTCCAAAGTCAAGATAAAAATCAGATTTTATTGGGTAAAGTTTACCTTGCATATCGCTATAAGCCGCACAATTGGGAACAATGAACCGTACTAAAATCGCCGCCCTTTTAACTTGCTTCAACCGCAAAGAGAAAACATTAGCTTGCTTAGATGCTCTTTTTAAGCAGGCACTTCCAGCCGATGTTGATATCTTAGCCTATTTAGTCGATGATGCCAGTACCGATGGCACCAGCGAGGCAGTTCGTCAAATCTATCCTCAAGTCAAGATTTTTTCCGGCGATGGAAACCTATTTTGGAACGGGGGAATGCGTGGGGCTTTCACCGAAGCAATGAAAGATGATCCCGACTACTACCTATGGTTAAATGATGACACTCTTATTTATCCCGAAACAGTACGCGTCTTGCTAGAAACCACTCAAAAATTATCAGAAAAAGGAGAAACCAAAGCAATCGTTGGCGGTTCTACCTGCGACCCAGAAACGGGTAAAACAACTTACGGCGGTGTCGTGCGAAATAACCCTTTGCACCCCTTCCGATATGGTATCCTAGAACCAACAAAAGAGCCTCAGATGTGCGATACTATGCACGGCAACTGCGTATTAATTCCCCGCAGTGTTGTGCAAATGGTCGGCAACCTCGATCCGGCTTTTGTCCATTATATTGGCGATTGGGATTATGGTTTACGAGCCAGACAGAAAGGATGTACAGTTTGGATTGCTCCTGGCTATTTAGGCACTTGTTCTCTCAACCCCCAGGTGACCAAAACGGCTGCTGATAATTTAAGTGAAGGATTGGATAAAATGAGCCAACCGAAAGGTTTATCGTTCAAAGATACTACCCTGCAACCGGCTCAAGAGTGGAAAGTATTTACTCAGCGGCATGGTGGCTGGTTGTGGCCAATTTATTGGCTGCTACCTTATCGCAGGTTAGTTTGGCTTTCAGTGTTGAGTAAAGTGGGATTGACTAAAAACAAAACTCAAGGTGAATAGGATGGTTGATAGAAATGAACTCCGCATTGCTTGGCTTGTCCCGGAAGTGGAACTGGGAGCTTACTGGCAGCCTGTTTTGAGGGAATTTACGAAAATTTTTAAGAATACTGTATTTTATACTGGTCGTGTTTGGTCTGGGTTCGATCCGACCCTGCCGGGAGCATCGGCAATTCAATTGGTAGGGGAGACTAAATTTGTCGAGACGGAAAAGATAGAAACAGGATACGATCGCGGATTCATTGTAGTATCGCCTAGTATTATCGGCTATTTGCTAAAATTTAGACCTCATGTGGTCTTTCCCCAAGCTTTCTCTTTGTGGACTGTAATTGTTGCGTTTTTAAAACCGCTACTGAGATGGAAAATTGCGATTATTTACGATGGTAGTTCCCCAAATACAGACTTTCGAGATTCCAGTTTTAGGACATTTGTGCGCCGCATCCTGGTTCGGTTTGCCGATGCTTTTGTTGCCAATAGCAATGCGGGTAAAAAATATCTGATGGAAGTTCTCAACGTACCGGAAGAGAAAATTTTTACCCGAACCTATCTCGTACCTGATGCGGGAGCTTTGCTGAAACGATTGGATCAAACTCAGCAACCAAACTTGCAGTTGAAACGCCCGATTTTTCTCTATGTAGGGCGCATAACGGCTAGAAAGGGAATTAAAACGCTTTTAGAAGCTTGCGCTATTCTTAAAAATCAAGGTTATGTTGATTATTCGCTGTTGATTATTGGCAAGGGAGATCAGCGCGAAGAACTGGAAGCATTTATTAAAAAGTGCGATTTTGAAGAGCAAGTAACGTGGGCGGGATGGGTAGAATATGGAAATTTAGGTGCTTATTTTCAGCAAGCTGATATTTTTGTGTTTCCTACTTTTGAGGATGTTTGGGGTATGGTTGTACCGGAAGCGATGGTGTTGGGAAAAGCAGTATTGTGTTCAAATGGTGCAGCTTCCTGTGAGTTAATTATGTCAGGCGAGAACGGTTATATTTTCGACCCTAACAGTGCTCAAGAGTTAGCGGATCAAATGCAAATTTTTCTAGATAATCCTGATGTGATGGAGTCGATGGGAGAGCGTTCACGACAGATAATTTCTCAAAAAACGCCAGAAACAGCAGCTAAAGCTTACGTCGAAGTTACATCTTTTTTGATGGAGAATAGGTGAACGAAGTTCGGAAACGGATTTTTTAAATGATTTAACGGAGGGATGGAAGAGGGAAGAGGGAAAAATTAGCAATTACCAATTAGCAATTACCACTTAGCCATGAAAGTTTTATTATCTGCGTTTGCTTGCGAACCGAATCTCGGCTCCGAAGAGGGAGTAGGATGGAATACTGTTATCCAATCTGCTAAACATCACGAAAGTTGGGTATTTACTCGCACGTTTTGTCGATCGTACATTGAAGCAGAACTAGAGCGGAACCCAGTGCCAAATCTGCACTTTGTTTATTTTGATCCGTTTGGGTGGAGCGAAGATTGGAAGGGGAAACAAGGATTGCTGCAACTTCACTACTATCTGTGGCAAATCTGGGCTTATTTTATCGCTCGGAAGCTCGATCGCGAAATAGGTTTTGACATAGTACATCACGTAACTTATGTCAAACATTGGTCTCCCAGTTTCTTGGCGCTGTTGCCGCATCCTTTTATTTGGGGGCCGGTGGGGGGGGCCGAAGCAGCACCAAAGCCTTTTTGGCAAGATTTTAGTCGCCGGGGCAAAATTTACGAAACGCTCCGAGCATTGGCTCAAAGCGTAGGAGAACGCGATCCGTTTGTGGGCCTGACGGCGCGTCGCAGTGCCGTGGCACTGGCAACTACGGAAGAAACCGCTGCCAGACTGCGATTTCTCAAAGCAAAAAACGTGAAGATTTTCTCGCAAGTCGGTTTATCGCAGCAGGAAATTCAAGAACTAGAGAAATTTCCTACCCCGCCGGAGCAACCAATTAGATTCATCAGTGTCGGTCGTCTCTTACACTGGAAAGGGGTGCACTTAGGACTCCGTGCATTTGCGGAGGCGAAGCTGGAACAATCGGAATACTGGATTGTCGGAGACGGCCCGGAAAGGCAGCGTTTGGAAGCTTTGGCCACAGAATTGGGACTGGCAAATAAAATATTTTTTTGGGGAACTTTATCTCGCACTGAAACTCTTTCTAAAATGGGGGAGTCTCACGTTCTCCTCCATCCGAGTTTGCATGACTCTGGCGGTTTTGTGTGCACGGAAATGATGGGCGTTGGCCGTCCGACGATTTGTTTGGATTTGGGCGGACCGGCTACTCAAGTAACGGAGCAAACGGGGATTAAAGTGGCTGCTACGGACCCCGATCGCACTGTGCAAGGTCTAGCAGAAGCTATAGTGTGTTTAGCCCAAGATCGTGAATTGCGATCGCGCTTGGGTCAAGCGGGTCAAACACGTGTCAGGGAAATCTATGATTGGGATGTTAAAGGTAAATTCTTTGCCCAATTGTGCCAAAATGTATTCAACGGAAAATCAGGATAACTTCCGATTTTTTCGATCGGGCAAAACGAAGAAAACTATATTTTTTCAGGCGGTGAAACGTGGGCGTTGCAATCATTACGGGCTCGGCGGGTTTAATTGGCTCTGAGGCGTGTAAGTTCTTTGCCAAACAAGGCTTAGATATAGTTGGCATCGACAATAATATGCGCCAGTTCTTTTTTGGTGCTGATGGTTCTACAAACTGGAACCGCCAACTGCTCGAAAAGTCCTTGGGTACCAAGTATTATCACTTAGATGTGGACATTCGCGACTATGAAGCGATTACCAATATCTTTCAGCGGTACGGCGAGTCGATAGAATTAGTAATTCACACCGCAGCCCAGCCCAGCCATGATTGGGCTTCCCGTGCTCCGAAAATAGACTTTACCGTCAATGCTAACGGCACTCTCAATCTTCTAGAAGTAACTCGCTTGTACTGTCCTAAAGCGGTTTTCATTTTCACTTCTACCAATAAAGTATACGGCGATACGCCTAACAGTTTGCCTTTAATTGAATTAGAACATAGGTGGGAAATTGAAGCCGGCCATACTTACGAAAGCGGCATTCGGGAAGATATGTCAATCGACCAGTGCCTGCACAGTTTGTTTGGTGCTTCTAAGGTAGCTGCTGACGTTTTAGTTCAAGAATACGGTCGATATTTTAATATGAACACCGCTTGTTTTCGCGGTGGATGTTTGACGGGACCAAATCACTCGGGAGCTCAATTGCACGGCTTCCTCGCCTACTTGATGAAGTGTGCTGTCACAGGAACTCCTTACACCGTGTTTGGCTACAAAGGCAAGCAAGTTCGCGATAACATTCATAGCGCAGATTTAATTTCGGCATTTTATGAATTTTATAAAGCTCCCCGAAGCGCCCAAGTTTATAATACAGGAGGAGGCAGGTACAGCAATTGTTCGATGTTAGAAGCGATCCAGATGTGCGAGGCAATTGCAGAACGCAAATTTAATTGGACTTATGCTGAAGGGAATCGCATTGGCGATCACATTTGGTGGATTAGCGACAATTCCAAATTTTCCAGTCACTACCCCAACTGGAAAATGAAATATAACGTTAAACAAATCTTACAGGAGATTTATGACTGTAACCGCGAGCGTTGGCTGAAAGAGGATTCCAATGATTGAGCGGGGCCAAAAGAATGTGCTGGGAATTTCGGTAAACGATTGAAGAATACAAGGTTAAACAAATCTTAGGGGAGATTTATGACTGTAACTGCGAGCGTTGGCTTAAAGAGGTGTTCTATGATTGATAAAGGCAAAAAGAATGTACTCGGCATATTAGTAAATGCCGTTAATTATGAAGCGGCTGTTAGCAAAATTATTGCGGCAGCCAGCGCCGGAAAACCAATGTCAGTTTCTGCTTTAGCGGTTCACGGGGTAATGACTGGGGTTCTCGACAGCACTCATCGTTATCGGATTAATCACATTGACTTAGTATTGCCAGACGGACAGCCGGTCAGGTGGGCGTTAAATTGGCTATACCATACGGAATTGCCCGATCGAGTTTGCGGGCCGAATGCGATGTTACAAATCTGCGAACGTGCGGCAGAAGAAGGATTACCTATCTATTTGTACGGATCTCAAGCTTCTGTACTGGAAGCTTTATCTCGCAATCTCTGCCAGCGTTTTCCCAAGTTAATTATTGCTGGAACTCAGCCTTCTAAATTTAGGCAAGTTTCGCCCCAAGAGAAACAAGAAATTGCACAGCAAATTCGCAACAGCGGTGCAGCAATTACTTTTGTCGGTTTGGGGTGTCCTCGGCAAGAAGTCTGGGCTTACGAATACCGGGACGACTTATCAATGCCGTTGATTGCTGTAGGTGCTGCTTACGATTTTCATGCGGGTAATTTGGCTAAATCTCCTGACTTTTTATCTAAAATAGGTTTGGAATGGCTGTTTCGGATGATTAAGGAACCTCGGCGCCTTTGGCAGCGGTATGTTTTTTTGAATCCGCTTTATATCTGGCTATTTTTGCTACAAGCTTTGAAAATCAAACAGTTCGACCCCACAGACGCCACGCCGCCTGTAGAAGAAGTATTATATGGTTGAAATTTAAAAGTTTCTGGTGAATTATGGGTGCTCACAAGTAAAAAGTAAAAAGGCAAACACATCGTAACTAATCGTTGTGTGGTGCAACTGCGATCGCATATTCAAGAAAAGTTATATCAAATCCCGTGGCATCCGAATTATAGTGGGAGCTTAAGAACTCGCGATTTGGGTAGCGAGCTCTTAAACTCCCAGTGACATGATCCAAATATATTATTCCGATGCCACCGGAAACGATATTACGCCAGAAAACAATTTTTACATTATCTATGTGGTAAGCTGCGAACTGCACACCTTACATACAAAGTTGGTGCGTCAGTCTCGATCGAGTCAGGTGGATTGCTGGGTCAATAGTCGCATTTGGTTTGACTGTACACCCGGCCTGGGCGATGATCGCAGGGGATGGCCACAGTATGGTGAGTGTGTAACGAAAGTTGATAATCAAACCCAAAGTTTATTGCCCTTACCTCGATCTTGCTATCGCTTTTGTGCCACAATCCGGATCGAATCGTACTTGTTTTCATCAGCAGCAAAAATTGTTTTCAGCAGTAGCTTCCAAGCTTGGACTTGACTGTTTTCTTTGCGCTTTACTATCTGATGAGATGCAATGGAATCGAACACACTGAAAATTTTTCTTTCATCATTGATCCAAGTGTTGTCAAATTGGCGATAGTAGCCATTAAACTGGGTAGAAATTACCTCAAATCCTACTTTTTCACAGATAGCGCGCAAGCTCTGCGGTGTGAAGAAATACAAATGCCTTGGTACATCTAGATGCATCCATGCAATCCCTGATGACTTCAGCCCAATACAAGAGTTATTTGGTACTTCCATCACCACTTTGCCGCCATCCACGAGCAACTGCATGGCATTGCGGAGTGCAAGTAAAGGATCTCTGGTATGTTCGAGTACGTGGTTCATCACAATTATGTCGTACTGTCTAGACTCGACTTCTGGGGGCAAAGATTCAGCAGTACCATAAAATACATTAAGACCTCGCTGCTGAGCCAAAACTAAAGCTTGTCGATCGGGTTCTACGCCCCAGACTTTGTGACCCTCTGCTTGCAGTTCTTGCAGCAGGTGCCCGTTGGCGCAACCAATTTCTAAGATCGAAGAGGAAGCAGTCCCGAACTGTTGCTTCCACCATTTACTTGTGACATCTACTCCGCGATCGAAACGCCAAGCTAGATGGGTACGCAATTTATCGAAGAAGGAAATAGAAGAGGCAGATACGAAGCCTGTAAAGTCTATATGATGAGTATAATACTCATCAATGTCGTAGAAGCTGGCGATTTTGTTGAGTTCGGGTAGAGGATGAATGCATCCAAGTTGTGACTTTTCGCACCAGTACAATTGAAATGACTCTTTGTTTCGAGGTCTGCGCCAATCACCGGGTATGAATAGCCACGGTTTCATACTCTCTGCCGATATCGGGCAGACGACGGTAGGGCTTAAGCACGTTTGACTTTGCATTTTAGTTTTCCTTACTTAGGAACTTGATGTATTAATAACCACTCCTGTTAGAGCAATCCGGGACGTTATGTACCCGTGATAATTGCGGACTCCTAAACACAGTAGATGAATGCCTAAAACTTATGAAGTTTTGGGAATACAATTGCTGAGGCGTGCTTTTCAAGTAACATCGAATTTAAGCTAACGCATATAACTGGCTTTGTCACTTTTGATTAAAAACTACACCTTCCGCGAGCGGGCGGTGAGTAAGTTTTTCTGTTGTCAATAACTCAGCAATAATTCAAGTCTATATTAAGTTATAAACAAGGTAGGTTTCTCGGCTATGATACTAATAAAAGCATTTGTGCATCCACCTAAATAATGAAGCAGTTGATTTAACAAGATTTAAACTAAAACGCCTGTTAGTTTTGCCTGTTCCGGTGGAAAGGAAAATGAGTTGGTCGCTCAATGGTTTAGAGTTGCTGTGGGAGCGGGTGGTTGCCAAGAAAATGTAACCTGTTAAAGGAGACTTGAGAACCTATGGAAGAAGTGCGATCGCCCAGTCGAGTTTGATGCTATTAAGTGTGAAAAAAACATCTAAATCTAATGGCGATCGCTCCGCTCAACCATTGCCTTTACAAGACCTCCGATTTCCGTGGCTACCTTAATGAAACCTGTCTCAATCATAAGCCGAAGCATTCTTAAGGCAGTTGACTGTACGCCAAAACCATATGTGGAGCATCAGATACTTGAGTTTCGATGACTTGACTAGGCCGTGTTGAGTAGGCAATAGCCTGCATATGTTTTACGCGAGCTTGAAAAGTCTTCTCAAATGTGTGCTGTTGAGCAAACTTCAGCGACTTGAACGACATCGATTTAATTTCTTCCCGGTTTTGGCTGAGTTCGGCAATTTTCTTCGCCATCTGTTTAGGCTGATTCATTGGCACCACCCATCCTGCCTCCGACATTTCTGCAATTCCCTGGAATGCTTCGTTAGCATATCCAACAATCGGCACGCCACCAGCCATAGTTTCTATGTAAGTACAAGAAGGATCGCCCTGCCGATGACAGCAAACAAACAAATCAATATTGTTCTTCACAAAGGGGAAAAACTCTGTTTTAAAGTCAGGCACTCCGAGCATTTTCACGCAATCATTAAGTTGATTTGCAGCTATTTGCTGGTGCATCATCTCTTCTAAGTCACCAATACCACTGATGAACATTTCAAATTTCACCTTCAGTTGTTTGAGTTCTTTAGCGACCTCAAGTAAATGATCCGCTCCTTTCATCTTAATTAGGCGACCTGAGAATACTAGCCGCAGAGGCATATCTTGAGAGCGGTTTTCAGTGCGCCGTTCAATGTCAGCTTCTGTTGCTAACATATCCTCTCTAATCCGCGTGTCCAAGAACAACTGTGGGTTTCGATTGAGATGCTTGTATTCTTGGTAGGTAGGAGTGCCGTTGCACTGCAATCCGTCTGCCATTGCGATCGCCTTGCGCTGCTTATATTCCTGACTGTAGGTCCAGATGATTCTCCGCAAGCGGATCAAGGGATTGCTCGTACTCACATTCACGATCTGTTTGCGAGTTTTCAGACTGTATTCGGAAACGTAAATACACGGTACTCCCGCTATTTTACACACTTGACTGATATGGTTCTGTCTGTATTCCGGGGCTGCCAATACCAGGGCACTCTGATGCTGATGTAGTAAAGCTGGGGTGATTTGATCAAAAGAAATTATTTCCAGTTTGAATGGCAATTCATCAAGTTTGAATATTTTTGCATCCATCTGGTCGTTGTCTTCTTTCGTTTCTTCCATCATCACAGTAATTGAACCAGACCAATAGGTGGCTAACTCACCAACTGCTTCTATTAACTTCCGGGTCAGTAAAACTTCACTGTTTGGCAAAAACTTGGCTTTTAGTGGCTGTACGATTGTCAGATTGTTGTTAGTAAGCATAGGTTAGGTGCTCCCTGATTTTAAGTTTTTACTGTTGATGCGGTAGTGAATCTTTGCTGTAGGCAAGGGCTGTTGATCGATATAACCGACATCGACCGAATTTAAATTTCCCCGCCTGATACGAGAAGCATTTCAGACTCTGTTGCGGAGATATCTCATACTTAAGATGGAGCCCGCAATTGGATTAGACCTTTATTATTTAAGGTGGGGTCTGTTTGATATTTCGCAATCATCTGCGATCTCCGTATAAGTGTCAATAACCTTTTCCCAGCTTTACTCAATCTTTATAATTGAGCGGTCAATTATAAAGAAGAGCGCAATTTTAGGGTTAGTTTGGTTAAAACAAGGGCTGTTATAAGTATTTCTACTTAAGTAAAACCCTCTAACTGCTTCTAGCTAGCAAGACTGAGCGCGAGTTGCGAATACGGCGAGGCAAATGCTTTAAGTAAGTCGGCGCGAAAAAACGCTCCTATGTAAACGAGGGCCAAGTCTCCAAGTGATCTCTACTGGCTGACTTAAACCTGTTTACAGAGTGTTACATTATGCGGTTTAATCCGGCGTCCCTACTTAAACCATAGACTTATAACAAATTTATTAAAACTTTACATAAATACATATTGTGTAACATACAAATTATATTTCTTTACAATTAACAAGGCAAAGGAGAAGGAGTAAAAAAAAAGAAATTTTACCCCTTCTCTCTTCGCTAATGCGAAGCCTTGATGCTGAACTTTTCTTTAATAAACCGGATATAAAGGTGCTTGAAAGCCGACTTCACCACTCGGGGCATACCAAAGTCAATTGGCATCATGCTTTCCGGCAACTTCCAATCCAAAACCTTGAGAGTTTCCGGCTGCAAAAGCGGAAAATCAATCGCCTCTAAATTCGAGCAAAGTCCCAATCTCATCGCCGCAGCTACAGTGGGAACCGTCGCCGGATCAGCATTAATAATTTCAACTAAAGTTCTGTCCAAAGCAAACACATCATCAGACGCGGCCAATATTCCCAAAAACTTAGGTTCGCCGCCGCTTGGCCCGTTACCTTCGTGACCGATAATGCCATCCAAAATCGTCAAATTTGGGTTAATTGCCCGGGCAGTTTCTACCAGCATTTCACCGAATCTGGCGCTATCTTTGCCAGCTTCCATGTGCCACCAAGCCTTCATTTTCCCGGGGACGCAGCCAAACAAATTTTTCACGCCCATTGTCACGGTTAATTGAACGTGAGATTTGAGTTTGGGCAAATTAATCACTACATCCGCTTCCATTGCTTCTTTGCAAATTCGCAGATGATTGAAATCTTCGCTGACAGTTTCGTAGCGTTTTCCTTGAAACTCAACTATTGGCAAATTCAGTTCTTCCAACAGGGGCAAATAACCGTTGGCTTTGGCTACACCCATTGCGCTGCCAAAAGCTGGACTATCACCTAAAAACGGTTTTCCTCCCGCTTCTATAACCATTTTGGCCACACAGTAAACCAATTCAGGGCGGGTGACACATTCTTTTGTAGGGCGAGAACCTGTCAGGAGATTGGGTTTGAGTAAAACCCGATCGCCCGATTTGACAAAAGCCGAGATTCCGCCCAAGGGTGCGAGCAAACTTTCTAAAGATGTTTGCAAGATTTGGCGATCGTATGAATTGGCACGAATTAAACTAACAGCCGACATAATGGGTAATTGGTAATTGGTAATCGGTAATTGATAATTGGTAATTAGTAATTGGTAATTGGTAATTTTTCCTCGCTATAAATTGTCAGCGATTATCCTTACCCATTACCCATTACCTCTAACTAGCAACTCGGTTTAAGTATCCATCGGCAATCTGCCAACGGCCGCCCGCTGCATGGTACTAACTCGCAGCGAGTTAGAGAATATTCCTTGACCTTGAAGTGCCGGGATAGCAGGTTTTACTTCTACTTTTACTATCCGGGCAGTACAGATAAAAACTGTTTGATCGGCTAAATGGAAAGTCAACCAAGGTTGACTTAACAAAGTCAGCACTTCCTCTTGGAATTCTTGTGCAGGCATCGGAATAGTAAAGGTTTCTGCGTGACCTTCCACATAATGAAATGTCACTTGAGTTGTGTTCTCTTTATCTTGAGTTAATTTGCCAAAAGAACCGGCGCGCATGAATGTTGCTCCCAAACTTTAGACTATAAAAAAAATTCAGAATTAAATGTAAAAAAATTAAATTCTGAATTCTTTAACTTTAACCTGTGACAGCACTTAGGCAGAACTCAGAAGGCAGAAGGCAGAATTAAATCGAGTTCAGCCTTCTAGTGTCTAGCTGATACCTGCGAGATCCTAAACGTTAGCAGAAGATGCCGGCATCGCACTCATTTTCTCTAAATCTAGAACTTTTGCCAAGTCTTCTGCACTCATTAAACCCCGTTCTAGCACAATTTGCCGCAAAGATTTGCCTGTTTCTAGAGATTCTTTGGCGACGGCGGCGGCGTTGAGATAGCCGATGTGAGTGTTGAGGGCGGTAACGAGGGCGAGACTGCCTTCTGCGTAAGCGAGACACCGATCGCCCTTAGCTTCAATTTTGGCGAGGCATTGGGTAGTCAAAGCACTGATGGTATTGCCTAAAATTTCGATGCTGTGAATGAGATTGTAGGCAATCAGGGGCATCATCACGTTCAATTCTAATTGTCCCGCTTGGGCAGCAAGGGCGATCGCGCTATCGTAACCCATAACTTGAAAACAAACCATCGATGTCATTTCTGCCATCACAGGATTGTATTTTCCCGGCATAATTGACGAACCAGGTTGCACAGGAGGCAGTTGAATTTCTTTCAAGCCCGTTTTCGGCCCGGAGTCCATCAAACGCAAGTCGTGGGACATTTTAACGCAATCCTGAGCGAGATTTCGCAGTGCGCCGGACACATTTACAAACGGTGCCATACTCTGCATAGCTGCCATTAAATGCTTTGCTGGTTTTAGGGGGTGGTCGATTAATTCTGAGAGAATTTCAGCAACTTTTTGACAGTATTCAGGGTGAGTATTTAACCCGGTTCCGGCCGCACTTCCCCCCAATCCCAGGGATGTCAAATCATCGGAGGCCCTGTCAATTCTCAAAGTATGTTCTCTGAGAATTTGCGCCCAAGCGCCGAAGGTGTCGCCGAGTCGAACCGGCACAGCATCTTGCATATGAGTGCGGCCGGATTTTACAATATCTTTGAATTCTTCTGCTTTGTTTTCTAAGGCGACTACGGCATCTGACAAAGCCGGAAAAAGAGTTTTTTCTAACGCCAACAATCCGCCGATCCGAATTGCCGTTGGAATCACATCATTTGTCGATTGACCGTAGTTTACGTGGTCGTTAGGACTGACGCGCTTGTAGTTGCCTTTTTCATCGCCCATAATTTCCAAAGCGCGATTGGAAAGAACTTCATTAACGTTCATGTGGTGAGAAGTTCCGGCGCCGGCTTGGTAGACATCAACTACAAATTGATCGCGCAAGTTGCCAGCTAGGATTTCATCTGCTGCTTGGACAATTGCTTGACTGATGTCTTGGGGAATGCAGCCGAGTTCGCCATTGGCGATCGCCGTTGCCTTCTTAATTAAAACACAAGCATCAACGTATGTTGATAAAGGCTTAATGCCGCTAATCGGGAAATTTTCAACTGCGCGCAGGGTTTGGATGCCGTAGTAGACATTAGATGGGATTTGTTTGTCTCCCATCGAGTCGCTTTCAGTGCGATAGGTTGCGGTTGGCTTTTGAGTCATATCGTCTGGTTTGTGATTATTAGGAATTGTGCAAACAGAACTTACGCACAGTTGGTCAAAAACCGGGTTTATTGTCGGGGAATCTGTTTGAAAGCATAGTTTTTTGTCAAGAAACCCGGTTTCTGAAGGTTTTTGTGTGTCGTGGACTGGCAATTTTTTTGGTAACACGGCTGACGGGCGATCTTACTTTTCTGCGCCCGCAGGCAACTTTACAGTAATGCGTAAGTCCCGATCGTACAAAATTATCCCACATATTAGGCTTCAATCTAAAATCTCAAAGCTGAAATCGATTGACAGTTTGCAAAAGCTAAAATTAGTCTATCGGTAAGAGCGATCGCACGCAGACAAGGCGAGTCAGCTATAATCATACAAGTAAATCCATTTCACAAGAGTGTTAAACTCCCATGAACAAACCAGCAAAAACTTTCAAACACCCGCTAAATATTTTGATAATCGGCTTAAGCGCCTCTGCGCTTTTTCCGGCTTCAGTAAAGGCTATATCCAGCATTGTTCCCACCGCAGCCATCCCGGATAAACCGGCGATTTTAATGAGTCAGCGCCAGCAGGAGATTCAGTTTAAGCGCGGTGCTAGTTCAGCGGAAGTAAAAGGAGGAGTAGCGCGCGGCGAAGTCATGATTTATCTGATTAACGCCAAAGAAGGTCAAACCATGAATGTTGAGATCCAATCAGTTGAGGGAAATGCTGCTTTTAAGGTTGTCGATCCAAATACAAACGCCGTAGCTGAAGGAGAAAAAAGCTGGTCTGGAGAAGTGTCCCAGACGGGGCAATATCAGATAGTCGTCGGTACAGAACGAGGAGGAGCTAGTTACACTCTATCAGTTTCGATCAACTAATTGTATGGTGCGTCGCCACGAGATATTCAAGCTGCTTGGAGATTGTTAGTAGCGACGCACTCTACGTTCTGTCTCGCGTGGGCAATCTTGCCGTCGATTTACCCGATGCCGATGTGTTGCTTCAGGTATCAGGAAAGTATGGTTCTCGCCAAGAAGAAGCGCAGCGCCTCGGACGAATTCTACGCCGGAAATCTGACGGACATACTGCGAGTTTTTATACATTAGTCTCGCTACAAACTTGCGAGGAAGATTTTGCCAGACACCGGCAACTATTCCTCACCGAACAGGGCTACAGTTATACTATTGAGGTTCAAGGCGATGGTTAGTCAGCGAGCGATAAATTCTTGGTAAAACTGCTCATGCAAACCGGAGAAATTATCCATCCCCTCCTTTGTCAGATACCCGCTATTCTTACCAGTGTGCGGATTTTTTACGTAGCTATAAATTACTTTTGAAACCTTAGGATTCTCGCTCCACCTAATGTTGAACGCTGCATAGTTTGGGAAAAAGGTCATTTCTGCATAAGCATCAATGTGGTCATGTATCCACCATGCCAATGCTGTCCAATCTTGAGTGCGTTCATAGTAAGGGATAAATGATGAAACAATAATACATACTGTTGCTCCCATATACCCATCTGAATCTTTTACGTCCCAGATATGTTCTGCATAGTTGGACTCATTACTGGCACAGTTGTACTGATTTTTATTCTCTGCTCCTTTGGCGTTCACGGCACAAGAACGATAGGCTGAGCGGATACTAATCCGACCCAGCGCATCTTGAATTGGTTCAAGCACCCTCTCACACAAATTCTTTCCTGCTGCGATCGCCAAGTCAGGATCGCTAGGAATGTTAGGGATACCTTCAATTTGAGAGATTTCTGAATAAAGAAACTCACGCATGAAAAAACTCTTAGAGAGTTGAACCCGTCCTAGCTCTTCCAAAGCTTTAACAGTTTGTGGCTTTCTCATAGACTGAACTACAGCAATTAGAGGTGAATAGCTTAATGTTACAATACTGGCAGATAATTTAGAAGCATTGTTTCAGCCAAAAGCAACGTTCCGGTTGAGTGGCTAGAAATAACTTTTGCATCACCACCAATATCTTTCGGTAGTCCGCTCCAACCGGGTTGTTAGATCGCGGCGATCGCCACTTGACGCTGTTATTGTCCGCGTCCTGGTTTGCAATCTGCAAAACCTAATGCCTCTGTGTCAAGGAAACTAGCGATCGCCATCTCAATGACTGCTTCGATTGGGTATTCAATTTCAGCAGCACGAGCAATTAGGGCAGCACGAATTCGTTCAGGAAAACGTCCTAAAATAACTTCGGCATCAGCGAGGGAAAGTTGCTCTTGAAGTTTGGCTTGCATGGCTTTACATCTCAGTTGGAATTTGGACGTTGTAAGGGGGTTCAGTAGCTCTTAGAATGATGGCTTCTAGCTCCAATAGTAACGCAGGGTTCTCAAGCGTGAGAAATTGTCTGTACTGCAATCCGTATGTCTTCATCGCTATATTTATCGAGCCATCCCCACAAAAAAGCTTTGTGCCCACCACTGAAGCGACCTCGTAAGCTCTTGGTTTTACCGATGTAGAGCAATCCATCAGTTCTGTGCCTGATTGCATAAATGCCAGGACGCGCAGGAATGCTCTCAAACCCACGGGTCAAGGGTTGACATTGCTCAAAAGGAATGAAAGCAATCGCGTCTAGAATTCTTCGTGCTTGGATTTGTAGGTCAGAATCATTCGTTGGCATGAAGGCAAGAAGGCTAATTGCACAGAAATCATAATCCCACAAATTCTGTTACAACCATCATCAACTAGGGATGGTTTCCTGCGCGATCGCACAGAGAAGGCGATCGATCCCGAGCTGAGTTGAGCCTTGGCCGTGCCTGTGTTTTTCTAGGATATGGGAAAGGGGCGAGCGATCGAGTTTTACCTGCCGGTAAAAGATGTAACGTTATTTCCGTAAAAAACCTCGTTTCTGCGTCCCGGAGTATTAATGATGAAATTAAATCTAAAAAGCAACAAGTGCAGAATATCTAGCCACCATCCGAATTATACCTCCTAACATCCTGCTACACTATTAATAATCGCATCCTCACCCACAATTATGCTCGCAAAAGCAATCCTCGCTATCGCTCCCTACATCTCAGAAGTGCTCTCACCCATCGCCCGAAATATCGGCTACAAACTAGGAGAAGCCTTCGGCAATAACTCTCAAAAGTACCGAGATATTCTGATTCCCGCTCCCAATAATTCATCGAATTCGGCTGAGATAGAGCGAGCAAAACAGAGTTATTCCCAAGAACTGCTGGAATACGCGAAGGCGAAAGATACCAGAGATAGGGAATTGTTAAAGCTAACAGTAGCACAAACAGCGCGTCGCATTGAGTTGCAGGAACAGGAACAGCGAGACAGACTGAAGTTGGCAGCCTTGCAGCGGGATTTGATGCGGGAATTGCAAGCAAAGGATATTCAGGTCAAGCTGGCTGAAATTCAAACAATTTGGGATAAAGATACTTGGTTTTCTAAGTTGAATCGAGAGGAAACTAAGCAGATTTTACTTCAGCAGCAACACCGCCTCTTAATCTTACTATCACCGCCCAAAATTAGCAAGCGATGCCCGGAAACCTTTTGTGAAGATTTGCCAATTGAGATGAGAAGTGTGGGAGATTTTCTCAGACAGCATTATCCTCAACAGGATGTCTTACGCCCAGTTAAGTTTTATAGCGACTATTTCACTGAGTCGATTGGTGATATTGATGTGGAACGCTTGCAGCGAATTTTATCTCCGGTTCCTACTACAATTTTATATAGCGATATCAGCGACTATGCGGTAACTTTCCGCGTCGGCTTTTGGGGATTCCTCAACAATCAGGAAGTCTCCCTGTTTTCTACCAAAGTTTTTGACTGGGAAGAGGCAAAAGATGCACTTTTAGCCTCTGGGGTAAGTGAGAAAAAAGCCCTCCGCATGATTCGGCAGTTGATTGTAGCGATTCATAAGTTGCTGGCGGGATTTTTAGCCGATTTGTATTATCTCAATATTGACCCTGGCTATGAACCTTTGTTATTTAATTTAAAGGATGAATTGGCTGAATATGGATTAGCAGAAGAGTGGGTGAAACCTTATTTTGATATTCTTCAGGATATTCAGCGGCAACAGCGAGAACAGTATGAACAGGAGTTGAAAAAGCTGATTGAGCAAGTAGAAGCGGAACGTCAATCTCAAGAGACTGTCAAAGCTGAAGCAAAACGCCAACAACAAATAGAAGAAGCTGCCAAAGCTGAAGCAAAACGCCAACAACAAATAGAAAAAGCACTCAGGAGAAAAATTTATCAGCCATTCAAATGTGTCAAAACTCTTAATCGCGTAGGTAACTCATCTGTTAATTGCGTAGTTATCAGTCCAGATGGCAAGACTTTTGCTAGTGATAGCAGTGGAGATTGCAGCAAAATTTGGAATTTGCAGACAGGAGAGCTGATTCGTAGTTTCTATGGGCATTTATATGAGGTTTCTTGCGTTGCCATTAACCCTAATGGTAAAATTTTAGCTAGCGGAAGTTATGACGGAATAATTAAGCTGTGGAATCTAGAAAATGGACAAGAGATTAGGACTCTCAAGGGTCACTCACGTTTAACTCGGTCTCTTGCTTTTAGTCCAGACGGAGAAACTCTTGTTAGTGGCAGTTATGACCATACTGTCAGACTGTGGAATCTGAAAACAGGACAGGAAATCCGCACTCTCACTGGACATTCAGACCTGGTTTATTCTGTCGCCATCAGCCCGGATGGAGAAACTATTGCTAGTGGCAGTTGGGACAAAACTATCAAACTGTGGAGTCTGAAAACCAGACAGGAAATTTGCACTCTCACTGGGAATTCAGAGTCAGTTTATTCAGTCGCCTTCAGCCCGGATGGACAAATTATTGCAAGTGGTAGTGGAGACAACACTATCAAGCTTTGGAATCTGAAAATCAAACAGGAAATTCGCACTCTAACAGGGCATTCACACTTGGTTTTTTCCCTTGTCATCAGCCCGAATGGACAAATTATTGCAAGTGGAAGTAATGACAATACTATCAAGCTTTGGAATCTGAAAACCGGACAGGAAATTCACACTCTCACTGGACATTCAGCCAGGGTTAATTCGATCCGTTTTAGCCCAGATGGACACACTCTAGTTAGTGGCAGTTGTGATGGGAGTATCAAGATTTGGCGGCGTGATGAGTGAAGTAACAGGGAAAGATGAAAATTATGGCGCTATTTGCAAACAGGGAACTACAAAACTTGACTGCGTGAGAAATAAACCGATAAACGCTTAGGGAAGGTAATTGAAATGTCAGAAACAATTAATTTTGAGCAAGCAGTGTTAGATAATCTGCGACAGTTGCCAAGGGAGAAACAACAAGAAGTGCTCGACTTTGCACAATTCCTCGTGCAAAAAGCGGAACAGAAAAAGCAGTTACCCAGCGAAAGTTCTGAGTCTAACAGTTCGTCAATAACCGAACCTACTCTCAAGCTATCACAAGCGAGAAATTGCTAGCCTGCCAATAGCAGAACGCCATAAAATACTAGCAGCATTTATACCTGCTACAGCCGAAGATTTTTTGACATATCCTGAATTAACCGAGTTTTCGGTACTCGATGGCGAGGAGTATTTAATTGAGAAATGTTACACTCGCAGCCACGACGCTTTTTTGAAAGGCTACGTACCCGAAGACGAAGGACTTTATGATAACTACAGTACGTTTGTCTAGATTAGATTGTGTGAAAAAGTTTTTGTTGCTAGCGAAAATCGGGCAAATTTCTCAACCAGATGCAGCAGCAGTGAAACCAGTCTGGGATTTGTACGTTAAGCCTCAACTTTAATCATAATTCGATCGCCCTCAACTCCCCAACTCCCCTCAACTGGGCCCTCCCATCCCCCAACAGCCCAACAATACTTAATAAAAAGTTTATAAAACTTACCATGTTCGCATAGATTAGAGTTATCCTAGAAAATCCAGCAATCCTGCAAAGCGTCAACCTTCTCGTCACTTATCCAGTGGTTCGATGACTCAAACCCAAAGCACTAAGACCGCCACCGCACCAGCAATTTATTCCTTGACAATTGCTCCCGCCTGTGTATTGCGAGGTCGATCGGCCATCGCACAAGCCGGAGATGCGATCGCCCGTTTCGGAAAGCGGCCGCTAATCGTCGGCGGCAGCAACTCCCTCGCCGCCGCCCAACCCTACCTGCAACCAATCCTCGAACAGCAGCAGTTAAAATCCGCCGAAACATCATACGGCAAGGATTGCAGCGAAACCAGCCTCGAAACCCTGCGCGCTGCAGCCCAAACCCATCAAGCCGACTTCATCATCGGTGTCGGCGGCGGCAAAGCCTTAGACGCAGCCAAACTCGTCGCCCATCAGTGCAAAATCCCGATCGTCACCATACCCACATCAGCAGCCACCTGTGCCGCTTGGACAGCCCTATCTAACATTTATTCAGAACAAGGTGCATTCCAATACGATGTCACATTAGCCAGATGTCCCGACTTATTAATACTAGACTACGGCTTAATTCAAACCGCACCGCAGCGGACATTAGTAGCAGGAATTGGAGATGCGATCGCGAAATGGTACGAAGCATCAGTCAGCAGCGGACACTCCGAACAAACCCTGATTATTTCGGCCGTTCAACAAGCTAGAATACTGCGCGATATTTTATTCCAAAAATCAGCCTCCGCCCTCAAAGAACCCGGTAGCGAAACCTGGCAAGAAGTCACAGATGCCGCCGTATTGCTAGCAGGAGTAATCGGCGGAATTGGCGGTGCCCAATGTCGCACCGTCGCAGCCCACGCCGTCCACAACGGCCTAACTCATCTATTAGCAAGTCACGGCACATTGCACGGCGAAAAAGTCGCCTACGGCATTTTAGTACAACTGCGACTAGAAGAAATGCTGCAAAACAATCAACTCGCCGCTAGCGCCAGACAGCAACTGCTAAAATTCTACGCCGAGATTGGATTACCGCAAACTTTAGAAAACCTCGGACTCGGAGACATTACCATCACAGAATTGCAGCGCGCCGCCGACATAGCCTGCAATCCCAATTCCGACATCCACAGACTGCCTTTTAAAGTCGTTCCCCAACAATTAATGGCAGCGATGGTTTCTACCACCGCACCTGTGGGAGAATTAAAGATTAAGAATTAAAACAGTTTGTAGTAAGGACTAAAGTCCTGAAAAGGCTGTGCTAGCAAGGACGAAAGTCCTTACTACAAACCAGGAAAACTGACAACTGACAAAAAATAAATGACCTTGGATTGGATTAGCCCTGCTGACAGGTTGCAAAAACTACCGCCCTACGTATTTGCCCGTCTCGACGAACTCAAAGCCCGCGCCCGCGAACAAGGACTCGATTTAATAGACTTAGGAATGGGAAACCCCGACGGTGCCACTCCTCAACCAGTAGTAGAAGCCGCCGTCGCAGCCATCCAAAATACTGCCAATCACGGCTATCCACCCTTTGAAGGAACTGCCAGTTTTCGCCGTACTATTACTAAATGGTACAGCCGCCGCTACAACGTTGAACTCGATCCAGAAAGCGAAGCATTGCCTCTGTTGGGTTCTAAAGAAGGTTTAGCACATTTTGCGATCGCCTATATCAATCCAGGGGACTTAATATTAGTACCCAGTCCTGCTTATCCCGTATTATTTCGCGGCCCAATCATTGCCGGTGCAAAAGTTCACAACATCATCCTCAAACCAGAAAATGACTGGGTAATTGACTTAGCCGACATTCCCGACAGCGTAGCCGAACAAGCCAAAATACTCTACTTTAATTATCCCAGTAATCCGACTGGAGCAACTGCACCCCGCGAATTTTACAAAGATATTGTGGCTTTCGCACACAAACATCAAATCTTGCTGGTTCACGATTTGTGTTATGCGGAATTAGCCTTTGACGGCTATCAACCGACAAGTTTATTAGAAATTCCCGGCGGTAAAGAAATCGGCGTCGAATTTCACACCATGTCCAAAACCTACAATATGGCCGGCTGGCGCGTCGGTTTTGTAGTAGGAAATAGCAAAATTATTCAAGGTTTGCGGACATTAAAAACTAACCTAGATTACGGTATATTTTCCGCATTGCAAACAGCAGCAGAAACAGCACTGCAATTGCCCGATAGTTACTTGGACGAAGTGCAGAATCGTTACAGGACTCGCCGGGATTTTATGGTTGAAGGATTGGCAGAGTTAGGGTGGAATATTCCCAAACCTCTGGCTGCAATGTATCTTTGGGTTCCCTGCACTCGCGGCATGAGTTCGACTGATTTTGCCCTGAATGTTTTGCAGCAAACCGGTGTGGTGGTGACTCCTGGGAATGCTTTTGGGCCGGGCGGCGAAGGATATGTGAGAATTAGTTTGATTGCAGATTGCGATCGACTGGGAGAAGCCCTGCGGCGTTTGAAACAAGCAAACATTCGCTATCAATAGTCATTGGTTATTGGTAATTGGCGATGATTGGCCGCTCACTCTGCATCAACTCATTATTATGTTAAGGATGACACCCATTACCCCCTAAACATAATAATGAGATTAACAAGCTCAGGCGCATACAAATTTTACAGTCAAGTTTGATGAAATTATTGTGGGGTGTCCCGCCCGCCCGAAAAATATAACGCAAGGTGCGGGACAGCCGAGTGTGTAGGATGCCCCGGAGCAGAATAAACCTGTTAAAATTGAAATAATCAATCTCCGACGCACTCTACAAGTTGATTTAAGAGTCACTCTTTATTTTGTGGCAAGGTTTAAAACATCCGTGGATGTACGATGTCCGACGCCGTGCCTCCTTAGTTATAGTTAACAAAGATCATTAAGGAAGCATTTTTGCCATGCCTGTAATCGAATCTAAGTTAAACAACACCCGCAACCTTTTACAAGAATTAGGCAACTCAGTCTCTAGCTTAGTCAACTCGTCCCCGGATGTTTTTGCTGATTCGGGGATTCAATCTTGCCTACAGGATTTTTTAACTGTTTATCAAGAAGCCGTCCAACGCCTAGAAAATCCTAGTTTTCGGATTGCTACTCTGGGCACAACTTCCTCTGGAAAGTCAACGATTGTTAACGCGCTGATTGGTCGGAAAATTGCGCCTATTGAAGCAGGGGAAATGAGTGGGGGTGTATTAACCATCAAACATTCTCAAGAACAGAGATTAATGATTGCAGAAACGGAAGATGCTGCTTGGGATGCTGGTGAATGGACGGGATTAAGCGATGAGGATTTATACCAGCGAATTAGCAGCGTGATGCACTCCTATCACGCGGCGCGGAAAAAGCGTGAGTATGTTGCGCCACAAATAACAGCTCATGTTCCTCTTTTACCTGCTTGTGATGCTTCTTTACTGGGTTTACCCAACGGAATCGGAGTTGAATTGATTGATTTACCGGGATTGAAATCAGTTCAAGACCGGGCTAACTTAGCAACTATCCAAAAGCAAGTTAATAAAGCTTTTAGTTTAGTGGCTTTAGACTATATGCAGGTAGATGATGAGCACAGAAAACGCTTATTAGAAGAATTAAAGAAAGTTGTCGAATATCTACAAGGTCGCACAGATTCGATGATTTTTATCTTAAATCGGGTCGATAACCGAGGAGCCGATGATTTACCTCTTTCAGTGCGGATTGATAAGTTGAGAGAGGAAATTAAAGAGGTTTTATTACTGCCAGAACTTCCTGATGTCCTGCCTTTTAATGCTCGTCTTTTATATTATGCTCAATGTGCTTGGGGTTCAGGATCTTTTAACGAACCATCACTGATAAATCAGGAACTACGGTTAAAACTCCTTAAGGCTATGTTTCAAGATTGTGCAGGAGTTATTAAATTAAATACTAAAGAGAATCGAGATTTAAAGAATTGGTTTCGCTATATTGAAGATGGGGTAGAAGACAATGAGGCTATTGATGATGAAACCATGCGAGAAATTCTCCGCTATTCTTTAGAATGGAGTGGTGGTAGAGAACTTTGGGATCGTTTCCGTGTGCGGGTTCAAGAATCATTTTCAGAACTGGTAATACTTCCTGCATTGTTGGAAGTATTCGATAATTATGATGCTTTGGAAAAATTACTAGAGGTTCTGATTCAGGCTCGAAAAATTAACAATCAAGAACAGGTTGAACAAGAAAAAGATAAAATCGCTAACATTCGTCAAGATTTGCAGAAAAATATCAAGAAAATTGGGAAAGAATTTAAGGGCGAAATTGAGCTACTGATAGCAGGGTTGAAAAGCGATGATCCAAATATTCGGATTAAGATTAAACAAGCTGCTGAAAAAAAAGGGTTGGATGGATTTTCTCTGAAGGGATTTTCTCTGATTCTTGATGCTGTTAATGAGGTAGAAGGAGATTTGACTAAAGTTTTAATTGTTCCAGTTCGCGATGCTCTTAAAGATAATCAAGGAGCTTTTGAGCTAAGAGATAAACTACGGGAAGTCACATTACCTTCATTGGCTGATGATATTTCTCATGCCTATGATAATGTTAGTCGAAGACTCAGTAAGTTTTCTCCTAAGTCAGAATACTTAGTTAAGCGTGTACGGGCTGATGATGATCAGGGAAAAAAAGAAATTGAACATGATGAACGCTATACTCTGTTGCTATATCACAGCATGAGAAAAGCTATGTCTACAAGAGCAGAATTTTTCTTGCAAGGAAAAGCTCAACAATTTGAACAAGCTTTAGAGTCATTAGTTAATGAGCAAGTTAAGAGATTAAAAGTTTGTTTGTCAGATGAAAATTTTTCTTCGATTAACATTGAAAAAGCAGCCCTCAGTAATTTACGCAAAAAGTTAGCTCAAAACTTACCAACTTTACCTGAGAAGTTTTTTGAACTTTCCGAGCCTATCAAACAAAATCGCTCCAAACAAAAAGAAGTCGTTGGTACGAAAACAGAATATGAAACTCGCACAAAAACTGAATATCAAAACTATACAGAATCTTATCAAGATGGTTCTTGTTTTTCTAGCACGAAAACGAGAACAAAAACACGACCCGTAACCAGTAATTACCAAGAAGCTGTAACTCGGAATATTTACGAAGATATCGAGTATGTTGAACTTTTTCTTCCTTCTCCCGACTTAATGGCAAAACAATGGTTAAGTGGAATTGAGAAAAAGAAAGGAAGTTTGTGGGATATTTTGCTTGACTGGATTCTCAAACGATTAGATGATGTTAGCAGTATCTTTGAAGAATCCGTTGATGAGATTACCAATCTAGCTGAACGTGCTTTGCAACAACAATTAACTATTATTGAGGAAAACTTTGAGCAGCAAAAACAGTTCTGGCTTGATTTTGAAGTTAAAAAAGATCATGCAGCAGCAGATTGTGAAAAGTTACAAGAGATTATTGGCCAGTGAAGCAAGTTTTAAACATAATGAAATTTAGGAGTTCAAAAATGGAATCTAACGATCTAGATATAGTAGCAGCAGGAGCATTAGTAGGAGGACTAGGAGGACTATTAGTAGGAGGACTAGGAGGAGCATTAGTAGGAGCAGCAGGAGGAGCAGCAGGAGGAGCATTAGCAGGAGCAAAATTTAAACAGCTAAAAGAGGAGCAATCACCACAGCTAACTCATAGAGAAGAATCAAGAAAATTTGACCCTAATCCTCCGGGTTCTGACACTTCTACAGTTCAAACGCCTCCAATTCCAACTCCTCCAGTAAAAATAATTACTAAACAGTTTTTAGTTTTAGTAGTTTCTCATTTACAAGCAGATTTTTTGAAATCACTGGAAGCAAAGGGACGAATTAACGTTAATGAGGGAGAAGCACTTTACGAAATCACAAAATATTTATGGCTAGGCGATGAAAGTGAATTTTCTCAAAGAAAAGCTAATCTCAATCGGTATTTAGTGTCAGAAGGAGCAGAATCAGAATATGATATTTATCTAGTCTCTATAGAGCTAAATAAAGCCGATGAAGGATTTAAGCCTAAAGTCAATCAACTGGATAGATATGACGCTTTTCGTAACTTAGCTGATTTAGTTAACTTTGAAATATCGCCTAGATTGCAAATGGAAGCCTACGGAAACTTTGACGTTTATAATCGCTAAACATAGTAAGTCAAATGTTAATTGATACCACTCTTTTAGTTAACAATCCCGAAATCATCCAAGGTTTGTTAAATGGCTCAATGCAACGCTATGGCAGCGTTATTAGATGGGCTGCGGGAACTGTAAATGGTGGTCAAATTGTCCGCCATTTAGCCGAAACTCCCGGACTGACTAGCAAACTGATGACTGTTCCATTTTCTCCCATTTTGGCAGGAATTGATGTTATTGGTCATGGGCTTAACTATCATAAATTAATAGGTGTCGAGCGTAAATTAATCGGTATTGAAAATACCTTATCCTCAGTGATGGGGCTAAGTCAAATTGCTGCCGGCGCAAGTGTTTTAAACCTGGGTGTCAGTATTGCTGGCTTTGCCTATATGGGCTATAAACTGCACCAAGTACAAAAAACTTTAGGTCACATTCAACAGTCAATGGAAGAAGGCTTTAACCGTGTTGAAGCGGGCTTAAATCGGATTGATAATCGCATGGAAGAAGGATTTAATCGAGTTGAATATAGGTTAAATCAGGTTGATAATCGCTTAGATAATATCTCTGGACAATTGGCATATCTGTATTTATTGGTAGAAGACAGCCGCCAAAAGCAAAAAAGCCTTGCTAAAGCTATTTCCCATCTTCATCAAGCCCTGCTAATTCAAGAAATAGCTGCTTTAAAAGCTGAACTTGACGATCGCTCTCGTTTTCCTGATGAATCACCGAGATCGGCCATTAAAACAGCTTCTCGGGTGGGATTATTTCTCAGTAATCAAGCAATGCAAGCTACCCCAGAATTAGATGCTGAAATTATGCTTAATGCTGATGTTTCTATTCAAGGTTGGGCTGTAGCCATAGCAACAGAAGCCAATCTTCTCTTAGAAATAGGGAAACATCAAGAAGCTAAAGAATTACTGGCGTTACAAATCCCCCAATTTAAACAAGTCGCGGAAAGATGGGGTAAGGCACTAATCAATGATGAAAACACTTATCTATCTACAGCTTATCGCTTTACTAATGCTCGGTTTAAAAACCATATTGCCTCAGAACGAGTAGAACGGATTACGGAAATATCACCAAGCGATCGCACTTTATCTCCTGACCAAATCAGAAGCAAAAAAATTAACGTTGATGTAGAGTTTGAAATGTCCTATAGTTCTGCTAAATTTGATCAAACATGGACACATCGCCAAATTGCTGTAGCTGAATATTTGGATGGATTGAGTGAACTTTCCGCCAGATTAGAGGGTTTAGAATCGTTTGCAAATCTGTGCGAAAGTAAAGGTGTTAAAAGCAGCCGTGAAATTCTGCCTGGGCCAGACACTGAACCGGGCATATACATACTATCCAGCACATAGGGTAGGGTGCGTCATAAGCCCAAACCCTTATTCTATCAATCTATAATTTGCTCTGACGCACCCCACAACTGACAACTGACTATAACGTTTTAATTTGTTTAATCACCCAATCAAAAGTTTGTATAACTTGCTTGAGGGCAGATTCCTCTTGCAAAGTAAACAAAGCCAGACTCGGCGACCTTCTCTCACCCGGTTCTATAGGTAGCGACAGACCGATCGAACTCAGTTTACTTCTCAATTCCAGCCAATTGTGTTCCCCATTAAACGGCGGTTGGGAACCGTAATTGTCAGCAGAAATCTCCATTCTGCCAGCAATATTTACAGTGAATAACTGATAGGGTTTTCTTCCTCTGTGAGGCAATTGAGCGGCGAAACCGCCGTAGGCGTCCCCCGTTCCCCACTGGATTTGAACTTCGGGTTCTTGACTTTTCGCCCACAGGTAAATTGCTTTTGCCATTTGCGCCTCGTCCGCGCCTCGTCTAGCTTGGATTTCCGCAAAAAATGAAGATTCATCCCAGCGCCTTCTTTCGCGCGTTGCGCTGGATTTTTTCTGCTGTGCTTCCGCTGTCTGACCGATCACTCTGGGAACCAGCGTTTTTAAACCGTCTTCACTTACATACTGCTTAATTTCCAGGGCCAAAACTTCAACCGGGTCCATTTGTTCGTTGAGAAATTCCACAACTCGGCGCATTTCAGCGGAAATCTCGTCAGCTACAAACACTAAGCGAACTTTACCCGCTTGCAAATTAGTTTTAACCTTCTGCCAAAATCTGTCTTCATTAGCATCTGCACCGAGAAACTCTTCAAAAATCTGTTCAGGATCGCGACCCCGATCGCGACAATTAGCTTCAAACAGAGCAATAATTGAATCGATGGGCCAGTAAAACAACGCATTAGCAGCATAGTCGATCGACTGACCCAAAACTTTTTGCCGCAGTTCGGCATTAGGAGTTCGCCGCACATCCACCAAAGTAGGAACTGCATTTTGGTCGAGAAACAAATGATCCAGCGACCACTGCACCGCTGTTTCCTCATCGCTGGGTGCAGGTTCCCGCGAAATTAACAGCCACCTCCGCGCCGTCGCCCGATCGATTTGGTCTCCCGCGATCAAATTAGGATAAGTTACTAGCAAATCTTGTAACTGGTCTTCCGAGTCGTAGGGCTGTTCCATCATTTCTACCAGCCTGTCGTCGTCCTGAATGAGATAAATACCTCCAGCCATGCAAACCCACCTAGTTAATTTTAGATTTTAGATTTTAGATTTTAGATTTTAGATTTCAGGCTTAGTTATTAGTCTTCAGTCTTCAGTCCGCAGCCAATAATTTGTGAAGGCGGAAGGCATTGGTCAGAATTCAATAAAAATTTTGAATTCAATAATTTTTATTGTTTGTTAATTCCACCAAAAAAACCTTCTGACTGATGACTGATGACTGATGACTAATCACTAATCACTAATACAACCAGTAAATACTCGCTGTGCCGGCCCGGTCATGTAAATCCGCCCAGAAACTTCTGCCCATTCGATTTCCAAAACGCCACCGGGGAGCTCAACTGCAGTTGCCCGATCGCACTTCCCTACCAACACCCCAGCTACCACAGCAGCACAAGCACCAGTCCCACAAGCTAGAGTAACACCCGCGCCTCTTTCCCACACCCGCATTTTTACATAGTCTGAACGTACCACTTCAATAAATTCCGTATTGGTACGCTGCGGGAATGCTTTGTTGTGCTCGAATTGAGGCCCCACAGTTTCTAAAGCAACAGCCGAAACATCGTCTACAAAAGTAATGCAGTGAGGATTACCCATGCTGACACAGGTAACAGACCAAGATTTATCAGCAACTTCGATCGGCACATCTATAGCTTTGGCATCCGCTGCAGCCAGAGTTGTCGGAATTTCCGCAGCCAGCAGCCGGGGCACTCCCATATCCACCTTCACCTGACCGTCCGATCGCAATTCCGGGGTAATCACACCAGCCAGAGTGTGGAGGCGGTACTGAGTTTTCGCCTCTGACCCTTCCAAATCGGCGATAAACTTAGCCAAACAGCGAATCCCGTTGCCGCACATTTCCGGTTCCGAACCGTCGGAGTTAAAAATCCGCATCGTATAATCAGTGTCGTTTTGACCCGGAAGAGCAAATATCACACCGTCTGCGCCAATCCCGAAATGTCGATCGCACAAATCCACAGCTTGTTCTGGCGTGATCACCGGTTCTGACGAGTGGCGGTTGTCAATCAGAATAAAATCATTTCCCAGTCCGTGATACTTCGCAAACTCGATCGGCATAAAAACAAACCTCTTTTGGTTAAAACTGATTAGATAATTTGATGACCAAATTACCCATTTCCCAGTATTATAAAACTTTATGCAATTTATAGTCCTTTCTAGTAAAATATAAACAAATATAATTTTTATAACTCCACAGGGATATCTCATTAATGCTGATGTCAATGGCTCAATGAATATCCGTCCAAAAGTAGCCACCAAGGGGTTTCTATCTCATCCGGTAGAGGCGCTTGTAATTGCGCCAGTATCGGTTAAACGGTATAAACAGAAGAATATGGTTTAAGGTAATATTTGACTATATTTTTCTGAACTATGTCTGAATTTGAAACCGGATTGCCCAGCGTTCGCTTAATACAAAGCTACATCAAAGACAAACAACAGGTGGAGATCAAACTCCTGACCGGCGACTCACTAGCGGGTAGAATTTTTTGGCAGGATCATAGCTGCATTTGCCTCGTCGATGCCTCAGAAACACAAATTCTGATCTCGCGGCCAGCAATTGCTTATCTCAAACCCAACGGCTGAGGAGACGGGGAGAGTGGGAGAGGGGGACAGTGGGAGAATGGAGACGGAGAGATTGGGAGAGGGAGACAGTGGAACAAATCTTCCTTCTTCCCTCTTCCCTCTTCCCTCTTCCTTCTTCCTTCTTCCCTCTTCCCTCTTCCTTCTTCCTTCTTCCCTCTTCCTTCTTCCTTCTTCCTTCCCTAATCGCTAAACAGCTTTTCGCTGACTTGGGCCGTGACAAAAGGCAGCTTTAAAGCAGGTTGTGGCACCGGCGGTGAGGCCGTCCGCTGCATCAAGCCGAGTTCGTAAAAGCCGCCACACAGCAGCAAACGATCGCCTTCTTGCAAATTTGTAGTTCCGTCCGGCCAGCGAGTAAATTTTCCTTCCCGGCGGATCGCCCGCACCTGCACCCCGTACTGGCTAAGCAAATCTACCTCTGACAGTTTTTTGCCCGCCCAAGGGCTGTTTGCTGGCAACCTCAGCCACTGGCAAGAACTGTCGCCCTGCGGCACTGCAACTTCCCCCTTCGCCAGCAACTCAAAACTGATGAGTTCTTCCGGTTCTCCCACTACAAAAAGTCGATCGCCCGACTGCAAAGCTGTCTTCCCGTTAGGATAATCAATTTCCTCGCCATTCTCGCGGACGATCGCCATCACGCTGACCCCTGTCAACTGTCGCAAGTTAGTTTCTTCCAGAGTCATGCTGGCGATGGGAGAACCCGACGGCAAGCTGTACCACTCGCTGTTCATATCTCGAACCGCCACTTTCAAATCCCGCGAAATCGCCAAAGGTTCGCGCGGTGGCCGCAATTCCAGATAGCGGCTGCTGCGAATTTGCTGCACTTCCCGCCCGATCGCCATTGCCGAGATCCCAATACTAGCCAACAAGTGGGCCGAGAGTTCTAAACTCGCCTCAAACTCCGGCTGCACGACTTCCCAGGCCCCCAGTTGGTAAAGCAGTTCGATGTCTTTATCTTGGTTGGCCCGCACCACAATATCCAAATCCGGGACTAATTCTAAAGCCCGCTTCAGACACAAGCGAGTGCTCATGGGATCGGGAAGGGCGATCGCCATTGCTTTTGCCCGTTCCACCCGGGCGGCTTCCAATACGTGCAAGCTAGCAGCATTCCCGTAAATGTAAGGAATTCCCTGCATTCTGCACTCTTGAATTCTACTTTCTGACTCGTCGATCACCACAACTGAACAGTTGCGGCTTTGCAGCATTTTGACTAAAATTCTGCCGACTCGCCCGTAGCCACAAACCACAACATAATTTAGTTCCGGCAAATTTTCAGCTATTGCCACAGGTTGAGATGTTTCGTCAAAATAGCGCTGCAAAGGCCCGAAATTTTCCGCCCATTTCAATAACTGTGGCACGCTTCTCAATACAAACGGAGTCAGCACCAGGGTGACTGCTGTCGTTCCTAAAATTAACAGGTAAACGTCCCGCGAAACCAGCCCCATAACTTGACCGGAACTAGCGAGTACAAAGGAGAATTCTCCTATTTGAGCTAAGCCCAAACCTGTGATTAATGCTGTTTTTAACGGATAGCCAAATAGTCGGACGATCGGCGCGATGATCAAGAATTTGCCGACAAATACTAGAAATACCAGTCCCAGAATTAATTCTAGATGGTTCCACAGAAACACCGGGTCGATTAACATTCCGATGGTGACAAAAAATAAGGATGCAAAAATATCTCGCAAAGGCTCGACGTAAGTTAGAGTTTGGTCGGCATATTCCACCTCCGAAATCATTAAACCCGCCACAAATGCGCCCATCTCGATCGAAAAACCCAAATATTCTGTCAGCAGCGCAATCCCTAAAGCCAAAACTACAACTCCCAGCAAAAACAGTTCGCGACTTTCTGTTTTCGCCAGGTAGCGCAGCAACTGCGGTACGAGCCAAATGCCCGCGACTACAGCACCGACAGCAAATAACCCGATCCGCAGCAGGGCCCACGCTACCGTCATGCCGATCGCTTCTGCGGGCTGGTTGAGTGCCGGCAAAACCGCTAGCATTAGCCCCAAAGCCAAATCTTGAACTACTAATATTCCCAGCATGACTTGACCGTGGGAAGTACCGCCTTCATTGCGCTCCATCAAGCATTTCAGGACGACTGCGGTCGAGGAAAGCGACAGAATCGCTCCTAAAAACACGCCTTGAGCAGGCGATTCTACCCAGCCTACAGCCAAGGAAATTGCAGTAGTAATGGCGATCGTCAGCACAATTTGCAAGCCCCCCCCGCCCAAACTAATGGTTTTAACTTTTTGGAGTTCGGCGAAAGAGAATTCCACTCCCAAGGCAAACAACAGAAAGGCAACCCCGAATTCAGCCAGGGTGTCTACCTGAATTAATTTTTTAATCAGCCCCAAACCTGCCGGCCCAATTACGATCCCTCCCAGCAGGTAGCCGAGAATTACCGGCTGTCGCAACAGCGATGCAAAGAGTCCTCCTGCTGCGGCAGCAGCGAGAACTACAACTAAGTCAACGATCAGTCGGAAGTCTTCTTGCACAACTTTATGAAAAAAGTATAAAGTTATATTATTATAGTGTCTAATGTGTTGATTATGTTTAGTGGGTTGACTGTAGTTGGGGAGCCAGGGCAACTGCAACTATAGAACCCGGTATTTTCTGATACCCAAGAGTTTCACTCCTCAAAAAAAGCTTAACCTCTTGCCAGTAGAGCGAGGCATTGCACGTTGATTGGGGGTAATGTTTCACCTCAACGAGATGAGCGCGGTGAGATTAAATCAAGTTACTTTTTTTAATCTCTTTCAGGCGGGGTGGAGTGATTTTAATTACCTTTTTGTATTGAGTGGTTTTATCAGGGTGTACGTTCACTGATCGGCGATCGGTCAGTGAAATCAGTTAAAATCTTTTTTAGTCAAACGCGCTGTGAGAATTTATCCGATCTACTGGATAATTACTCTGACAGTTTTGTGTTTCTTTTTAGGAATTCCCGAATTTGCGAACAATACAGATTTAAGTTTGGGGCGCTTAATTGTATCGCTGCTGTTGCTACCTCAAAATGACAAGCCGATTCTGGATGTAGGCTGGACTTTAATTTACGAATTATATTTTTACTTCCTGTTCAGTATAGCTATCTGGTTCAAACCAAAACATTCTGTACCGATACTTTCGACTTGGCTATTTGTCACGATTCTACATTTTTCTAAAATTGTAAAATTTCCAGGCTCTTTTTTCTTGCTGAATCTAGTATTTGGGAATATGAATCTAGAATTTGTTTTGGGCTGCTTGGCTGCGTATATTGTGATTAAATATAACCATAAAATCGGCAAGTACAGGTGGATATTGTTTGGGATAGCAAATTTAGGATATATTATTTTAGGAATGCTCCTCGCATGGGGAAACATAGAGTTTGAGCGCGTCACTACTTTTGCCGTGGTAGCAGCTCTGTTAATCATTGCTGCTACTTCGATAGACCCCAAAGATTCTCCGAAAATACCTCAGATTTCCACGTATTTAGGAGATGCCTCGTACTCGATATTTTTAACTCACGGCCCGCTGATTTCAGCAACCACCAAATTGCTGCCAAAGGCAAATCTAGGAAAATATTTCGATAGCTTTTTTGCACCCGCATTGGTAGCACTGATAACTGTAATCGCTGGCTGCATCTTTTACTCTTTAGTTGAAAAACCGCTGACAGTTTACCTGCGGAAAAATATAGTTGAAAAAATGAGTCTTCCGAAGGTACAAGCAAGCTAATTGTAGGGAGAGCGCATTTAATCTAAATAGGTGCGTTTTTGCTCCCACCAATCATCAGTAATGTCTAGAGAATTGCCCCTAGCCAAACCAGCCAACAATAACGACTCAACCCGCGCGGTTCTTGCTTGTTATTGGCGAATTAGGTGCAAGATATATTCTGCTGCATTGCTGTAGCCTCCGCTTGCCACTTGTTCGTTAATAAATTTTTGAATTGAATCGGGAAGAGGAAGATTGAGGGTCATATTTTTTATCCTCCTTCCTGATGTGCGATCGATCGCAGGCATATTCTAAATATTATAAACCAAATTTAACCTATTTTCGTTTGTCTAGGGTGCGTGGCTGTGAGATGTCGATCGCATTTGCAGATTGTAGAAGAATCCGCGCCCTACAAATAATCGAGAAAAGAACAAAAAGGGCTAAAGAGAAAAGAAGAACCCTTGCTGGAAAAACTAGGAGGGGGAAGAATACGACGACATTGCTACGCGAACACCCTCTATCAAAGAAGAGCCGATGCCTTCTTGATACGGGCTGTGACACAGGTGCAAGGTGCGATTGAACCACTTGGGATCTGTATGGCCGATAGAGTCAAGCCCCATCCTGGTTAAGAGTGAGATAATACCGCCTGTCGACTCGGGGCCTTCATCGGTATCATTTAAGCCACTATTGCCACACCATTCCGCAACCTTGCCGTGCATATCGTAAAGTCCAAAAGCATTAGGCGGAAAACTCCCCACATCCTTTATTTGGCGATGAAGACCCTGCGGTGCATCAAGATCCAGATGATTGCCTTCACGGTTAACTTCTTTTATAATTTGCATAAAAAAATCACTATCAAATGGGGCTGTTGTACCGGCACGGCAGGCATATTCCCATTCTGCTTTACTCAGAAGACGATATTTTTTACTGGTTTTTTGCGAGAGTCTTCGACAGAATCTGATGGCTTGCAACCACGATACATTTTCAACAGGACGTTTTTCGCCTGTGAAACTCGATTGGTTGGTTGTCTTTCCCATAACTGCTTCCCACTGTGCTTGGGTGATGGGGTATTTGCTTGCATAAAAAGCGGGTATTGTGACTTGAGGCTTCCCACCTTCCCCATAATCTCTATATCTATCAACTTCTGTTACTGGCCAATCTACCATCAATGTGCCACCGGGAATGTAAACCATTTCCAACACAATTCCATTTCCTAGGTCTTCGGGGAAGTAGAAAGCAAACGACTTGCTGCGGCTGCTTTCTCGTCCATTAGAATTAACAGTGATGACATCAAAATCAAAAAAATAGTTTTGTAAATGTTGTTTTATCTTCTCCTCATTTCTATCTTTCAGTAGTGAATAGACAGCTAATTTAACCTGTACTGACTCATCCTGCAATGCTCCCAGTATCAAATCTAATCCTGCATCTCCATATTTGAGCGCTTCGGATAGTGCGGCGATTCTAGCTTCGACAGAGGGCAAGGGCAATCGGGTTTTAACCCCGGCAATTCCTCCCTGTACCGCCGCACCGACAGGAATTGAATTTTGCCCCCCCTTGACTGCATCGTATTCTCTGGGTCGATCGCGATCGCTTGGCATGGCATTTTAACCTCTGTAATATCTACAACTGTGGCATTTAAATAATAAATATGTCAAATATTGAAAATTTATAATATATTTGACATAAGTGTTTCTGTGTCATGTTAAATGCAGCGCACGGAAGTGAAATATCTCAGTATTTTCCCACAATCCCAGATGATTCGCTGCGATCGCCCTCCACTCAGAATGACAAAATTATACCGCGCTCGAAACCGTGAAACATCCTCTGATGCAGCTTTGCTACAAAGTCCGCAAATAGCGCCTTGCGCTCCGCTAAATGGCGATACCTTTGCTGACTTTGGGCAAGTCGTAATAGTGCGTTATCCTTTGCGGTGAGAGGGTGCTAAAATTTGAATTTTTGGGTAACATTAACCAGACAAAGATTAAGGATATCCGTCATGACAGCGACTGCGAATCGAGCCAACTGCGGACAAAGTGCGAAAATAGTTGCGGGTGCTATTTTTGGATGCAGGCTATTGAAAGCAAACATGAAGAAGGCGATTTTGAGCGGGGAACGATCGCGAGCATTCTCAGTTTGGTATCCCCGGTACAAGCTTTGCAGGTGAAGGTGACGCCGGCAAATCCCGAACTAGGAGATACGCTGTCAGTAATGATTCAGGTAAACAGCAGCAGCGGAACTCCAACGGTTTCCGTACAGCAAAAAAACTACCCAGCTTTTCCTATGGGCACCAATCGCTTTCGGGCCCTGCTGCCGACGACGCCGCTCGATCGCCCCGGTACCCGCCAAATCCAAGTGGCGGGAGACGGAAAGGTGCAAGATTTGAGCGTGCAAGTGCGCGTTCGATCGCACATCCCCTCGCTATATGTTGGCACTCCCCATCCGTTTCTCGGACTGCATCGTTGTGTCGATCGCACCCTCGCAGGTCAAACTCAACAAGATAATCAATCTAGCAACCATAATATCGGATAATTGTAAAGCCATTCACCAAGCCAACAGCATGAGTATTGACCAGTTAAACACAGACTACGGCATTGCCGGGAACCTCACCTTCGCCACGGGAAACGGTGGTTTCCCGATGATTCACATCGACAACGGTCAAGCCAAAGCCTTAATTTCTGTGTATTCCGGTCAAGTGCTCTCCTTTCAACCAGCCACCGAAACCACAGACTTGATGTTCGTCAGCGAAAAAGCTTACTACGCCGAAGGGAAAGCCATCAAAGGCGGTATACCCATCTGTTGGCCCTGGTTTGGCCCCGATCCCGAAGCCTTGGGGCGTCCGAGTCATGGGTTTGTGCGGAATCGCCTCTGGAATGTGCTAGAAACCGCCACAACCCCAGATGGCGCAACCCAAGTCACTCTAGGACTCAAGGATACCGATGAAACTAGAGCAATTTGGCCCCAAGCCTTTGAACTGGCGATCATGATTACGATCGGCACCAGCCTCACTGTAGAATTAATCACCCGCAATCTAGGCGACAAAGCATTTCCCCTCACCCAAGCTTTCCACACCTATTTCCAAGTCGGCGATATCAACCGCGTGCAGGTTTTAGGTTTAGAAAATAGCCAGTATCTTGATAAAGCGGATGGTGGTGTCGAAAAAACTCAAGTGGGTGCAGTGGTAGTAACAGGTGAAGTCGATCGCATTTATCTCGATGTCACCAATGAATTAGTCATTGACGATAGCGCCCTCAATCGTCGGATTCGCATTAAATCATCGGGTAGTAAATCCGTCGTAGTGTGGAATCCGTGGGTGACAATTTCTGCAAATATGGCCGACCTTGATGATGCAGATTATCAGCGTTTACTCTGCGTAGAAACGACCAATGCAGCTACAGATATTGTGGAAGTTCCCGCTCATGGTGAGTTCCGCTTGCAGGCAATTTACAGCGTTGAACGCGACTAAGTAATTAGAACTTAATCTTAGCGGTGATGGGGTCAAAATTCCCAGTAAGCGGTTCAACATTTCGATTGGATATTTTGGGCGTTGCTGAAATCCCACGCACAAGACTGGGATTGTTTCTTTAAATACAACTTAAATGCCGATTAGCTGATTGAATTGAAAAACTCTGTCACCCTAATGACTAATAATACCAAAACTAAAATTTCTCCCCTGTTTATTTCTTAGTCCGCGCAGGAAGTTCGGCTAATCTGACTCGAACCGTCTAGCCATAGAACAAACTTTGTACGCTCGGTTTCAACCGCCGACTCCGATCTTTTTACTTACCATCAATTATTATGCAAATCTTCAACTGGACAAAACTTCAAAATGGATCAGACATTCGCGGTATCGCCCTCGAAGGCGTTCCCAATGAAAAAGTCAACCTAACGCCCGAAATTGCGACAATCTTAGGTAAATCCTTTGTCAGTTGGCTGGTGCAAAAAGTCAATAAACCAGCGGCCGAATTAACGATCGCGATCGGGCGTGACAGTCGCCTATCAGGGCCAACCTTAATGCAAGCAGTCATGGAGGGAATCGCCTCAGTTGGTGCAACCGTGTACGACTTTGAAATGGCCTCAACCCCCGCCATGTTTATGAGTACCATTACCCCTGGTTTTGATTGCGACGGCGCGATTATGCTCACTGCTAGCCATTTGCCATTTAATCGAAATGGCTTAAAGTTTTTCACTGCCAAAGGTGGGTTACAAAAGCAGGATATTACAGATATCTTAACACTAGCCCAAAGCAATTACTTTCAGCCAGCCTCATCGCCCGGTAAGATTACAAAGCATGATTTTATCTCAGTTTATGCTAACCAATTTGTCAAAAAAATTAGGGAATCAGTCAATCATCCCGATAATTTTGATGAACCACTAACAGGACTAAAAATTGTTGTAGATGCAGGAAATGGTGCTGGCGGCTTTTATGTTGATAAAGTCTTAAAACCTTTAGGTGCAGACACTACGGGCAGTCAGTTTTTAGAACCCGATGGTACTTTCCCCAATCATGTGCCAAATCCTGAAGATAAACAGGCAATGCAGTCAGTTTGTCAAGCGGTAATTGAACATCAAGCTGATTTTGGGATTATTTTTGATACCGATGTCGATCGCAGTGCGGCCGTCGATCAAGTTGGCAAGGAACTCAATCGCAATCGCTTAATTGCCTTGATTTCTGCGATCGTATTAAAAGAACACCCAGGCTCTACCATTGTTACCGATTCTATCACCTCCGATGGCTTAACGCAATTCATCGAACAAGATTTAAAAGGGATTCACCATCGCTTTAAACGCGGCTACAAAAATGTGATTGACGAGTCGATTCGCCTCACTGAAGCCGGACACGAATCATGGCTGGCGATTGAAACATCGGGACATGGAGCTTTGAAAGAAAATTACTTTCTGGATGATGGCGCTTATTTGGTCAGCAAATTATTGATTGAATTGGCTAAATCCAAGTTAGCAAATCAATCTTTGCCCGATTTAATTGCCAATTTAAAAGAGCCAGAAGAAAGTGCAGAATTTCGGATTAAACTTGGTGTGGATGATTTCAAGGCTCAGGGCGATCGCGTTATTGAGCAACTGCAAGAATTTGTCTCAACGCAAGCAGACTGGAAAATAGTTCCCAATAACTACGAAGGTTTGCGAATTTCCTGCACGTCAGCTAGCGAATCCGGCTGGTTTCTGTTACGATTATCACTCCACGATCCGGTGATGCCTTTGAATGTTGAGTCTAATGTTAAGGGTGGTGTCGCTCACATAGTAGCTCGGCTTTTAACTTTTTTCCAAACAACAGAATCCCTTGATTTGTCGGCACTATTGAGCTAAGTTTCACGGTCGTCAGACTATTAGTAAACCAAACCCAAGGAGTAATTTAATTATGTGGCGTTTAATCATAAAATGTTCTGCTGAAAGCTGGGAGATCCATTCCAAAACTTTCAAAGCGATTGCTGCCAAATATCCTGCCACGATTCTTTCTTCCAAAAAGATGAAAGGCGATGCTCAACGCATCATGGAATATCAGCTTGAGGATGTGAATGAGGTAGAGGAATTTATGGAAGAATGCTTGACATTAGAGGGTTTCACCGCTGCCTTTGAATCCCTATAAATCTACGTGATAAGACTATAGCACTTCTCAATTTTTATCTCATACCATCCATTTTAGATTGGAGGCGTAAACATTGGGAATTAATACTAATTAATCAAAAATAGGCTACTTTAACTAGAGAGTTTTAGGAATGTTATAGGAAAGTAAACGGTCAAGAAAGAATTGATTTAACAGCAGCAACACTTCGGAGAATTTTTGATTTTCTACCTGAAAATAAGGGTTTGTGGGCGCTCCAATAGCTGCAAGCAACGCTTACGTAGCACGCTAATAGCAAAAGTGAAAATCAAGGGTTTGATGCTACGACATAAAAACGCAAGCGGGGGCTGAGGCACGCTATTAGCAAAAGTGAAAATCAAGGGTTTGATGCTACGACATAAAAATGCAAGCGGGGGCTGAGGCACACAGACTTCAGAGACCGGGTTTCTTCGTAAATTTTTCCGGACTCGTCGCAAAATTCGTAGAAACCGGGTTTATAGCTACCTATGCGTGGGCAATGAAACTGTACGAAGTATTGTAAATCTTGGACTTGATGAATGCAACGGGATTTGTGCGAGAGTATGATCACCTGGTCAAGTTTTTGAGTGTTGTTAAGTATTTATTTAAGTTAGTCTCTCATCTCCAAATCTTTGAGTTTCCCAAGCTTTTTACCTACGGCTGTTTCTCTCGGCTCATTGAGGGTTGCTATAGTTACTCTAGATAGTGGAAAAAATGTCAGCGAGAGAAAGGTTAAGGACGGCTGTGATGATAATGACTGTGAATCGAGGCAACTGCGGGCTAAGTACGGAAATAATTACAGGTCTGATTTGGCAGTGGGGGCAGTTGAAAGCGAACAAGCTAACCGCCAGTTCGATCGGGGGAATTGTTGCTGGCTTTCTAAGTTTTGCCCTGCCAGTGCAAGCTTTGCAGGTAGTTGTAACGCCGGCTAATCCCGAACTGGGAGATACGCTGTCAGTAATGATTCAGGTAGACGGTAACGGCGGGGAAACTCCCAAAGTTTCTCTACAGCAAAAAAACTACCCCGCGTTTCCGATCGGCAACGGCCGCTTTCGGGCCCTGCTGCCGACGACTCCGCTAGAGAAACCCGGTGCTCGCCAAATCCAAATCACAGGTGATGGACAAGTGCAGAAGTTGAACGTACAAGTTCGATCGCGAGATTTTCCCACTCAATCCATCTGGCTACCTCCCGGGAAAGACGAGGAAGGTACAGATGCTGAATTCGATCGCGTAGACGCATTTAAAGCACTGGTGACACCCGAAAAATTTTGGGACGGCAAATTGTTGCGCCCCAACTCCGGCGAAATTACTACTATTTACGGGGTGCGGCGTTATTATAATGGGGTATTTGCTCAAGACTACTACCACCGCGGCGTTGATTACGCGGGTGCTTACGGTTCCCCTGTAGTCGCACCAGCAGCAGGTCGGGTGTCTCTAGTGGGACGCGAATCTCAAGGCTTCAAAATCCACGGGAACGTGGTTGGTATCGACCACGGTCAGGGAGTAGCAAGTATTTTGATGCACCTCAGCCGGATTGATGTCAAGGAAGGCGATGTCGTGAAAGCTGGTCAAGTAATCGGTGCTCTGGGGTCAACGGGGGCTTCCACAGGCCCTCACCTGCATTGGGGACTTTACGTGCATGGGCAGTCCGTCGATCCTGTACCTTGGCGGCTTCAGGGAGTTGAGTAGGAGTTTTTACAGGTTTTGACGGATTTATCAGTCAATTATGGGGTAAGTTTGTGGCTAGGGTGTGCAGATAACTGTGATTGGTTATCAGTATTGAGTTAGGATTTGTAGAAAATTTCTCAACTCAACTCTCAAAACTCGACTCTCAAGACGCTAACAATCGCGTCTTCACAAAACTTTATTGATGATGCCGTTGAGCGGGGACGCATATATGAGTATTGAAAAAATTGTTGAACAGGCTTTGCAGGATGGTTATTTAACGCCGTCTATGGAAGCTGAGGTGGGACGGATCTGCAATACGGCTTCGGAATTGTCCATCGAAGAGTACATGGCTCTCGATCGTCTGATGGGATCTTTGTTGACTGGCGAAGTGGTGGTACTGCCACGCAAACAGTTTATCAACGTGATGGAAGAGTTGGTACTCAGCGATGCGATCGCTAGGGTGGCCGAAATTGAAGCAACGAGCGACCTGAGTCTGGATGTGGGAGATATTGCAGCTTATGCCTTAAATAGGCTGCCACCTCTGTACGCTACGACGGAAGAGGGAGCTCACTTTCAAAGGGCTAGGGCTAAAGAGCAACTTCACGATTTGATTTCCAAAGAAGTCAACGCAGCCATCGCCCGCAACTTGGACAGGCCCGACACCCCAAACCCGACAGCTTTGGGCAAGTCTTCTGGAAACGAGGTTCTTTCACAGCTAAGCACTTGGCTGCAAGCTAACGCCACTAATTTTGAGCCGCAGCCTTAGCACCACCCCAACAGCTCTATTTTATTAGTTAAGTAGATCCCGCTCAATTCAGAAAGCGGGATTTTTAGTTTCTGAGCAACCAACATCTGAAGGCACAAGAAAGCCAGAATTCAAGAAGAAAAATTAAAATTTAAGATTTTTTTATTTTTTACATACCATAAAAAAATCCCTCTTCCTTATTCCTTGTTCCTGAGATCCGTTACATCCGAAGAAAGCGAATCCGTTGCCAAATTTCCTGCTTCCTTCAAACGATTAATTGTTGCTGTCAGAAGAGTCTGCTGAGGGACCAGCGGTAACTTTTGTTTCTCGCTTTTCGCGTTTTTTCCGTTCCGCTTGGATGACATCTTGAAGCACTATTCGCGCTTGAGCCATTTTTTCCAAATTGCTGCGGTACAAATCTAAATCTTTGCTAACTTTGTCTTCTGGCAGGTGCAAGGCCGCACTGACTTTAGCGATCGCGTCGTTTCGCGTTTCTTGGTCTTTTACTAAGTTAGGGTCAGCTTTTTCTAACAGCGAGAACAAACCGATCGCGAACAAGCGGCTGTACTTAAATTGAGGGTTGCTGGCGATCGCCCCTAGAGACGCTTGCAAATCCGCTGTATCTTCAAAGCTGGTCGAACGATCGAGCCACGAGAGCAACTCTTGCCCGGAAAGTCTATCTGCCAAGCTTTCCAATCGCTGAGCGTCTTGCTTGTAGCGATCTGGATCGTCTTCTAGGGACTTGCACAAAGCGTTAAAAATCGAAACTCTGTCTGCTTCTGGAGCGTACCCAAGCATGAATCGATCAAAAGCTGTCACTACACCCAAAGCATAAATCGGGTCGTATTGAAAATCGGCATTCGCCGAAAGCAAGTGCATTTCTACCATCAACTCTTCCACCACTCGACGGTAAATTGAGTTGATCGGTCGAGTGTGAATCGTATAGAAACTTCGCTTAGTATCTGAAACAGTACGGTTATTGTTCACCTGAGTCTTATAGATAAATAATTTTGCCGTAGCGGGCGTGCCAGCGCGGCGTGAGTAAAGTCGGGGGAGTCAATTCTGCGATCGGTCTGACAAAAAGTGCCAGTTTTTTAAGCGTTGCCGCCTCCTTGCGAGACAAAATTTTATCAAAAAGATTTTACGCGCGATCGGCAGCAACAATTAATATGTCGCAATAGGAGGGAAAAACCCCAGTATCTTTACAATCATAGCTTAGCTGGGATCGCTCATAAATCTAATCTTCTGACTTGCCCAGCTCAGCTATCGCCTCTCTTATCACAATAAGCCTTTTTTGTCAAGCCCTTATCCTAAAAAATCCAACAAACATGACAATTTCTCCTGAATTAATAGCTTTAGCCCAGTACATGGCGGGCGAATTTGACAACCGGGAACAAGCGCTAGCAGAGCCGGCTTGGTACGTCCACCTTCGTTTGTGGCAAAGACCCCTGCCGGTTCCATTATTTTCCGAACCCAGCATTGCCCTGTTTGCCGAACAAGCCAACATTCTGGAATTAGACAAGCCCTACCGCCCCCGAATCCTGCAACTGAGGCACTCACAGATAGCGCCGGGACTGATTGAAGCTCAGTATTATATGTTTAAGGATATCGCAGCCGTCAAAGGAGCCGGGTGCAACCCCGACTTGCTTGGAAAGCTAACCAACGAGCAAATCCAACTCCTTCCCGGCTGCACCCTATCGGTTGTGGTGCAAAATTTAGCCTCAAACGGCTATCGCTTTCGCGCATCTTTGCCGGAGGGCACTCGCTGCGGCTTTGCCTACGGGGGGCAAAATTACCAAGTAGACTTGGGATTTGAAGCCGCAGGCGAGGAATTTCTCAGCTACGACAAAGGAATAAGCCCCACGACAGGCAAGGCTATCTGGGGAGCTTTAATGGGCCCTTTTAGATTTGTCAAGCGTCAGGATTTTGCTGCTGAGATATTGGTTTGAAGCAAGAAGCAACAAGAAACAAGGAAGAAAGATTTAGCTATCTAGGATAGAAGGCAAGACTTTACCTTGACCTATTCTTCTACTTTAGTGTTTTGGTGAACCTCTCAACCTCTCAAGAAAGGAAGAAAGCATAAGGAAGCTGGCAATAATTTACCTGCTTCCTGTTCTTGTGCAGGGTTCCGGCGCATTTTGTGAGCCTCAAGCTTAAATTAACCCGCGACACTGCAATCGATGCCAGCAGGAGTGCTCAACTTGCGCGTGGCACCCCCTCTAGAGCTTCTTCTTCCGTTTCAAAGATTTCAAACACAGAATCCATCATGGTGACTTCAAACACCAGTTTGGCTTCGGGATGAACATTGCAAATGCGGAAACTTCCCTTAACTTTATCCGCATCCCGCATACCTGCTACAAGTGAGGTCAGGCCAGAACTATCGATAAAGTTAACCTGACCAAGATTCACTACGACATGGCGGCTGAGTTTGGAAATACACTCTTGCAACTTGAGGCGGAATTGCCAAGCTGTAGTGATGTCCAACCGTCCTGTCGGTGCTAAGACGATAACTGTTGTACCGTCTTGAAGCGTGTGGGTTTTTTGATCAATATGAATCACTGACCCTTCCCTCAAATTTATTATCTATCGCGGTGGTTACTGTCCCAGTAGTTTAACTCAGGTCGGTGACTGCTGAGGCATCCAATTCGCCCAATCTTGCGGTTTTAAGAACTTCGAGTAGAGTTCGGCTTCGGGAGAGTTGGGTTCTGGCTCGTAACAGTATTCCCAGCGTACCAAAGGTGGCAGGGACATTAGAATCGATTCGGTGCGTCCGTTGGTCTGCAAGCCAAAGGTCGTGCCTCGATCGTACACCAAGTTAAATTCAACGTAACGGCCGCGGCGGTAAAGTTGGAAATTACGCTCGCGCTCGCCGTATTCTTTCGATCGGTGCTTTTCAATAATAGGGGTGTAAGCCGGCAAAAATGCCCGACCGCAATCCTGTACGAAGGCGAACAGCGACTCCCAAGTTCTAGGTTCCGGCACGCCGATGTTGTGGCTGCACTCAGCGGCTTTACCTTTGACATGATGGTCGCGGTAAAGCGCGCCTTGAGCGCTTTGGTAGTCAAAAAACAGGCCGCCCACGCCCCGGGTTTCTTGGCGGTGGGGGAGGTAGAAATATTCGTCGCACCAGAGTTTAAAGGTCGGATAATATCCGGGATGGTGGCGATCGCAAACTGCTTTCAGAGTTTTGTGAAAATGAGCTGCATCCTCAGCCAACGGGTAATAAGGAGTCAAATCTACACCGCCGCCAAACCACCAAATCGGGCCGGCCTCAAAATAGCGGTAATTCAGGTGAACCGTAGGCAAGTATGGATTGCGGGGGTGCAGCACCATCGAAGTGCCTGTTGCATAGAAATCGTGCCCAGCAGCTTCAGGGTGCTTTGCCAGAATCAAAGCCGGCAAACTTTCGCCCCACACTTGGGAAAAATTGACTCCGCCTTGTTCAAAAACATCGCCTTCGCGTATGACGCGAGAACGTCCGCCGCCGCCTTCGGAGCGTTCCCAAGAGTCCTCCTTAAATTTGCCAACGCCATCGAGCTGTTCGAGGGATTGACAAATTTCGTCTTGTAGGCTTTTCATAAATTGGCTGACTCTAGCTCTAGAGTCAGCGGGTGGCAAAAACGGGGAAGTGGCGGTTTTAAGTGTTGTAGAAACTGTCATAAAATTTTCTGTTGTCAGATTTGAGTCTTAGATGGGCGATGAATCCCAAATCCAGTCGTCATGTAATTATGCCACCGTAGGTCTGCAAATGATCGCTATGAAGTTACATTAAAAAATAGCAATAAAAATATACTTAAACCTGCGATCGAAAATTCGCTAACCCAATTGCAGAGCTATGGTGGAGAACACAATGCCCAATACACTCGATGTTAGTTCAGTCTTAGAAATCCTGCGACCTGTGCAAGACCCCGAACTGCAAAAGAGTTTGGTGGAATTGAACATGATTCGTAACATCAAAATTGACGGCGGTGTCGTCAGTTTTACTTTAGTGCTGACAACGCCTGCTTGCCCGCTGCGAGAATTTATTGTCGAAGATTGCCAAAAAGCGGTCAAACAGTTGCCAGGAGTCGAAAAAGTGGCGGTGGAGGTGACAGCCGAGACGCCACAGCAGAAGGGAGTGGTCGATCGCCAAGGCATTGAAGGCGTTAAAAATATTATCGCAATTTCCAGCGGTAAAGGCGGCGTCGGCAAAAGCACGGTGGCGGTAAATGTGGCAGTAGCGCTGGCGCAAACCGGCGCTAAGGTAGGTTTGCTGGATGCGGATATCTATGGGCCCAACGACCCGACAATGTTGGGTCTGGGGGACGCGAAAGTGATGGTTAGGGACGGAAAAAGCGGGGAAAGCCTCGAACCCGCTTTTAATTACGGCGTCAAATTGGTGTCGATGGCGTTTTTAATTGACAAAGACCAACCCGTGATTTGGCGCGGCCCGATGTTGAATGGGATCATTCGACAGTTCCTCTATCAGGTGAATTGGGGCGATTTAGACTATTTGATTGTCGATATGCCTCCGGGTACTGGAGACGCGCAGTTGACTATGGCGCAAGCGGTGCCGATGGCTGGTGTGGTGATCGTGACGACGCCGCAGACTGTGGCATTGTTGGACTCCCGCAAGGGTTTAAAGATGTTCCAGCAGTTGGGAGTGTCGGTGTTGGGAATTGTGGAAAACATGAGCTATTTTGTGCCGCCGGATATGCCCGACAAGCAATACGATATTTTCGGTTCCGGTGGCGGGGAAAAGACTGCTGCTGAGTTGGGAGTGCCGCTGTTAGGTCGGATTCCGCTGGAAATTCCGTTGCGGGAAGGTGGGGATTCGGGGGTGCCGATCGTAGTGGGGCAACCGGGTTCTGCTTCAGCTAGGGAGTTGCGGGCGATCGCGGGCCGCATTGCGGGTAAAGTTTCCGTAGCAGCCTTAGCCTAACAAACTCTCGTTTCTGGGCTTTGCCTGGTGTCTTCGGGTTGACGAAGATTTGCCTAGTTCTCAGGCTCTGCTTGGGAACTAGAAACGAGAAAAGGTAAGCTATAAAGAGCAAACTTAACATTCAAAGAATTATGATTTTTCCAGGTTCGGCAGTTCGAGTTAAAGATAAGGGTGAGATTTACTACGCCTTTCAAGGACAAGTTCAGCGAGTTAGCGATGGGAAGGTCGCGGTACTGTTTGAAGGTGGCAATTGGGACAAGCTGATCACGTTCCGGCTGTCGCAGTTGGAACTTGTCGATGCTACGGCTGGTCGCGTGAAATAGTCAGCGGTCATTAGTCATTGGTAAAGGGTAATGCGTAATTTGTAAAAAGTACCCAAGACCAGGGTACTAAATGAAAACCCTTGACTAATGACTAATGACTGATAACTGATGACTAATGAGTAATGACTAATGACTAATCACTAAAACTATGCGTTTACCTTTACCCCAATTTGCTACAAAAGAGCGTCACCCCGATCGCATTGCTGAGGTAATCGAGACGGCAACTTCGGAGTTTTTGGCTCAATGTTTGGAACCGGAAGACTTAAGCTTTCCCGTGATGCCGCCTTTTGGGAGTTGGGTGAAGGCCGAGGATGAAGAGTCGAAAAATCAAATTTACGGCGTGGTTTATTACGCTACGACTAGCCCGATCGACTCGGTGCACAGAGCTCGCGCTTTGGGTTTGTCGCTGGAAGAGTTGCGGGAAGAACAACCGCAGATTTTTGCGATGCTCAAAACCGAGTTTCGAGTGGCGATTGTGGGGTTTGAGGCTGCGCCGGAAAGGTTGAACGGTCACGGCCCATCGAGGGGTAAAATTTATCAGTATTTGCCGCCGCGCCCCCCGCAAATTCACCAGGCGGTTTATCGCTGCGAACCGGATGAGGTGATTGATTTTACCGTGCAGTTGGATTTTTTGAGGACGCTGCTGGGGGTGGCTAATGCGCCGGTGGAGGCGCTGACGGCGGCGGCGATTCGGGAGATTTATCAGTTGCGGATGCGCGATCGATCTTGGTTGGTGGAAGCGGGGAGGAGTTTGAGTGTTTTGTTGAAGGATGATTATGACAGGTTGAGGGTGATTTTGAGTCAGATTCATCCGTAGGGAAAAGCTGGAATAAGATAATCTGGACTTACGCAAAAAGTGGTTTGACACGCTACGGATAGCAGTAAGGTGTGCAATGTGCACCCTAGATAATTAGGTTCTGCGTCAGTCCAGATCAGGTTTTTTGGAGGCCAAATATTTTATGTGGGTAGAGGTAACAGCGCTAAATCAAGTTCCCGAAGGGGGTGTGTTGAAGGTAAAAGTTGAGGAAACTTCAGTGATTTTGAATCGTCAAGGCCTGAATGTCACTTGTTACCGCAATGCTTGCACTCATTTAGAATATCCGATCGACATGGGTAAGGTAAGCAGCGGTATCCTTACCTGTCCTTTTCATAAGTATCAGTACAAATTAGATACGGGTAAATGTGTGAATGCACCCAGCGATTCTCTGGAATCTTATCCGGTAAAGATTGAGGGCGATCGCGTTTTTGTAGAAATAGATTAGTTATGCGTTAGTCGTTCAGTCCGACAGGGGTTTAAACCCCTGTCTCATAGCTAAAGTCGTCTTTAGACGACTGTAGATTAATATTGGATATTCAATCCGGCTTAAATACCCCCTCGCCCTTTTAGTCCGCATTGGCGTAGCTTGCGCGAAGCGCTTATGCGGACTAAGGTTTGACTCTTAAGCGGTTTCAAGCGCCGGTCAATGTTTCAACCTACCATTTTCGCGCGCCGCTGGCGGAGGAAAACCGCCAAAAGCCCGATCGCACCTACCGCCAAAAGCAGCCATTCTTCCGGTTCAGGAACCCCCGAAACATTCAGAGGATTATTCGGCTTACTTAACTGTTCCTTACCAGATTCTACCTCTCTGTCAAATCGATCGCTCTTAGCTTCCGCTGCTTTTAGCTGCTCCCTTTGCGCGTCATTAACTAACACAATCATCGAAGAATAAGGCGTCACCACTTTGAAATTTTTAGCTACTGCGTGCATCGCATCCAGTTGCGTCAATTGATTGGAACTTTTCTGCTTGCTAAGTGCAGTTATCAACTGCCGCGCAGCTATCGGTTTAAAGCCTTCATTTCCGGCCTTTTTTGACTCTGCGACGGCCGCCGATTTTGCAGTTTTTTCCGACTGTGGCGTTTTGGCATAACTCCAAGCATAGCCGTCAACAACGCTAACTGTAGATGGGCCCGAAGCTGCTGTTGTTGCTACTCGCTGCATCGCCTCTTTCATATCCGTAGCAACTCCGCCGCCGCTATCTTGAATAACCTTCAAAGTTGCATCGTCGTAGCCGGGGGGCAAACCTCCCAAATGCACTGTCCACAGCGGTGGAGAGATGGAAACTTTAGGTTTGCGATCGTCCGATAATTCGTAACTGTGGCGATCACTCACCACAAATACAGTATCGTAACTTTTATCGCCCCGCAACTGTGCAAACCGTTGCAGCATATCTTTGAGCTGGATTGTACCGTAAAATGTCACCTTTGCGGCATCGAAATTGCGTACATCTTCCACAAACTTAGGTGGCATTCCCGCAGCGCTGGCGACATACAAATCAACAGCATTTTTTCCGGCTGCATTAGCTTTCAACCATTCAAAAGTCTCTTTTACTTCCTTACTTTCCGCCGCCATGCTGCGGGAAGTATCGAGAATAACTGCAAATTTCTTGCCTTGCGGTAGCGAGTAACTTGCATCAGCCAGCGGCTTAGCAGAAATGATATTTCCTCCCGGTAGAATCGCCTGCTGCGCGGTTAGCGGTTGCTGTGCGACTGCGGGCAAAAAGGGTGGCAGCCAAGTTTCTCTTGCTTCTTTCCCGCTGTATTTTACCTCTTTCCCGGCGATCGTGCGGCGAGTATTTTGGTTCCAAAAAATGTTGCGTTTTTCAGCTAAAACAGGCATCGCCCAACCCTGCGGCTGCCGCATGACTTTGTAAGTAAGCCACAGGTGCATTTCGGTTGGCCCGTCACTTAGGGTGAATTCTCTTTTAGCCGGGATTGGAAAAGCCCGCAAACGGTATTGTTTGGGGCCAATTTGTTCTAGCAAAGCCGGATCGACTCTTTCTACTACCTGCTGGTTGTAAACTTGCTGTGCGGCACCGCGAGGCGATACCGTAAATACAAAACGTTTGTTTAAATCCGCAGTATCTCCTAGCCAAACTCCTGTAACTGCGGCGCTTTCAGGCAGGGAAAAGTAGTAAAATACTTCTTGCAAGTTCGGCGTTTGATTTTTGTAAACTTCGTAGAGTTGAACGTCTGCCCAATCGCCGTTTTCTTTGACTGTCACTTCTTGCGACTGCAACCATACTTTTTCTTGATTGACATTCAGCAAACCGGCTTTTGCTTCTTCGCGGTTTGAGGTTGACTGCACCGCGTGTTTTACTACTTCTGTGTCGCCTTTTTGCAGTTCCGTATCGAAGAATTCGCCGTAGAGTTTTTCGGCTTTTTCCACATCAGCACTAGAGCCTTGATACAAAAACGGCGACATTAAAAAATTATAGCTGTTCTGCACCGTTTGAGCTGCTCCGTCAGGCAAATTCAAAGTATTTTTGTATATCTCATAAATGTGGTTGTTTTCTCCTACAGTGCTGAGGTAGCGGTAAGGGGACAAATAAGCGTTAACTAAGCCCGAGCGAATCATATCAGACTTGGCTAATAAAGTTTGGCGAACCGTGTCATTTGCGGGGGGAGTCGCCAGCATTTTCAGTGCTGCAACTTGCGGCTGCTGCTGCAAAGCCGAGAAAATAGCCAGCCAAGCTGCTATGACTCCCAAACTTCCGATTAACGCTTTATTTTTCCCGTATTGTGCAGCAAAACTCTGCCATATTTTCCGCCCGGAATGAATGTAGAGAAAGCCGTACAGCGAAGGCATGACAACGAATAAGCTACAGGTTAAACCAAAGAATATCAAGAATAGCGCTATCCAAGTTAAACCCGAAATTAAACCCCATACCCACGCCCCGTATCTAAACATATCCCAAAAGGGTAATACCCATGTAAACTTGAAGAATTCAATCACTGCACTGAAGAATCCAGCAACTGTCACTAATCCCACAGGTATAGCGTAATACATCAGCAATGTTGCCGCCCAAATGCCCACTACTAGCATTAAACTGTGGCATCCTAATTGCAGCCACGCACTTCGTTTTTCTCCGATCAACCTTAAAAAACGAGGCTGTTTCTTATGGGAAGTTTGAGAATCTGAGATATTTTGAACATTTTCTCTTTTACCCAGATATCCGTACAGCATTTCCACTGAAAATGCTGCAATGCACAAAGCAATAGTAGCGATGATTTGAGAACTAGCTGGGGTGAGTTCTCGCAGCAGGAACAAGCGGAGCAAACACAGCAAAAATAGCGGTGCTTCTACGCCGTAAAACCAACGCATTAGCTCTAGGGGTTGCTTGCTAAAAAGCCTAGATCCTATTACTGTACATACAGTGGGTACTGCGATCGTAGCTGCCATCGTCAAAGTAAACTCTAGCGGGATGATGCCATCGATTGTCGCCATAATTAATGGCACTCCTATAATCGGCAAAATTCCCAAGTAAACAAGCGATAAAAAACTCAAATTCCAGAACCAAAAAATTCTTTTTAAAATTCCATCAAATACCTGTTTGATTTTCATTCATTTCTCCTTGTAAGCTTTGTTTAACGCTAGCGTAGACGTTACCAGCAAACTCTTTTACTTCAGGATTTTCGGCGGGTAACGAACTGTTAAATAAAATGGAAACTAGCACCCAATTGTGATTTTTGTGAGTGAGATCGCTGCCGATGCGCGACAAGAAGTTATCGGTAGTATGCTGTGCAGATTGCAGCCAGTATGTAGCGGATAGTTGGTTCTCTTTGAGAGACAGCCAGCGCCCCGTTACAGCAGGAGTTAGTTGTTTTTTTTCTATGCGATTGACGGGAATTCCGCTCGCTACAAAACACAACTCGGGGGCGTGATAAGTTTGCCAGGATGTGCTGGCTACTGTGAGCATGGAACCGCGCAAGTTGCCGGCGACAAATCTGATTTTTTGTGTTTGCGTGTCCGGATAGTTGCCAAAGAATTTTTGTTCGCTAGCATTCAGGGGAATCGACTCTGATTTAATATATTCAGGCAATCTTAAAGGTGCGATCGCCATTTTTGACGTTTCTACATGAGACAGTTGAGCCATGACTGCCAAAACTGTGACTGCTGCAATTATTCCTGGTTTGGCTAAAGGGTGATTTTCGAGAATTTCTGAGTTGAGTTTTGCAGAAATACCGCTGGTTTTTTCTGGCTGGAATTTCGGTACTCGTTGCAGCATTAACCAGGTCACAAAACAAGCACATACTAAACCGACAATTCCCAGAGGAACGTGAATAATTTCTGCTATTTTTGGCTGGTTAAACACTTCTGAAACCAGGACTAACACGGCAACCCGCGCAGCGTTAGCAGACACCAACATTAAGAGATTAGCAGCGCCGACTGCTAGCCATCTTAAACTCAATTTACGCCCTTCCAGCCAGGTAGCAGATAGCAAAAATAGCGTTCCGACTAAGAGGGTTTTAATGCCGCTACAAGGCACGTCAACGTGAGCGATGCCGTTTTCCAAAAGGATAATATCGTAAGAAGAAATAGCCGCAACGTGCAGCATTGAGAGCAACTGTTCTACTACCTGAGCAGTCAGCACTCGCGCCGGCAAACCTAATCCGCTATTAAACTGACTGTTGAATGGTAAAATACAAGCTAGCAAGCCGGCAACTGGCAAGTTTTTTTGCCAAAAGTTCTGCTCCACCAATAAGCCGCACAGCCCGTAAGTTCCGAGGATAAATAGGAGGACAGTAACTTGTTTGATATCAATTATGTACTGAAGCGCGATCGAGCAAATACCCGCACCCAACATCAACACCAACGGATCTCGCCTCAAAACGAAATTTGGCGAAAATCCCGGCGGGCGATCGGAGTTGCCAATCGATCGCACTACTAATGCTACAATCAAAAAACCAATTACTATCTTGTACAGTGTGGGTATCTCAACAAACGAGGATAACAGCCACTTAACTGCCAAGATATTGGCCCAAAACCAAGCAAGCGCCAGTAAAAAAGGAGCCAGCCAAACCCAATTAACCGCAGGATGAGGAGTAACAGAATCTGGAATTGCAGAATCAGTGATATTGGTGCGCTGCATGATACCGCTTGACATTCACGTTGGTGACATCTTAGCTCAGCCAAATTGGTAATGTCTAGACCGATTATTTAAGTTTTGTCAAGCTTCGATTTTTTCTACAGATAAGCTAGCGTTATAATAATTAATTTTAGCCGAGGTAAAAATGAGCGAAAAAAGCCCAGGATACAAAATTGTTAGCGATAACCGACAAGCGCGCCATCTCTATGAAATTATAGAGACATACCAAGTGGGCATCGAGTTGAAGGGAACCGAAGTCAAATCAATTCGGGAAGGAAAAGCCAATTTGCGGGACGGATATGGTTTAGTTCGGAACGGGGAACTGTGGCTGATCAACGTTCACATTTCGCCTTGGAGAAGTGCTAGCAACTATTTTAATCACGAACCCCGCCGCACCCGTAAATTGCTGATGCACAAGCAGGAAATTCGCAAATTAATCGGCAAAGTGGAAGAAAAAGGCTTGACTTTAGTGCCGTTAAAAATGTATTTGAAAGGCGGCTGGGTAAAACTGGATATCGGTTTGGGTAAAGGGAAAAAACTGTACGACAAGCGTGAAGATTTGAAGAAACGCGAAGATAAGCGAGATATGGAAAGAGCGATGAAGCAATTTTAGTCAGAGTCATTTAGTCATTAGTCATTAAACATCTCCGAACAATAAACTAAAACCTTTGCTACTCGAAGGTTGAAAGTTAATTTATGGAGATGTTTATTAGTCAGGAGTCATTAGTGATTCATTATTGGTGATTGCTCATTAATGATTGGCTATTTTAAATCGATTTCGGTTAATAACTCATCATAATATTTTTCAAAATCCTCCCTTGAGGATTTTGAGGACTTCCATCGTCACTACAAACTTAATTAGAGTTATTTCACCCGAGCCCATCTTACAGCAGATTCTATGTTGAGGAACTAAACCCCAGCTCGTTCCATCTCCGTAGGGAAACGGCTCAGGGTAAGTCCCTACACTTCATAAACCTGGAATACGCTGTATCTCCTCATACAGTCGCATACTGTCGATCGGCTGACCGCTGACTAAGTATTATTACTTAGGCATGGCAACAGTTCTACCTTCTTCCTGCTTCCCGCTTCCATCCCCGTAGGGAAACGGCCCAGGGTAAGTCCCTACACTTGATAAACCTGGAATACGCTGTATCTCCTCATACAGTCGCATACTGTCGATCGACCGATCGCTGACTAAGTATTATTACTTAGGTAAGGGCCACAGTTCTACCTTCTTCCTGCTTCCCGCTTCCTTTTTTCTGAAAATATCCGGATTGCTTGTGGAGCCTCATGAATGATTAACCTATGCTCGAATACATCTGGGTAGTGGGGCATTACCCAAGCATTTGGCTGTGGACTGACAAACTCTTATGAGAAATAAGCTCAAACCTGAGTCATTTCGTAAGACTCTGATGCCATTAGGGTGGCAATTAAATCTGGCAAACAAAATATCGCCCAACTCTCAAGTTAAAAAATGCTAAAAATGACACCATTAGCTAACATTTTCAATGCCATGAAAGAGCCAGCAAAAAAGCATCAGAACTCCAAGTGGGGAGCCTTCTTGCTGATGCTAGCAGTAGGCTTTGGCGGCTGGAAAATTGCTTTGCCGGAACTGGCATCTTTTTTTAATAATATTGCGTTTGAAAACTACAAAGCCAATCGATTGGCGGATACTCAACAAGCATATGAGTTAGCGCTCTGGGTAGATCCAAAAAGCCGAACAGCTCTTTACAATTTAGGATGGCTTTGTGAAGAGGTGCAAGATTTACAATGCGCCCGAGGAAAATATCTGCAAGCTGCAAAACTCGGTCTGCCTGCTGCTTACAGCAATCTGGCTCGATTATATATAGTTGATCAAAAAAACTATCCGGCTGCCGTTCACTTCCTGTGGCAAGGTTTGAAATTAGCAGAGGATGATCGAGTCAAATATTCTTTACTCAAAAACTTGGGATGGGCTCGGCTGGAACAGGGTCGATATTCAGAGGCATTGCAACATCTGGATGCAGCGATTAAACTTGATAGTGAAGGACCAGCAACTTACTGCTTAAAAGCGCAAGTCCTAGAAAAGATGAAAAATACTAAGGAAGCGCTACCGCAGTGGAAAATTTGTCTAAAGTATGCGGATTCTCAAGAATTCGATGAGGATATATGGATAGGGATGGCACGTCAACGATTAAACGAGGAAAAAACAAATAAATGAAACGCACAGTTTTGCTTTCATCAACCATACTGGCAATTATAACGGTACTGGAGCTAAGTCAAGCCTCAAAAGCAGTGCCAACTCCTGCGACTGTTAAATCTGCCGTTAATGAATCAGTCGAGATGCTGTTGAACTCGAGTCAGTCGATGCGACAGTGCAAAGATAAAAATGGTGGAAAATATGCGTGTCCGAGATTCACCATGCCTCCGGAGAGCGAAGAATAAGGGTTATTTTCAATAAATTTTGTAGAGTGTACCATCACCACTTTACACAAACAGGTATGTAGTATGTAGTAGTAGTATGCAGGGTGCGCCGTCCGCACCTTATAGCATTTGAGATTTGAGATCAAGAATTGAAGAATGGGAAATAACTTATGCCTATAAGGGTTTGCAGCTTGCATAAAGCTGCATTCTTTTTTTGCACTGATATAACTCTTAATCATTGCTGTATCGGCTATTGCTGGAATCCGCACCGGGCGGGGAGAAAATCCCCGCCAGCAATTCTATCTACTCGCCCTCCGTCAAAGCTGAATCTTGCTGCTGCTGATGTGAGTTGCTGTAAAAACTAGCAATAATCGCCACCATCAACCACCAAAGCATATTCACTTCCGGTCGGTACCAAACTGTATCGACAAAACCGTGGGCCATCATGCCGGCTAAAGTTGCGATCGCCCCAATCAACCAAAACCCCTGACTCGATTTTAGATTTGGGATTTTAGATTTGGGATTTTCGGATTCTTCCTCTAAACTAGAGATCTTAAATTGTGAATCCCGTAGATGTTTGATCTGCAACAAACCTTGATTGACGGTGACAGTCATCAGCCAAAGGAAACACATTAAACCGATAAAACCGGTTTCCACCGCAATTTCCAGCAGCACCGAATAAGCGCTCAAAGCAGTGAATTTCGGCCTCATATAAAGCGGATAAACTTTATTAAAAGCAGTGTTTCCCGGCCCAATTCCGAGAATTGGTCGATCGCGAATCATGTCAATCACCGCCGTCCAAACATTAATCCGAAAATTGTTGCTGCTGTCACCTCGGCCGATAAACATACTCGAAACTCGATCGCGCAGAGGTTCCACTAAAGCCACTCCCAGAATTAAGGCTCCCGCCAAACCTCCTAACCCTAACGGCAGCGCCCAAGTTCGCCAGAACCGAGGCATCAAAGGGCTGTACCAGTACCACAGCAGCACTAAAAATACCACCAGTAGAGCCACAAAACCGATCCAAGCACCCCGGCTATCGGTGTAGCGCAAACACGCGCAATTCACCACCAGCATCGTCAGCGCTAAAATTTTTGTTCCCCATCCTTTCCACACAAAAAGTGCGGCGGCGCTCAATGCAATGGCCGGCAGTAAATAGGAACCAAGCAAGTTAGGATTTCCCAGAAAGCTGTAAACTCGCGTGACATTGGCTTGAGTAGAAGTCGGATCGTTCCAAGTAGCTAATGGTGGCACTTTGTCAATCCACTGCCGCACGCCGTAGAAACTGACAATTAAAGAGACGTTCAAAAATACGGCAATTAACCACGATCGCCAACGGGGCGATCGCAATATCCGAGCCATCAGCGCAAAAAACAGCAAATACAGCGTTAGCTTGCTCCAACCACTAGCAGCGGCGACTTTGACCGGCGACATCGCCGTTGCGACGGTGGCAATGCCCCAGTACAGCAGTACCAGCAAATGAATCGGCGTGAAGGGAATCTCGCGATCGTCCGAAACAGTCAGCAGCACCCAAAATGCAGCGCTAGCCGCCATCAACACCCCCACCAAGGCATTGTTTACAAACGGCGCAAAACCGAAAGTCAAGGCCAGCAAAACAAAACCCAAGGGTTCTGCCCACTGCATCAGCCAGCTACTTTGTCGCCAACTGCGTAAAGAGCCGATCGCCAAATTGAATAAATAACTTCTACTTTGCCACTGAGAGAGCGGCAAATTTGCCAGAGTTAACTGTTGCCAAACTGAATTCATTGCTATTTTAGATTTGTACTTTGTAATCGGTAATTGGTAATTGGGAATTGGGAATCGCTAATCGCTAATCGGCAATTGGTAATCGGGAATTGGTAATCGGGAATTGATAATTGAAAAAAGTTGAGTTATTTTTCTTCCTTCTTTCAGCAGTTACGTCCTGTACACTGCTTCTTCCTTCTTCCCTCTTCCTTCTTCCCTCTTCCCTCTTCCTTCTTCCCTCTTCCTTCTTCCTTCTTCCTTCTTTACCCTTCCAACAATTCCGTAGCATTTGTGCAGGGCAGCCAGAGCACGTAGCGATATCCAGATTCCGGGGCTCCTTGAATTGAGAGTTGACCGCCTTGAATTTCCACCAACTGGCAGCAAAGCAGCAGCCCCAAGCGTTCCCTGGCCCCGTAACCAGCTAACACCGGTGCGGTATCCTCGGCATTCTGGGCCACCAAAGCCGCCAACTCAGAAAACGCCAGCGTTAATCGCTGCGAACCCTGTGTCGGGAGTTGCGCTTCGAGTCCGAGGGAGTCGGTTTCGGAGTTCGATGTCGAACCGCTACCAGACCCGGCCCTCAACAAGTAGTCGGTGTAGAGTTTAGCATGGGGCAAACTTTCCCCTAACCAAGGATGAAAAACCCAAACTCCGATGTTGATACCGTCTTCTTTCCGAGAAACGTGGACTCGAATCACGCTGCCTGCCCCAGCAGATTGAATAATGCTAAAAATTAAGTGGTGCAGCATTTGCTGAACCTTATCTTTATCTACCAACCAGATGCGCGACCCGGGCCCCATCGACAAATTAATTTCTTGCTCTCGTCTACTTGCCACCGACGACAGGATTGTCACAACCTGCTGGCACAAAGTTTCTATATCGACTGCGGTTCGCTTCAAGGTGAAAGCGGAATCATCTAGTTCTGACAGTTCCAAAATTTCTTCAACTAGCGATCGCAAAGAGCGGCTGCTGTCTTGGATCACGTCAATATATTCTTTTTGCTTGCTCGTTAAGGGGCCATAAATTTCTTGTTTCAACACGCTTGCCATGCCGAGGACAGAAGTGAGCGGTGTGAGCAATTCCTGCGCTAAATTATTTAGCAGTTTTATTTTAATTGAGTTAGTAGACAAATCGATAGGTTTGTTAGTCATCGCTAATTTTTATTGGTTCATTGTCGAGCGAGGGTTTGCGGTTCATTAGACCTATTCCAAAAGTCTATAACAATCTGTATATAATTCACCCAGAAAAAACGTAGCGAAGAAAAATATATATTCCTTCTTCCCTAGAAGCTCTTCCTTATCTGAGTAATTAAGATTTAATCATTGCTTCTAAAGCTGATTGCAAGTCTTGAGTGAGTTCGGCAACTGCTAACCTGCGGCTGGTTTGATATCGATCCCAACGATGGCTCACTGATATGGGTTCGCCCACGGTCATTTGTACCTGCTGTTTGCCCAACTTCGGTCTGCCGAAAGGATTTCCCCCTTTGATTCGAGCCAGTACGTCCCACAGCAGTAAAGTTGTTTCTGCCAAACGTTCTGCTGTCAGTTGTTCTGCGACGTACCTGCCCGTGACGGACACGAAACTTTCTACAAGTCTCATGTGCCACATCCGAAGACTTGCTTCTTCAGCGAGGCGATCGGCTAATCCTCTTTCTAAGGGAGAAAGTGCTGCAATATCTTTGATATCTTCTCGATAAATATACTCCCAGCCTGCTTGTTCCACACGGCGGCAGCGGTCTATTAAACTGCCTTTGGGCTTCAAGTTAAAATATTCTTCTGCTACTTGCAAACCCACGTCTAACAGGGCTTTCAGCCGAGCCATCATTACTTCATTGCCCGAATCATTTGCCGTTTGTTGTGGTAGCGATAATGATGTTAAAATAGATGTTTCAGGATGTAAACTTTTATGATAAAAACGGCTGTAAAACTCTTCCATTACTGCTAGCAAATGGCTGCCCAGTCGAATCAGGCGCAGATATTGGAATTTGTGATTGTGGTTTTCGGAATCGGGATTTGCAGTCTCTAAATTAGCGATCTCGGTGCGTTCTAAGGGTGGCAGTCCGCAATCAATTTCTAATTGAGTTAAAAGTTTTTCTAGGGGTTGCCAAGGTGGGTTGACATAGCGGTATTGAATGCCGATCGGCACAATTAAAACTTTTTCAGTGCGTCCGGCTTTCAGCAAATCTTCAACGCACCAGAAACCCATTTGAGCAATTCCCGGTTCGAGGGGACTGACTATTTCATTGTGACCGTTGGTAGCGCCTTCTGGGGCGGCGGCGATCGGGAATTGGCTGTTGGCAAATAAATCGCGGGCCGATCGCAATCCGGCGCGATCGATTTTACCGCGAACAATCGGAGTGCCACCGAGTTGGGAATACAACCAGCCGACTCCCGCACCGGCCCACAGGGGAATACCGCGATCGTAGATAAAGTGGGAATGTACCGGAAATTGCAGGGGAATGCCTTTGGCGCGCGCTGCCTGGGGAACGAGTTTCCAAATTAGTTGTCCCAAACAGTAGGGATCGTCTGAGTTGGGGTGGCGGAAGGCTAGCAAGAAGCGAACTTTCTGATTTTGAAATTGGTGGAATAGTTCGGCGAGGGTTTCGACGTTTTCGGCTTGAACGTGGCTGATACTCGTCCGAAATCGCAGCCACCAGGGGAATATTTGCTTACAACCTTGCATCACTAGAGGGTTGTAGGCTGGGGGTATGAATTCCAGCGGCGGCTGAACTTGGCTAATTGAATTGGGCATTTTGCGATTTTAAATTTTAGATTTTAGATTTTAGATTACTAGGCTGCGGTAAAATTTTCCAATTTTTATGATGCTGAAGTTTTTTTTATTAACCGCAGAGGACACAGAGGACACGGAGGAAGAGAGGAGATAGCAAAGCGTGTCAATTTAATGTCAAAAGTATTACCCGTCTTGGATTGAATGTCATGTCCAGTCGATCGACCCCAATATTTTGGTCGGGGCAGGTTTACGGGATTTTTGGCTGATATTACAGATCGGGGGTGAACTAGCCCTGACAAGAATTACGATTATTTTACAGGACTAGATATGAAACCATCATCTTTTTTACCCCCCTGCCCTTGACAAGGGGGATGCGAGGGGGTCAGAAACTCGACTAAAAACGAGATTTCTCCTCAGTTTCAGCCTTCAACACAGATTTTTGCAATCCAAAATCTAAAGTCTAAAATCTAAAATCCTATTGTGCGGCTTCAAATATCATTTCCTGGAAGTTAATGACATCAGATCGCGGATCGCAGTGGGTGACTTTGACTTCTAGCCGATCGCCTATTGCGACCGATCGACCAAATCGCATTGCCAATTCTAAACCCAACTCTTCCAATAAAATCAATCCGAGATTGCTGTCTTCTCTCAGCCAGCGCAGCATTAAAGCTTCCCAAACTTCGTCTGGGTTGCGCCGCAAATATTCCAATCCCCAATAGCGGTTAGTTTGACGTTCGACTGTGGATGCTTCTTTAACTGCGGTGCCGAGGCACATCACAATGTCCTGTATTTCTTCAGCAGAAAAAGGCAGTGGTTCGCCCCGCAGGTGGGCTTTGATTTGGAAGTGAGTCAGCAAGTCGGTATAGCGGCGGATCGGGGAAGTAACTTGAGTGTATAATTCCAAACCCAAGCCGGCGTGGCGTCCGGGGGTGAGGCCCATTTCGCTGCGGGGCATACACCGACGCACGGCGCAAGCGCGGGCGGGGCCGGCAGGTACGGCCAGCAGTTCTTCATCGGGAGGGAGTTCGGGCTGCGGCTGATAGCGGTAGGGTATTGGCAGGCTGTGAGCTTGACCGTAGCGGCCGGCTAGTTCGCCGGCTAAAATCATCATTTCGGCTACTAGCATCCGGGCTGTGGAGTCGTCGATGACGTGGATTTTGATGTCGTCGCCGTTGACTTTGATGACTGATTCGGGCATGAAAATGCTGATTGCGCCTTGGGCTTCCCGCCATTTTTGCCGCAGTTTGGCCGCAGAGGCGATCGCTGCTATTTCCGGTTCTGCTTCGATTCCCAACTCCAGCATTTCGTCTACGTCATCGTAGGTCAAGCGGTAGGTGGGTTTTATGGTGCTGATGTGGATGCTGTAATCTTGAGCCGCGCCGATTTCGTCTAAGGTGACACTGAAGCTGAGCGCGCTGCACTCTTTGCCTTGAATTAAACTCATCGGCCCGGTTGCCAAAGCTGGGGGAAACATGGGAATCATTCCCGTTGGCAGGTAAACCGTAGTGGTGCGCTTTCTGGCTTCGAGGTCGAGTTCGTCTCCAGGGGAAAGCAAGCGGGTGGGATCGGCGATGTGTATCCACAGGCGCTGCTGGCCGTTTTCGAGGAATTCTAAGCTGAGGCCGTCGTCGATTTCGGTGGTGCTTTCGTCGTCGATCGTGTAAACCTTGAGGTGAGTTAAATCGAGACGATTTGTGTCGGAGTCGGCTGGGGGATTTTCTAGGCAGCGTTGGGCCACTTCTAATACCTTTGCGGAGAATTGTAGGGGAATTTGGCTGCGCCGCAAAAACAGGTTTTCGTGGCTACTCCACAGGCCGAGATCGACTAGGAGTTGAAATGCTGCTTCGGGGTTTTCGGACCGTTCTAAGCTGGCTAAAGTTTCTAAGGCCGGGGTGCGGTGCGTTGCTTCTTCTCCGAGGGTGGCAAAGCGTTCTAAAGCGTCGAGGCGAGTTCGATCGCTGTGTTCCCAATCTACATTTTCCCCTGCCAGCCGCTGTTTGACTCGATCCCAAAATCCTTGGGATTCTTGGTGTCGCTGCTGTTCTACTTCTTGCTGGTGTTTGATTTCGGCTACTTGGGCGGCCGGTCGCGGTTCGTAGCGATCGCCCTTTTGTTTGAAATACAGTTTGTCTGTTGATAGCAAACAGTAAGCCGCGTAACACTGGGCCGGACTGCGCTCGGAAAATAGCAGCATTGCCAGGGATTCGGGATCTGCTGTTTCTCCGTCACCGACTAAAAGTTCCCAAGCGACTTCCAAACTCGACGGATCTGAGTATGCTTCTACTTCTTTGAGAAATTTGGGAATATCGGAGGGTTTGTAAGTTTCTCCGACTACTTCGTAGGTGATTTGTTTGGGCGGTATGCTGTGCGGTTGACCGTTTTCGTCTACCACAACCCAGTTTTTCTTGCCGTCGGGGCGATCGGCAACTGCCAGACGGCGGTCGCCGTGCACTCTAAATTCTACTAACGTTCCCTTCTCCACTTGCCAGCTTTATATTTGAGATTTTGGATTTTTACCGTGGCCACTTATCGAGTTTCGAGCTTGCGATTTTAGATTTTGGATATTGGCAATTTTTCTGGTCAATTGTGAAAGTTAAAATCTAAAAAGTTGTTCTTTCTTCTTGCTTTTTTTTAACTTTTGACTTGTGATTAAGACTTGCGCTCCAACGACTCTTAACCCTATTTCGCGATTATTTCGCTGCACTCTTGCTGCACTCTTAATGACAGAAAGACGTTCTTTTCGCGCAAGTCTTATTCCCAGTCCAAAATCTAAAACCCAAAATCCCAAATCCTGTTAACCTTCTTGGTTTACGAAGGGCATCAAAGCTACAATTCTTGCTCTTTTGATGCTTCTGGTCAGGTCTCGCTGCTGTTTTGCCGTCAAACCGGTAATCCGGCGGGGCAAAATTTTACCGCGTTCTGTGACGTATTTTTTGAGCAAATCAACATCTTTGTAGTCGATCGGGTCTCCTGGTTTGATTGGCGAAACGCGCCGGCGAAAGTAAGTCATGGTTTGTTGTTTGTTTACTGTTGTTCTTGGACTGTTGACTGTTAGTTTTTAGTTATTAGCCGTTAGTTGCTAGCCCTCAGGAAAGCATTGGTTAGTTATCTGCTTTTCGCGCGTCAATATCAATTGCCAACAACTGATGACTGATGACTAAGGACTAATGACTAATCACTACTTGATCTCTTTGTGGGCAGTGTGGCTGTTGCAATGGGGGCAGAACTTCTTGAGTTCCAGCCGCGCCGTCGTGTTGCGACGGTTCTTGGTCGTGGTGTACCGAGACACGCCTTTCGAGCGTTTGCTTACGTTTGTACGGCACTCAGTACACTCTAGAGTAATTATGATGCGGACGCCTTTAGCCATAATTCTAAATAAATTTCGACTAATTTAAACACAATTTATTATCTTCTCACATTGCTCTGCACTTGGTCAAGCAATCTTCTAACTTTGATGTCGAGCGAGTAGCCACGGCGGGCTCCGACGACGATCGTCCCGCCGATGCGATCGTGGAAAGCTTGGGGAAACCTTTCGGCGGAGGTGAGGGCAACGCTACAGTCGATCGCCAGGGGCAGCATCAGCAGCAAGACGGCGGCGTTGGTAGATGTGATCCCAGCTATACCTGCGAAGGCTAAGGCCAGGCACAGACCCAGCAATGCCTCGCGCTTGCACAGTTCTTGTACTCCAGGAATCCGTTGGAATCTGGTATCGGCAATTTTCATGTCCAAGGCCCAGCGCCCGAGACTTTGACCTTGGTTTTTCCTGACGATGGGTACGCGCAGGATCAGCCACAGCAAAACAAAAAATATGGTTTGGACGATGGCATTAGTGCCCAGAAGCAAACTGGGCAGCCAAACTGCTATTCCGTCGATGCAGAGGGCCGCGGCGCGGCGGCCGACGGATACTTTGGGAAGGAGAGGAACTAGGTCGGAACTCATAGGCAAAAAGGTCGATCGCCACTAGCTACTTTTTCATTTTTCATCTTAAGCTGTGGAATAATCGATCGCCACCAATGGTGCCTAAATCAACGTCAAAGCCAACCGCTAATTATTCAAGCGGAAAATGGATTTTCGCCAATTCCCAACTGCTTTTTCGACTTTTCTACCTGTTCCCACAGTGTTTGGATCTGAGTAAATGCCTGTTCCACAGAGATTTTACCGTTAGATGTCAAGGAACTTATGTAACCCACTCGCTGAGAAAACTCTTGTAAATTCGCATTAAATACCACATTCTCTGGCTTTACTTCACCGTAATAGCGAGTTTGAGGATATAAAAAATTTGAATTGGCTGCCATTGGTTTAACCTCCCATGAAAACTTGTTCCCTGAACATATCAATATTATAAACCACGCTTCCACTCTAAAGTTGTGCTGTAAGTAGCATAAATCATGTGACATTTTGCGATGTTTTTTGTGATGGCAATTACACATAGAGATGAGGGCGACAAAAAACTCAGTAATTTCACTTGTAAAACTTACGCATACGGGGTCAAAAATCAGGTTTTTGCGTTAAGGCTCATAACTTGGGAGTTGGCGCCAAAACCAGGTTGGTGTTTTTCCAGGACTGATTTATTGAAATAAGTGACAAAAAAAACCAAAATGGATAATATTATTGCAGACATAAATAGTTAGACTTTTAGTAGGAATCTGCGTAATGTCTCCCAATGCGCTATCGCTCCGTCCCAAACCCCGGCTGAGGCAAGTTTTAATTAGAGTTGCCATCGCCGTAATTGCTGCTGTTATCGCCTTCAACCTTCCTCACTCCTTAATTCCAGTGTTTAAAGAATCCGTATCCCAAGCAACGCCGGCACCAGAAATCCAGAACTTGCTCGCCGGCAAGCGCAAAATTGTGATAGTGGGCGACAGCATCACCGAGGCCGCGAAATTCCCCGGAGGTTACGTTTGGCTGCTGCAACGCTATCTGAATGCCCTTTATCCCGATCGCCCAATCGAAATCGTCAACGCGGGGATCGGCGGTAACAAGTCGACTGATATGCAAGCGCGCTTCCAGAAAGATGCGATCGACCAAAAGCCAGGTTTAGTGATGATTAATGTCGGAGTCAACGACGTTTGGAACGCTTTCTTCGACTTCCCCAACAATCAGTTTTATCCGGAAGGCAACTGGTCCGCGGGAGTGCCAGTGGCAGAATATCGGGAGAAAATAACTCAAATGGTGCTGGCAGCAAAAGCCGCAGGAATTCGAGTTGTACTGCTTTCTCCTACTCTGATAGGGGAAAGTATCGACGGCCCAGAAAATCGCAGGTTGCAACAGTATGTTGCCGCGATGCGAGAAATTGCGTTAGAGAATCAGTGCTTGTTTATTGATTTGAATGCGCCTTTTCGGGAAGTTATCGGCACGTATCAAAAGCACGCGGGCAAGACTCTGAATTTGTTGGCAGCAGATGGAGTTCACCCGAATCCGTCGGGGTATCAAATTATGGCTTTTACTATTTTGCGAGGTTTTGGAGTACCCGCAAATGATATTGAGAATTTAGAAGTCAAAAAGTGAATCTTTGAATTTAGTTGACGGTTGACGGTTGGCTGTGGACTGTTGACTGTTAATTGAAAGTCTCCAGGGTAAAAGCCCCCAGATTTATCTCTGGGCTAAATTCTTCAAATCTCAAATCTCCAATCTCAAATCATTCAATTGGGGGATGATACCGCTTCAACCAACAACTACCGATAATCACCAACGCCACCACAACAATAATTTCCGTCCAAAAAAACGACAGAAAATCGCTTGCAGTTCCCACCGGAGGCACCCCCGGTTGAGCATTGCGAATGGCGGGAAAAGCAAACAGCATCACAGCAGTCCAACTCAGCATTCCCACTTCCGGCAACTTGCCCGATTTCATCACTTTTAATGCTAGCAAAAGCGCCATAATTGACAAGACCCACATGATCACAATAATCACTAAGGCAAAGAATTTCACCGGGATGGAGCGAGTTGCAGAAACATCTATATAAATAAATATAGACGAATTCTCTTCCATGGGTCTATAACTGATGTCGAAACCGGGAACGTCGGCATGAAAATTAAATTCCAGCGGCACGGGATTCAGTTCAAATGGAGCAAACTTTTTACCAATTGAAGGCAGCGGGTCGAGCGAAATAGCTACTTTAGCAATGTGCTTGTCAAACGGGTAATTGTTAATTTTTCCTTTTACTAAGTTAAACTTCAATGCAGGAACAATCATCGGTTTGCCTTCTTTAAAGGTAATTTCCGAATCCTGTACATTTGCTCCGTTAACTGTCATTAACAAGTCTTGAGCCGGGTAAGTTGGCCCTTTTTTATAGATACCTTTGAGTTCAAACTGCAAGCGGGTTTCTAATTCGTTTTTAATGGGATCAACTGCAATTACCGTCATTTTGACCTCAACCAAGCCTTTGGACGCTACAGCGCTTTCTGGAGAGGGCTTGTAAGGCTCTTGGGCGTTAGCATTGTGAGAGTAAATAGATAAGATGATTGCCAAAATTACGACCAGACTGCAAATTAAAATAAGTATTTTTTTGAGATTAAAGGTGTTGAGAGTGGGCATTTATTATGGATGTTTTACATATTGAATAGTTGTGAGCAGTCGCCGCAGTCCGCCAGGGGTTTAAACCCCTGGCTCATAGCTAAAGTCGGTTAAAAGTGAGATATTGCATCATTCTCAATTACTTGTTTAGGAACAGGCAAGATGCCTGTTCCACAAGAGATGAATTTTTCTTCTTGTGAGGTGGGCATCCTGCCCGCCCATAGTAGCCGAACTACGAACCGATAGGAAGCAATACATTTGGTGTGAAACTTCCGTGCAAACCGTAGGGAATATGCTGTTTTAAATGCAAGCGCGCTACAGGGCCTTTGGTGATGTCGCGAGCATCTAAAATCACTAAGGTCGATCGATGATTAGCTGCATCATACATTAAAAGCAGCAGCCAGCCGTCATCCTCAGCCACAGCATCGGGACGGAGAACAAACACCGGTTCCCCCGCAAAACCGCGTGGTGCCGCACTCCAAATTTGCCTTTCACCAGTCACGAAATCCATTTTGAGGATAGCTTGCAAAGGAGCATTTCCCGTGGGAGCATCAGCAGCACCGATGTAAAGATATCGGTAAGGTTGTCCGACATTATTGGGATGCAGAGTCGGAAACTCGCAACACCGAGTTTCAACAACTTGATGCTGCACCGTTTTGTCTTGCAAATTTAACTTAAACCGCCACAATTCGCCCGCTGGAACGCTGTCAAAATCAACCTCACGAAAATCGCCGTCCGCTTCTACAGTGGGAAAAGAGTCGTAACAAACTGAATCTACAAAAACTTCGTCTCCTTCTTCCCATGCGTTGCAGTGGTGGAAGACAAAACAAGGTTCGGTTTCTAATATCTTTACCTCGTCAGTGCCGTTGCGGGGAATTAAAATTGCTTGTGTTGGCTTGTTTGGCGAAAATTGAATGCACTGGGATGCACTCCGAAATCCTAACACGAAAAGCAGCGGATTGAAGCTGACGGGATTTTGGAAGAATATGCAGTAATTCGGGGTAATTACCATGTCGTGCAGGAAGGCAAAACCCGGTATTGCATGGGCGTGACGCTGCAAAAGTTTGCCGCTTTCGTCGAGTTCGTAAATCGTGATGGTACTCGACAAACCGGGCTTGACAGAAAAGTTTACTAATCTGTCTCCTTTGCCATTTTTCCCTTTTTCAATTCTGGGGTGGGCGGCGAAGGCTTCACCGGGTTGTAAAATGCCGTCTAGGGTATCTAAGCCGAGTGTTTCTAGGGTGCGGGGGTCGAGTCGGTAGGGCTGTGCGGCTTCCCAAAGCGCTAGCAGTTTGTCGCCCCAATAAATGATGTTGGTGTTGGCAATGTTTTTGATTTTGACATCAAAGATGTTGGCTAGCCAGCCCCCTGGCTTTTGTGTGCCGAAAACGCCTCGGTGGAGGATTTTTCCGGCTTTTTGTTCGGCGAGATAGCCCTCTGTGTGTATGAATCGGTTGCGGAAATGGGCGCGGCCTTCGGATATGGCGATCGCACAAATCATCCCGTCGCCGTCAAACGGGTGGTGGATGCGCTGGCCGTTGACATCCAATAATCCGGGTCCGTTGCGAAAGAATGTGCCTTGCAAGCCGGGGGGGATTTCGCCTTCTATGTCGTCAATCCAGTAGTCGGATTCGTTGGGTTGGGATTCGTAGCCGCGCTGCCAGTCTGTGCGATCGTATGATACTTTTTGGGCGGCTGTTTGAGATGCAGAAAGTTGTAAGTTTTGCATTGGTGTTACGGGAGCGAATTTTTTAACCGCAGAGAACACAGAGGGCGCAGAGAGAAGGAAATTCGGAGAATGGGGAAACCCAGTTAAATTCATCCGTGTATCCGTGCCAAAATCCGTGTGTGCCTGCCTTTATTTGGTATCTGCGGTGCGGCTTTGTGACCTTACTGTCGGTACTAAGTCGGGAAAGTATTCGGGCATGAAATGCTGTCCGCCTGGTTTGGAACTGCCCAGTTCTGGTTCTAATACGGGAAGAGAGTTTTGATAGTTTGGATCGCCGCTTTCTGTACTCTCGGCGGGCAGCCAATTTAAGAAAGGTAGGGGCAGAAGTGTGGAGAGGTTTGTGATGACAATTAGCAGCCAGAGGTTATCGAAATTGTGATCGGTAATTCCTAGCAAGTGGGTTAAAAGTGCACCGCCTTCGTGGGACAAAAGTCCTGCTAAATTTGTGATTGACATCAGCAGCGCAAATAAAGTTGCTTCGACGCCTCGGGGACACAACCGGGCGGAGAGTACCAGTACCGGCATATAAGCAATTTGTCCGATTACTGTCAGGATCAGGCTGTCTCCGATGCTGAACCATTGATCGTCAATTCCTAAAGCTCGGTTGGCATGAGTTACTAATAATAAAGTAGTCATGCCCAAAGCAGTCGCAAGGACGGTTGACCAGCCAAAAATTACTCGAAATGGAACAGTTTTGAGGAAGCGCTGAAACAGCCAGACGCCGGCGAGGGCGGCAATGCTGGTAACGAGGCGCACTCTGCCCAGAAATTCTGGTGGAAAGCCTAATTCGTTGGTGGTGAAAAAGAAGAAGGCGGAGTCTGAGCTTGGGGTGGCTTGCAAGAGGAAGAGAAAGGCGGTGGGTAGCCAAATTGTTTTTTGGCTAACAGCTTGCCGCAGTTGTTTTAGTTGGTCTTTGACAGTTTCAAAGTCTGTTCTTTTGTTGGTTTTTTCTTCGGCAATTAACCAAGCTGTTGCTGATACAATTAGCGGAAAAGATGCGGTGATTAAAAATATTGTGTGGGTGCTGAAGTGTTGCAGCAGGGAACCGCTGAGGTAGGCGGTAATGAGTCCGCCGAGGGCTGCAGCGCCCCAAGACAAGGATTGCAGGGAACCGGCGTCGGTAACGGATTCTTTTCTGGCCCTTTCGACTACCAGGGAGTCGGCGATTACGTCGCTGACGGCGAGGGAGAGGGAACTCAGGGCGATCGCGCCTGTAGCGGCAAGTGGCGTGTGTACAATTGTTGCTAGGCCCACCCATGCTGACGTTCCCAGCAGCCCGGAGAGGACAATGTAAGGGCGTCTGCGGTAGCCGAATATCGGCAAACCGTCGGACATGAAGCCGAACACGGGTTTGATAATCCAAGGCAGGGCTACGACGCCCAGCATTGCCGAGACTTCGGCGGGACTCATACCTAGTTCGTCTTTGAGAAAGAAGCTGACGGCTAAGCGGGCTAGTCCGAGAATGCCTTGGACGAAGTAAATCAGTAAGATGGCTATGAGTTCGGGGGTTGGCTCATTCCCAAAGAATACTTTTTCTTTTAAAGATTCTTTGAGTTTGCTGACGCCGGAGGGGGAAACGAGCATTTGAGCAATATTTCTTAATGAATCTCAATATTTATAACACATTCTTAATGGGTTCCGGGAACTGTCGGAGGTGGGATGCGAAAGTGACGGGGAGGTGGCAGGTACTATAAGATTTTGATGAGCTCGAATTAAAGGATTTTTAGTAGCAATGAAAGCAGAAATTAGAATTGTCTTTCTCGCAGCGGCTTGGATTTTAGGAATGGGGGCTAATTTAGCCTCAGCAATACCTGTTGCTAACAAGCAAGGTGATTATCCGGTTCCGCCTGCGAGACAGCGGGGCAACAGGCAGGTAAATTGGTTGGTTGTTGACTCTGATTATAAAGGGTTGAATTGCCGGATGGCTCAGAGATTTCGATCAATTTCTGTAGACGGTTTGGATGCGCCTGCTGAGTTGTTTGAAAGAAATAAACACAATGTTTCGCAGTGGCCTGTCGTGGCTGCATTTCGGCGGGGAGAACGCTTGCAAGCGGTGACAGGAAATAATGCCAATCAAATTATGATTGCTGACTCTCAGGGCAAACCTTGGCTGCCGGTTTCAACGGATAAGGGTAATTGTTTTGTGCGGGCGAACAGCCGTTTTATTAAACCCATTCGGGAAAATCCTACTACTTTGAAACCTTTAGAATAGCTAAAATTTTTTGGATAAGAGTGGGCAATTGGTGAAAAGAATGTTTTATGATTATAGATCCTAAAAATGTGCCGGAAATTACTGGTTCCAAGTACCCTCAGCCATTCAAATCTGCTGTTTTGGGGAGAGTTAAAAAACGCTTGGGCGATGCTGCCGGATTGCAGAATTTTGGGGTAAATTTGGTGAGACTTGCACCGGGAAGTTGTTCTGCTCTCAGGCATTGGCACACCCGGCAAGATGAGTTAATCTATGTTTTGGAAGGGGAAGTTACTCTGATTACAAATTCGGGAGAGGAAGTGCTGAAACCGGGTATGGCGGCGGGTTTTCCGGCGGGTGATGCAGATGGGCATCATTTAGTCAACCGCACGGATTTAGATGTTGTTTATCTGGAAATTGGCGATCGCACTGAGGGTGATTCAGCTAATTATCCCGATGATGATTTAATCGCGAAAACTAGCGATAATGGTTGGATTTTTACACACAAAAACGGCGAGCCTTATGAGAGTTGAAAAAATATGAGTCAAGTGAATCTTTGGACTTCTGCGGAACACGCTTTGTGGTATCTTGCTAAAGCTGAGGGAATTCCTCACCGCACTGAAGGTGAAGCGGTTTTGTTGGAGGAAGTGCCGAAAAATGTTAAGCGAATTCTGGATGTGGGCACGGGAGACGGGCGGTTGCTGGGTCTGCTGAAGTGCGATCGACCAAATGTGGAATGTGTGGCGATCGACTTTTCGCCGACAATGCTGGAAAAAGCCAGAATTCGCTTTGCGGATGACCAGAAGGTCACGGTAATCGAGCACAATTTTGACGAATCGCTGCCGGATTTGGGCAAGTTTGATGCGGTTGTTTCTAGTTTTGCGATTCATCATGTAGCAGACGATCGCAAACGTTCGCTTTACGCTGAGATTTTCGAGCTTTTGGAACCGGGAGGCATCTTTTGCAATTTGGAACACGTAGCGTCCGCAACTCCCGCTTTACACGAGAAATTCCGAGAGGCGCTGGGTATTAGCAACGATCCGGATGATCCGTCTAATCAATTGCTGGATGTCGAAACGCAACTGCGCTGGTTTCGAGAAATCGGTTTTACCGATGCAGACTGTTATTGGAAGTGGCGGGAACTCGCTTTATTAGTTGGGGTGAAACCAGTCACCCCTGTCAACGTGGTGCAGAAGGCTCCCTAAGGCTTGAAATTTCGTTGCAGTCGCGAGCTCTGATTTTTTTCAACCGCGCGAGACAATAAATTTTGTTTATTATCGATCGCCAACCGATAGGATGACGTAAAGTTGCTCGTTCGCACCTTGACGCGGGCTGGGTGAAACCAGTTTAATAGCTAAACAAAACAGTAGTAGATTGCAAAGCCTACGCACTTCCTTTGGGCAGCCCAACTGCGAAACTTAATAAAATTGGCAGCGTCATAGATTCTAATTTGCAATATCGCACTACGCGCGCGATGGAAATCGCGATCGCTGCCCCTAACCCGCGAGATCCGCGCTAGAGCCACAACCATCACTTACCATCTATCAAAAAAAATGGCTACACTCGAAGGTACCCCCAACAACGATGTTTTAATTGGCTTTCCTGGAAGTAACTCGCTCTCGGGCAAACAAGGCGATGATACTTTGTTTGGCGCAGAAGGGGACGATCAAATCTTTGGCAACCAAGGTAAGGACTACATCTTGGGCAACCAAGCCAATGATACCCTCTACGGCGGCAAAGACAGTGACCTCATTCAAGGTGGCGAAAACGAGGATTGGGTGTTTGGGGATAACGGTAATGATACCCTCGAAGGAGGGCAGGGAAACGATTTTGTGCGCGGCGGCAAAGAAAATGATTTGCTATCTGGAAATGAAGGCAATGATGTCCTATTTGGAGATAGCGGTGCCGATACCTTAAGCGGTGGCAATGGTGACGACCTTTTTGTCATCGGCCGAGTACAAAATAATTCTGTTAATACCGGCACTTCTACTCTTGCCAATGCAGACTTGATTGCCGACTTTAGCCTGGGTACAGACTTAATAGGACTCGATGGAGGCTTGCAATTTCAAGACTTGAATATCTCTCAAGGAACAGGCGATTTTGCCAGAGATACGATCGTTAGAGATAACGTGACAGGCGAATATCTCGCTATTTTAAAAGGTATTAACAGCAGCAGTATCCGAGCCGCCAATTTCACCACCTCACTCGCTCCAGTTACCTCAACATCAAGCCCCAGTATCTTAGCATTCAGCACCTCTAGCTACAGTGCCGACGAGGGCAAGAGTGGCACTTCCGAAATTGTCGCCACAGTTCAACGCACTGGCAGCAGCGAGGGGGCAGTCAGCGTTCAAGTGGAACTAGATACACCTTCCACAGCTACTGTTAGCGAAGACTACATTAACAATCTGCCAGTTACTATCAACTTTGCCAGCGGCGAATCCTCCAAAACTCTATCAATTCCCATTGTGGGAGATACCATCGTCGAACCAGACGAACAGATTAAAGTGAAATTGGTTAATCCTGTAGGTAGGGTAACTTTAGGAAGTCAGCCTACTGCCACATTAACTATTATTAACGATGACATATCAATCCCCAGTCTCTTAGCATTCAGCACCTCTAGCTACAGTGCTAACGAGGGCAACAGTGGCAGTCCCAATCAAGTTGTCGCCACAGTTCAACGCACTGGCAGCACCGAGGGGGCAGTTACCGTCCAAGTGGAACTAGATACCTCTTCCACAGCTACTGTTACCGAAGACTACATTAACAATCTGCCAGTTACTATCAACTTTGCCAGCGGCGAATCCTCCAAAACTGTATCAATTCCTCTTGTGGGGGATACCGTCGTCGAACCAGACGAACAGATTAATTTGAAATTAGTTAATCCAGTAGGCAGGGGAATTTTAGGAAGCCAGCAAACAGCTACCTTCACTATTATTAACGATGACATTTTGCCAACGGTCAGCATCGCTGCTATAGATGAGGCAGCATCAGAAACAGGCAACAATCCAGCCACTTTTCGCATCAGTCGCGCTGGTGAGAGTCGCGGCAACTTAACAGTCAACCTAGCAATAGACGGTACTAGCAACAATCCAACTAAACCTAGCGACTACACCCTCAGCGGTGGCGGCGTTTCTGTCAACAGTTCAAATGTCAGCGTCACCATCCCGGATGGACAAAATTTTGTAGATGTCAGCCTCACCGCTGTCGATGATATCCAAGCTGAGGCACAGGAGACGCTGAAGCTGAAACTAGCAGATGGGAATTACCAAATTGATGCTAACCAAAACAATACTACTATCGCGATCGCAGACAATGATACCGTAGTTGTCAATAGCAATGACAGCTTGACAGACTACAGTCTGGCAGAAGGTTCGTTTCGACAAGCACTGCTGAATGCTAACGCTTTTGCTGGGAATGATACTATTACTTTCAATCTACCAGCCGAACCGCAGACAATCAATCTCACAGGAGTATTGCCTGAGATTAGCGGCGATGTCACTATTACTAATAGCACTGGTTCTAGCAACTTGACAGTGCGGCGGGATACGGGCGGAGATTACCGGATTTTCAAGGTAAACAGTCAAGTCAGTGCGACTTTTGACGGATTAACTATCGCCAATGGTTTGACAACTGACAACGGCGGCGGCATCTATAACGACGGTGGCACAGTAAATGTGACCAACAGCACTCTCTCTAACAACACTGTGAAAGATGGCAGGGGTGGTGGCATCTACAACAATGGCGGCACAGTAAATGCGACCAACAGCACTTTCTCTAACAACCGTTTGAGCAATTTCTTTAACCCCAATTTGAATCCCATCCCCAGTGGTGGTGGCATCCACAATGAGGGCGGCACAGTAAATTTGACTAACAGCATTTTCTCAAGCAACAGTGGCTTCGCACCAAGCAAAGGCGGTGCCATCTCAAACAATAGTGGCACAGTAAACGTGACGAACGGCACTTTCTCAGGCAACAGCGCTCAAGATGGCGGTGGCATCTCTAACAATGGCCCAGGCACAGTCAAAGTAGCAAACAGCACTTTCTCTGACAACGTTGGAGTGCGTTTTACCCTAGGGCTTCCGGCATCAGTAGATGGTGCTGCCATCTTTAACCAAGGCGGTACTGTGGAGGTGACAAACAGCACTCTTTCTGGCAACAAAGCGGGCGGTGCCCGTGGTGGTGGCATTCATAACCGTGAGGGTGGTACAGTCAAAGTGACGAACAGCACTATTTCTGGTAACACAGTGGGTGGTATTTTTGGGTTGGGTTTGCTTGGCGGTGGCATTTATAACGATAACGGCACAGTAGAGGTGACCAACAGCACTCTCTCTGGAAACCAAGCAACCAACGCAGGTGGCAGCGGTGCTGGCATCTATAACAAAGCTGGCACGGTAACGCTGACCAACAGCACTCTCTCGGGCAACATAGCAAACCCCTCCACCACCTACTCTGATGGCAGCATTTTCCCTACCCCTGGAAGTGGTGGTGGTATATGGAACGGCGGCACGTTGAATGTCAAAAATACGATCGTCGCTCAGAACAATGCCGCTACTGGCCCTGACGTTTTCGGCAGCTTCGCCAGCGGTGGCTACAACTTAATTGGCGACGGTACTGGCAGCACTGGTTTTACTGCAGTCGGCGATCGAGTTGGCACTGCTGCTGCACCTATTGACCCCCTACTAAACCCCCTGGCAGATAACGGCGGTTCGACTCAGACTGTGGCACTGCAACCGGGTAGTCCCGCTATTAATGGTGGCGACCCAGCTTTTGTTTTAACCTCTGGACCTTTTATCGGTCCTCCCTTCTACGACCAGCGGGGTATCTCTCCTTTTGATCGCGTTAGCGGGGGAATTATTGACATCGGCGCTTTCGAGTCTCCTCTGGTTCCTTAACGCCTGTAGGATGCGTGGCAATGCCTTTGTTGTCAACTTAAGAGTGACGGCATAACTCAGGCACAGAAAGCAACCCTGTGCGCTTTGGGGGCCATCGAGAATTAAGATTTAGTAGGGTGCGTGATTCTCAATCATCTCGTTGGGAATTAAAGAACTCAAAGTCACGCACCTTACTCAATTAGTCCTGGACGCAGAAACCTGTTTTGTTTAGGAAGATACTGCATGGTTAACCTTTAATAAAAGTGACCAATCTAGTTGATAAAGGTATTTAGGCGTCCCGGACTATGAATTAAATTAAATCCGGTACTTGAGGTTTGATTCGGCGCTCGTACCAGTTCATTAACGGGGTGGAAGTAATGCCGTGCAAAATCACAGAAATTACGATAGTTGTAAAGGTAATCCAGGCGATTTTTTCGGCTGTTTCACCTTCCAAACCCTTACCGAAAGCATAGGTAAGGTAATAGATAGAACCGACACCACGAATGCCGAACCAACCGTAAAGCCAGCGGTTGGCGGGATGTAAAGGACTCCCGATCGTACTAATCCAAGCTCCCACAGGCCGGATTAAAAAAAGCAACAATCCAGCTACTAAGAGGGAGTATCCTCCATATGCCAACATAGGCTCTAGGCGCAAAAGCGAACCTAATAGTAAAATAGTTGCTATTTCCATTAACTTTTCAATGCGCTCGGTAAAGTGCAGTTGGGAAAGCGGTTTTTCTGGGTTGCGGTAACTCGCCTGCACCACAATTCCTGCTACAAAAACTGCGAGAAATCCGTAGCCGTTGACTACTTCTGTGAGGGAATATGTGAGCAGAATTGTGCTGAGAGCAATGAAATCTTCCATTAATTGATCGGCCGGTCGATAGTGTTGGAGTTGGCGATCGATCCAGGTGACGGCTTTAGCTACTAAAATTCCCATAACGATACCTGCGGCGATCGCCCAAATCAAGTCAACTGCTACCCACTGCGAAAACCACTTCGACCAGTTGTTATCTTTTAGCGAATAAATTCCGAAATAAACAAAGGGAAAAGCTAAAGCATCGTTCAAACCGCCTTCCGATGTTAAACCAAAGCGCAATTCATCGCGATCGTCTAGATGAGCTAACTGAACTTCTGAGGCTAAAACTGGATCGGTGGGAGCGAGAATTGCTCCCAGTAAAATCGCCGGACCCCAATCTAATTTTACAAACCAATGACCGATAGCGGCCACTGCAAAAATAGAAATGGGCATCAAAAAACCGATCAGCCGCGCTGTGGAATTCCAAGCCCAAAATTGCAGCGGGCGATTCATTTTTAAGCCGCAACTGAACAGAGAAACAATAACTACAAACTCTGTAAGTCTTTCTAAAAATTGAGCTTCGGGACGCAAGTCAATCAGCTTCACGCCGTAGGGCCCCAATCCGATACCGACAATTAGATAAATTAAGGCATAAGATACAGGCAATCGCGAAATCCATCCGGAACCCAAGGTAACGGTAAGCAGGAGGATGCCAATAACTAGCAAGTTGAGAATGTAATCATCCACCATAGCGATCGCACTTTTAATCAGGTCTAGCAAGTGCCATTTTGACAGGTAAATGCTTCGAGCGCATCTACCGCCCGCTAGATTCAGCTATCCTCCGAAAGTTGGAGTTGTTATACCAAATTGTTTATGCTTCTAGCCTGCTCCGGCGGGCTTTGCCTTTGTGCCCTATAAATTCCGTGACTTACAATCGCCCGGAATTGTTTATTTCATTCATGTGGCTAATAACTAATAATTAATGACTAATGGCTGATGACTAATGACTCAGGAGTAATGACTAATTAGAAAGACCACTTTTTTCGGTAGCGATGATGTGCAAATCTACGTGTTTGAGCGATCGCACTAACTGTTGAGTCAAAGAACCCCGCAGCAGCAAATTCCAGCGGGATTGCTGGCTTTCGCCGATCACAATTTGAGTAATGCGATACTGTTTAGCTACCTCCGAAATCGCTTTGGCTATATTAGTGCCGTTTACCCGCAAAAATTGCCCGTTAAATTCTTGACAGAGTTTCTCACAAGTTTCAACGTGCAAGCTTTCTGCTTTTGTTAAAAATCGGTCTGGATCGTTGACAAACACAGCATAAAATTGGGCATTCATGTAGCTAGCAATCCTCGCGCCCCGCCGCAGCAGTTGCAAGGAATTCGGATAAGTCGAGGCGCATACTAATACTCGTTCGTGAATGTTGCAAGATTGACCTTTTAAAGTTGCTGCGTCGTCTTCAACATTGTCTGCTACTTCTCGCAGGGCGAGTTCTCGCAAAGCAATTAAATGACGGCGCTGGAAAAAGTTTTCTAAAGATTGTTCAATTTTTTCGGGAGCATAAATTTTGCCTTCTAGCAACCTGTCTTCTAAAGTTTCCGGCGTGACATCGACAACGACTATTTCGTCAGCAGCTTCGAGGACGCGATCGGGCACTCGCTCTCGCACTACAACTCCGGTAATTCGAGCTACTAAATCGTTGAGACTTTCTATGTGTTGAATGTTGAGGGTGGAGAAAACATCAATCCCAGCTTTGAGAATTTCTTCGACATCTTGATATCGTTTTTCTCGTAGACAACCCGGAATGTTTGTATGAGCCAGTTCGTCTATTAAGGCTAATTGAGGACGGCGTTCTATGACAGCATCCGTATCCATTTCGTTGAGAATTTTTTCGCCGCGCAGCATTTGTTTTTTGGGCACTATTTCTAGTCCCTCGCCTTTAGCTGCTGTCTCTTTCCGCCCGTGAGTTTCTAACAGTCCAATTACCACATCAATGCCTTCAGATTTGAGCCTGTGTCCTTCTTCCAGCATTCGGAAAGTTTTGCCGACACCGGGGGCCATGCCGATAAATATTTTGTGCTTTCCCCGGCGGGGGGTGCGATCGTAAGTGCGGTTCGGTTGGGTGTAAACCGCGTCTGGATTGTTGGTAAGTTCGCTAGAGTGAATCATCGGCCAAGGAGTGGGTAGTTAGTCAATTTCGAGTCATCAGTCAGTTGATGACCGATGACTGTGAACTGTTGTAAACTATTGTAAACGGTCGAGAGCCAAATTTAGTTGGAGGACGTTAACTCCCGGTTCGCCGAAAATGCCGAGAAATCTGCCATCTGTATTTTTGGCTACCAACATTTCTACTTGATTGAGATTGAGCGATCGCACCGTTGCTATCCGCTGAATTTGCGCTCGGGCTGCCTCTACGCTAATGTGCGGATCGAGGCTAGAACCAGAGGTGTAGACTAAATCAGCAGTCGGTTTGATACCAGCTTTGTTAAGGCGATCTAATTCTACTTGCACCCCCTGAAAACCATCTTTCTCATTGCCTCGCTTCAGCAACTCCGAGTTACTGGGGGCAATGTTGCTAGCTCCCGAAATACCTGTTTTTTGAATTAAATTTTCTGCGTTTGTGGGATCGTAATTTTCGGTCGCAAAGCTGCTGTAATTTGTCGTGCTGGGGCGGCTCCAAAAATATCTTTCGGAGGAGAAAGGTTGGCCAATTAATGACGAACCCACTATAACTCCTTGCTTGCTAATTAAGCTGCCGTTTGCCTGGGAGTTGAAGGCAATTTGACCGATTACTAGCAAGATTAAAGGGTAAATAATGGCTGTGATTCCCCATAAAACCAGGGTAACGCGAATGGCTCTAATTATTTCTCTCATAAATTACCTGGCTCGGTTATTTGCTAAGGGTTAATTATTGACTAAAATCTTTCCGGCTGAAAGATGACTACAAACAGGTAAATAGAAAGGGCGATAATCACCAAACCCAGGAGACTTAAACCCCAGACAGCTTTTCGGGTCAAATCTTCACCCGCAGCCGCGTAAACAGCGGGGGCAATTATCGCATTGAAACACATTACCAGAAATAGCTGCACCGGGATTGGGTGGCGCTGCCCAAGCATTTGCGCTAACTCAATAATTTCTTGGAAATCTCTGGGAAAAATATCATTCAGCAAATCATTCCGTTTCATGAATTCTCCTTATTTTGGGAATAAATATCTGTCTTTCTATTGGATGATTTTTTTGGGAAAATCGAGGCAGATCCTCTAGATATGCGTTCCCAGGTAGAGCCGGGTAACGAGAATCATCCGTTACATCCGTCGAGGGAATCCGTTGCCGAACTTCTCTTATGCTAGCCCAACGGCGGTAATCAAAACATCAATAACTTTGATGGCAATAAACGGCGCGACTGCTCCGCCCAATCCGTAGATTAAAATATTCCGCTGCAACAGTTGGTTGGCGCTCAATGGTCGAAATTTTACGCCAGTTAATGCTAGGGGAATCAAAGCGGGAATAATCAAAGCATTGTAAATTAAGGCAGACAAAACTGCCGATTGACCGCTGGCTAAACCCATGACGTTTAAAGCCCCAACCGGGGCAAATATGGCGGGAATAATTGCAAAATATTTAGCGATATCGTTGGCTAGCGAAAATGTGGTCAGCGCCCCACGAGTAATCAGCAATTGTTTGCCAATTGTAACTAAATCAATTAGTTTGGTGGGGTCAGAATCTAAGTCCACCATGTTTGCGGCTTCTTTCGCGGCTTGCGTTCCAGAATTCATCGCGAGTCCTACGTTTGCTTGCGCTAGTGCGGGTGCGTCGTTGGTTCCGTCTCCCGTCATTGCTACTAATTTGCCTTCTGCTTGTTGCTTGCGAATTACTTCGATTTTGTCCTCGGGAGTTGCTTCGGCAATGAAGTCGTCAACGCCTGCTTCGTCGGCAATTACTGATGCTGTAATTCGGTTATCTCCGGTGAGCATTATTGTGCGGATGCCCATTTTTCGCAGTTGGTCAAACCGATCGCGAATTCCCGGTTTGATGACATCTTTCAAATAGATAATGCCGTAGGTGTCGCTGCCTTGACAAACGCCTAGAGGTGTGCCTCCCAGCCGGGAAACTCGCTCATAAGCTTCATCGAGATCGGGGCCGATATTACCGCCGCGCGATCGCACAAAACCCTTCACCGCGTCCACCGCACCCTTGCGAACCTCCGTACCGTCGGGCAAATCCGTGCCAGACATCCGCGTTTTTGCGGAAAAATCAAGCCCCGTGGCGTTGGTGCGATCGAAATCCACCTGTGCGCCCAAATTCTGAGCCAAACGGACGATCGACTTTCCCTCTGGAGTATCGTCAAACAGGCTAGCAGCAAGGGCTACACTCGCAACCTCCTCCAGCGAGTGACCGTTTACCGGAATGAACTCCTCGGCTAAACGGTTCCCCAGCGTGATCGTCCCCGTTTTGTCCAAAATCAGCGTATTCACGTCGCCGCAAGCCTCCACGGCGCGTCCAGAGGTCGCTATCACGTTAAACTGAGCGACGCGATCCATGCCCGCAATGCCGATCGCACTCAGCAAACCGCCGATCGTCGTCGGGATCAGCGCTACCAGCAGCGAAATCAGCGTCACCACGCCCACGGGAGTTTTCACGTAATTGCCGATCGGCGGAATCGTCGATACCACTATCAAAAACACCAGAGTCAGCACCGCCAGCAGCACCGTTAGCGCGATCTCGTTGGGCGTTTTCGACCTTTCGGCCCCCTCCACCAGCGCGATCATCCTGTCCAAAAACCCTTTACCCGGGTCGGCCATTACCCGCAGCGTCAGTTCATCAGAGAGGATGCGCGTACCGCCGGTGACGGAACTGGCAATGTCCGAACCCGGTTCCTTGAGCACCGGCGCGGATTCGCCAGTGATTGCAGATTCGTCCACCGACGCGACACCCGCAATCACTTCGCCGTCGGAAGGAATGACATCGCCTGCGATCACTTTAATTTGGTCGCCGCGTCTCAGGGATGTCGAACTAACTTCTTGAATTGAACCGTCTGGTAAGAGTTTGCGGGCTGTTGTGTCGGCTTTGGTCGATCGCAGCGCATCTGCTTGCGCTTTTCCGCGCCCTTCTGCTACCGCTTCGGCAAAATTAGCAAATACCAAAGTGAAGAACAAAATAAACGTGACTAAACCGTTGAAAACTCTCTGATTTTCGCCGGCAACCGGGCCGAACAGGGTCGGGTCGATCGTTAAAAGTGCAGTCACAATTGTGCCTATCCACACCACGAACATCACCGGATTTTTTAGCATCACCCGCGGGTTTAGCTTGACAAAAGCTTCTTTAAAAGCTCTTTGATAAAGGCCTTTTGTATTTGCTTTCGGCGTGTGCTTGCGAGACTCGCGAGAGCCTCTAGCAGGTTTTTTTGGGGAATCAGGAGTATTGGAAGAAGCCATATCGATTGGGAATTTTTAATGAACCACAGAGAACACAGAGAACACAGAGAAAGAGAAGAGTTAGGTTGATAACTTTTTGCTACAGAGGTGGAGGAGTTGGTGTTGCTAAAGGTGTTGTGGGTGTAGTTATCGATGCAGGTTCAAACTTGCCGCTGCTAATTTCATATCCTTCGGCAATTGGCCCTAAAGCTAGGACTGGGAAAAATGTTAGCGCGCCCAGAATTATGATTACTCCTGCAGTTACACTGGTGAACAAAACTGAATCGGTTCTGAGAGTGCCCGTTGTTTCGGGAACCAGTTGTTTGTTCGTCATGCTGTCAGCTAAAAGTAATAGGGCAATAATTGGAACGTAGCGCCCCAACAGCAAGCTAAAACAGGTGCTTAAATTCCACCAAAGTCCTGTCGGTGCGGGTTGAGAGTCAGCCAATCCTTCTAAGCCAGAACCGTTGTTAGACGCTGCCGAAGCGTATTCGTACATCACCTGGGAAATGCCGTGAAATCCCGGGTTGCTGATGCCGCTCAAACTGTCGGTAAAGGCGAGGGTAATTGCACCGGGGATTAAAACTGCGATCGGGTGAATTAATAAAACAACGCTGGCTAACACAATTTCCCGTTTTTCTATTTTGCGTCCCAAAAATTCCGGCGTTCTCCCCACCATCAATCCGGTGAGAAATACGCTCAAAATTGAGTAAATAAATAAGTAAGCCGTTCCCGTTCCTTGTCCGCCCCAAACGATTTGCAGAAACAAATTAAACAGAGTAGCAAAACCAGCGGGAGGCATTAAAGAATCGTGCATCCCGTTGACAGCGCCGCACATTGTCCCAGTCGTAGTAACAGCCCACAGTGCAGTCTCGGCCCAGCCAAATCTAACTTCTTTGCCTTCTAAATTTGGTTGTTGCGCGCCCAGTAAATTATTAATTTGAGGGTTGCCGCCGTACTCGCCAAACGCTGCAATGCCAATCAAGACAACGTAGATGGCAAACACCATCCAAAAAATCAGCCATCCCTGCTTTTTGTTGTTGGCAAATCTGCCGTAGGTGTGAATCATAGCTGCTGGTATAGAAACCATGGCTAGTGTTTCCAGCAGGTTGGTAAAAGGGTTGGGATTTTCAAAGGGGTGAGCCGAGTTCATGGCAAAAAATCCGCCGCCATTTTCTCCCAGTTGTTTGATACTTTCCAAGTGAGCAACTGGGCCGCGAGCAATTACTTGGGTGCCGCCTTCTAAGGTACGGGCAACTGCCGGCCCTGCTAGGGTTTCCGGCACTCCTGAAATTAGCAACAGTAAGGCAATTATTAAAGAAAGAGGTAGCAGAATCCTGGTGATTGATTGAATTAAATCGATGTAAAAGTTGCCCAGCGGGCGACCAGTCAATCCCCGAATAAAGGCAATCCCTACCGCTAAACCAGTAGCGGCTGAGGTAAACATTAAAAAACCCAGAGTTAACTGGGATAAGTAACTGAAGGTTGTCTCGCCGGAGTAATGCTGTTGGTCGGTATTTGTGAGGAATGAAATAGTTGTGTGCAGCGCAGTATCCCAGGTTGGGGTACTGAGGCTGGTGGGATTTAAAGGCAGCACTCCCTGAAGCATGAAAATAAAAAAAACAAATATGCCCATTGCTGCATTGCTGTAGAGTAAAGAGCGGGCATATTGCCAACCAGTCATGGAATCTACAGACCGGATGTTGCTGGCTTTATAGATGAGTTGTTCTAGGGGTTTAATAGCGGGATCGAGAATGGTTTTTTCTCCCATGTACACCCGCGCCATGTAGTTGCCGAAGACAGGCGCGATTGCTATTAAAATGATTAGGGTTAATGCGATTTGAAGTAATCCTTGCTGCATAAATGAGTTAATTTTTATCCTTGGGTAAATACGTTTTCGCGATCGCGAAATGGGTTAGGTGGGAGATTCCAAAAACCGGGCGAGCTTTTTTTGAAGGTCACTTTCAGTTTGGGGGCGATCGCCGAATTCAATGCTGCTAAGATGCAATCTCCCCAGCCAGAGGGATTAACACCATCAGCGGGTTTTCGCTGGCGAGAATTCCTTGTTTTTATTTTGCTAATCCCGTGCTTTGACAGCGATGGAGCAATTGTATAGCATTTAAGAGCGCGCCACCATAACTATTGTTAATTTGGATGAAACTGAAATCGCTTTGATTAGACAAAGTTGATATGTCACTTCTGTTAGCCCAAAAATGCTATCTACTTTTAGTGATTACTATACTCACTGTTAGAAAATTGGATAATCAGCTTTCCGGTATAAATTGCTGTTGCCACATTAGGCTTATTCGCTCTATATTTGGCAGCATAGATGAATATTTAGCTCGGGTTAAGTGTCTATACTTCTAGATATAGATGTTCGCTAAACGCCGTGCTTTTGCGCGAGAATAGGTGAAAAAAAATCATAAAAAATAACTATGCTAAGGTAGAAAGGAGTAGGTAGTAGGGAGAAGAAAAAAACTGTGAATACAAAATATAAAATGGATTGATTGATGATGTTTAAAAGTTTATGGGCTATCCCAAAAAAACTCGCTATTCAAGAGAAGTATTTGCGGGGGAGGTGGTCGATCGCAATTTTATTTGCGATTGTGGTAGTGCTGGAATTTACTACGCCGTCGGAGTATCTGTTTGGGTATTTGTACACGGGGCCGATTTTACTGGCAAATTCGCGCCTGAGTCGGTTGGGTAAGTTGCAAATTACGCTGGTATCGGCAGCTTTGACGCTGTTAAATTTGTTTGTTCCTCCTGGAGAAGCGATCGCCCTAGCAACTGTAGCAAATAGATCGATCGCAGTCATGGCTTTAGGGGTGACGGGATATTTGAGCGATCGCAACCACCAGTACCAAGAAGCGATCGCGATCGCTAAAGCTGAGTTACAGTCGCAGCAGCAGCTAGCAAGCATCCGAGAAGATTTTGTCTCTACTTTGAGTCACGACTTAAAAACGCCAATGCTGGGGGCGATCGAAACAATTAAAGCTTTTCAGTCAGCAAAATTTGGGAATGTCACCGCCAGTCAGCAAAAAGTTCTCGAAACAATGGCGCGATCGCACAAAATGTCACTACAATTAGTAGAAACGCTGCTGGATGTTTACCGCAATGATGCCGAAGGTTTAAAACTGCAACTTGCGCCCGTAAATTTAGTAGCTGTGGCAGAAGAAGTAATCGCAACTCTCACCCATTTATCTGCGGCGCGCCGGGTTTACATTAGTATGAGTTACGGAGAGTCACATTTCCGTCGCTCTTTGTGGGTAAATGGCGATGCGGTGCAACTCCAGCGCGTTTTTGTGAATTTGCTAACAAACGGCATCAACCATTCTCCTCGCGGTGGCAAAGTAGAAATAATCATGGAATCTTATTTGAATTATCAGGTGGTGAAAGTTATCGATAGCGGGTTGGGAATTACCGCCGATGAACTGCCCCACTTGTTCGAGCGTTTTTATCAAGGACACAGCGATCGGCAAGCCAAAGGATCGGGATTGGGGTTATACTTATCTCGCCAAATTATTGACGCCCACGGCGGTATAATTTGGGCAGAAAATAAATTGCCTCTAGGCGCTTTGTTTGGATTCCGACTCCCTGCTATCCCAGAGAAATGAAACCAGTTTATCCCTTGCGAATTCTCTTAGTTGAAGACGACGAACTGTTTCGGTTGGGACTGCAAACCCGGTTGCAGCAAGAAAGTTGCTTACAAGTAATTGCCGAGGCAGAAGATGGCGAAACGGCAGTAGAATTGACTCAGGAACACTTGCCCGATGTGGTCGTTCTCGATGTCGGTTTGCCTGGAATTGGTGGCATTGAAGCTTGCCGCCAAATTAAACAGCGACATCCAGCAATTCCCGTTTTAATTTTAACATCTCATTCGCAAAAAACATTAATTGAAAGATTGATGGCAGCGGGTGCTCAGGGATATTGCCTAAAAGGAATTGCGGCGGAAAGTTTGGTTTTGGCAATTCGATCGGTAGCGGCGGGTGCTTCGTGGTGGGATAAGGCGGCAACTGCGGAAATTCGGGCGGTTTTTGCTCAGCCTGAACCTATTAAAAATGGGTTGAGCTCGGGACTTTTAGAAAATCTACTGACGAAGCGAGAACAGGAAATATTAGCTTTAGTTGCGGGGGGAAAAAGCAATCAGGAAATAGCTCAAATATTGTACATTGCTCCGGGGACTGTGCGGGTTCACGTGCACGCGATTTTGCAAAAGTTAGAAGTGCGCGATCGCACTCAAGCTGCTGTACTCGCAATTCAGAAAGGATTGGTAGCAGAAGAACTGTTAGGCAGTCAATCTTGAATGCGGCAGTTTATAATGATTCAAAATTTCGCTCTCTACCTAAAAAGTATGAGTCTTATCAATTTGGTAATTCCCGAAAAAAGATTACTTGAAATAAAAATAATGAAGTATTATAATTTTGGTATACCTAATTTTTTCTTCACTTATGCCATCATCAGATGTATTTCTTTCATCCTATGTAGAACGTAAGCTGTTGCACATTTAAACTGTGATACAAGCATTACCCTTGTTTGTGATTTTTCGCGCCCATTTAATTATTAATTGTTATTCCTTTAAGAGGCGAGGCCATAAATACTCTAGCTCTTCAATTGATTAAACGGGACTTCCCCTATACAAATGTACTAACAGTGATCAAACTCTTACTCAACAAAGAATGCAACTATTGAGCTGAAAATTTGTACCCATTAATAAGTAATAGCTGACGCAGGCGATCACGCTCAATTGTTGTAGATTCAATATAATTGCCGATCACAAACAGATATGAATCATCTACATGGGTACACAATTATTTACTAAACACCTGAAACCTTTGTGCTGAGAGGCTTTTGAGCCTAGATAAGTATATTTGCAGGGGGAAGTTCCGCCTAAAATTTAAGCCCTAGTTGTGACAGTTTGCCTTAGTCCTATAATTGCTAAGAACCCTCAATATCGTTTCCAAACCCCGGTTTATTCGTGGGCGAGTGGGAAGGAATTTAGATATTTTTAAGGAGAGGAAACTGGTGCCAGAAAATTGCTGCTGCCTTTATAACCGGATAAAATAGCCAGTTTTTCCAAAGATTGCCTGCCCGTGTAATATTTACCCCGAATTTCCCAAGTGGGATAAGCTTTAATATTAGCAGCTTTGCACAAATCGGGTTGAGCATCTTTGCCTCTAGGATCGCACTCAATGTAAGTAATGGCGGTAAATGCTTCTTGGCCGAAAAGTTCTTGTTGGGTGTGACAGTGAGGACACCAGTAAGCACCGTACATTCTAGCTTTGATTGTCTGCAAGTGGGTTGCTAAAGCGATTTGATCGGGTACGGATTCGCTGCGAATAGGTGGCGCTTCTTGTTCGGTAACAGGCTGTGTGAAAGGGGGAGGAGGAGGGAGGGTTTGTGCTAATTTTTGAGTGGATTTGTTGCTGAAACTGAACTGTGCAATTCTTCCGTCTGCTTTCGTACTGACGAAAATCCCCAAAGTCAGGAAAAGGCCGATCGCACAAAAGTTGAATTTGCTTACTCTCATCTTGGGTTTCATCTTGGATTTGCTAGGATTTTGCGAGCTTGATTCATAGCCTCTACAGCATTGTTTACCACAAAGATGTTAAATTGTGCTACACCTTTAAAAAAAAGTTGACTTTCAGCGCTGTCATTTAACAAGATAACTTGTTTGTTAGCTTTCAGAGCGAGTGCTATTTCCGAAGCAGTTCCCGTGCCCATACCGCAGGCAATTATTACGTGTGAAGAAAGAATGTTAATATTATTTCGGGCGTTTCCCATATCGGTGACAATGGCAATATCTACAGCTTCAGAGATGTCGCGAGTGTCATTCCCCGGAAGGATGCCGACTGTTAAACCGTTAGCTGATTTTGCTCCTTTGTTGGCCGCATCCATGACGCCGACATTTCTGCCGCCAGTTAACAATATCCATCCTAGTCCGGCGATGAGTTGTCCGAGTTGATAGGCGTTTTCTAAGTCGGTTGATGTGGCACTCTCGCCCGGGCCCATAATGCCAATGATGATTCTTTTCATATCATAGTTTAGGGTTGAATATATCGCCTTCTTGAAAGATCGAGAACCCTTCTGAACCTGGGTGAGAAAGGACTCTCGATCTTTCTTACCCAGATGCCGCAGCCTCACATGTCACAATCGGTTTTTATTTATTTTTATCGAGCAATATTTAGTATAATTGACGAGAATTTTGTATGACCAAAAAATATATCACTTTTTAGAAGCCTGCCCCTCATTAATTTATGTAAAAATTTTAATTGAATTGAATTGACAACTAAGTATATTTATGTATAATGCTCCAGAAAAAGGGGGAATAAGCGATCGCACATCCCCCTTTTTCACGATCGTGCAGCGGTTGGAGACTCCGATACAAAGCAGAGAGACACAGGCTTTCAGGCTTAAATCTATGTGAAGCTCTTCTTTCAAAATTCAATCATTGGAGTTTCATACCCGTTTCCTCCGGGAAAAGCCCTACCAAAAACTAAAAAATCTCCCCAACAATCATCCCGGCTAACAATACAAACCCCACCCAAACATTTTGGCGAAATATTTGACCGTAAACAAGCTTCGGAATATCGGCGCTCCGCAGTTGACTATATTGCCAAAACCACAAAATCACCGCCGCACTAATTGCTATCCAAAAACCAATGTGCAAGTGCAGATTAATCCCCATTGCTGCTAACAAACCGACAGTCCCAACAAAGAATAAACCCACAGCATTAGCGGCATTATCCCCGAAAAATATCGCGCTGGAATTCACCCCCAGACGCAAATCGTCTTCCCGATCGCTCATCGCATAAACTGTATCAAATCCCATCGTCCAAAACACGACTGCACCCCACAGCAGCCAAGTCGCTAATTCTAATTGGTTAACGGCCGCACTCCAACTAATTAAAACTGCAAAACCCCAGGCAATTGATAGCACTAATTGCGGCACTGGAAAGAATCTTTTTGCCAGCGGATAGCAGATAATTACTGGTACGGCGGCGACAGACAGCCAGAAGCTTAAAGGATTGAGATAAAAAGCGAGAATTGCCGCACAAGCAAAGGAAATTAATGCAACTCCGATTCCAGTTTGCACGGTGAGGGCGCGGGATGCTAGGGGGCGCGATCGCGTTCTTTCTACTTCGGGGGTCGATATCGCGATCCCACAAGTCGTTGATGACGCATCCAGCCGCACTCGTGGCTAAGGTACCCAACACAATCACGCCCACCAATGCTGCGGGCGGCCTCCCATCTGCTGCTAAAAAGACGGCCCAGAGGGCTGGAATCATTAAAATGAGCCTTCCTGCTGGCTTGTCCCATCTCAAAAGCCTTACGACGGTTAGCAATGTGGATTCGGGTTGGCGATCGGGCTCTTTAAGCATTTCAATTCTAGATTTGATATTTTTAACTCTAGATTTTATCAAATTTTAGGCACAATCACCTACGATCTCTGCTGGATATCCCACTTCGGCTGGAATTCAACATAGGGTTAAAGTCTTGCCCAGTCAGCCGTTCCCGATTTTGGCTGATTTAATATCATGCCTCACTGGATTCGTGAAATAATCATAAATATCTGTCAACCCCGATACACTCCAATGGTTAATTCACTTGCTTCTGCGGAGTCAAATCGCATTATTGCTGCTATTGATATGGGTACTAACTCATTTCACATGGTGGTGGCGCGGATCGATCCGAAATTGCCCGCGTTTACGATTATTGCTAGAGAAAAAGATACGGTTCGGTTGGGCGATTGTGAGGTTAAGACAGGGTGCTTGAAGTCCGAGGTTATGGAAAGGGCGATCGCCACTCTGCGCCGTTTTCAAGATATTGCTAAAACTTTCAATGCTGAACAAATTATCGCTGTTGCGACGAGTGCGGTTCGGGAAGCTCCTAACGGGCGGGATTTTCTCAAACAAGTTGCTGAAGAATTAGACCTGAATGTTAGTTTAATTTCCGGTCAGGAAGAAGCGCGGAGAATTTATCTCGGCGTTCTTTCGGGTATGGAGTTTAACAATCAGTCGCAGGTAATTATTGATATTGGGGGCGGTTCTACGGAGTTGATTTTAGGAGACAGTTCTGAGCCTCGGTGTCTCACCAGTACAAAAATTGGTGCTGTCCGCTTAACAGGACAATTTGTCAAAACTGACCCGATTAGTAGGGAGGAGTTTGCTTATTTGCAAGCTTATATTCGGATTTCGCTGGAAAGACCGATCGACGAATTGCGCTCTCAATTCAATGCTGGCGAACCTTTGCGCTTGATTGGCACTGCTGGAACCATCGAAACTCTGGCTGCAATTAACGCTCGCGAAAAGTTGGGAACAGTGCCGAATCCCCTAGCCGGATATCAGTTAACTTTAAAAGATTTGCGCGATTTAGTCAATCGCTTTCGCAAACTTTCTTACTCGGAAAGGCTGGCAATTCCGGGAATGTCGGACAAGCGGGCGGAAATTATTCTGGCAGGATCTTTGATTTTGCAGGAAGCTATGACACTATTAGGAATTGAATCGCTGACTGTTTGCGATCGCTCTCTGAGAGAAGGCGTAATTGTTGACTGGATGCTGGCGCACGGTTTAATTGAAAACCGCTTGCGCTATCAAGGTTCAATCCGCCAGCGCAGCATTCTGCACATGGCTGACAAATATCAAGTCAATTTAGAACAAAGCGAAAGAACCGCAGCATTTGCGCTCAATTTATTCGACCAAACTCAAGGAATCCTGCACTATTGGGGAACCGAAGAACGGGAGTTGCTGTGGGCAGCCGCGATTCTGCATAACAGCGGTTTGTACGTCAGTCATTCGGCGCACCACAAGCATTCTTACTATTTAATTCGCAACGGTGAGTTATTAGGATACACTGAAACTGAGATTGAAGTAATTGCGAACTTAGCTCGCTATCACCGGAAAAATCCTCCCAAAAAAAAGCACGAAAATTTTTTAATTCTTCCGAAAAAATACCGGGAGATAGTTAGTAAATTGCATCCTTTTCTGCGGCTGGCTGTGGCTTTGGACAGGCGGCAGATTGGCGCAATTTCTGATTTTAAATGCGAATACCGCCCGGAAGTTCGAGAGTTTCACTTGCGGCTGCAACCGCTCAATCCAGAAGACGATTGCGCTCTGGAACTCTGGAGTTTGGATTATAAAAAGCCGTCTTTTGAAGATGAGTACAATCTCAAATTAGTGGCAACTTTGGAACCGACTCTGGTTCCGGTTTAAATACAAAGCCAAGCGGGGAAACGAGAAGCTGTAGGGTGCGTACTCTGTACCCTACAGTTTCCACTTAACCCCAAGTCTAGTACCAATATTGTGTTTGACTCCACAGTCCTCCCGAGCGCTTTACCCTCCCTTCCGAAGGCAGGATGGATTAATTTTATAGAGGATAAATCCAGCGATTATGACTATTTGCTGACGCTACATGAAAGATTTAAGTAGTCTCTCACATCAAATCCGGTAGCATCGGAATTAATATTACCCACAGCTAGGACACCGCTAGTGCCGGAGTCCCTACAATTAATCGAGGTAGGGACACGGCAGTGCCGTTTCCTCTATCTATTGATATGAATAAAAGATTGTTGGTAACACGCGCTCCTACAAGTATTGCGGTTTGTAGTAAGCACTTTAGCCCTTTATTTACCTAATACCAACTCCGGCTTTGATATGCCGTTCATTCTTTAGTCCCGGAACGAGGTTCGGCGAACCGAATGTTTTTCGCAGACTAAAGTTTGTGTAAACGCGGTTTCAACCGCCGTCTTCTCTACAAACCAGGTCGCCCAATTACTGTAAAATCCTGTTGAGTGATGAGATTAGGTGGTACGCCGTTGATGGTAGCTAAGATTTGATCTGTGTTGGCAATTTTGATAAAAGTTGTAGTGTTTTCTTCAGCTATGCTGAGTCGATCGACCGTTAACCCTCCCGTCAAAATTAATAAATCTTCACCTTGCGTAAAATCAGCGACTACATCGCGGCCTTCTCCCGCAGCCAAGAAAAAGTAATCGCGCCCGCTTCCTCCTTGCAGCGTATCGTTTCCGAAGTCTCCCATCAACCAGTCGTCGCCCATTCCCCCAATCAAAGTATCATCACCCTTACCGCCGTAGAGAGTATCGCTACCGTCACCGCCGCACAATTGATCGGCATCTTGATTACCAAAAATTAAATCATTGCCGCTACCGCCACACAAATAATCTTTTTGACTGCTAGCATCCGTGGCGATATTGTCAATATCTCCGAAAATCGTATCCTCGCCTTCGCCGCCGCAGATGCTGTCATTTCCCAAATCTCCAAACAGCAAATCATTGCCAGAATTGCCGCAAATTATATCCTTATTTTTGCCGCCATGTAAGGTATCATTGTCCTTGCCGCCGCTTAGAGTATCTTCGCTTTCTTGTCCGTACAAAACGTCGTTGCCGTTATTGCCAAAAAGCAAATCTTTTCCTGTCAAGTCACCGTCAGACGCATCAGAAGTGCCGCCAATTAAACTGTCATTACCTTCATCGCCAAGTAGGGTATCGTTGCCTGTGTCGCCCCAAACTACGTCATTATCTTTGCCTGCGATCGCCACATCCTGATCTTTACCCGCATAAATAATGTCATTCCCAGCGTGGCCGACGAGATAGTCGTTATTTTCGTTGCCAAATATAGTGTCGCTGTCTGCATCCGCGCCAACAGTAACTGGGCTCGCAAGGCCACCGTAAATATTGTCGTTGCCGAGAAAGCCATTTAGCCAGTCGCTGCCGTTGAAACCGTTAATGATGTCATTAATATCGCTGCCGGTTAGAGTATCTTTACCGTCAGTACCGTTGAGGACATTTTCAGGGATATTCGGGCCGGGAATGGAAGTGCGATCGGGTAAAGTGATTCGATCACACATACAGTCTTCGGAAGCAGCAGGAATTAGCGCAGGTTCCGGGGTTTCGGTTGATGGAGAGGTGGTTTCGGCGATCGCATTCTGATTGGCGATCGGCGTTTCCCACGGTTTAGCCGTTGGAATTGGAGTTTCTCCAGATGTCGGAGTCGGAGTCGGAATTGGTGTCGGAGTATCCGCAGGCGTCGGAGTCAGTGTCGGAATTGGAGTTTCCGCAGGCGTCGGAGTCGGAATTGGTGTCGGAGTTGGAATTTCAGCAGGCGTCGGAGTCGGATTGGCGATCGGCGTTTCCCACGGTTTAGCCGTTGGAATTGGAGTTTCTCCAGATGTCGGAGTCGGAGTCGGAATTGGTGTCGGAGTATCCGCAGGCGTCGGAGTCAGTGTCGGAATTGGAGTTTCCGCAGGCGTCGGAGTCGGAATTGGTGTCGGAGTTGGAATTTCAGCAGGCGTCGGAGTCGGAGTCGGAATTGGTGTCGGAGTATCCGCAGGCGTTGGAGTCAGTGTCGGAATTGGAGTTTCCCCAGGCGTCGGAGTCGGAATTGGTGTCGGAGTTGGAATTTCAGCAGGCGTCGGAGTCGGAGTCGGAATTGGCGTCGGAGTCGGAATTTCCGCAGGCGTTGGACTCGGAATTGGCGTCGGAGTTGGAATTTCCGCAGGCGTCGGAGTCAGTGTCGGAATTGGAGTTTCCGGAGGTGTCGGAGTTGGCGTCGGAGTTGGAATTTCCGCAGGCGTCGGAGTCAGTGTCGGAATTGGAGTTTCCGCAAGCGTCGGAGTCGGAATTGGCGTCGGTGTCGGAATTGGGGTTTCCGCAGGTGTCGGAGTCGGAATTGGCGTCGGTGTCGGAATTGGAATTTCCGCAAGCGTCGGAGTCGGAATTGGAGTTTCTGCAGGCGTTGGAGTCGGTGTCGGAGTCGGTGTCGGAATTGGAGTTTCCGCAGGCGTTGGAGTCGGTATCGGAGTCGGTGTCGGAATTGGAGTTTCCGCAGGCGTCGGAGTCGGAGTTGGGGTTTCCGCAGGTGTCGGAGTCGGAGTTGTATCTACAATAGTCAAAACAGCACTATAAATCGCTCCTAAATCGGCTCCGTTAGTGGGATTGTTCAGAGTTAAATTAACAGTTTCATCCTCTTCTATTTCTGAATCATCAAGAATTGGAATCGTGAAAGTTTGAGTAGTTTCGCCAATGCCAAAATTTAATGTTCCCGATGTCGGGTTATAGTCACTACCAGCATTAGTAGTGCCATTAGTTGTAGTGTAACTGACAGCAGCAGCCACATTAGTAGCATCAGTGCGAGTAACGGTAATTGTGGCAAATTGACCGTTTTCATTAACGCTATACGTGGCGTTACTGAAGTTAAATGTGCCTGGATTGGTGAGGTTGATAATGAACGCTTGGGTGTCAGAAGTATCGAGCCCTTCGTTATCTATACCGCCATTATCTCTCAGGTTGAGAGTGATATTAGCACTGCCGATCGCCCCCGGCACCGGTGTAAAGGTTAGCGTCCCCAGCGAGTCGATCGCCGGTGGTACACTAAACAAAGCAGCATTATCATTCCCTACCACTTGAAAAGCCACAGTTTGTCCCGATTCGTTTGCCGGGCCTGGAGAAATGGCAGTCGCCCATCCGGGGATGGTTTGTGGCCCCGAATTGCTGCTGAGAGTGCGATCGACTCCTTTGACAAACGAAGGTGCATCGTTGACGGGATTAACTGCGATCGAACTTGTTAAACTATTAGTGCTAAACGGCGTTGTTCCACCAGTAACTGAAGCATTGACGCCCGCAGTACCGTTACCCACTCCGTTACTTCCATCCCACGCCCGAAAAGTAATTGTTGGTTCGCTTCCAGGGGTACTGTAATAGTCTGGGTTGGGTACAAAGCGAACTTTCGCAGGCGTTTGCAGGGAAACCCGCGTCAGGTTGATGTTAGCTTGGGCTGAGGTAGTGCCGTCACCGAGGAATAGAAAATTAGGAGTTTCGTAAGGATCGGTCTGGTCACTATATCCTGAATAATCGCGCAGTGGGCCGGTCAGTATGACATCGCTGCCATTGGAAAGAAAGTAATTGTCACCTTGAACTCTGAGAGTGTAGTTAGTAGCAATATTGGTGTTATAAGCAACATTCTCTGCTGCAACAAATAAGCCCTTGGTTTGTGCGCCTGGGTTGGGAGTAATGCCGTCGCCTTGTGCAAAGATATTGCCAGAAGTTGCAGATAGCTGCTGAAAACCGATTTCAATGGCTTTGCGATCGCTAGTAACGGCAACAATGCTAAAACCAGCTTGATTTTGATTATTACGGGATTCCGAGATAATTTGTAGATTAAAAGACAAGCTAAAGCCTGTAGTGCGATCGAGCGGGGGAAATGACGGATTTAAAGAATTATTTGTATAGCCAGCATAAATGCTATTGGCAGCAGTGCTGTTTAAATTAACTCCATTACCGCTAAATATTTCTGAAGCAGTAGCGGTAGGATCGGTCTGATTTAAGTTCGTCAAAGACAGCCATTTTTGAGAACTAGGAGTGTTACCAAGTAAGCCATTATAAAGAGGAGTCGGACCGAGCACTGTTGCGGAACTTTCCGACACTGCACCAACATTTGTCCAAGTATTGCCGTTAGTTGAAAATTGCCAGTTACCATTAGTATTGTCTGCATCGGTGACTGCGACACCCAAAGGATCGCCATTAGCGTCACCGCCTAACTCGCTAGTGATGTTAAAAATACTAAAGCCTGTGTTAGCTGCGTTGGCTATGTCTTCATTAATTGGGAGCAGAGTATTAAAATTAGAATTTGCCAAAGTTGGAGCGCTGTTAACCTGCGGGTTGCGGAGGCTGTTAATATAAATAGTGTTAATTCCGCCGTTGGGCAAACCCAAGGAACCAGGATTATCTACAGCATAATTAGCAGTTTTGTTCACGCCGCCAAGAGCGCTGGAAAACTCGACAATACCCCCGTTGCTTGGTGCTATAATTTGCACCTTAGCTGCACTGCCGAATGCTCCGTGGGTTCCCGATGTCCTCCAGGCGATCGAATCTACTGTATCGGTAGTTGTAGTGCTAGCATTATCAACATAAACAACATCTGAAGCCGCGAAATCCCCATGAAAATTTCCGACTGGGAGCAGCTTTGTCAAAAATCCACCTTGGGGACTCAATCTAATGTTCCAATCGTTATTTGTTCCCGACGGTATGGGGTTGTAGGCAATCTCTTGATTAACAGGCGAACCGCCGATCGTAAGTATTGTTCCTGCTTTAAACACAGGAGCAATACTTGCCATATTAGTAAATCGATAAGCTGAATATTTAGCTGCTGTTGGCTCAGTTGAGTCGCCTACAAAATAGCTCTGAAGCTGAGTTGCACTTACATCTTCTGTGAGCAGTAACTCTACATACTCGTTGCCTGTAATGTTTCCCGTAGCGCGCCGGAATTCGTTAATAATTATCTGTCCCATCTAGATGCACCGAAATTTGAGATGATTATGTATTAGCTATCAACTAATGTCAATTTTTTTAATGTAAAAAAATTGTTACTTACGTAAATACACTGTCAGTAGTTTGTCCGTACAGTGGCTTGTTTAAGTCATTTTTATTACTAAAATAATATCTGGAGTTCTGAGTAGTGTCAAGCAAAAGCTTGGATTATTGTCGATCGCACTCCTAGACACAAAAAGTGATTTGATATCAATTCCGGTTGCACGAGCGAGATGATTGTTGACTGTTGGCTAAAATTATGCTTTCGGGACAAGTGACTGTTTGGACATTGGAACAATACCCATGCAACCGGAAACGATATGATTGGACACACTACTAATAGCGGTAAGCAGGGCGTTTCCCTCTCTACATAATTAACTAAGGTGCGGAGTACCTACCTTAGTTAACTAATTTCTGCTTACCCGAAGATGGTAAAATCATTCACACCGAGCGCACTAGCTTGCACTCCATTCAAAGCAGCCAACAGTTGACCGTTCTCACCAATCCTGATGAAAGCTGCATTAGCGTTTTGGGTAATACTAAGTTGAGCAAAAGTTAGACCGCCCCCTAACACCAACAAATCTTCACCTTTTGTGAAATCAGTAATTTGATCGGGGCCGGAACCTGCTGTTAAAACAAAGCGATCGCGCCCAATGCCGCCGCTGAGAATATCATTACCCAAACCCCCTATCAGACAATCGTCGCCTTTACCGCCGTAGAGAGTATCGTTGCCCTCCTCGCCGCATAGCTTGTCACTACCGCCGTTGCCAAACATCAAATCATTGCCTGCACCACCGCACAGGGAATCTGGATCGGCGTTAAAGTCGATCGCACTGTCTCCTAAAATAGTATCGTCCCCGTCGCCACCACAAATGCTATCACTGCCGCGATCGCCCAACAGCAGATCGTTGCCCGTACCCCCCACCACAACGTCATTGCCCTTGCCGCCGTAAACAGTATCATTGCCCTCGCCGCCGCTTAGAGTGTCCGCAGCATCTCCCCCATTCAAGAAGTCGTTGCCAGCACCGCCAAACAGCAAATCGCGTCCATTCGAGTCAGGGCTAGACGGGTCAAAACTGCCTCCAAACAAGCTGTCGTTACCCTGATCCCCAACCAGAGTGTCATTGCCTTTGTCGCCCCAAATCAAGTCATCGTCTTTGCCGCCGATCGCCACATCATCGCCCTTACCCCCGAAAATGAGATCGTTGCCCGCATCGCCGTTGAGGTAGTCATTGCCATTGCCGCCAAACAGCACGTCATTGTCTGTATCCGGGCCAAGGGGGATATTGCTGGGCCGTCCTCCGTAAATATTGTCGTTGCCTTGTTCGCCCAGCAGAATGTCGTCGCCGTTGAAACCGCTGATAACGTCGTTGAGATTGCTGCCGGTGAGGAAGTCGCTGCCGTCAGTGCCATTGAAAGTGCGATCGACAGAATTCGGGCCCGGAATCGAACCGATCGCGGGTAGGGTAATCTGTTGGCAAATGCAATCGGCATCGCCGCCGCCAACCCTGTCAGAGTCAACAGGAGTTCCCGCAGGAGTCGGAGTTCCTGTCGGAGTTGGAGTTCCCGTCGGAGTTGGAGTTCCCGTCGGAGTTGGAGTTTCCGTGGGAGTCGGAGTTCCCGCAGGAGTCGGAGTTCCCGTGGGAGTCGGAGTTTCTGTGGGAGTCGGCGTCGGAGTTTCCGTAGGAGTCGGAGTTGGAGTTGCCGTGGGCGTCGGCGTCGGAGTTTCCGTGGGAGTCGGAGTTCCTGCAGGAGTCGGTGTCGGAGTCGGAGTTTCCGTGGGAGTCGGAGTTTCCGTGGGAGTCGGAGTTCCCGTGGGAGTCGGCGTTGGAGTTTCCGTGGGAGTTGGAGTCGGCGTCGGAGTCGGAGTTGGAGTTTCCGTTGGAGTCGGAGTTTCCGTGGGCGTCGGCGTCGGAGTTTCCGTGGGAGTCGGAGTTGGAGTTTCCGTGGGCGTCGGCGTCGGAGTTTCCGTGGGCGTCGGCGTCGGAGTTTCCGTGGGAGTCGGCGTCGGAGTTTCCGTGGGAGTCGGCGTCGGAGTTTCCGTGGGAGTCGGCGTCGGAGTTTCCGTGGGAGTCGGCGTCGGAGTTCCCGTGGGAGTCGGCGTCGGAGTTCCCGTGGGAGTCGCCGTCGGAGTTTCCGTGGGCGTCGGCGTCGGAGTTTCCGTGGGAGTCGGCGTCGGAGTTTCCGTGGGAGTCGGCGTCGGAGTTTCCGTGGGCGTCGGCGTCGGAGTTTCCGTGGGAGTCGGCGTCGGAGTTTCCGTGGGAGTCGGCGTCGGAGTTCCCGTGGGAGTCGGAGTCGGAGTTCCCGTGGGAGTCGGCGTCGGAGTTTCCGTGGGCGTCGGAGTTGGAGTCGGAGTCGGAGTTTCCGTGGGAGTCGGCGTCGGAGTTCCCGTGGGAGTCGGACTTGGAGTTTCCCTGGGCGTCGGAGTTGGAGGGTTATTTACAATAATGCTTGCCGTGACGATCGCAGAATCAGCTTTCCCGTCATTAGCTTTGTAGGTAAAAGAGTCTGTCCCTGCAAAACCAGCATTCGGAGTGTAACTGAAAGAACCGTTAGCGTTGAGGGCGATCGACCCTTGAGTCGGATTTGCCACCAAAATCGCAGTCAGCGGGTCATTTTCCCGGTCTGTATCGTTGATTAAGACTCCCAAACCCGTCACATTGAGGGGAGTATTAAAAGCAGTAGTATAGCTGTCAGAATTCGCCACAGGGGGGTTATTGTTGACGCTGACAGTCACGGTAGCCGGTTCAGAGCTAACTATTCCGTCGCTGACTGTGTAGGTAAAGGTGTCTGTTCCAGAAAAGCCGGCGTTAGGAGTATAAGTGAAAGAACCGTCTTTGTTGAGGGCGATCGACCCTTGAGTCGGGTTGGCTGCCAATGCAGCAGTCAGCGTGTCCAAATCTGGGTCGGTGTCGTTTTCTAACACTCCGGGCACGGCAATGCTGAGGGCTTTTCCCGCACTGGTGCTGTAGGTGTCAGGATTTGCGGTTGGCAGATAGTTAGTAACGTTGATATTCACCGTGGCGGGGAGAGTTGCAGCGCCGTCGCTAACGCTGTAGGTGAAGGTATCTATGCCGGAAAAGCCGGCTTTGGGGGTATAAGTGAAGTCGCCACTTTTGTTGAATGCGATCGTACCGTTAGTCGGGCCTGTAACTAAGGCTGCACTGAGCGTGTCCAAATCTGGGTCGGTGTCGTTTTCTAACACTCCGCGCACGGCAACGCTGAGAACTTTGTCGTGCAAGACGCTGTAGTTGTCAGCTTGTACGATCGGGGGAAAGTTAGTAACGTTGATATTCACCGTGGCGGGGAGAGTTGCAGCGCCGTCGCTAACGCTGTAGGTGAAGGTATCTATGCCGGAAAAGCCGACTTTGGGAGTATAAGTGAAGTCGCCACTTTTGTTGAATGCGATCGTACCGTTAGTCGGGCCTGTAACTAAGGCGGCACTCAGCGGGTCCAAATCTGGGTCGGTGTCGTTTTCTAACACTCCGCGCACGGGAACGCTGAGAACTTTGTCGTGCAAGACGCTGTAGTTGTCATTGACCGCCACCGGGAAGTTATTAACCGAGATGGGGCCGAGAGTAAAACTCGCGCTTGCTTGATCCGTGTTGTCGCCGAAAAATAGGAAGTTTGCCTGGCTGTAGGGATCGTAGGGTAAAGGCGGCTGACTGGCTTTTTCATCAAAAGCCGTGTAGTTGCGTAGCGGTTGATTTGTCAGGCCTGGTATTGCTGCGCCTCCAGCAAACAGGCTGTAAGTGCTGCCTTGAACCACCAGTTTGTAGTCGGTAGCATTGCTGATGTTAAAAGGTGCATTTTCCCCGCGAGTAAACAGAGTTGGGGATGCACCACCGTTTTGAGCAAAAATGCCTCCGTTGGCGCCGAGGTTGCCGTTGGTGAAACCCAGTTCAATGCCATTTTGAGCGTCGCTGCTAATGGCGATGATGCTGAAACCTGCCCAAGCGTCACTATTGCTGGTTTCCGCCGTAACTGCAACTCGAAAAGAAACGCTGTAACCGTTGGTGCGGTTGAGGGCCGGGAAAGTTGGGCTGATTGGAGTAAATGTTTCTGGCGTCGCTGGCGGACTTGGAGGAGTGTATTTGTAGTTGGTGTAGCCTGCATAGCCTGTAGTGTTATTGTTATTCGCGTTGGTAACCCTAGCAGTATTAATGCCCGTGTTTGGCGAGAACGCACCAGGGGCAAGGGAACCAGAACCGAATGGGAAAGGTAGAGGTAACTGTGCGTAACCTAATTGAGTAGCGCCTGATGCCCCGATACCGGGGGGCGAGCCGGCTGGAAAGTTACTTGTACCGTCGTAGAGGGTGACGCCGAAGGCAAATTGATAGGCGGCTCTTGTGGCTGGGTCGATCGCCAGCCCAGCCACAATCGCTCCCGTTGTATAATCTAGCAGCCAGTTTCCGCCTAAACGGCGACTGCCGATCGGCGATCTAGAAGCAGCAATTTTTGCCTTGGTTAGCTGACTCAGTTGCTGCACAAAGTTAGCGCCCTTCTCCCCCGCCGCTACATCACACCCATAAAGCAAAATCTCTCCACTGTCTGCCAGCGAACGCGACCAACGCTGCAAGTCTTTAGCATAAGTTTTTAAATTTGTGAAGTTTAGATGGATCGCCCCTAGCTGCAAACTCGCGGGGCGGCCGTGGGAGATGATATGAATGCTTTTAATATTGCTGCGACTCGCTAGCGCTGCCGTGATTTGTTCTACTCCATCCCGCGCCGCATCGAGGGTAATAACTTCTGTCCCCGCTGCGATGCCGTTGCGGAGAGTTTGGCGATCGGGAAGGGCAGAGTCGAGAAAGGCGATCGAACTAAATACTGAACTGATAAAATTTGGCATAATACACCTTTGGTTAGATGACGGTAGGAAAATTAAGGCATATGCGGGAGCTTAGCAAATTTAAAGATTAAATGTCATCAGTAAAATTAAAAATCAAGACGAATGATACTAATTTTCCGTGAACCTGCCTGCCACAGAGGCATCTTGATAGGGGCGGGTTAAGCCAATAATTCCTTTAAAAAACCGACAATTCCGGTACAAAACCCGCCCTGGTCAAGGTTCGATCACCAAAAGTTCTTCAGCAACCCATCCTTTCTCAATTGCGAGTACAGCAGCTTGAGTGCGATCGCGCACTTCTAACTTTTGCAAAATCGCGTGCACATGAACCTGCACCGTACCCGGAGGAATGTACAATATTTGTGCAATTTCCTGATTGCTTTTCCTCCGCAAATAAAGCCAAGATTTTATGTTATCGTTTCGTCAGCGGATTTTCCAAAACTTCTGATTTTGACCCAAATTTCACAGCTTCAGGATTAGTAAAAACCGCCTGAATTTCCGCAGTTGCTGCCTTATACCACCACCAACCACGCGCTGCTATCGATCGAATTGCCAACACCACAGTTTCCGCCGCAATTGCCTTGAGGCAATATCCCTGAACTCCCGGTGAAATCAACCTTTGAATTATTAACGATTTTTGGGTAGTTGTAAATACACATAACCACCAAAAACAGACAAGTTTATGGCTAATATAGGTCGATTTGTATCGAGGTATTCCGGATAATTATCACAGTAATGACGAACTATTTTTAACACTCGAATACTGAGGTAGAATAAAATTTTTATCTTAAGTGGAGTACAATTTTTCACATTTACTGCAGGCAAGTCTAATAGAGAGTTTAAATGAAAGTTCATCATTGTAACTGTAAATGTAAAGTGCTTAGGGGGTATCTAAAATTATGATTTTTATGAATTCAACGTCTGAATAATATGAATTGAGATGACAGTGCTCTAGTTATTTAATTGTAATTAGGCCGACAGATAGATGTCAATTTCAGATTAGCAGCTATTCAGGAGACTGCTGAAGCGATGCAGTTACAATTTAGCAACAAACAAATAATCTGGAGCAGTTTGCTGTGCTTTTAGGCAATGGCATTTCCCCTAACGAGCCAAGCTATAACAGTACAAGAAGTACCGAATCCGCGTCAAGTAAATAACACTTGGGTAACGGACAATGCAAAGATTCTCAGCGACAAGACCGAAACTCAGCTAAATCAAATGATTTCGGATTTAGAGGCAAAAAACGACTCAGAAATCGCTGTTGTGACAGTGCCTGATACTAAGCCATCGGCGACACCAAAAGCATTTGCTACAGAATTATTTAACTTGTGAGGGCTTGGCAAAAAAGGTAAAAATAACGGAGTGTTATTATTAATTTTTTCGGGGAACGCCGCGTTCAAATTGAAACAGGTTCGAGCATTCAAAGCATTGTGCCGGATGCTAGAGCAGTAGGCATTATTGAAACCGAAATTACGCCCCGATTTAAACAGCAGGACTTGGACGGGGGCACATTAGCCGGGACAAAGGCGTTAGTAAATGTTTTACAAACTCCGACGGTAAATGCTCAATCTCAAACCACACTGCCTTTGGCTCCAATCGTACCATCTCAAGGGCTGAAACCGTCACCAATACCTAGTCAATCGCCAGTTATTAGTAATAGTACATCCACAGGTGAAGATTCATCGAATCTAATCTATGGCTTACTTGGGTTGTTATTCATAGCATTCATAGCATTTATACCTTGCTTCATTATCTTCAAGATATTTCGCAGCTTATTTTCTGGGAAATCTCCTTCCCCCTCCCACCGCCGTTATCGGCGCAATTACAGCAGTAACAATTGCAATTACAGCACTAACCGTCCGAATTACAGCAGTAACAGTCACAACTATTGCGGTGGGGCTGGCGACTACAGCATTAACAGCATCGATTACAGTACCAGTAACGACTACAGCAGTAACCGTAACAGCGATGATTGCGGTGGCTACTACAGCACTAATAGCAGCGACTACAGTATTAGCAGGAGTAGCAGTAGCGACTACAGCATTAGCAGTAGCGACTACAGCATTAGTGGGGGTGGCGGTGGGGATTGGTAATTCGGGGATGGAGGCAGAAAGCGAGTTTTTTTAACAGGAATTAGTCCCCCTGTGCGGGGACTTCGTTTGTGGAGTTGCGGTTTCAACTGCCCCACTCGCCAAGGGGTAGCTAACTAAAATACTCTTCAACAATTTTCAAAATCCGCGAGGCTGCCAAACCGTCACCAAAGGGATTAATTGCCATTGCCATTGCGTTGTATGCTTCGGAATTGCTGAGCAGTTCTGCTGCTGCTGTGAAAATTGTATCAGAATTAGTACCCACAAGTTTAGCAGTACCAGCAGAAATTGCTTCTGGTCTTTCTGTGGTTTCTCGTAATACTAAAACTGGTTTACCCAAACTAGGTGCTTCTTCTTGCAAGCCACCGGAATCTGTAAGAATTAAATGACATCTCTGAATCGCTCCTACTAATTCTGCGTAATCTAAAGGTTCAGTTAAAAATACTCGTGGGTGGTCGCCCAAAAGAGCTTGCAAAGGTTGTCGAACAGTGGGATTTCGGTGCAGGGGTAGCAGTAAAGCTGTATCGGGAAATTTATCTAAGATTTGAAGAAATGCGTGAGCAATTCCTTGTAAGGGTTCGCCCCAGTTTTCGCGGCGGTGAACTGTTGCTAAGATAGTGCGATATTTGCTCCAATCTAAATTGGGAATGTTGCATTCTGGTTCGCGTTGGGCGACAGAAAGCAAAGCATCGATTACTGTGTTGCCTGTACGGTGAATTTCTCCCAAAACGCCCGATCGCCCTAAATTCTCTTGGGCAAGCGCTGTCGGGGCAAAATGCAGCCGTGTGAGCTGAGAAATCAACCGTCGGTTAGCCTCTTCCGGGTAAGGATTGAACACATCGTCTGTTCGCAATCCGGCTTCTACGTGACCTACGGGTATTTTCTGGTAAAATGCAGCCAAAGTAGCGGCAAACGCAGTGGTTGTATCGCCCTGAACTAAGACGATTTGGGGCTGCAATTCTTTAAACAAGGCTTCCAAACCCTGCAAACTCCGGGATGTAATATCTGTCAAGGTTTGCTGGTGCTGCATAATTGCTAAATCCCGATCGGCTTTTAGATCAAACATTCGCATTACTTGCTCGACCATTTCTCGGTGCTGACCGGTTAAAATTACTTGGGTGTCAAAGGTTGGCGAACTTTTGAAGAGTTGAATTACTGGCGCTAGTTTAATCGCTTCTGGGCGAGTTCCTAAGACGATGCAAACGCGGTGAGTGGCTTCGGGCATGGTAAAATTAGGTGTAAGTTTATTCATATTGCCGTTGGGTAGGGACGCTTTTCCAGATTGTCGGTTTTAGGCAATTCTTGTTGGTGAAACCCGCCCCTTACAGGATTATTGACATTAGTGCAGGATGTTAGTTTATACTGACATCTTGCACCATTCTCGCTTAACAGGCTTTCGACCCTGTTCCACAACAACATATAAATTATCTTGTGGGGAGTAGGGGTTGGGTTCCTAGCCCGCCCAGAAATAATTATTGAGAAGGGTGCAAAATATGAGTTTATACCAACTTACTTAATATTAAAACCAGCCCGTACATTTTTAATTGTTAATTGCTCATGCCCTATCGTTACATTCTATTTTATAAACCCTACGACGTTTTAACTCAATTCACTGACAACTCCAGCGAAACTAAACGCAGCACTCTCAAAGACTATATTCCTATTCCCAACATTTATGCTGTAGGAAGGCTCGATCGCGATAGTGAAGGTTTGTTGCTGTTAACCGATGACGGACAAATGCAGCACCGCCTCAGTGACCCGAAATTCGCTCATCCCCGCACTTACTGGGTGCAAGTTGAACGAATTCCCGATGCAAGTGCGATCGCAGCTTTGCAGACAGGTGTCACAATTCAAGATTATCGGACTCGATCGGCAAAAGTGCAATTATTGTTAGAAGAACCCCCTTTGCCACCCCGCGAACCGCCGATTAGATTTCGCAAAAACGTGCCCACAGCTTGGCTGGAAATGACTCTCACAGAAGGCCGCAACCGCCAAGTGCGCCGGATGACCGCAGCAGTAGGGTTTCCGACGCTGCGGCTAGTCAGATGTGCGATCGGGCATTTGCGTCTGGAAGGCCTCAAACCCGGTGAATGGCGCGAACTAACTCAAGCTGATTTTAGATTTTAGATTTTAGATTTTAGATAGGGGAATTACAGTCAACAGTCTAGACGGTTAGGACATTCTTGATAGCTAAAACTATTACTGTGGCTCCATTTCCCTTCTTTCTTTTTCCTTCTTCCTTCTACTTACTTTCGAGGTGGCAAAATAAAACTCTCGTTTCCATCCTTATCTTTTTGCACCTGAGCTCCCAACTTGACAAGAGCTTGTTTCGCCCTTTGACGCACCAACTTATCAGTTGTTTGAGCATAAACCGTACTCCAAGCAGTAAACCGCACCGGCACGCTATCGGGATCTCGGCGCAAATACTCAGCAGTTGCTAGAAACACCGGCGCCAAATTCGACCCTTCCGGGCTTCCTTGCACCCACTCAGCGGCCATTTCGTGGGAGCGAATTGAGTCGGGAATATCCCCCAACAGCAGCAACTCATCAAGACCTTTAGTTCGCCACACTATCCAGGATTGGGAATGAATTTGCGGCGAAACGGCAAGGGCCCTAGTACCGCGCTCTATAAAGCTAACAGCGGTTTCAGGCTTTCCTTGATAAAAAGAAATAGCTGTGGAAAGAAACAGGTAGATGTCCGCCCACCGCGGGTCGCGCTGCGTAACTATGTCAAAATAATCTTGGCTCAGATTGTAGCCCGTCACATCTCGGGCTTCGTCGTCGCCAAAATACTGCAAAAATTTGAGAAATGTCCAATCTGCAATTAAATTGTCAAACCCAAAACCAGGGACAGCTTTGAGCATTTTCAGTCGCAGGGCTTCTTGCTGCGCTTCTTGCTGTGCGGCTTGCTTGAAACTGGCAGCAGAGATTGCAGAGACTGGCTTTTGCCCCGGAACGCGAACTGGGGACATTCCGCCCAACTGCCCGCTCGACTGCATGGCGACGACGCCCGCCAGCGCTGCTAGACCGATAGCTCCATTAACGAGCAGGCTCAACCACTTACGCGAAAATTGTTCGATTTTAGTTTCCATGGCACTTTTAAATCCAAGTTTTAAATTAAGTTTATTGAAAGAGAGTAATAATTGGTTGGCGATCGACTATGAATCTCGTTAAACTGTCCACAGGGATGGTGGAGCCTCCACACAATAGTTTAAGTAGTAGTGTGAGATTTTTTAGCAATATAAAATCTCAAATCAAAAATCTAAAATCGAATTGAGCCAAATTCAATGAATCAAGCCCGCAGACGCTTTTCTAAATTACAGGCAGCCCTGTTCAGTGGGGCGATGGCAACAACCGCTTCGATATCTTTACTCGTTCCCGGGCTGAGTCAATCAGTCCGCGCTGAGCTTCAAGATAGCCCCAAAGCTGTCTTAGACGAAGCTTGGCAAATTGTCAACCGAGAGTATGTTGATGGCAGCTTTAACAAGACTGACTGGCAATTGACCCGCCAAGAACTGTTGAGCAAAAACTATACCTCTCGCGAAGCTGCCTACACCGCTCTCCGCAAAGCCCTAGAGAAATTAAACGACCAGTACACGCGCTTCATGGACCCGAAGCAGTACGAAGCGCTGACGAATCAAACCTCCGGGGAACTGACAGGGGTGGGGATGAGGCTCGAAGAAGACGAGAAAACGAAAGTGATTACCGTAGTCGAGCCGATGGAAAATTCCCCCGCCCTGAAGGCAGGGATTCAAGCGGGCGATAGGATTTTGGTGATAGACGGCAAAACTACCAAAGGCATGACTGTCTCGGATGCAGCTCAGGTAATTCGGGGCGACGAAGGCACGAAAGTCACGCTGCGGATTGCTCGTGAGGGCAAAAGCGAATTTGACATCACTCTGACTAGGGCGAGAATTGAGGTAGCAGCGGTTCGCTACAGCCTTAAGAATGAAGGGGGTCAGAATGTGGGTTACATCCGTTTGCAAGAGTTTAGTTCTCACGCCGGCGAACAAATGCAGGCGGCGATTAAAAAGCTCTCGGATCAGAAAGCTGACGCTTTTGTGTTGGATTTGCGGGGCAATCCCGGCGGTTTGCTGCGAGTGAGCATTGATATCGCTCGGATGTGGATGGATACAGGGGCGATCGTCCGCACAGTCGATCGCGCGGGCGATTCTCAGGAAATGCGCGCAAACCGCACTGCAATCACTGATAAGCCTTTGGTGGTGCTGGTGGACGACAATTCGGCCAGCGCCAGCGAGATTTTGGCCGGTGCTCTGAAGGACAACAAGCGCGCAACTGTGATGGGCGGCCAAACTTTTGGCAAAGCTTTGGTGCAGTCGGTGCATTCTTTGGCTGACGGTTCGGGATTGGCGGTGACGATCGCCCACTACTATACTCCCAGCGGTACCGATATCAGCCAAAAGGGGGTTACTCCCGATGTTAAGGTAGAAGTCACCGACGAACAAAAGCTCAAATTAGCTAACAAACCGATGTTGGTTGCGACTAAGGACGATCCTTGCTACGCGCAGGCGATCGCACTTTTGAAAACTACCGCTTCCTCGACCCGTCCCGTTGCTGCTAATGAGGTTGTTGTTCCTAAGAAGTAGTTGAAACCGTCAGTAGTTAACAATAAGCATGAAGATGAAACCCGCATCGGCGGGTTTTGTTTTTATTGATTAGTTATTGGTTCTTAAGTAAATCAACCTAATTAAACGTAAGATACAGATGGCTAAAAAGTTTGTTATGTGAGCATTCTTCCTGCTTCCTTCTACTTAGTTATTGGTTAATTAATCTCCTGATTAAAGCAAATTAGTGGGATTGGCCTTTTTTAACCGCAGATATCAGCAGATGAACACAGATGGACGCTGATGGGATTTCTGAAGTGTTTCAACTCAGACTTAATTAGCTATTCATCCGCCGGATAAATTCTAAAGGCAAACCATCAGTATCGGCAATAAAAGCTACTTCGTAAACATTTTGCCCGATCGCCTGTTGAGTCGGTTCTAATAAAACTTTCAAAGGTTGAAACTGATTGGGTTGCTCTTTAACTGCTTCCTCAAAACGTTCTTTCATAGACTCCAACCAGCTAGGCAAGTCAGTTGTCGCCTCAGTTAAATCAAAAGATAAATGATAATATCCCACATAATGCTCGTCTCCGAAAGCATCCGGTGCAGGTTTTGGTTCCGGGATTTGAATTAGTTCAATGCGTCCGTTGAGACCTTCCATCCAACAGGCTAGGGTGTAACCTGTGGTAAAGCGATCGCTCACAGTAAATCCCAACTGTTCGTAAAAGGCGATCGCCCGGTGTATGTTAGCAGTGCGAATCGAGGCGTGGTGCATTCGATTTTAGATTTTAGATTTTATATTTTAGATTTTAGACTGGGAAGTAGGAATTGCGATTTGAGATTTTATATTTGAGAGGGTAAACTCGGAAGTCGGAATTAAAAACGATCGCATCTGTTGCCCGAAAGCAATAGAGCCTGGTTTTTTCTTCCTTCTTCCTTCTTCCTTCTTCCCTCTTCCTTCACTTATTCACTTATTCAAACAACCGAAAATAGGGATATCTAATCGGAACTCCCGGCTCTTTTTCCAAATCAAAATTAATCACTTCCCAGCAGGGGTCCTCTTGGGGATCGGGGCTAAAATCCACAGGCAAACCGTACAGCCTCGGCCGCGGCGATTCCGACTGGCCGCGCCAAGGCGTGCTGCGTTCCAAATAAGCGCTGATTAAGTCCCGATAGCGTTGGGCAACGATCACGCGAGTTGCTCGGTAGCCTTGAGTATAGAGTCGATCGAGCGCTTCGTGAATTTCAAACCGAATCCCGTCGGGGTGCGTGTGCTGGCGATACCATTCATTCTCCCAGCGGCGCCAGTGCCGCCCAGACTGAAGGTGAACCAGTTCCCCCGTTTTTGGATCTGCCTCAAATGCCCCGTGACGCGGACACAAATAGGTATCCGTTAGCGTTAGAGCCGGAATTGTTTGGCGACAGTGGGGACACTGAATTTCCGGGCCAAACATCGGGTATTGCAAGGCAACTTCAATCATTTATTTGCGTCCCAGCATATTTTCTCTGCAAAAGTGCCAAATACTATTTATTATATCCCGTATCAACAACCAGCTAATCTGCTAGAAGTATAACGATCGACCAACTAATGAGCAATCTCAACGAATCTCTGTCTGCACTTCCTTCCTATTGGCCCAGCCCAGATCTATCCCAAGCGGCTTTTATCGCTGAAGGCGCTGTTGTCATCGGCAGGGTAGAGGTGGCTGCGGGCGCTAGTATCTGGTACGGGGCGGTGGTGCGGGCGGATATAGAGCGAATTGCGATCGGCTCAAGTACCAATATCCAAGATGGAGCAATTCTGCACGGCGATCCGGGGAAACCGACGGTTTTGGAAGATTTCGTGACAGTGGGACACCGAGCCGTGATTCACTCAGCTTACATTGAACGGGGCTGCCTGATCGGGATTGGGGCGATCGTCCTGGACGGAGTGAGGGTGGGAACAGGCTCTATCGTCGGTGCAGGGGCGGTTGTCACCAAAGATGTTCCCCCTCATACGCTAGTTGCGGGAGTGCCTGCCAAACGCTTGCGGGATGTCTCTGAGGAAGAAGCGGCGGAGTTGGTGGAACACGCTAAGCGTTACGAAAAGTTGGCTCTGGTTCACGCGGGGAAAGGTTCTGATTTGGGATTTGCTGAGGTGAAGGAATAAAGTTTTCAGGATAGTCCTGGACGCATAAAAACCTTCATAACCGGGTTTCTTGCGGTTTTTGCGGGCTGTAACGAAGTATTTTGAAAAAAACCCGGTTTCCGATCGCCCGTGCTTCCAGGACTATAAGACTCACTCTTAATGAGTTTTGTTGAGGTACAAGACTTACACATTTCAGGGCAAATCTGTCATTCTAAGCGTATCGAACAATCTCATAAATGCTAAACTAGAGTAATTAAAATTAAGCAAAAAAGTATAGATTTATAATTGCTTACACCGCCAAAAAACTCCTAAGCTTTGAAACATTCCTATATCGATAATCTAAAATCTAAAATCAATTGACATGAATAACGATCGCACATCTACTCCAAACATCCCCCCGCACACCTGGAAACGTCCCATCGGCCTGGGTTGGGAGAATCCCTATACAGTCCGCTACGCAAGCAATCTCGACGATGGCCCCTGGCACGGAATGCCTCTGGGCGGGTTCGGTGCCGGCTGCATCGGGCGATCGTCCCGCGGCGACTTCAACCTCTGGCACATTGACGGCGGCGAGCACATTTTTCGCAGTTTGCCCGCTTGTCAGTTCAGCGTTTTTGAAGAAACTCAAGGCAAGAAACAAGCTTTCGCACTGTCCACTGAACCGCCTACCGATGGCAGTTTATCTAGTTGGAAATGGTATCCTTGCGAAGGAAGAAGGAAGAAGGAAGAAGGAAGAAGGGAAGAAGAAGAAAGAACCGGGGAAGAGTCTAATTCTTCGGGGAGTTATCATGCTTTGTATCCGCGCAGTTGGTTTGTTTACGAAAATGTGTTTCATGCTCAATTAAGCTGCGAGCAATTTTCGCCCATTTTGCCTAACAATTATCAGGAAAGCAGTTACCCAGTTGCCATGTTTGAATGGGTGGCGCACAATCCTACAGATGCGCCGATTACTCTCAGCATCATGCTGACTTGGGAGAATATTGTTGGTTGGTTTACTAATGCCAACAAGTCGCCGAAAGTGATGGTGCGAGATGATGGTAGTCCATTTTATGACTATCAACCCCGGTGGGGAGAAAGTGCCGGAAATTTGAATTTGTTGGTGGAAGATTTTCACCGAATCGGTTGCGTGATGACGCGGTTGACTGCTGAGGACGAACCGCAAGAGGGGGATGGACAATGGGCGATCGCAACTATTACTAATCCGGCGGTAGAAGTATTCTATCAAACTCGCTGGAACCCGGCGGGGAATGGCGAGGATATTTGGCGCAACTTTTCTGCTGAAGGTTTCTTGTTAGATGACAATGACGAGACAGCCGCAGCAGCAGGAGAACAGTTGGCTTGTGCGATCGCAGTTCGCTTTACTCTTCGACCGGGAAAAACGCGCAAAATCCCCTTTATTATAGCTTGGGATTTGCCCGTTACTGAGTTTGCATCGGGAGTTTGGTACTACCGCCGCTATACGGATTTCTTCGGCCGCAACGGCAAAAATGCTTGGCCGATTATTCGCACTGCAATGAAGCATTCGGATACTTGGCGCGAAAATATTGAAGCTTGGCAAAAACCCATTTTAGAACGGAAAGATTTGTCAGATAGTTTTAAAATGGCTTTGTTTAACGAGTTATACGCCCTGACAGACGGCGGTACTCTTTGGAGTGCGGCTGACGAACGCGATCCGAAGGGTCAATTTGCGGTTTTGGAGTGCATTGATTACCGCTGGTACGAAAGTTTGGATGTGCGGCTTTACGGTTCTTTTGCTTTGTTGATGCTGTGGCCGGATTTGGAAAAGTCGGTGGTTTTAGCGTTTGCTAGGGCAATTTCTGCAGGAGACGATACGCCGAGAATTATTGGCTGGAATCAAGCTTCGGCTATTAGAAAAGCTGTCGGTGCGACGCCACACGATTTGGGTGCTCCTAACGAACATCCTTGGGAGAAAACGAATTATACTAGCTATCAAGATTGCAATTTGTGGAAGGATTTGCCTTGCGATTTTGTGTTGCAGGTTTATCGGGATTTCCTGTTGACTGGCGGTACAGATTCCGAGTTTTTGCAAGAGTGTTGGCCGGCAATTGTTGAGGCTTTGGCTTATCTGAAAACTTTTGATGAGGATGGGGACGGAATTCCTGAGAATTCCGGAGCACCGGATCAGACGTTTGATGACTGGCAAATGCGGGGGATAAGTGCGTATTGCGGGGGTTTGTGGTTGGCGGCGCTGGAGGCTGCGATCGCGATCGGCGAAATCTTGGAAGATGCAGCACCGCAGATAATTCCTAACCCTCAAGCAAAGATAGCATTATATCACAGTTGGCTGCTCCAAGCAAGACCGAGCTATCAAGAAAAACTGTGGAACGGTCAATATTACCGTTTGGACAGCGAGAGTAATTCCGAAGTGGTGATGGCCGACCAACTGTGCGGTCAATTTTACGCGAAACTGTTAGGATTGCCGGATATTGTGCCGCCGGAATGTGCCGTCAGCGCTTTAGAAACTGTGTATGAATCTTGCTTTTTGAAGTTCAATGAGGGAGAGTTCGGTGCAGCGAATGGGGTGATGCTGAACGGTTCGCCGGAAAATCCCAATGCGACTCATCCTTTGGAAGTTTGGACGGGGATTAATTTTGGGTTGGCCGCTTTTTTGGTACAGATGGGAATGGAGGATAAAGCGTTTAAATTGACGGATGCGGTGGTGAACCAGATTTATGAAAATGGGTTGCAGTTTCGCACGCCGGAAGCGATTACGGCGGGGGGGACTTTTCGGGCGAGTCACTATTTGCGCGCGATGGCGATTTGGGCGATTTACGGGGTGTTAACCAATTTTAAATAAGGAAAAAGGTATATTAGCTGGTGAATCTCACTAAACTCAAAAAAGATTAAGCCTTCAACCCTATTTTTAGCAAGGAAAACGGTTAATTCAACTATCAAGAAAATTGACCGTAATTTTTTTTTGCAAGTGAGGAAGAAATTAATGTTTCATGCTCAAATTTTAGCAGAGCTCAAGTTTGAGCATGAAACAGCCCTGGGATGCGAGGGAGATCGAACTCGGCTATAAACGACAGAGACAAAGGGTTTGGGGCGATTGTTGACACCAATGCAGCGCGCACCTTACCCGTATATAATTTGGAGTGATAGCAAATTTCAAGATAAAATAGAAAAATGTCAAATCCTTTGCTTTCCCTCAACTACGAACCCGCGATAGAATCCCTCGGCGGCGACTATTTCGATGAAGTCCCTGCGGCAGATTTTCCGCAGCACATCCTGCGCTTCCGCAACGACAAATTATTGCCGGTATTGGGTTTAGACCCCGCACAAGTAACCGACCAACATTTCATCGAAGCGTTCGGCGAATTTCACTGCGTCCGCCCTTTTCTGGCACTTCGCTATCACGGCTATCAATTCAGCCAATATAACCCGAATTTAGGCGACGGTAGAGGCTTCTTATACGGCCAAGTTCGCGGCACTGACGGCAGACTTTACGACTTCGGCACTAAAGGTTCCGGCCGCACTCCATACTCGCGCGGCGGTGACGGTAGACTCACTCTCAAAGGGGGAATTCGCGAAGTTTTAGCCGCCGAAGCTTTGCACAGGTTGGGAGTTCGGACATCTCGCTGTTTTAGTTTAGTTGAAACTGGGGATGCTTTGTGGCGGGGCGACGAACCCTCTCCCACGAGATCGTCTGTAATGGTGCGTTTCAGTCATTCTCACATCCGGTTTGGAACTTTTGAAAGGTTGCACTATATCCGCCGCCCGGATTTAATTAAAAAACTTTTAGATTTTGTTATTGAATATTATTATCCTGAACTGCATTTACAAGCAAGCAATGCGGGTTTTTCGCCGCAGGAAAAGTACGCGCTGTTTTATGCAGATTTAGTCCAGCGAGTAGCTGAATTAGTCGCTCAGTGGATGGCGGCAGGATTTTGCCACGCTGTGCTAAACACTGATAATATGTCGATTACTGGAGAAAGCTTCGATTACGGGCCTTTCGCTTTTATCCCAACTTACAAGCCGGAATTTACAGCAGCTTATTTTGACTATTCGGGTCTTTATTGTTACGGCAATCAACCGTTTATTTGTAGGGACAATTTAGAGAAGCTCCAGCAACCGCTAGCAGCGGCGATTCCTCAAGCTGATATGGATGCTGCTTTGGCAAAGTTTGGCGATTATTATAATGCAGCTTATCGGCAGTTGATGCTCAATAGATTGGGATTTGAAAATTTGCCAGAAGCGGATGCTGATGAGTTGTTGAAGGTAACAATTAAAATGCTGGCGGAGTCTCAAGTTGAGTATCACGATTTCTTTTTTGAACTGCGAAGACAGTTCGATCGCATTTGGCGAGATGATGCTAGTCAAATTTTTGCTGAGGCGGAACCTGCCGACTTGATAGCACCTTGGCGGCAGTTGTATTATCACGTTTTGCAAAGTTTGTCTGCGGATGATATGGACACAATGGCGGACAGGTTGCTGCGGCACAATCCCGAACAATCGCTGTTGAGACCGACGATTGAGGCTGTTTGGGAGGCCATTGCTATTGAGGATAATTGGGAACCGTTTTATGAATTGGTTAAACGACTTCAAGACCCAAAAAATTGATTGATAATAGCTGGCCTTAATAGCGCGTAGGGGGAGTTTATAGCAATACTCGCATCCTTTGTGAATTTCTTACTCCCTCCCCGCGAGTTCGGGGAGGGTTGGGGTGGGGTAAAAAATTTATGACTCCTGCAAGGATTGTTATATCGGCATTTTCTGTTGAGATTAAAGATTAGGGCGAACTCGCCCCAACACAATCTGAGATCATGAAAAATTGCCACATAAAAAATCTAAGATTGAAAAATAAGGACGAATGACTACTTGAGCTTTTCAATCTCAAATTGTGCATCTTTGTAACCGCCGGTAAGTCCTTGATCGAGAAACATTTTGCCGGCTTTTTCTAAATCGCTAATCGCTCCTGCTTTGTCTCCCAAGGAGCGGCGAACAATGCCTCTACCGTAGTAAGCAGCAGCATAATTCGGACTGATCCGAATAGCTTGCACGTAATCGGCGATCGCACTATTGTAATTCTTTAACTCCTGATAAATCTTAGCCCGATTGGCGTAAGCTTCAGCATTGTTGGGATTGAACCCGATTGCTGCTGTAAAATCTGCGATCGCCCCCTGCGGGTCACCCCCTGTGCTGCGAGCTAAAGCACGATTGTTATAAGCATTATAATCATTTGGATTCACTTTCAGCGCTTGAGTGCAATCGGCAATTGCTTTGGGATAATCCTTCAAATTTAAATAAGCAATGCAGCGATTGTTGTAAGGAACCCCATCCTCATCGCTCAGCGAAATTGCCTGAGTGCAATCGTCAATTGCCGCTTGATGCGCTCCCAAATTCAACTGCGTGCTGCAACGATTAGCGTAAGCATCTGCACTCTTGGGATCGATCGCAATTACCTGAGAATAATCCGCCAAAGCTCCCTGATAATCTCCTAAGTGAAAGCGAGCTCTCCCCCGACTGTAGAAAGCATCAACATTCTTAGCATCAATTTTAATTGCCTCAGTATAATCTCCAATCGCTCCCTGCAAATCTGCGCTCCCAGCACGAGCCAACCCTCGCGAATGATAAGCTTTAACCAGGTTCGGTTGCAACCGAATTACTGCGTTAAAATCCTGAATAGCCGTCTTGTAATCTTGCTGTTCTAAATAAGCAATTCCTCTTTCATAATATGTATCAGCATCATTGGGCTGGAGATTCAAAGCTTGAGTGTAATCCTCAATCGCCCCACGCTTGTCGTTAAAATCGTTACGGGCGAGCCCGCGGTTAAAATAAGCCTGAACATATTTAGGATTGAGAGCGATCGCCTGAGAATAATCCGCAATTGCTTCTTGATATTTTTTTAAATCATAATTAGCATTACCGCGCTGGTAAAAACTCTCAGCATTTTTAGGATTCAATTGAATGGACTTATTAAAAGCCTGCAAAGCTGCATCCGCATCTTGATTGCGAGCCTTTTCCACTCCCAGTTCGTAATATTCCTTAGCTTTAATCGGATTCGGCCGGCTCCCATAACTAAACAGAAATATCAGAACTATCACCGCCCCCAATCCCGCCAAAATCAGCCACCAAAACCGACTTCCCAAACGTGACGAAAAACTATCAGAAGACACTAATAGGGGAGAAATACTTTTCTTGTGAGCCATATTTCCCGGCTCTGGGCGGTGTCTCAACTTGCTGAGAGCTGCCAACACTTCCTCCGCAGATTGATAGCGTTTGCCAAATTGGTGACAAACCATTTTGTCAATTATATTTGCTAGTGCCACAGAACATTGAGTTCGGTTTCGCCAAACAATTTCCCCCGTGTGAGAAGGGCTCGGATTTTGCAATTTGGGCAAATCCGTACCAGGCAAACCCGTGATAGCTTGGACTGCCATCATCCCGACTGCATAGAGGTCGCTGCTAAATTGCGGGTTGCCTTGAAATTGTTCGATCGGCATATAAGCCGGAGTCCCAGTAGCAATGGTGCGCGGAAATTCTGTATCGTAGTCACTGACGTGATTCGCAACTTCTTTAACCGAGCCGAAGTCAATTAAAACTAATTTGCCGTCTGGTTTGCGGCGAATTAAGTTGGAGGGATTAACATCGCGGTGAATCACTCCCTGAGAGTGTACGAAGGCGAGAAGTTGTAACACTTCTTCCAACAGATCCAGCACTCGTTCTTCCCGCCAAGGTTGACCGGCCACAATTTCCCTATTTAGGGCGTGTCCGGGCACAAACTCTTCCACGAGGTAGAATTGATTGCCTTCTTCAAAATAAGCGAGTAAAAATGGAATTTGATCGTGTTTTCCCAGCTTTTCTAATATTTCTGCTTCTTGTTTAAATAAGCGGTAAGCTGTTTTGAGAACTGTGGAAGTGTTGCTGGGAGGGCGCAGTTGTTTGACTACACATTGAGGGTGGCCAGGACGGCGAGTATCGACAGCTAAATAAGTTTGTCCGAAAGCACCCGAGCTGAGAATTTGTACTACGCGATAACGCCTGTCTAAAAGTTGACCAACCATGTTCATATCGGGAATGGGGAATTGGTAACGGGGAGTTGGTAACGGGGAGTTGGTAACGGGGAGTTGGTAACGGGGAGTTGGTAACGGGGAATTGGTAATTTGGCCTTCTTCCTTCTTCCTTCTTCCTTCTTCCTTCTTCCTTCTTTCTTCTTCTTTTAACATCTGACTGGTGATTAATAGCTTATTTAGGATCGTTGATTTGTGCTTGTGCCTTTTGGAAACCATCTGCTCTTCCTTGTTCTAGAAACAGCGTTGCAGCTTTCTGAAAATCCTCGATCGCCCCAGCACGGTCTTTGAGTTGGCGGCGGACGAGGCCTCGGCTGTAAAAAGCGCTAGCATTCTTGGGGTTGAGCCGCAGCGAGTGAGCGAAATCCTCAACCGCTAAAGGGTAATTTTTTAGTTCTGAGTAAATAGTACCGCGATTGCTGTAAGCTACTGCATCGCTGGGATTGAGCCGAATTGCTTGAGTAAAATCTTCCACAGCGCCCTGCTTGTCTCCCGAAGCCAATCGAGCTAATCCTCGATTGCTGTATGCTTTGGGATTGTTGCCGTTGAGTCCGATCGTCAAACTGCAATCTTCGCTGGCCTTTTGAAATTGTTTTAAATTCAGATAAGCAATGCAGCGGTTGTTGTAAGCTGCTTCATCTTTTGGAGCGAGGCGAATTCCTTCTGTGCAATCTGCAATCGCTTTGTCGTAGGTGGCCAAATTCAAGTAAGCGCTGCACCGATTGGTATAAGCATCAGCGAGATCTGGCTGCAATTCGATCGCCTTAGTATAATCTTCCATCGCTCCTTGATAATCTGCCAGATTAAACCTGGCTCGACCACGACTGTAGTATACGCCAGCTTGCTTGGGGCTAATTTGAAGGGCTTGAGTAAAATCTGCCATTGCTCCTGTTTTGTCGCCTGCCGCCGATCGAGCTAAACCCCGATTGCTGTAAGCTGTAGCATCGTTGGGACTGAGCCGAATTGCTTGAGTGTAGTCTTCAATTGCCGTGCGGTAGTCGCCCAAATCGTAGTAGGCTAAACCCCGCTGAGAGTATGCCTCACCGTCGCTGGGATTGAGTCGCACTACTTGGGTGAAATCTTCCACGGCCCCCCGCTTGTCGCCGATGTCGAGGCGGGCCATACCTCGATTGTAGAGAGCTTTAGTGTGGCTAGGATGGACTTTAATTGCTTGCGTGTAATCCTGTATTGCTTGCTCGGTTGCGCCCATGTCGTAGCGAGCGTTTGCCCGCTTATAGTAAGTTTCCGCATCGCCGGCATTCAGGGCGATCGCTTGAGTATAATCGGCGATCGCGCCTGTTGTGTCACCTTGCTGCGCTTTTGCCACGCCGCGAGCGAACCATTCTTTTGCCCTCCCCGGGCTTTGACTTTGCCAAAAGTAAATTATCAGTGCCGTTAAGATTAAAGCTGCCCCTGTTGCAGCCAACAGCAGCAGTTTGGTTTGGCTTTGTCTTCGCGGTTGACTCATAGCGTCCGTGATGATTGTGGCTGGCGGCGGCTCAACCTCGAATTTTACGGCGATTTGTGTGAGGTCTGCTAAAACTTCGGCTGCCTCCTGATAGCGTTCCTCGTAGTCAGGGCGCACCATTCGATCGATAATATCTGCTAGGGCTGCCGAACAAGTTGCCCGGTTTCGCCAGGGAATTTGGCTTTTGTTGTTTTTTAAGGCACTCAGTTCGTTGGGTGAGAGTCCCGTGACGGCAAGCTGAGCGATCGTACCTAGAGCGTAAATGTCGCTATTGTACCGGGGGTTGCCACTCAATTGCTCGATCGGCACGTATAACTCCTGGGCCGCCAAATCCTGTTTTTTTGCCTCATGCCGTTTAACAGAGTTCGGGGAAGTTTGCGCCAACAAATGACAGTTAGCAAGTTCCGGGTTAATTTCTTTGTCTAAGCTAAAGTCTACCAATACAAATTTGCCGTCTGACTCGCGCCGGATCGCTCTGTCTGGTTGAATTCTGCGGTGAATGAAACCTTTCTCGTGTATGAACACCAAAATTTCTAATATTTCTGATAGCAGACAAATTACTTGGTCTTCCTCCCAAGGTTGACCGGGTATTAGTTCTTGACTTAAAGGTGAGCCGGCAATAAATTCTTCAATTAAGTATAAACTTTGATTTTCCTCAAAATAAGCCAATAATTCGGGAATTTTGTCGTGTTTTCCCAACTTTTCAATTATTTCTGCGTTTCTTTGAAATATAACTTTGACTAATTCTGGAGTTTGCGAACTTGTGCCGGGTAGCCGCATTTCTCTAACCGTGCATTGCGGATACCCGGGACGGTGAGTATCTGCTGCTAGATAAGTTTTTCCCACCTCACTTGAGTCTGTGACTTTAATGATGCGGTAACGTCTGTCTAGAAGTTGACCAATCATGCTTTGCCCTCTACCCTGTCAATTTTCCATTATCGCATGAAATCAGAATAGCCAAAATATTTGGCTGAGTAATTTAAGTTCGATCGAGCCGTGACTCCCACCCAAAAACGGATAGTTGCTTTCCGACAGGAGTCGTGAGCCTCCCAAAATTTTAGACCCGAGTTGAAGCTCCCCCTTTCATCTGTGGAGTCAATCTAAAATCTAAAATCTAAAATCTAAAATCGACTGACTGAGCAAACGGGCGATGGGATTGGCGAGCCAAGTGCAGCGCGGTGACCACGCTCTTCTAATATCTTACAAAAAAATCGCTGAAATTGTTTATTCTGTGAATGAGATATGTATAATTTAACAATTAATCTGGAGATCAGTCAAATGAAGGTACAACTGGTTGAATCCCTAATTCTATCTTACGTCTGGCAGCCGACGAGCAATTACGGAGCTTAGGAAAAATATTACCAAATATCCCCTACCCTCCGACCCCGAAACTCGGGAAGCTTGCCCTTTCCTGGCGGCTATTTTAATTTTTTGAATGAGGAACCAGAGATTTCTCCTCTCGAAGACCTAGAAGCAATTCCCGGGTACTAAAAAACAGGAGAGTGAAAGAAGTTTTGAATGTATGAATAATAAAAATGTCTGAATCATTAACAAAAGGAGGAACGATCGCAGCGATCGCCACCGCCATAGTTCCCCAACAAGGCAGCGTCGGCATTGTGCGAGTTTCCGGTTCCGCAGCCTTAAAAATTGCCGAAACTCTGTTTTGCGCCCCAGGACGGCAAATTTGGGAGTCTCACCGCATTCTTTACGGTCACATCCGCCACCCCAAAACTCAAGAATTAGTCGATGAAGCTTTGTTGCTAATCATGAAAGCACCGCGTTCTTTTACTCGCGAAGATGTGGTGGAATTTCACTGTCACGGTGGCATTATGGCAGTGCAGCAAGTCTTGCAGTTGTGTTTGGAAAATGGGGCGAGATTGGCGCAGCCGGGAGAGTTTTCGCTGCGGGCTTTTTTGAACGGGAGGCTGGATTTAACTCAAGCTGAAAGTATTGCAGATTTGGTGGGAGCAAAATCGCCCGCTGCTGCACAAAGTGCTTTGGCTGGTTTGCAAGGAAAATTAGCGCAGCCAATTCGCAAATTGAGAACAACTTGTTTGGACGTGCTGGCAGAAATTGAGGCGAGAATTGATTTTGAGGAAGATTTGCCGCCTTTAGATGAAGCTAAAACTTCTTTGGAAATAAATCATGTTTTGGAGGAATTGTCAACAATTTTGGCAACGGCAGATCGTGGAGAATTGTTGAGAACAGGTTTGAAAGTAGCGATTGTCGGGCGGCCGAATGTGGGCAAATCGAGTTTGTTGAATGCGTGGAGTAAGAGCGATCGGGCGATCGTCACGGATTTGCCCGGTACGACGCGGGATGTGGTAGAGTCGCAGCTAGTTGTGGGCGGCATTCCGGTGCAGGTGCTCGATACTGCGGGAATTCGAGAAACCGAAGACAAGGTAGAAAAAATAGGCGTTGAGCGATCGCGCGCAGCAGCAAAACAAGCCGATTTAGTGTTGTTGACAATTGACGCGGAATCTGGCTGGACAGAGGAAGATTCGGAAATTTACGAACAAGTAAAGCACCGCCAGCTAATTATAATTATCAACAAAATCGACCTAGTAAAAAGAATCCCAGAACTACCTTTTTCCTCTGAAATTCACCGTATAGTTACCACAGCCGCCGCCCTCGATCGAGGCATAGCAGACTTAGAAACAGCAATCTTAGATGCCGTCAGCGGGGCAAATTTGCAAGCAGCCAACTCCGACTTAGCAATCAACCAGCGGCAAGCAGCGGCGTTAACCAGAGCTAAAATTTCTCTGGAACAGTGCACGGATACTATTAGCAACAAATTGCCTTTAGATTTCTGGACAATAGATTTGCGCGGTGCAATTCAAGCATTGGGGGAAGTTACGGGCGAAGAAGTGACAGAATCAGTGCTCGATAGAATATTTAGCAGGTTTTGCATTGGCAAATAGCAATGGTAAAAATTACGTAATACCTCTATATTGCAGGTTGACGATGCTGACTTTAGCGCTATCACTTGAAAATGCAGGGGATTGACTGACTCGCTTGTTTGATTTTTTGCAGATTGAGTGGTTCCTACCGTAAATCAGCCGGGCCAATTCTTCAATCTAAAATCTAAAATCTAAAATCTAAAATCGATTCAGCCAGGCCAATTCTTCAATCTAAAATCTAAAATCTAAAATCTAAAATCGATTGACTCATTCTCACGATCGAGGTCTTCCCAGACTTGTAATATAGAGTACAGCCTCACCCGCAGGAATACCGAGAACGTCATTGACGCGATCGTCAAAAAAGCCCGCGATACCGCTGACACCCAAACGCAGTTGTATAGCTGCTAAATTCAACCGCTGGCCCAAATGGCCCGCGTCCATGTGCAAATAGCGGTAAACTCGATCGCCATATTTTGCTACAGCCCTGTTCAAATCCGCCGTGTGAAACAACAGCGCCCCCGCATCTCTGCCTAAATCTTGCCCCAAACACAAAAAATGCAGCTCCCTGCGGAAATTTTTAAACCGAATTTGCCGCAATTCTTGAGCTTTCGGAGCGTAATAGTAACAGCCTTCTTCTAACCCATTCACTCCTGAAACAGCAATAAAAGTCTCGATCAAACTTATATCGAAATAGTCGGGAGAACCGTCTAATCCTTGGTCGATATAGTGCTGCGGCTGGTAAGTAAAATCGAGCATAGCTAGCAGTTCGCCCAAGCTCAAAGAAGCACCTGTATAAGCACGGGTCGAACGCCTTTTGAGCATAGTATTTTCTAAAGTTTCCAGGTTCACTCCCCAAGGAATCGAAGGAGTGACCGTCGAAACTTTAGTACAAAAGGGAAAGTTGTATTTATCCTCTAATTCCCCTTCACTTTCATCAAGTTTCCAGCCGTCTGCTCCGGTGGGATCGGATTCTAAATGCGTCGCTTTGTGGAGGTATCTTAACAGTTGACCTTCGGAAATTTGCGGGTAATCTGTCGTGGTGTTTCCGGGCAAAGCTGTTTTAAATTTAGGCAAGTTTTGGTCAATATCTAGCAAGTCGGCTAAAGCAACTACACAAATCGCTCCTTCTTGCTCCGAGTCGATGTACAGTAATTCGTTGACAGCTTCGTCGGCGAATCCTCCAATCAGGTGAGGTCGGTAATCGTTGACCGCGCAAGCTAACTCGATATTGCTCAATAGATGACCGGTGTCTAGGAAAATTCGCCGATAAGCTCGGTCTTCGTAACGCCAAGAAGAACGAAAAAAAACAGTGGTAATGGCGATCGCCAATTGGGTATTTTCTAGCGCTGGCGGCTGGAAACAAGCTGCTTGCAAGGTCGGCCAAACTTGACTGTCCCAAAAATGAACAAGTGAATGAGTTCTGGACTGATAGTTGTAAAGTCCGGCCGGCAACTGGGCAGTGCCGCGGGAGATTAAATAAACCTCTGCGGGGTAGAGCCCGCCGGCCGACGGTGCCGATCGCAAATACAGGTAGCTGTCGTCTACCGTTTGCACTTTCGCCGTCAACCCGTAGCTGCACAGCAACAAGCTGGATAACCGATGCCACCAACCGGCATCGGGATCGGCATCGGAATCCTCCGAGGGGTCTTTTAGATAGGGCTTGAGGTCAAAATACGCTCCAATTTTATATTCTTTGAACGGCACAGGTTGCTCTGTCCAATCTAGCCGTTTGCTTTTGGCAGCAATGGTTTCAGGATCGTATTTCGTCCGTTCGTGGTAGTGCTGAGCAATGGAGAGAGGAAGTTCTGGCATATTTCAGTAGAGGATTCGCTTTGGTTTCTCGATCGATCTTGACATTACTAAGCGTTTACTGGTCGAGCAAGGCAGAAATTTACAAATATAAAAAAAATCTTAGAAAAAATGAGATCGTTGTTACACAAGCTTAACATAAAACAATGCCTAAGTATAAATACACAGATTAATACCCATTAATTACTGTTATGGATTGGCTGCAATAGCTGTCCTCATAAAGGGATGAAAATGCAAAAGCTAAGCGCTGAGGAATTGCTCGCTCAGTATGCTGAGGGCAAGCGAAACTTTAACGCCGTTGACTTAAGTGAAGATAACTTGTTTCAAGCAGATTTGGCAGAAATAAATCTTTCTGGTAGCGTTCTGAGGCGAGCTTATTTGCCCTACGGAAATTTGACTGAAGCCAATCTTTATAAAACTGATTTGCAAGATGCTGAGTTGGGCGACATTCAACTTTATCAGGCAAACTTGTCGGAAGCAAATTTATCCAGAGCAAATTTATCCAGAGCAAATTTGCGCCACGCCAATTTACAAGGTGCCAATTTGCAGAAAGCCAATTTGCAAGGTGCGGATTTGTACAATGCAGATTTGAGGAATGCGGATTTGAGATATGCGGATTTGAGCAGAGCTAATTTGGAGAAAGCAAAGTTAACCAAAGCTCAATTAGCGGGCTGCAACTTATTTCGATCGCGCTTGGTTGATTTGTCGGAAGCTGAGTGCGATCGCACTACTATCGGGCCCGAAGGCTATTGAGGATTTGCAGCGCTGGGGGCGATCGGCTTAAAAGGTCGTGAAGCGTAGCTATCCCGTAGGGAATCGCCCTTTTTTACATTTCTTAACATCTATCGACACAGCGGAAAATGTGAGTTACAGTTGTAAAAAACTTATCGCTCCGCAACATTGACAATAAATAACACACTTTGCCACCGGCAAACCGGGTAAAATTTATGAATTCTCCCGACAAAAAAGCAAGAGAACTCCGGCACAAAGAACAAGAACTGCGGAGGCGCGAACAAGAAATTCGGCTCCGCGAACTAGAATCAGAAATTGATCGCTCAGTGCCAGAACATCGGACGAGCAAGTACGAAGAACCAGACAGCCAAGCTAAGGGCAAACTCAAACAGTGGCGCCGAAAAATTATAGCAGCCGCTCAATTTACAGGCATTGTTATTGCTGTTGTCGTTGCAGTTCGCATAGCATCTTGGCTGGCCGCCGCGCTGATAGTGGGAGGCATTGCTTTGATCGCTTACAAAATGTTTATTGAAGAAGACAGAAGTTGAAAAGCTCAAGCACGAAACTATCAGGAAACACCCATGAACCTTAAAGTAGAAACTAGCGACTTTCTCAACGATTTAGAGCGAGTAGCCGCAGTCCGCCGAGAAATTGCCGACTCTCTCAGCAACATCGCCACAGCCATCAACCAATCAGAATTAGCAGGAGGAGAAGCATCGGGCAAACTCGGTTTAGAAACAGATAACGCTGACATTGATGTCGCCAGTAAAAACTTGCGCCAAGGAGTCTTTCGCCTGCTAGTGCTAGGCGACATGAAACGCGGAAAAAGCACTTTTCTCAATGCGTTAATCGGCGAAAACTTACTACCCAGCGATGTAAATCCCTGTACAGCTTTGCTGACGATTTTGCGCTATGGGTCAGAAAAAAAAGTCACCGTTTATTTCAATGACGGCAAAAGCCCCAAACAGCTCGATTTTAAAAGTTTCAAACAGAACTACACAATTGACCCCGCTGAGGCTAAACGTTTAGAAGAAGAAAAAAAACCAGCATTTCCCGATATCGACTGCGCCGTAGTAGAATATCCCTTACCTTTGCTGGAAAAAGGCATAGAAATAGTAGACAGTCCCGGACTGAACGATACAGAAGCCCGCAATGAATTATCTCTCGGTTACATCAACAACTGCCACGCTATTTTGTTTGTACTCAGGGCAACTCAGCCTTGCACAATGGGGGAAAGACGCTATCTAGAAAATTACATCAAAAATCGCGGATTGAGCGTTTTCTTTCTGATTAATGCTTGGGATCAGGTGCGGGAAAGTTTGATTGACCCGGACGATCCTGAAGAATTGGCAGAAGCAGAAGGGAAACTGCGGCGGGTTTTTCAAGCTAATTTAGCTGAATATTGTTTAACAGAAGGACACGATATTTACGACGAGCGAGTCTTTGCAATTACCTCACTTAAGGCGCTCAGGTTGCGGATCAAAAACCCGGAGGCGGATTTGACAGGAACTGGTTTTCCCGAGTTTATGGCGGCACTCAATACGTTTTTGACGCAGGAAAGGGCGATTTCGGAATTGCGTCCGGCGAGGACTTTGGCGCGTCAAATTTCTGCTCGCGTCCGCGAAGCTGTAGGGCGCCGATTACCATTACTCGATCGCGATGTCAATGAGTTGAAGGAAAAGATTAATTCAGTTGAGCCAGAGTTTAAGAAGCTGACTCAGATTCGCGATGAATTTCAACAAGAAATTATCGGCGTTAGAGATAGTAAATCGCGGGCGATCGCAGATTCTTTCCGCGCCTACGTTCTTAACTTAGAAAATACCTTTGAAACAGATTTTTTGCGGTATCAACCGGATCTGAATTTTCTGGATTTCTTCAGCCAAGGCAAGCGAGAAGCCTTTGAAGCATCGCTCAAACGAGCATTAGAGCAGTACATCAACGACAAATTAGCAGCTTGGACTCTCACAGCAGAACAAGAGATGAATTCAGCCTTTTCACAGCTATCGAAAAGTGCGGCCAATTACGGAGCCTCTTACACGAAAGTGACTGAAAAAATCACAGAAAAACTGACTGGGCAAAAAATACCAGCAGCAGTCAGCAACTCAACCGAAGATAACTCGCCCGCTTGGGCAAAATGGGCGATGGGATTGTTCTCGTTAACGACCGGAAATCTGGCGGGCGTAGCAATGGCAGGAGCGGGTTTTGATTGGAAAAATATCCTGCTTAATTTAATCACTGTGTTGAGCGTCAGTACGATTTTTGCTAGTTTGACGGGGGTTGTTTTGGGACCGCTGTCATTGGCTTTATTGGGAATCGGTGTTGGGGTTTTGCAAGCAGACGGAGCTCGCAAACAGTTGGTAAAAGCGGCGAAAAAAGAGCTGGTGAAATATCTGCCGCAGGTGGCTCAAGAGCAGTGGCAGCCGATTCACGATGCTGTTAAAGAGTGTTTTGATGTTTACGGGCGGGAAGTGGGCGATCGCATGAATGCGGATATTAATTCTCGGAAAGCTGAGTTAGATAATTTGCTGGAACAAAAGGAATCTCGCGAGATTAATTGTCAGGCTGAATCTGAGCGGTTGAAAAAATTGGAGGCTGATGTTTCTGCCGAGTCGCAGAGTATTGAATCCCTATATCAAGGTTTCCTAGCATCCGCTAAATGAAATAAAACAGCAATATGCAACAACCCGAAATTTATCAAAACCTGACCGACTATCTCAAATCAGCACTCGGTATTCTCGAACTTGACAAAAACTCCCAACTGTATCGAGATACCACCTCAATCTGCGACTATCTCGCCAAACCGACTTTTCAAATTGCTGTCTTTGGCCCGTTTAATTACGGCAAGTCAACTCTGCTCAATGCTTTGCTGGGAAATCGTGCTTTGCCGATCGACCTCGTGCCCACTACAGGTGCTGCCATTTATGTCAACTACGGCGAGGAATTGCGCGCAAAAATTACCCTGAAAGACGGCACGGAAGTTAGCGAACCGGGGACTGATGTGTTGAAACGCTACGCCATCCTTGACGATGCGAGACAAATGCGGGATGATGTGACCGCTGTTAATGTTTACTGTCCCCACCCTTTCCTGAAAACAGGTGTGGAATTGCTGGATTTGCCGGGAACCAACGATCGGGAAGAACAGGATAATTTAGTCAGGGATAAATTGCTAACGGCTGATTTAGTTGTGCAGGTTTTAGACGCTCGCAAATTGATGACTTTAGGCGAACGCGAGAACTTGAGAGATTGGTTGAGCGATCGCCACATCAACACTGTAGTCTTTGTTGCCAATTTTCTCAATCTACTCGAACCAGACGACCAAAAACAAGTTTACAATCGGTTGTTGTTTGTTGCCGAAAGTTTTCGCTCCAATTTGCCGAACAATATCAGCAATATCTACCGCGTCGATGCTTTGCCGGCTTTGAGGGCGAGGCTGAAAGGAGATGTGGCTGCGGCCCAAACTACAGGAATTGCCATGTTTGAATCGGCTTTGCAAAGTATTGTGGCAGATCAACAGGAACAACTAGCAGTTAAGTTGCCCAGGATTGAAGCTATAGCTACTAAAATTTGCCAATCTCTCCGAGCGAAATCTGAAACTGTCACGGCAGAAATAGCCACAGCTCAAAAAAAGCACAAAGACAGAATTGAAATTAAACAAAAAGCAGAAAAACTGATATCAAAAGGGTTTTTAGCCAGCGTTTCTGACTTCGAGAGTTGGCTTTACCAGCCCACACTTTTGCAGCGCTATCAATCCGAAATGGCCCTGTCGCTTCAGGAAGGGAGTTTTGATGCGTGGAAGCTAAAATTTCAGCGAGAGGCGTTACATCAGCAGCAAACCATCGCAGAATGGGTAAATAAAGCTTGCGAATTCTTTGACAAAGAACAGCCGATCGCACTTTTGATTTCGTTTCCTCCATCCCCACAAGTCACCTTACCGGAACCGCCGCCACCTCCAGCTCAAAAGTCGATCGAGGGCGAAGTGGCTCCAGTGGCGATCGCCACCGGCTTAGGTTGGCTGTTAGGCGGGCCTGTGGGAGCCGCAGTAGTCGGCGGTGCTAGCTATATTTTGAATAAAAGAACTGGGTATGAAAAGCCCGCTGAATCGTCAGAAGCTTATCTAAATCAAGTAAAGGAAATTTGCAGCGAGGCTGCTAAAAACTATCTCGCTCGCTTCAGCACCGATACTTTTTCCATGCTGCAACACTACAAGGAAATCGCCGGAAAAGTTATCTGTTTTCAAGACAGCAAAGAACCGCTACAGAAAAATATTCAGCAATATCAGAGCCAGTTAATCCATAATTTGTTAGAAAATATCGAATCCTGCCTTCAAATGACTAAATCTGTAATTAACGGCAAATGATCCGAACCGACATTTCGGCCAGTACGAATCTTTAAAACACCAATTTCTTTGCTGACTAGAAAGTGATCGATCGGAATATAAGCCAGCGGCATAAAAGTCGGCCAAGTCGGTAAAATGCCAAAGCCCGATCGCGCATTTCGCAAATTTCCGGTTTTTACCATATTTTTGTAGAACGGCGACCACATTGTGGTATTGAAATCTCCAACCACAATTAGCGGATTTTTTACTTGGGCTGCATACTCGCCGATGCCTGCTAGCTGTTTATTGCGATCGATAAAACTCTGCTGTTTTATCGGTACAGTCGGATGGGCAAGAATCAGAGAAATGATTTTCCCTTGAAATTCAACCTCCGCAAACAAGCTCTTTCTTCGCTTTGAAAAAGGTTTAACAGAGGGATTTTTTAAAGGCAGCTTGCTGTAGATGGCACTGCCAAATCTCTCAGATTGTTGGTAGTGGCAAGAGTAAGGAAACATTTCGCTTAAAACGGCTAACTCCTTCGCCCAAACTGTGCTGACTTCGACAAAAACCGCGATATCGGGTTGTTCTGCTTTTACCAGGGATATCACCTCAGAATATTGCCGGTTACTTGTTAAAACATTTGAATGCAAAATCCGCAGATGTTGTCCGGGAGTCGCTCCTGCAAAGGCTGGCACTGGGAAATACCAAGGAACAATTTCCGCCAAATTAATGATAATGCAAAATGCGCTCACCAGCAACCAGATTTTTTTTGAGCGCACGAGAGCGAAGAATATAAAAGTAGAGAAACCAACCAGCAGATATTGTAATTTAAAATGAGAACTCAATTCAAAAAGAATGTTGATTTGTCCCAAATAACCTGCGATTGACAGTAGTGCACCTACAATTGCTGCGAGAATAAACCATTTTGAAATTACGTGCTTCAAGCTAATGATTTTGTAGTGGCTGCTGTGCATCACCGCCCATTTGAGCTTAATTTTGAGGTCGTTGGTAATCGGCAATTTATCAATTTCTGTTACCAGTTGTTCTGGCGGTTCTAACTCTCGTCGCTTTTGATAAAATCTCACCAGCAAGCTATCTACCACAAAATAACTAACAGAATTGGCAACAAATCCTACAAATACCAACACACATAAACCGATCAGCATACCAAAGGAACCGCCTAATTTCCTCAAAACTGACCAAGTTGCTAAGTCACCTGTTTTACCTGTAGCTACTCTCGCTATTAATAGGATTAAAGTAGGCAATCCGATCGTGATTATGTTTCGGATAATAGAGTCCATTATTTATCCTGTTTGCTAAGCTTTTTTACCTTGGGTGTTGCTCTAAAATTCATAAATTTCTAACGGTAAGCTGTCTGGATCTCTGAAAAATGTAAACCGTTTTTCTGTAATCTCGTCAAGGCGAATTTCTTCTACTTCTACTTGTTGGGATTTTAAGTAAGCAACTGATGCTTCTATGTCCTCTACGGCAAAAGCTAAATGTCTCAAACCGCAAGCTTCAGGATTGTTAACTCTTTCAGGAGGATGGGAAAATGAGAAAAGCTCGATGGTGTCGCCGTTTCCGACTCGCAAATCTAGTTTGTAAGAATTCCTCTCGGTTCGGAAAGTTTCTTTGATAATGGAACATCCCAATACTTCTACATAAAATTTCTTCGACGCTGCGTAATCCGAGCAAATAATCGCCACATGATGTATTGCTTTTATTTTCATCTGAATAAAGTTAGTTTTGTTTTTCTGAGATGTTGCACCATTTTAAATAAGCTTTTTATGAACAGGCAAGATGCCTGTTCCACAAAGAGTGAATTTTTTTGTGGAACAGGCATCTTGCCTGTTCTTGAGAATCGTGCAAGATGTGAGGTTTTTTCAAAAGCACAGCACGCTATTGACAATTATATTTGACGATCGCAGACTCGGCGACAAACCCTGGGAAATTCAGGGCGATCGCTCTTTATTTTCCCTCGCCCAAATCTTAATCTGAAAAATTTCTGCAAAAAAAGCACCCTACTTTGATAAAATGAGAGTTTTGCAGTCAATCACCCAATTTGCATCTCAGGAGACAAGGATTATGGCCCGTATGTATTACGACACCGACGCGAACCTAGACCTCTTAGCCAACAAAACGATTGCTATCATCGGCTACGGTTCCCAAGGACACGCCCACGCCCTCAACCTCAAAGACAGCGGCATGAATGTCGTTGTCGGTTTGTATCCCGGTAGCAAATCTGCCGCCAAAGCAACCGATGCGGGTTTAACAGTTCACCCGGTAGACAAAGCAGCCGCCGCCGCTGACTTCATCATGATTTTATTGCCCGATGAAGTTCAAAAAACTATTTACACAGAACAAATTGAACCGAACCTTTCAGAAGGAAATGTTTTAGCATTTGCTCACGGTTTTAACATTCATTTCGGCCAAGTTGTTCCCCCTGCCAATGTAGACGTAGTAATGGTTGCCCCCAAAGGCCCCGGACACTTGGTGCGCCGGACTTACGAACAAGGGGAAGGCGTTCCGAGTTTGTTTGCAGTATATCAAGATGCTTCCGGTCAAGCGCGCGATCGGGCAATGGCCTATGCTAAAGGTATCGGTGGCACCAGAGCCGGCATCCTGGAAACCACTTTCCGCGAAGAAACTGAAACCGATCTTTTTGGCGAACAAGTAGTTTTGTGCGGCGGTTTGAGCGCATTAATTAAAGCTGGATTTGAAACTTTAGTTAACGCCGGATACCAACCGGAATTAGCTTATTTTGAATGTTTGCACGAAGTTAAACTTATCGTTGACTTAGTAGTAGAAGGAGGCCTCGCCAAAATGCGCGACAGCATCTCCAATACCGCAGAATACGGCGATTTAACTCGCGGCCCCCGCATCGTCACGGATCAAACCCGCGCCGAAATGCGCAAAATTCTCAGCGAAATTCAATCCGGCCAATTTGCCCGCGAATTCGTTCTGGAAAACCAAGCCGGCAAACCGGGCTTTACCTCCATGCGCCGTCAGGAAGCAGAACATCCTATTGAAGAAGTTGGTAAAGATTTGCGAGCTATGTTTAGCTGGTTGAAAAAGCAGGCTTAATCAATTTTAGATTTTAGATTTTAGATTTTAGATGGGAGTACAAATCTAAAACAGTCCTGGACGCAGAACCTAATTATGTAGGGTGTGCACTGCACACCTTACCGCTTGGAGGAAAATCTCAAATCTCAAGTTTAATAGATTACAGATTAGAGAGTGGATAAAAAATCTCTAATCTAAAATCCAAAATCTAAAATCGTACTGTTGGGTTTCGCTTCGCTTAACCCAACCTACAAGAAAAAGGCTAGGTATTATTAGAGAAACCAGGTTTCTCGCTGGTAGCTCAAAACTATCGACTGGGACTAGGACTTTTTTCCAAGTTTTCAATCTCCTTATCCCTTTGCTTGTTTGAATCTTTCGGCTTCACCCACGAAGGCCACAACCCGACGAAGAACTTTCGGCTTGCCACGCTAGTATCTCTTACAGGTTTGGGGAGAAAAGTTAAAGTGTCACCGTAAAGGGTAAACAGCGCTATAAACAGCAGCAACAGCGGGATAAGATTTTTTTTAGGCATGGCAGTTTGGGAGTAGAGTTTGTGGAAGCGCTTTGTTATATTTTGCCCTTGCACGGACAAAATATATCAAAAACAGCTTAAGAAGAAAAATACACCCCTGGGGGCTAAGCGGCCGCGCATACAGAAGGAAAGGCTGCTAGTCGTAATATCGTTTCCCCTGACATCGGAATCATAATTTTCCCCATGCAGTGGTAGCGTCCTGCTTGGCTCCACCCTCTCAGGAGCGAGGGGGAGGCTCGCACTCAAGTATAATTCTGATGTTACCTTATTAGATATTACTACAAGTCTTAATCATTAGTTATTAGCTAATGACTAATGACTAATGACTAATGACTACTTATTCCCTTGAATGAAAGTTTGCACGACTGCATTAATTTCCGGGGAAATTTCTGTGACCAGCCGCACCGGGATTGCAGATGTGGAAGCAAATTGCGCGTATTCTGGTGTTAGAAAGACTGCATATTTGTCAGCTTCAGCAGTCAGTTGAGCGGCGGTAGCCAAACTTACAGCTTTAATATAATTGCGTATGCTAACAGCTTGGTCGCCGACAACTTCATCGCCGGTAATTCCTGTGCTTGGCCTGCGAACTTGGTCTAAAGTTTTACTGGGATCTTTGACGCTTAAGTGCGTTCCTCCTACAAAACCGACTAGCCATTTAGGAGATGGAATTTTGGGAAAGCCGGCAATTTGTTCGGCTAAGGCGGGAGTTGTTTTGTCGGCGGAAGATGCTACTATTAAGGTAGGAATTTGAATTGCACTTAAACCAGTTTCTCCAAATAGTAATGATGTGATCGGATTCATGGCGATCGCCCTTTTAATCCTCGCATCCCGCAATTGATACCGTTCTTCGGGCAATCCGGCCGCCGCGCACTGAATGCCTTCGCCCAAGCTGAACCCAATCAAATCTCCCTGACACCGCTGTTTGAGTCCGCTCAATTGCAGTTCGGCGCCGGCCAAGGACAAGGCTGTAGCGCCGCCAAAGGAATAGCCAATTATTACGGCTCGGTCGATCGCGATTTTCCCCTGCAAATTATCATCAGTTTCGTTCAATTTTGTCAGTTCGTCGAGTACAAAACTGATGTCTTTGGGACGATCTAAAAACTCTTGAGGAGCTAGCAAGGGACACTTACCCGCGATCGCAGCATTGGTATTCGTCTCGTTGCTGCCCGGATGTTCTAAAGCTGCTACTACATAGCCGTGAGACGCCAAATGCTCGGCTAAGTAGCGCAAATCCGTGCGGACGGAACCCAACCCGTGAGAAAAGACGATCGTCGGTTTGTCGGCTGTCGCAGCTTCCGACCAGTACACATCAACCGGAATAGGTCGATTGCGGGCGCTATCGTTCAAATCTAGCGCCCGTACCTGCACGGAATTAGGGCCTGGCTGGGTTGGATCGAAAGGTAGGTTAAACGCGGGTTTAATCGGTGCTAACTGAGGTGCGATCGCCGCCATAAAGCGCTGAGTTTGCCAAAAACTTGCGTTCATATTTCCCAAAACTGCGAAAGCTCGATCGAGGTCCACCACGACCCGCGAGCTCGGATAAGATTCAATGAAACTCAATACCGATAAGCCTTCCGGCGCGTTTGCTCCCTGCAGCAGAGCCGATCGCAGGGCTTCCACACCCCCACCGTCGCGCCTGGGTATCACTGTAGTCAAATCCGTCAGGATGGCAGTGCCGATGCCCGTATTTAGCAAGTTGCTCAAGCCGACTACATTTAGGGGAATTTTCGCTTGCAGCGCCCGAAAGATTTTACTGCGCTGTTCGTCAGACAGGAGATTGGCATAAGCTTGCAGTCTGGCGGGGACTTTTCCTGTTTCTGCGAGTTCACGCAAATCCGCAACCGATATTGACGATTCTAAAATACCTTTGCGGACAACAACCGTTTCTGCAGCTTTTACAGGAGATGTCGTGTCACTGAAAGGATTAATCGAAATCGAACCCAAAACACTCGCCACTGAAGAAAACCATCTGAAATTTGGTCTGATGCTCATTTTTACCTTATTGAACTAGAGAGGATAGATCACCATATTCTCAAAATTCTCCCAGATACCGAGAAATTGTCCTAGATGCCGAGAAATTGCCTCTATCGGGGTGCGATCGTCAAGGCCTCTACGCATATTTACTTGTCGATCGCACATTCCGTACCTAAGTACACTTCTTGTGCGGGTGCTAATGATGATGAGTTGAAGGATTTTTTAATCGACCGCCAAAAAAATACAAACTTCGCGAGTGAAAAGAGCGATCTGCTCCTAACTGTAAGGTTTTCTTTGTTGGGTAAATCCTATACTCCTGGAACTTCACAATTATCCACATTGAATAATTCATAATTTGAGTCTAAAAAGTGAAGGGGAATTTAAGCCTGCAACATTGGTAAATATTGACCACAAAGGCCAGAAGTGCTTCATTGATTACAGGAAGTGATTGTGAAGCCAATTAAATATGGAAGTAAAAGTGAGCTGCGACAAATTATTAAGTAGAATTGTCCACCAAAGAAAGATAGCCATTTATATCACTTCCGGTTGCACTCATATATCATAGCAACGGAGGGCACAGCAGTGCTGTTCCCCAGCCCAAAATAATCATAAGCGGTCGTGACAGATGTACCTATCGCCCGATTAATTTTTCGGAAACTGCACGGCGCGCGTCCTGACTGGGGGTAATATTAATTCTGATGCTACCCGATTTGATATTACTTAAGGCACTAAGCCAAATTGCGGTAAGGGAAAGATTCAAAATAGAGTCTATCGATTAGCTATCCAAGTGTTGCCTAAAAACTATGTACAGCGATCTAGTGTATTTCCGAACCGCGCAAAGGTGCGGAAATTTTGCTAGCAATTCCGTTGGATTAGGATTAAATATAGGACTTACACAATTGTCACAAATAGGGGGTTAAATATTAGGTATGTAGTTGCGCTTGTGCGCTCTTAGCTTAGGAAAGAGCGAGTCGAGCGCAACTACATACCTTTGTTTAATTTGCCACTTGGCTTTAGTCCTAAAACATTAACCGCCGATGAATGCAGATTCATAACATCATCTGCGGTTAAAATTTTCCTCAAGATACAGGAAAATAAACAACAAGCATCGAAATATTTTGGTGAGCCCGGGCGATCGCTTCCGGTTCTTTGAGAGTTCCCGGTTGTTCCCACAATTTCTGTTGCTGAGAAATTGTTGTTAAAATCAGCAAATCGTCTTCTAACAACTGCTGCGAAACTAGCTTGATAAAATTTCCCCGCACCCGATTTACTGGTATCTCAGAAAGAATTTCCACCTCCGACGCACTTTTGTTGCTTTTTTCCCCTTGTGTAGCCACCAACACCACTTGCAAAGTCGCCTTGAGTTCCTGGGCCAAACTCTTAGCAATATCCACCGTTTCCTGAAATCCAAACCGAGTCAACTCGCTGTCAGTTACCGCCAAAATAACTCTGGCTGTATTCTGGAGAGGATTGGGAAATCGAGCAATCAGTACGGGTACGGGCGATCGTCTTACCACATTGTCAATGATGCTGCCAAAAAAATTGTCGCGAGTAGTGGAAAATCCCTTCCAACCGCAAACAATTAAACTAGCCTCGCGTTCGGTTGCACTCCGCAGAATTCCGCGATCGATCGCATCATCTATCCTCGCGATCGGTTCAACCGCACAAGCAGCCGCATGGGCCACAGTTTCCGCAGCCGTCAAAAGTTGAGTTTGCTGCATTTTATCTGCGGGCGAAATTGCTTCCCCGCGATCGGACAAAATATGCAGCGGCAGCAAAGTTCCCTGATATCTTTTTGCTAAGATCAAAGCCAAACGCAGCAAATTATCTTCCGTATTCGGATTAGCAACAGGCACTAAAACTCGCTCTCCCCATGAATGCTTTCCGGAAGTAGCAGTCGGCAAACTCAACCCCGGCTGCTGCATTTCTTGACCCCACCGAGATACAATCCAAGGAGAAGCGACACAAGTTACTAAAATCATGGCAATGATGCCGTTCACCGTTACGCGATCGACCAATTTAATGTCAAAAGCAACTGTAATCGCAGCCAAAGTAGAAGCAGCTTGAGCACCAGAAAGGCCGAACATTACCATAATGCTTGGAAACTCAAAACGAAATAATTTCCCCGGTATCCAAGCTGCCAAAAACTTGCTCACCGCCTCTGCTAAAATCATCACCACCGCCACCAACAAAGACTGCGGCTGCTTAACCAAAATTAGCGGGTCAATTAACATCCCCACAGAAATCAGAAAAAACGGCACAAACAGCGTATTGCCAATAAACTCAATCCGATTCATCAGCGGACTCATTTTGGGAATAATTTGAGTAATGGCAATTCCCGATAAAAAAGCACCAATAATTGCCTCAATCTCAATTAGTTCGGCTGCGTAAGAAACTAAAAACAGGGTGGCTAATACAAATATAAATTCGGCATTTTCGTCGTATCTGAATTTCTTAAAAAACCAGCGACCGATTTTAGGAACTCCCCACAAAGTACCAAAAGTGTAGATAGCAAGAGATGGAATTAGAAACAGCCAAAACTCTAGAGTGAGATTTCCTTTGAAAGCTTTGACAACAATTGCCAGCACCAACAGTCCCAACACATTTGTAATTAAAGTCCCCCCCAAAGTCGTAGTAATAGTCTGAGTTCGCATCAATCCCAATTTTGTGAGAATTGGCAGCGCTAAAAGTGTGTGCGTAGCGAAACAAGAAGCAATTAAAATTGAAGCCAGCCAGCTATATCCCAACAGCAGCATCGCTCCCGTCCCCAATATCATCGGCAACGAAAAAGTAGCCAGTCCAAATATGACAGCTTTGTCCGCATTGAGTTTGAGGTCGTCGAGGCTAGTTTCCAGTCCCGCTAAAAACATCAAAAACAGCAACCCTACTGTACCTAACAAAACAATAGTAGCGTCCCGTTGCAGCAAATTGAGACCGTTGGGCCCGACAATTACGCCAGCAATAATTAAACCGACTATTCCCGGCAGTCGCAAGCGCTCAAATAACAGCGGCGCCAGTAGCATGATTGCTAAAAGAACTAGAAAAATGGGAACGGGAGCGGTAATCGGGCCGGAAGTTAACATAAATTTCACCCTAAATATTGGCAGCGCTCTGCTACCATATTTAAAATAAAATAATCAAAATATTTATCAATCTAAAGAGGTATCATCAATAATTTACAGCGTGATTCTTAATAAGTAGGGCTGGGCGGGAGAAACCCTGTTTCTTGGTTAAACATGGGTTTGATTACGAGAAATTTATGAAAGAAGCCGGGTTTCTAGTTCCCGGCGCACAAGTCCTGATTTGGAATAATACCCATAACAAAGGGAAACGTGCTTTTATCCCTTGCTCTTCTCTATTTAAAATCTAAAACCGGGAAAGGTTTCGCTGCTTCCATCTGCGCTGCTAAAGCAATTAAAGTTGCTTCCGCCGCCGGCCGCCCGATAATTTGAATTCCCACGGGCAAACCGTTGTTATCTAAAATGGCAGGAAGTGCGATCGCAGGCAAACCGCTAGCATTAAATGGCGGACAAGGAGCAATCCAATTAATGATCCGCTGCAAAGTTTCTTCAAAACTCAAATCCGCCCACTCCCCAACCCGGATGGGGGAGTGCATATAAGTCGGCAAAACTAACACATCAAATTTTTCAAAGAATCCCACAATCCGCCGTGAAATCACCTGCATTTGATTCACCGCCCGCAAATATTCCCCAGCGGAAATAGTTCTTTCTAACAGCCAGCGATTCATCGGTTCCAAAGCAGGGCCTGGAATGCCACTTGCAGCGACCCCAGACTGCCAAATTGCGGTAAACGGTTCGATTAAACCTGTAAAATCTGGGCATCCCGGTTCGACATCGTGACCCAAATCTGTCAATAATTTTACTGTTTCGAGTACCGCTTGCTGACAGATAGCGGAAGCCTCGCCCACAGGGGAAATACTGGTAGAAAAAGCAATTCGTAGCTTGCCTAACTCTTGAGTGCAAGCTTCTAAAAACGTCGGATTTGAATCTGGTAGCCAGTACGGATCGCCTGTTGTGTAGCCTGACATTACATCCAAAAGTGCGGCGGCGTCAGCTACAGTTCGCGCCAGGGGGCCGTTGGCAGAAATGCCACTGAGGTAATCTCCGACAGGTGCCCAGGAAACTCGCCCCCGCGATGGTTTAATGCCCACTAAACCGCAGCAGGAAGCTGGGCCTCGGATCGAACCGCCGCCGTCTGAACCTTGGGCGATCGCACACAAACCGGCTGCTACAGCCGCCGCTGAGCCTCCGCTGGAACCTCCGGGCGTATAGTCTAAATTCCAGGGATTGCGCGCGGGCGGGAAACCTTCGGGTTCGGTGTAAGGTAATGAGCCAATTTGAGAGGTGGCTGTTTTGCCCAGAATGTTAAATCCTGCTGCTTTGATCCGCCATACTACTGACTCGTCGTAGGCAGAGATGTTACCCAGCAAAGCCTGAGTGCCGTATGTACAGGGAACGCCCGTAACTGGTGTCAAGTCTTTAATGGCGATCGGCACTCCGAAAAAAGGTGGCAATTCCTGTGGCTTGTTTAATCCAGCTAGTTTTTCGGTTTGAGATTTAGCTAGGGCGATCGCCCGCTCGGCCGTTACTGTAAAATAACTGCCAAGCTCAGGGTTTAATCGCTCAATCCGTTCCAAGTAGAGATTAACAATTTCTAAAGGCGACACTTCCAGGGTGCGGATCGACTCCGCCAACTCCAGAGCTGGAGTAAAAGCCCGATCGACAGAATTCATCGGTTTAAGTCCTTAATATTTGGCTAAAGTATCAATTTATACTGCTTGGTTGCGGAAAACTCTTTTCCTTAAAAAAAATTCTCCAAAAATGTGGAAAATCCATATTTGGTCGTAGATATAGGTGAGCGCATCCTCCTATTGGCAGAATATTTCCTTGGTATTGCACCAGTAGAACCTGATCTTGCGATAGACTGAGTACAACAGTTAAGCTTTTGTGCAAGACCCCCACAATGGCGATCGGCATTGTCCAACTCCCACAAATCATCTGTTCGAGTCAGCCTTCTCACCAACTTAAGGTAGCGCATATGACACAGCAGCATCCGCCAGCTCCTCGCCCGCCCGTACCCGGAGCTCCCCCACTGCCAGGAATACCCCGCCCTCCAGCTCCAGGGATGCCCCCCAGAGCAGCAGGAATGCCGCCAGCACCGCCGCCCGCACCAGCACCAGCACCAGCACCGCCGCCCCAATCCTTCGCCACACCTAAAGGCCCGAGCTTTAGCAGCGGCGGATCTCCGACTTTGAAAGAGCTAGTCCTCCGAGCCAAAGATGAAGGAGTATCCGACCTTCACCTCGGAGTAAACGAAGTTCCCCGCTTCCGCACGCGGGGCGAGATTGCCGACATCGGCTATCCACCAACAGATTTAGATACGTTTTTTGGCTGGTTGCGCGAGTGCATGAGCGATGAAGAAATTGAAATTTTCCAAAAAACCCTAGACTTTGACGGCGCTTTCGACTTCGGGTTCGTGCGGATTCGGATCAGTTGCATGGACTCCTTGGCCGGCCCGGCGATGGTGCTGCGGCTAATTCCTTCCAAAATAATGACACTGGAGGAATTGAAACTGCCGGAGGTCTTTAAGAAAATATGTGGCTATCACAAAGGGCTGATTTTGGTAACAGGCCCGACAGGTTCGGGTAAGTCTACCACCTTGGCCGCGATGATCGACTACATCAATAAGAATAAAGCGTACAACATCATCACGATCGAAGACCCGGTAGAATTCGTACACGAAAGCAAAAAATCCTTGATCAAGCACCGGGAAGTCGGCAGGCACACGCTCAAGTTTATGAACGCTCTCAAAGGCGCTCTGCGACAAGACCCGGACATGATGCTAGTAGGAGAAATTCGGGACAGAGAGACGGTCGAAATCGCCCTCAAAGCCTCTCAGACCGGTCACTTAGTTGCAGGAACGCTGCACACCAACAGTGCGATTAAAACTCTGAACCGGATTCTGGATATGTTCGGGCCCGAAGAACAGGAGGCCATACGGGTTTCAATTTCCGAATCCCTAGTGGCAATTATTGCTCAACTGCTGTGCAAAACGACAGACGGGAAGCGGGCTGCTTTCCACGACGTTTTGATCAATACCGACGTGGTTAAGGAATACATTCTGAAGGGCCAGAATGAGGAAATTAATCAAATCATGATCAAAGATACTTATGAAGGCATGACGACGATGAATAAGTCGCTCTACGGCCTTTATCAAGAAGGTCGGATTACTGAAGAACTTTGTGTAGAGAACTCGCCGTACCCGAACGAAATGGCTCAGATGCTTCGAGGTCGAGTCTAAAGGTGGAGTGTTAACAGTTAACTGTTAACAGTTAACTGTTAACTTTTATTGGTGTACTGAATTGAAAGTCGATCGCCCTATTTTGCCAGAATTTTTCAAAGGCATTGCGCTGTTTACACCAGGGGGAGACTTAATCTATTGCATAGACCCCCACAAGCAAACTCGGTGGCATTTGCAGTTGTGCGTAGCTCTACAGGAGCTCCTCGGTTTGTCGGAACCCCCGCATTTTCTGATACCTTGCTACACGGCAACCGTTGACTCCTGGCTCGATCCAGGCGATCGGCAGGTGCGGGTTGCTGCCGAGGCTTACCCCCCCGTGCTGCGACATCAAACGCTGCTGAACGCCATTTTTGGGACTGGCGACTTAGTGTGGCATCCCCAGAGTGAAGAAATGTGCGAACCGATGGCGATGGCTACTTATCACCAACAATTCCCCGAACTTTGGGAAAATCACGACTTAGTTGTACAGTATGCCAGCCCCGAAGCTCGATCGGACTCGAGCAGTTCGACAGTACCTCCCTTGGCCTTTCCGCAATCGCAGCAGACTCGGCTGCCCAAACCAACAGCACTCACCCCACCGCCACACACTCAAGGGTACGTTTTGCGTCTGTTTGTTTCTGGCAGCAACCCCAGCACTGAACGCACCCTGGAAACATTACACCAGTTCTTAGAGCAATGCCTCGATCGTCCCTACACTTTAAAAGTAATTGATGTTTTGAAACATCCAGACCAAGCTGAGGCAGATCAGATTTCAGCAACTCCTACTTTGATTAAAATCTGGCCGAAACCCGTGCGACGAATTGTCGGCGAATTGAACGATGATGAAAAAATAGTGCGACTGCTGAGCTATTCGGAATTTTAGATTTGGGCGAGGATTGTTGGGATTATTTACTACTGGCGATCGCGGTTTTAGTAGCGATCGAATTAACAAGATTTCGTAATTCAGTGCTGGACGCAAAAAGTGGTTTGGCGTTCTACTTATATCAATTAGGTGTTCTTGGGCCGTACACCCTAAATATAGAAGTTCTGCATCCAGGAGTGAATGGCGGGTGAGGCACTGCACTCGCCGCGAATAATTAGGGTAACTTACTTTGCTGGAAAATTGCGGTAAGGTGCGCCGAAGAGCACCCTACTTTACCACAATCAATCTGGCAATCAGGAGAATTGAGAACCGTGCCTGAAGTAAAAAAAGTCGATCGACTTAATCAGGAAGACAAACCTCAGGAGCGCACAAACCGGGGAAATCCAAAGTTGTGACTTCCAGCGTATCCAACTCAACTCTGCGAATTACATGATTGTTCGTATCAGCAACAAACAAGTGAGGCCCGATGGCACTCAACCCTGAAGGTTCAAAAAATCGAGCCTTGAGGCCTTTAGCGTCAACCAAACCTGCTGTACCCTCTCCAATCATTGTTCTGCACGTACCGCCCCGGTGGTCGATCCGCTTAATTTTGTGATTGTAAGTATCAGCCACCCAGAGGTAATTTTGAGCGTATTCAACACCCAAACAGTGCTGCAACCTTACCTCATCACCGCGACCATCTTTATCCCCAAAACCAAACAATTCACCGCTACCGCAAACAGTGCGAACCTTCGGGTCTTCATCTATACCCACAGCACGAATCGAACTAATTTCGCTGTCGGCAACAAACAACTCCGATCGATCCGTAGCGAGGCCGCTGGGCTGAGAAAAAGCAGATTCTGCAAGATTCCCGTCCACACAGGATTCTCGGCCAATACCCGCATAAGTGCCGATCGTGCCAGTGTCTAACTGCATTTCCCAAATTTGGTGGGAACCCGCCATTGCAATAAAAAGTCTATTTCCAACTCTTTCTAAATCCCAAGGCGAATTCAATTGCGTTTCTAAACCCTTGCCGCTGCGGGGTGAAATTTCGTGACTTTGTTCGCCGGTACCAGCAACAGTTTCTACCCGTTGAGTCGTAAAATCAATCTTTCTGAGAGCATGATTTTCCGTATCAGCAACATATAGAATTTGACTTTCTGCATCAAAAGCCATACCTTGAGGTGCAAAAAACTCAGCCTCTTCAAAGTCCCCATCAGTTAAACCCGGTTGGCCACTACCGATGACGTGCAGCACCTCACCTTCGAGGGTGCTGACAACAATCCTATTGTGTCCTGAATCGGCAATAAATAAGCAAGAACCGACTAAGTTTTGTATAACTGAATTAGCAGGTCCGGGCAATACAGTTTCATCTACAGATTCATTTCCCTGACTCATTTCGCCCAAAAGCGCGCCCTGTTGGTGAAGCTGTTTTGCCTCCGTTGCAGCGATCGCAAATGCCAGCACTTTACCGGGAAAAGCCAGCGGTGTTGATACCGGTTTGCGCTGTTTTTCTAAGCTAAAAGTGAGTTGTTTAAATTTGAGTGCATTTTTATCTTTGTATTCAGCAATTAACTTGCCAACTAACTCGTCAAGTGCTTCTCTATTGCCTTCACCGGAAACAAACCCAACGACATAACTTTCAGGATCGATCACCATTAAAGTCGGCCAAGCCCGAACCGCGTAGCTTTGCCAAACTTTCATGCCGCTGTCTACGATTACGGGATGTTCGATATCGTAGCGGAGGATAGCTTGGCGGATGTTTTCTACTTCTTTTTCGTTTTCAAATTTAGCCGAGTGAACGCCGATAACCGTGAGGGAATCTTTATATTTTTGTTCGAGGTATTTTAAGTCTGGGAGGACGTGCAAGCAGTTGATGCAGCAGTACGTCCAGAAGTCGAGGAGGACGACCCGGCCTTTTAGAGATTCAATGGATAAAGGTTTGTCGGTGTTTAACCAGGGGTAGTTTCCGGGGAATTCTGGTGCTCTGACGCGAGGCATGGCATCTCCTGGGTAGGATGTGAATGATTTTTTTACTTCTTTAATTTAGCGGGAAGTTTGGCAGGATGGGGAAAGGGGAGGTTAAACGAGGGCTTGTGGTACAGGTCGGAGTGCCTGTACCACAAGAGGGGGAGGCCAAGGGTGCGATCGGGCCTCACTGTCCTTGTTGCGTATAAATACTCAAAAAATTCCTCTGTAATTAACATCTAAAAATCTTAGCCAAGATGCTTGACATCCCTGGCGGGTCAGTTTAAGCTATATCTAGGAATCTTAGCCAAGGTTTTTAGGAACCAGCCAATGTCTAAAATTATCTACGATGTCATCCAACGTTTTGAGGTAGAAGACGGCGTACCCCGGCTGATTTCGACCAATATTCAATTGATTGAAGGTGGCGAAGATTTGATATCTTTGGCTATTAGTTTCCTAAAGGAACTTGGTTTTTACGAAAAGTTTGAGGAGAAGCGAACCTCTCAATATATAGGATACAGAGTTAAGAAGCTATGGAAAGCGGATAAACGTTATCAAGTTGTTTTTCAAGAGCGAAAGGATAGTTTGTTTATTTCTATTCCTCAAGATATCTTAGACGAACATATACTCAGCTTCAAGTATTGGACAGGGGAAGGAGTAACACCTGAACTTGTTACAGCAGGAGCAGTCTGGGTTTTACCCAGTAAAAAAGAGCTTTTTTTAAATTCAATTGATCCGCAATTTACTACCCTAATAGAAGGGGAAACAAGGGGAAGTTTTTATATAAATGAAATTCCCAAAGAATACCACCTAATAAACTCTCATGTACGACGACTAGGAGAACGCAACGTTTATGTAAGGGCTCACTTTAGAAAAAATGAAAAATTTCCCCTTGAAACCTTAAGTAATAGGGACAGCTACGTCATACTCAGCGAAGATAAACTTTTTCCCTACGCATGGCAGGTTTCTATCAGTTCAAGTGAAGTTCTAGAAGAGTTCCTGGGTCACTTTGCAAAAATTCTCTTGGAGGGACAATAATGTCTGTCAAAGCCAAAAGACTGGTCAACCCTTACGAACAAAGAATGCTTGAGTTTCTTGACACCTGCGTAGACAACAACTATAAAATCCATACACAGGTTAGCTTGTCCCAAATTTGCGAACAAGTCAGCAACCTTGACTGGGAACTCAAAAAGTTTTTATTTAGCCCCAGTGCTGTGGATGCTCTAATAACAGACTTAAACTACAATCCTTGCCTAGTAGTAGAGTTTCAGTCTCAGTACCACGATAGCCCAGAAGCGAAAGAGCGCGATCGCAAAAAAGCTACTTTACTTGACTTTGCCAAAGTTCCCTTAATTTACTCGCGGGTGAAAAATTGTGGTTTGTTATATCTATCCTCTCAAGATGAGGAAGTAGTTTACAATTTATACACGGGACAAAACAGGGAAAATGCCCAAGCGCTAATCAGGCAGTATTGCAGGGAATCAGTCGCGCCTCAAGTTCAGCTTATAGCTTGGTAACAGACTTTATGCGACTCTTGATTCTGTCCAAATCTACGGGGCGATTGGAAATCGCGACTACACAAACAAAACCCGCCTGGGCGGGTTTTCAAGAGGCCGCGCAGGCCGACTTCGTTCGTCTAGCCGCTGTTTAAACCGCCGTTTTTTCTCCTAACAGCAACCGCCGCCGTTATAATGCCAAGTAGAATCCGTAATTAACACCTTATCCGGCATTAATCCGCCCAAATTCCCAGCAGTTTTATCGCACACCGCCGCCGGCACGCCCCGCTGCAAAACGTGACCCGCCCCGTCATCAAACAGCTCTTCAGACCCCGCATAAATCGCAGTCTTGCCAGTAAAAATGCAAGCTCCATCATCCGGTACAGGCACTTTGAAAGACACCGAATCCAGGCTTTCTAACAGCAAATCCGCCTCTAACTGATAATTGTGTTTGTCCAGCAGTCGGTAAGGACGGCGCGCCCGAACTTCGACTTGCCCAAAACCTACATCTACAAGGTGTTGAACGTATTCTTCGTATGTCAGAGCACCCGACAAACACAGGGCGCGCAAGCGTTGGTCTTCTTTCAAATGCTGCGGAATTGGCCGAGTTGCGATCGGATCGCTCATCAACAATCTGCCACCCGGTTTTAACACCCGATAAGTCTCTTTTAATGCTTTAGCTAAATCTGCTGGTTCAAAGATATTAAACAAGCAGTTTTGAGCGACAACATCTACAGAAGCATCCGGCACTGGCAACGCAAAAGCATCGCCTTCACGAATTTCTACAAAACTCGGATCAAACCAATCATTTTCTTGGGCCGCAATTTGCAAGTTTCGTGCAGCCGCATCTCGCATTGCTGGAACCGGATCGACGGCAATAACCGCTCCTTTGTGTCTAGAAAAATATGCAAATTGTAGTGCTTCCAAGCCGCCGCCGACGCCGACATAAAGCACGAAGGGATTGCCGACAAGTTCGGCGGCGTGAACGGTTGTGCCGCAGCCGTAATTCATTTCTTGCATTTGTTCGGGAATTTTTAATCCTGGCAATTGCAATGGACTGCTTTGGACGCAGCAAAGTCCGATTTGGGGTGTTTCGGCAACATCACTGTAGAATTTGGCTGCTGTTTCGAGGTAGGTCATTTTTTAGTGTCCTTTAATTTTTAACCGTAGATGGAGCACGGGCGGGACCCCCATGCCACGAAGAAGCCCAGAAAGATTTTGTTAGGTGGCAAATTCGACTTTTTGTTCGGATTTGGGCGGATTTTCGGGTTCGGAAACACTTGTTTTGGGATCTGCTAATTCGGTGGTTGGCTGGCTAGGAGTTTCAGCGGCAACTGGTGGCGTTGGCGGTACAAGATTGGGAGACTCTTCTGGTATCGCGGGAGCGACTACTTTTGGTACTGGAGCTTTTCCTGTTATTTCTGGCAGGGTTGGCGGATATGAAGGATTAGCAGGTTGGGGTTCTTCAGGCAAGAAGTTGCGGAACCGATTGTAGTATCCTTTATATTCCTGTTTTTTTGTTTGGGGAGATGCTGTTGGGGTCGGTTCTATTATTTTAACGGGTGCAACAACTTTGGGGGTTTCTAACTGTGGAGTTGCTGTCGGTGTCGGTTCTATTACTTGAACTGGTTCTACAATTTTCGGCGCTTCAAGTTGGGGGGTTGCTGTCGGTGTCGGTTCTATTGCTTGAATTGGTTCTACAATTTTTGGCGGTTCGAGTTGGGGGGTTGCTGTCGGTGTCGGTTCTATTACTTGAATGGGAACAACTTCGGGAGCGACTGTTGGCTCTAAGCTCGGTTGAGTAACAGGGGTTTCTGGAACCGCTGGTGAGGGTGGGACAACTGGTGTTTTGTCTAATGCAGGTGTCGGTGTCGGTTCGGGGCTTGGAGTTGGTTTGGGTTCGGGGGCTTGGTAGGTGCGATCGACTATACCGCGAGCTTCTGCTGCTGTTAGTTCGCGCCGCACTAATTTTGAAAGAGTATCTTGACCGAGCGGTTGGTAATTTATCAGTCGGGCTGTATTATTAAAGGCGTTTTTGACAATTTTTCCTCCTTCGTCAATTAATTCTAGCTGTACCCAGTTTTTCCCTGGTTTGAATCCTTTAAGATATATAGGTTGCCACTGGTCGATCGCAAAGCTTTCGCCGTTCACTGTGGCTCGAATTTTCCAATCGAGTATTTCATCTTGGGAATTTTCTTGCGCCACTTCGTGCGGGAAGGCATTTGTCAAGTAAAAGTCGAGCAGGATGGGTTCTGCCCCGTAGCTGCCTTGGGGACTGTTGTACGTTAATAGGGGCAATGTTTGATCGGGATTATTGTCCTCTGTTTTGGTAAAAACGTGAAAGGTGGTTTGAGCAGCGGCACCTTCGTTTTTAAAGCTTTCTTCCCAAGGGCGAGCGGCGAACACCTGCAGGGTATGGGTTCCGGGTTCTAAGTCGGAGAACCTTAAAGGTTGGTTGATGTCGTAAACGGCTGCATAAGGTTGGTTGTCTAATAAAACTTGCAGATGGGGGCCCAAACCCAAGTTTGCATCTTTGAAAATGGGCAAGTCCTTCACTTGGAACTCAACAGACACATTTATATCCTGAAGCACTTCGTCAGGTTTTGGATTCAAAATACTAATTTGAGGCTGGTAGATTTCTAGAGCCTGACGCAGTTGTTGAATGGCTTCTGGGGGAGAAACCTCTGAGATTCTGTTTACTGGGGCGGTAGCTGAGCCGCTCTTGTTCCCTGATTTGGGCAATTCGGGATGGCCCGCGCCACAACTTGCTAAACCCAAAATTAATATTGCTGCTGCGAACAATGCCAGCAGCCTGCCCGCAACCGTTCTGTGCCAATTGATCCCAATCACGCAACCATACTCCTAGAAGCCTTCTCATAGGGAACTATAGCCCAAAAATGAATTTAGTATGGGGGAATTGCCGCTCAGGAATTCCAAAGCCGCGTAGGAACCCGGATTGAGGCGGCAGGGGGCAACCCATCCTCTCCCACTCTTAATTCCTGCAGCCTTTTTCCAAAACATATATGTACAAATGAGTATTGCTAAATTACTTGATCTTTGAGTTTTGTAAAGTTAATGGCAGTACCCCTTGACTTTTTCGAGGGACTGTGGGATTTAAAGGCGTTATTACATCAAGAATAGAGGCTTTTTTAAGTATTGTTAACAAGCGATTAATACTCCTCTAGCAAGCTTATAATTCATAAAACTCCCTCAAAAGGAGCAGCCGTATCAAGTCTGGATCAAGGACGAGATCGGCAGCTCATCTGGCGAGAAGAGTTGGCAGTACCCAGGGACATTGTTAGCGACACTGGGAAACTGGCTTCTTCAAAGAAGCAAAATGCTTGGGTAGACGATGCACCTGCGTCTAACTCTGCAAAGAGTGAAGTGCATTGCAGTGTCGGCTCTCCCGAGAATCCCCCGCCTAATCAAGCGCGGGGAGTGTCAGGTACAGTATTCAGTTCTCGTTCCTTGTCTTACCGAGAGGAGAGTCTTCATGACCATTAGTCCTCCAGAGCGAGAGGTAAAAGCTAGGGTAGTAGTCGATAAGAATCCGGTTCCAACTTCTTTCGAGAAGTGGTCAAAACCAGGTCATTTCGATCGCACTCTAGCTAAGGGGCCAAAAACCACCACTTGGATTTGGAACCTCCACGCTAACGCTCACGACTTTGACAGTCATACAAGTGACTTAGAAGACGTTTCGCGCAAAATCTTTAGCGCTCACTTCGGCCACTTGGCAGTAATCTTCGTGTGGATCAGTGGCGCATATTTCCACGGCGCTAAATTTTCCAATTACGAAGCTTGGCTGACAAATCCTACAGCCATCAAGCCCAGCGCTCAAGTGGTCTGGCCGATTTTTGGTCAAGAAATTTTAAATGCAGATGTAGGCGGCGGCTTTCACGGAATTCAGATCACCTCTGGTCTATTCCAGTGGTGGCGCGCCAACGGCATCACTAACTCATACCAGCTATATTGCACTGCAATCGGCGCCCTGGTAATGGCAGCTCTGATGCTATTTGCCGGTTGGTTCCACTATCACGTCCGCGCTCCGAAACTGGAATGGTTCCAGAACGTGGAATCGATGATGAACCACCACTTGGCTGTGTTGTTGGGCTGCGGCTGCTTGGGCTACGCGGGACAGCAAATTCACGTGTCGCTGCCAATCAACGCTTGCATGGACGCGATCGATGCAGGTTCACCGCTGACAGTCGGCGGCAAGCTGATCAAAACAGTTGCCGACATCCCCCTGCCGCACGAGTGGATTTTGACACCGGGCTTGATGGCTGACATCTACCCGAGTTTCGCTAAAGGTTTAACCCCCTTCTTCACCCTCAACTGGGGCGCATACACAGACTTCCTGACCTTCAAAGGCGGTCTGAACCCGACCACAGGCGGTTTGTGGCTGACTGATACAACACACCACCACTTAGCTTTGGCAGTGCTGTTCATCGTTGCTGGTCATATGTACCGCACGAACTGGGGCATCGGCCACAGCATGAAAGAAATCCTAGAGAACCACAAAGGCCCCTTCACTGGTGAAGGTCACAAAGGTCTCTACGAAATCCTGACTACTTCTTGGCACGCGCAACTGGCGATTAACTTGGCACTGATGGGCTCTCTGAGCATCATCGTGGCTCACCACATGTACGCGATGCCTCCGTATCCGTACATCGCGACCGACTACCCGACTCAGTTGTCCATCTTCACCCACCACATGTGGATCGGCGGATTCCTGATCGTTGGAGGAGCCGCTCACGGAGCAATCTTCATGGTGCGGGACTACGAACCGAGCGGCAACGTCAACAACCTGCTCGATCGCGTGATCCGTCATAGAGATGCGATCATTTCCCACCTGAACTGGGTTTGTATATTCTTGGGCTTCCACAGCTTCGGTTTGTACGTTCACAACGACACGATGCGCGCTTTCGGTCGTCCTCAAGATTTGTTCTCGGATACCGGGATTCAGTTGCGTCCGATTTTTGCCCAGTGGGTACAAAACATCCACGCCTTGGCTCCGGGTACAACAGCGCCTAATGCTACGGAAATCGTTAGCCACGCTTTTGGCGGCGGTGCAGTAGTAGTCGCCGGCAAAGTAGCGATGATGCCGATCGAGCTGGGTACGGCGGATTTCATGATCCACCACATCCACGCTTTCACAATTCACGTTACAGTCCTGATTCTCTTGAAGGGCGTGTTGTTTGCACGCAGTTCTCGCTTGATTCCCGACAAAGGCAACTTGGGCTTCCGGTTCCCTTGCGACGGCCCAGGCCGTGGCGGCACCTGCCAAGTTTCGGGTTGGGATCATGTGTTCCTAGGCTTATTCTGGATGTACAACAGCATCTCGATCGTGATTTTCCACTTTAGCTGGAAAATGCAGTCGGACGTGTGGGGAACAGTATCGCCAGACGGCACAATTTCTCACATTACCGGCGGCAACTTCGCACAAAGTTCGATCACGATTAACGGCTGGCTGCGGGACTTCCTTTGGGCGCAAGCTTCTCAGGTGATTCAGTCCTACGGTTCGGCACTGTCGGCATACGGTCTGATGTTCCTAGCTGGACACTTCGTCTTCGCCTTCAGCTTGATGTTCCTGTTTAGTGGCCGTGGCTACTGGCAAGAACTGATTGAGTCGATTGTTTGGGCTCACAACAAGCTCAAGGTAGCTCCGTCGATTCAGCCTCGCGCTCTGAGCATTATTCAGGGTCGGGCTGTGGGTGTAGCTCACTACCTCCTAGGAGGAATTGTCACTACGTGGGCATTTTTCCTAGCGCGAATCATTTCGGTAGGGTAAACTACCCCTAGGTTTTGGATTCTCGATTTGGGAGGAATCTCAAATCGAGAATCCAAACTCCGAACCGAATCCCTTCAATTTTGTTCAGGATTCAGGATTAATCAAGGCTTATGGCAACGAAATTTCCAAAATTTAGCCAAGACCTTGCCCAAGACCCGACCACACGGCGGATCTGGTACGGGATTGCCACAGCACACGACTTTGAAAGCCACGATGGCATGACGGAAGAAAATCTTTACCAAAAGATTTTTGCTTCTCACTTCGGCCACATAGCAATCATTTTCTTGTGGACTTCGGGCAGCCTGTTCCACGTAGCATGGCAAGGTAACTTTGAACAGTGGATTAAAGACCCCCTAAACGTCCGCCCGATCGCTCACGCGATTTGGGACCCGCAATTCGGCGCTCCTGCAGTAGAAGCTTTCACTCAAGGGGGCGCTTCTAACCCAGTGGACATCTCTTACTCCGGTGTCTACCATTGGTGGTTCACTCAAGGGATTCGGACAAACGCTGACCTGTATCAAGGAGCTATCTTCTTGCTACTACTGGCGGCTGTCTTCCTGTTCGCAGGTTGGTTGCACCTCCAGCCCAAGTACCGCCCCAGCTTGTCTTGGTTTAAAAATGCTGAATCTCGCCTCAACCACCACTTGGCTGGTTTGTTCGGTGTCAGCTCTTTGGCTTGGACTGGTCACATGGTTCACGTTGCTATCCCCGAATCTCGCGGACAGCACGTAGGTTGGGAAAACTTCTTGTCTACCCCGCCTCACCCGGCAGGTTTGGCTCCGTTCTTCACTGGTAACTGGAGCGTATACGCCGAGAACCCAGATGCACCGAACCATGTCTTCGGTACTTCCGAAGGCGCTGGAACCGCAATTCTGACTTTCTTGGGTGGCTTCCACCCTCAAACAGAATCCCTGTGGCTGACAGACATCGCTCACCACCACTTGGCGATCGCAGTTCTGTTTATCGTTGCCGGTCATATGTACCGGACTAACTTCGGTATCGGTCACAGCATCAAAGAGATGTTGGATTCTAAGGCTGGTTTGGTCGGCGGCAAGAGTGAAGGGCAGTTCAACTTGCCTCACCAAGGCTTGTACGAAACCTACAACAACTCGCTGCACTTCCAACTGGGAATTCACCTCGCTGCTTTGGGCGTGATCACCTCCCTGGTAGCACAGCATATGTACGCGATGCCTCCCTACGCTTTCATGGCGAAGGACTTCACGACTCAGGCTGCGCTTTATACGCACCACCAGTACATTGCTGGATTCATCATGGTCGGCGCTTTCGCCCACGGAGCTATCTTCTTGGTGCGGGACTACGATCCTGAAGCAAATAAAGGTAACGTGCTCGATCGCGTGTTGCAGCACAAAGAAGCGATTATCTCTCACTTGAGCTGGGTGTCGCTGTTCTTGGGCTTCCACACTCTGGGCCTGTACGTTCACAATGACGTGGTAGTTGCTTTTGGTACTCCTGAAAAGCAAATCTTGATTGAACCAGTGTTCGCACAGTTCATCCAAGCTGCTCACGGAAAAGCTCTCTACGGCATGGACGTGCTGTTGTCTAACCCTGACAGCCTTGCTTCTACCGCTTGGCCGAACTATGCTAACGTGTGGCTCCCAGGCTGGTTAGACGGGATTAACAGCGGTACTAATTCTCTGTTCTTGGCGATCGGACCTGGCGATTTCTTGGTTCACCACGCGATCGCACTAGGCTTGCACACCACCACCTTGATCTTGGTCAAGGGAGCTCTCGACGCTCGCGGTACTAAGCTGATGCCGGACAAGAAAGACTTCGGTTATGCTTTCCCTTGCGACGGCCCCGGCCGTGGCGGTACTTGCGATGTCGCTGCGTTTGACTCTTTCTTCCTGGCTATGTTCTGGATGCTGAACACCCTGGGTTGGGTAACGTTCTACTGGCACTGGAAGCACCTGGGCATCTGGCAAGGTAATGTGGCTCAGTTCAATGAGTCTTCTACCTACCTGATGGGCTGGTTCCGCGATTACCTCTGGCTGTATTCCGCTCAGTTGATCAACGGTTACAACCCGTATGGTACTAACAACTTGTCTGTCTGGTCTTGGATGTTCTTATTCGGACACCTTGTTTGGGCAACTGGTTTCATGTTCCTGATCTCTTGGAGAGGTTACTGGCAAGAGTTGATCGAGACTTTGGTTTGGGCTCACGAGCGCACTCCTTTGGCTAACTTGGTTCGCTGGAAAGACAAGCCTGTTGCTTTGTCCATCCTCCAAGGTCGTGTTGTGGGTCTGGCTCACTTTACTGTGGGATACATCCTCACTTACGCCGCCTTTGTAATTGCCTCGACGGCCGGGAAATTCGGGTAACTCTGAACTCTGGTTTCTAGGTAATTAACTAAAATCCCCCGCCTTCTAGCGGGGGATTTTTTTGTATAGCAGAAGGAAGAAGGAAGAAGGAAGAAGGAAGAAGGAAGAAAGAAAATGCAGCCACGGTAATAGCTTCAGCGATCAAGAATGTCCTAACCGTCTTGGCGATTGCTATATTTGGGTTAATCGAAAGGAGATACTCAAAGGGATTGCAACATACTATGATTGACCAAAGACAACTTCCCGATTCAAAGAAAGTTAAGAAAACAGTCGCATGAGTGCGGGAAAGCAACCGAATGCTTGAAGCTTGGACTCTAACACTAGATGTACGGATGGCGATGGTAGAAGCTGATATTCGCAATAATCCGATTAATGTTCATCAGGGAGAAAATGCGAAGCGCTTGGCTGAGTCTGTTAAGCAGGAATAAAAGTGCGATTTTATGAAACCTGTTCTGAATAAAGGGCAACTGACAACATGGAAAGACGATCGGGGGTTTGGCTTCATTAAACCCGATGATGGCAGTAAAAAAGTTTTCTTGCATATCAGTGCGCTGAAGGGAGCAAGTCGCCACCCAAAAGTCGGAGATACGATTTTGTACGAGCGAGTTGCTGAAACAGACGGGAAAGTACGTGCCACTAGGGCATCAATTCAAGGTGTTGCACCTAGACATGAGCCAACAAAGCAGAAACTAAAGAAACCCGGTCTACTCAAAACAGTTGCTAGTATTGGGATTCTGGCTGTCATTGTGCTTGTTACCATGCAGTTGAGTCGCAGTCGTTCTCTCTCTTCAATTACATCGATCGCAAAACCAGGATGTACTATCAAAGGCAACATCTCGATCAATACAGGCAATAAGGTTTATCACCTTCCAGGCATGGAAGATTACGAATCAACAGTTATCGATCAAGCTAGCGGAGAGAGATGGTTTTGCACAGAGTCCGAGGCGAGCGCCAATGGTTGGCGTAAAGCACCGAGGTAGCCCCAGCATGGCAACAACGGCGCTGCACCAGAACGGATTGCCCAGTGAATAAGCAAGAAGTCGATATCCCCCTTGTTGCGATGGTGGATTTATTCGATCCCCAAATTGACTAGGCAACTCTACTTTGAAAGCAAAAGAAAGAAAATTGAGGTGATACGCAAGCAATCTTCTGAAGCGGAGATTATTGATGTGACATCCAAAGCCGATCAACCTTGGGTAAAGTTTAGTCGCTTTTAGCCGTAAAGATGATAATGTTGACCTTGTTTTCTTCAGCTTCAAATCTCCCCATTCATCTGCATCTGATGCACCTTATCTGCCAACTCTTGCAGGCGCTTTTCGTCCAACTCGTCAATCGCTAGCATCCCGACATAAATGATTTCCTTCAGCGTTAGTCGGGTTGCTAGCGCCTTCTTCTGCACAAGTTCCTTAATTATGGGGCTCACCCCGATGGCGGTACTGGCTCTAGTCATCCAATTTTAGATTTTAGATTTTAGATTTTAGATTGATCCCACAGATGAATCCGAGGCCCCGAACCAAATTGCTTGATTTTCACAAAGGTAACGGGAGATTAATAACTTGGATTAAATCTTAGCACTTTTAACCTCAGCTTTTAGCTACGACGAAACCTGTTTAAGCGCGTCTTGACACGACGTAACGCAACGGCTTATAGTGGAAATGTGGAAAAGCCGATCGCCTACTCCTCAATAATCTCCACCAAGTCCTCAATCATCACATCAAATGCCCGCGCTAACTTATACAGGGCGGTAAAGTCAACCATTGATATTTCTGAACGACGAGCATAGCTGGTTATGGTGCTGTAGATCACGCCTGATCGCTCAGCCACCTCCTTAAATGTCCAGCCCCTCTCAGCCGCTAGCTCTCGCACTTTAACTCTGACTAAACCCATGCTTGACAAATAATGCAGTTGCGTTTTAAGATAATTGCATCTGAAAAAGCGATCGCCCCCGGCGTAGAAAACTCAAGGCCGATCGACTATTCCTCCAAAACCTCAACCAAATCCTCAATCATCACATCAAAAGTGCGAGCTAACTTCCGCAGGCAAGTAAAGTCAACCATTGCCATTTCAGGACGACGAGCATAGCTTCTGACAGTGCTATAAATTACCCCGGAACGATCGGATACTTCCTTAAGCGTCCAGCCCTTCTCCGCCGCTAGTTCCCGAATTTTTAGCCTGACTAAACCCATGCTTGACAGTTGATGCAATTCTAAGGTTGACTCACCATGATATCAGAAAATCAGTCAAAATCGTGGTCGATCGGCTTATTCCTCCAAAACCTCAACCAAGTCCTCAATCATCACATCAAAAGTCCGAGCTAATTTTAGCAGCAAAGTAAAGTCAACCGTTGTCAGCCCTGGACAGCGAGCATAATGCTTGACCGTGTTGTATACCACCCCAGAACGTTCTGAAACTTCCTTGAATGTCCAGCCTTTCTCTGCTGCTAGTTCTCTGACTTTAATTCTTACTAAACCCATGGTTGACAATGGGTGCTATAACACCTTACAATAAATTTATCTAAAAAGCCGATCGCCCCCCGGTCTGGACAACTAAAGGGCGATCGTTTTCAAAACTTAAATAGACAGTTACTAGCTGTCTGACTTACTATGATAGCATCATCCCAGCTAAAATCAAGCACTTTCGCTTGCTCCAAAATAATTCACAAATCTCCCATCCTGCATCCGCTGGCAAGATTTGTCACAGAAGAAACAGTTGCACTGCTGTTCAATATCGCAGCAGACGAGATTTACCGCATTGAATGCTGTCGCTACATGGTTTACGTGCACGCCAAAGGCCTCAGCCGCTTTGTCAGCTACGCCGATTTTCCCCCTATTTTAGAAGTACAGCCGATCGCACCTCAAGATTTTGGCAGATGGTACAAACGCTGGAAAAGCAAGCAAGCACCAGCATTTTGGACTAAATTCTACACCTACAAGTTCAAAAAAGCTGTTTCAGTTGACAGATTGCTGGAGTGGGGCCAATTGGTAGCTACTGTTAAATCGGTCATTTCTGGGGCGGCGCTGCAACAGCTACGAGATGTTTATGCTCAAGAAAAAGATTTGATGGAGAAATTTTAAAGTGCGATCGACTTAATCCTACTTGAACTTTCAATTAAATTTTAAAACACCTCATCTTCGATTCCCAGCCACCATTCCCCCAGATTCATTAAATCTTTGTGAATGTCCGTAAGTTCTGTCATATACTCTTCAGCAGAAATCTCCGATCGCCTTTCTTGCAATTTTTTCAGCCGCAGTTGTACCAACAGCCAAGGTTTGGAAATCCCGTCAGTTGCTTGGATATATTTGGCTAAATCTTTGCTGTCCATAGTTATTGGTTATTTGTTATTCGTTAGATCATTTCCGGTTTTATCTGACTGATTAAACCGCAAAGAACGCAGAAAACGCACATAAATCAGACGAAAAGAAGAGAGAGAGATGAATAATTACGATGCCAACTGGCTTAATTTTATAAAACTCTTGAAAGGGCTAAAAAAAACTCTGATTTTTCCCACTGGGTTTAACCGACTTGAGCTTTGAGCCAGGAGTTTAAACCCCTGGCGGACTAACGGACTGGCGGAATGTTCAGCTAAGATGCCTCCCGCAAACATCCTTTACCTATAATCGGAAGTCTGAATATTCTTCAACTTCGCAGCATATTTCATGCCGTATTCCGGGCGACAGAAGCGATCGATTTGAGACTCAAAGAAAGCTCGATTTGCCTTCAAATGCTTTGGATTTGGGTCATCTAAAGGATACAAAAGAGCAGTCCGCAAAGCTTGAATCACCGCCGAAGTAACGCAGTACATCGATCGCTGAAAAGTCACCCCAATTTGATTGAGAATATCATCTTCGCCGCGACAGCGCTGTTTGTAGAAATCCATCAAATAAGGCGGCAGGAAATGCAGCATATCTTGTGCTAGCAAAGTTGGCGGAATGCCCGCCGTACCTACCGGGAATTTGTCGGCATAAAGCACTCCGTAGTGGAAGTCTTTTTGATCGTCAGGAACTTCCTTAGCTTGAGCGTTGTAAGATTTGGTTCCTCGGAACGGCGAAGTGCGATAAAATACAGCTTCCACGTAAGGTAACGCTGCTTCATAAAGCCAAGTGAAACCTTTAGATTTGGGGATGATTTCGTAGGTTTCGCCGTCGATTTGAACGTGGTGGTAAATCGGACGACCGGCGATCGCAAATATGCCATTTACGAGGAACTCCATCGCCTGCGGGACTGTCGTAATTTTCCCTTCGTCGTACAAGTCGGAAACCTCAAAAAACACCGGCGCCATGACTTCCCAGAATAAACCGAGATTGCTGTAATAAGACATTTGGCGGCACTGTTCTAAAAACATTTCTGGAAATGCTTTGTGAAGTGCCAGCATGAACGGGTTTTTTTTGAAGTAAGCTTTAATTGCCCGATCGGCATTAGCCTTATATTCGTCACTGTCCAAATAAGGATCGAATTGATTGGTCGGCACGTACAAGCCCCGGTGCCAAAGCATTGACCTCATGCACTCTTCGGCAAATTCCATGTTAATGCGATCGTGCCACAAATGGTGAAACAGCCGCGGCATTTTACCAGTTTCACCCTTCTGCATGAACTCCAAAAGTTCCGGGTGAACACTTCCAGTCCCGCGCCAAATTCGCAAATCTGCACCGTCGCCTGCATAGTGATTTTGCAAGTCTAAATACTCCTGGGGCAAGAAGTATTTAAAGAAAGGAAGTGGGTGTAAAAATACCCGTTCGGCGATGTAAAGTAAATCCCGCCAGTAGAAATCCATCGGCACTGCGTAAGCTTTCCAGATAGCGATGATTTGCATCAGATTTTCCGGCGTATCTGGAATCATCGCGCCGCCAGCTTCCAGCCTGTGAATTACTTCGGCAAATTGGTGTTTGGAAGGAGGTAGTTTAGTTGCTGGTTTATTAGGGGTTTGTACCATTGTTTCTTCCTTTGATTGACTGAATCTAAATATTTTGAATTATTGCAAAAAGCTGCGATTCTTTAACTGGTTCCCAGGATATTCCTGGGAACCGATATCCAGGTCCGCGAGCCGTAAAATTGGAGGCAGAGCCTCCGGAGCTGCGTTACCAGGCTCTGCCTGGTAACGAGTAGATTGTTAGTCTGCAGAGGCGGACTTCGTTTGTGTAGACGCGATTTCCATATCCGAGTGTTCTAGGGGATAGCTAATAGCAACTTGGGTATTTCTGTCCGTCGGCAGAGTAGCAACGATCGCATTTGTAGTTGATTCGCTCCACTTGAGCAGCCAAGCAGGTTGAATCCCCAACACAAAAATGATGCCCGCCAAAACCAGCGCCGGCATATTTTCACCAAACGTAACTGGAGGGTAGTAAGCCGTGGCATTGTCCAACTTGCCAAAACAGGTGCGGTTGAGCAGAATTACAAAGTAAACTGCTGTTAACCCCGAGGCTAAAATGCACAGTAAAGTTGGAATTGGAAATGCTGAAAAACTACCTTGAAAGACTAAAAATTCAGCAATAAAACCCACCAAACCCGGAATACCGGCGCTTGCCATGCCGCCCAAAACTAACAGGGAACTGGCAGTGGGTAAACCCCGCATCGGGTTCATCAAACCGTTGAGCACGTCCAAATCCCGCGTGCCAACTTTGGTTTCGATGATGCCTACCAAATAAAACAGCAAAGCTAAAATTAATCCGTGGCTTACCATTTGCCCGACAGCACCGATTAATGCCAGCTTCGTACCCGCCGCGCAGGCAACGAGGATGTAGCCCATATGTCCGATCGAACTATAGGCTACCATGCGCTTGATATCTTTTTGGGCGATCGCGCTCAAAGCACCGTACATCACGCTCACAGTCCCGATAATCGCTAAAGCGGGGGCTATAATCGACCAAGTTTCGGGAAACATCTGCAAGCCAAACCGCACTAAACCGTAAGTTCCCAACTTCGCCAGAATCCCTCCCAGCAAAATTGCTGTTGCTGGCGAAGCTTCGACGTAAGCATCAGGCAGCCACGTATGCAGCGGCACTAAAGGAATTTTAATTCCCAACCCAATTAGTACAATTGTTAGCAGGATCAATTGCGTGTTCAAGGGCAATTCTTGAGTGGTAATCGCAGTGTAATCGAAATTTAAAGACCCACTCAGCCAAGCCACACCCAAAAATGCTGCCAGCACTAAAAGTCCCGAAACTGCCGTGTAGATCAAAAACTTCATGGCAGCGTATTCCCGCTGCTTTCCGCCCCAAATCGCAATCAACAGGTAAAAAGGAATTAATTCTACTTCGTAAAACAGTACAAACAGCAGCAAATTTTGAGACATCAAAGCTCCGGCAATACCAGCATTGATTAGCAAAATCAAAGCGTAGTAAAGCTGGGGGCGCTCCATCTTTTCGCCCGTGCCGTAAATGACTAATAGCGTCAGCAAAGCACTTAAAACCAGCAGCGGCAAGGACAAACCGTCAATGCCCAAGTTGTAGCTCAAACCTAATTGTGGAATCCAAGGCAAATATTCTTGAAATTGCAGTCCCGAATTGGCTGGATCGAATTGAGTCAGCAGCCAGATATTCAAAATGAAAATAGCTGCCGCAAAAGCCGAGGCTATTGAACGCAGACGCATCCCATTGATATTTCCCGGCAGGAACCCGACTACCGCAGCGCCCAACGCGGGCAACCAGAGCAAGGCACTAAGCATAATGTGTGAAGTGAAGAGTGAAGAGTGAACAATCTATTTTGCAGCCTCTTGTCTTTGATAATTTGAGAGTTTAGATGTTAAACTTTTTCCCAATTATCAATCCCAAATTTCCTCACGACTCAGAAAGAATAGTGACTGTTCCCGTGTCTAAATCGTAATAGCCACCAACAACTTTCAGTTTATTCTCCTCAATTAACTTAGAGATAACTGGAGATGCTTTCAACTTGTTAGCTTGGAGCACAACATTGGCTTTTGAAGCATTTTCTAGCTTGTCGCCTGTTTGGTTTTTCGAGCTTTCTACAGCAGGCTTAATCGCGTCGAGCAAACTGCCAATCTGGCCGGGAACTTGAGCTCCTTTGATGGTTGCGTCTACCGCACCGCAACGTTTATGCCCGATTACCACAAGCACTTTTGCTCCCAATACCAGCGTGCCAAATTCCAGGCTGCCAATTTCTTCGGGAGTAGCAACATTTCCGGCTACGCGACAGACAAATAAATCTCCCAATCCTTGATCGAAGATAATTTCCGAAGGAAAGCGGGAATCTGCACAGCCGAGAATAGCAGCAAAGGGTTTTTGAGTTTTGGCAACTTCGGTGAGGCGCCCAAAGTCTTGGTTGGGACTTTGGCGTTTTTTGTCAACAAACCGCTTGTTGCCGTCCATTAACTTTTGCAAAGCTGCATCGGGAGTCGAGTCATTTTGAGCAATTGCCGGTTCGGGTGCAGCCAAATCAGCGCCTGCTCGTGCTGCGAGTATTCCTGTACCAATGGCTCCGGCGACAAATTTGAGGGAATTGCGGCGGGAAAGATTGAATTGTCTGTTGTTTGAGTTCATTTATTTTGCCTTATTTGAAAGAGTTGGAAATCTTTGTGCCAGACTTCATGTTTTTAAGATTTTAGATTAAAACTGTCACCTAAAATCTTAAATTTTATATAGTTTTACCCGCCCACAATCAGCGACAGGCGAGCTAGCAAAGGCCAGCTTACCAGCAGTCCCAAAAGTGCTACTCCGAACAGAATTGTCAGGGCGTAAAACTGAGTTTGACCCGTAACGTTGTATTTGAGGCTCTGCCCGCCGAAAACCGTTGCAAAACCGATTAAGTTCACGAATCCGTCAACAATATTGCGATCGACCCAGGAGATGATTTGCGAAACCAAACCAACTGCAAATATCACTGTCACGCGGTAAAGTTTGGCAGTGTAAAAGTCGTAGGCAAAAAAGTCTTGCAGGGCTTGAGAACCGATTCGCACCGGTTTTTCCCATTTCTCGTTCAGGTAAACAAATGCTCCTGCACCGATGCCGATCGCGGTTGACAAAACTAGCAGTCCAGTGGCGGTATAATTCAAACTTGCCCCAGGCAAGACCTGCCACGTCGCCAGCAAGTGCGGAACGTGCAAAGTAAAGCCCATTAAAACAGTCATGGGCAAGATAAAAGGCCAGTGAACTTCCGGCGAACGTTCGGTCATTTGCTTTGGTTTGCCGCCGAAAACTAAACCGAAGACGCGCACCAAGCCAAAAGCAGTGACGCCGTTTACAAACAGCACTATTCCTAACAAGAAAGGGTGAGTTTGCCAAAGCCCGGATGTGAAGTCTTCTAAAGCCCAGAAACAGCCGAAGGGCGGCAGTCCCACCAATCCAGCGCTACCGACAATAAACGATATCGCTGATATTGGCCGCTTTCCCCACAAACCGCCGAGAGCTCGGACATCCTGAGTGATGCTGTTCCAAACTACCGAACCGATGCTCATCACCAGCAAACCCATTGCGAAGGTGTAGGCAAATATCAATGTCAGGGCTGTCTGGGCTTGTCCGGTACCGACGGCGATAAATACTAAGCCCATGTAAGAGCTGACTATATAGGAAAGCGTGCGCTTGATGTCGATTTGGGCGATCGCAATTAATGAAGCACCCACCGCTGTCGCAGCACCCACAGCAATAGTTGTCTTCAGTCCGATCGGCGACAAAGCAATCACTGGCTGCAACTTAATCAAAATCCAAGCACCAGTTTCCACAACTACGGTGTTCCGCAAAATCGTCGCCGGCAGCGGGCCTTCCATCGCCTCATCTAGCCACAGGTGCAAGGGAAACTGAGCACACTTACCCATCGGGCCGGCAATCAAAGCTAAAGTCAGCAGTGTCGCTACAGTGGGGTCAAGCTTTGCAGTCTGGGCCCAAACAGCCAACTCGTCAAAATTCCAAGTTCCAGCCAGCGGCAGAATGGCGACTACTCCCATCAGCAGAAATAAATCTCCCACCCGCTTTGTTAAGAAAGCGTCGCGGGCTCCTGTCACCACCAAAGACTGATTGAACCACAGCCCGACTAGCAGGTAAGTACCCAAAGTCAGAACTTCCAAAATCATGTAGCTGAAGAACAGGGAATTGCACAGTACCAAGCCACACATCCCGGCTTCAAACAGCCCCATCAGAGAAAAGAACCGAGCCCAGCCCCAGTCCATTTCCATGTAACCGAAAGCATAAACCTGCGCCAGCAAGTTCAGTCCGGTAATCAAAACAGTCGCCCCGACGGTGACAGCAGAGATTTCAACGGGAATGGTTAAGTCTAAACCTGCTACATTCAGCCAAGGAATAAACTGGTGTTGCGCCGGTTGGTTCCAGATAGCTGTCAGGGCTATGACGGCGTGTAAGAAAGCGAACAAGGTTAATATGGCGTTCACGTAACCGGATGGTCTTGGCCCCGTGCGGCGGGTAACTGCTGGAAACCACAGCATCGACAGAACTCCGCCGATGAGTGGATAGCAAGGTATAAACCAAACCGTCTGGAGTAAGATTTGAGCCATTGGCATTACCTGTAAAGGTTACAAAAATTTAAAATTATGAGAATAATTCCGATCGCGCTGACGACAGCACTGAAAAGCCACAAGGCAGAAGTAAAGAAAATTTGGCGGTTTGCCTCTGAGTTGGTTCCCGTCGTCAAACCGAGCGCTTCAGAATCGACTTATTAATTTTATATTAAGTATTGCGTTAAATTTTCATATTTCGGATTCAGCATATTTATCTGTACCGATAAACTCTACTTATAGGTATATATAGGGGGGATTGCGTACAAAGGAATATTTGTCGATCGCAAGTGCGATCGAACAATGATTTATTGCTCTAAAAAAATATTAAAGCCGATTAAAACCGCTCAATGTCCCAAGCGGATTCGGGCAGTTTGGCTTGGCGCTGTCCCATCGCCCGCGACCTAACATTCAAAAGACCGATCGGCGTATTAAACAAATCTACCAGATCGGCTCGGGCGATCGCACTTTTGGCAGCAGCAACCGGAAATTCCTTGAACAGCCACCTAGCCAGCCGGTAAAAATATTCCCCTGTTGTGAATTCTCGCATCAAATCGACACCGTGGAGTTCGTGCAAATATTTATTAGATTCGCCGTACCGATACCATTGACTTTGCAACTGTTTTATGGTTGAACGGTGGCGGTGTCGGACGATCGCCTTTTCGGCAAAATACATTTTATAGGATGTTTCCCGCAAAATCCGCCAACACAAGTCAGCATCGCCGCCACTGGTGAGGTAAGGGCGAAATAATCCTATTTGTTGTAAAACTAGCCTCCTTACAGCTAAGTTGGCGGTTTGACCGTAGGGACAAAAAGGGTGAGCGAGAGTATGTTTTTGAGATAAAGTATTTTGGCGATCGGCGTGTTGTTCTAAGATAGTTTTACCGGGCAATGCGAGTATTTCCCCGCAGATAATTCCTATTTCTAAGTCAACAAAGGGCTTAACTAAATTTTCCAGCCAGTCAGATTCCGGGCGACAGTCTGCATCGGTAAATGCAATGATTTCGCCTGTGGATGCGCGAATTCCTTGATTGCGGGCGGCGTAGGAACTTTGAATCTGATTTTCGGTGAGGGGGCGAATGGTTATTTGATTGAAATTGCTTCCTCCCCTTACCAAAGGGGGGACTGAGGGGGGGTTAGAGGCTGCTGTTTGGAGGATGGTTGAAGTGCGATCGCGACTTTTGTTGTCTACTAAGAGATATTCTACTCTGTGTGGCGGATAAGTTTGCGATCGCAGGCACTCGATCAACTCCGGCAAATCCATCTCGCCGTTGTAAACAGGCACAACTACCGAAACTTGAGGTAAAAACCCGTCACTGTTCATTAGCCCTCTATGCAGCTTTTTGAGTCAATTAGGAGTAAAGTTATTATTACTAACAAGTTTTATGGCAACTTAACTTATCGAATAATTTCTACTTCTGTGCCTTTCTCCACAAACTGATACAACTCCTCAACATCCTTATTTTCCAGCGAAACGCATCCCAAAGTCCAGTTCGATCGAGATTTTATAATATTATCCGAATTAGGAGGAACGCCGTGAATCCCGACTTCGCTGCCTACACTGTCGCCCCACCTAATTGTACCATCTTGCTTAGCTTTTATATGTTTGCGCCAAGATTGTTTGGTTGGATAATCCAGCCACATAAACTTTGACCAACTTTCGTGAGGGTACATATCTTTAATACTAAAAACACCTTCCGGCGTCCGCAAATCTCCTGCTTTTAATTTATCACCTGTGGGATTGCCACCAAATACTACAGGATAAGATTTTACAGGCTTTTTGCTATCGTATACAGTCAGCCTGTATTTTGATTTTTGAACCAGGATGGAAATTCTGTTTTTATCTAACTTATCTGGTTCGCCTAAAATTTGTATTAGCGGCTTGTCGTAGTTTAATAAATTCTCGGGCGGGAATTGGGTATGCAAAATATTTAAATCATCAGCCGGACAGTTATTTAAGCAGAAAACGTCTAAAATGTAGGGAATTGGAACAGCATAACCGAGCCTAACGAGGTTCCAGTAAAAAACTGAGCTAGCAGCCAGCAAGAGAAGGCTTGTAGATGAAACAATTTTTCCAAAATTGCCCCTGATTTTATTGATTTCCATTGCATTAACTAGGGATATTATAGATTGTTCAGCGGTTGAAACTGCTACTTACTACAGAAACGAAGTCCCTCTCTAAGAGACTAAGAAATGTGGCTCAGCCCAAAGCGTGTTGCTTTAGCTTTAAACAGGCAAGATGCCTGTTCCACAACTGCATTCAGTTCTTGTGGAACAGGCATCTTGCCTGTTTCTTTCCAATAGTAGAAAATATCTCTTACATCCCCTGTGCAATCCGTCACCCAATCCGTTCTCAACTGTTCCCCGTCAACATCAAAATCATTAACACTAACACCCCGTTAGTTAAATAAAAGATTCCCACAACCTGAGTTTCCAACCAGCCGCACAGTTCTAGATGATGGTGGAGCGGAGCCATTCTTAACAGACGCTTGCCGATTCCATCAGGCCCTTTTGTAGCTTTGTAATAACCTACTTGAGCAATTACTGACAGCGTTTCAATAAAGAAAATCCCGCTGATAATTAATAATATCCAAAGGCTATTTGTTAATAAAGCTACCGCACCCAACGCACCGCCCAAAGCTAAAGCACCTGTATCGCCCATAAACACCTTGGCTGGATTGCGGTTGTGTGCTAAAAAACCGAGACAACTGCCGCTGGTGCAAGCGCAAAATATCATTAATTCGGGCGAAGTTGAGGCTACAGATGCGCCCAATCCCAAAAGTGCGATCGCGCCCAAACCGCCCATCAATCCGTCAACACCATCGGTAAGATTAGTAGCATTGCTTTCGGCAACTAGCACAAAACCAGCCAGCGGCCAGAACAGCAAACCTAATGGCAGTACCCAACCGAAAGGCAAAGCAACATTCGTAGAAATAGCTGGTTGATGAAACATCAGCCACAGACAAAATAGAGCAGCAAAACTTATTTGCAAAGCCAATTTCATCCGAGGGGAAATACCTTTGTTCGACTTACGTCGCAGAATTTGCCAGTCATCGATCCAGCCAATGAAACCGTAAGCTAAAGTTAAAGCCGATACGGCAACAACATCTGAGTTAAACTTAGACCAAAGTAAAGCGACTGCTACCCCCGCAGGTATAAAAAAGATGCCTCCCATTGTCGGCGTTCCCGCTTTTTTCAAATGGGCTTGGGGGCCGTCCTCGCGAATTATTTGTCCTGCTTTTAGTTGCTGGAGTACGGGCACAACTGCATAGCCCAACCCCGAAGCAACTAAAGCACAAACAACTAGCGGCATAAATAGCGATGCAGGTAAATTAAAAAATCTATCCGCTGCTAGATCTAAACCGATCGCTACAATGCCGAGCCCCAAACCCAGCAGCAGGAATAAATTCCTGCCTGTAAGTTTGAAAGGCATACTAAAAGGGACTTTCTCATCCAAAAAGTTATCCATAACACTCCTCACCACACACAATTTGAGAATAAGCAATTGACAATTGGGGAATAGGGTGCGATATAGGAGATTTGGAAATCTCTTAGTTTTTCTTCCCTGTTTCCGGTTGATTCCTTCACCCTTCTACCAGTTATTCTTCGCCTACACTCACATCCTCTTCTACTTCCTCTTCTAAATCATCGTAAGGACTGTCGTCAACTGCCATCAGTTCAGAAATTTCTTCTTCGTGCAGATAGTCGGGTTCTTGGACATCCCTTGCTAACAGGCGATTGTTAGATTCCAACCAGTCTAAAAGAGAAGATTGCTGCTTTAATGGAATTACATCCGCAGGCAAGTGGCGAGGTATTTGACGCAGAGATGGGTTGTACATGATTCTTGGTTTTTAAAGACAAAGACGCGATCGAGTAGAGGTAACGTTTTGCCGACGAACTGCTCCTTTGATCAAGCACTTGCAAATCGGGCATTTAGCAAGGCTAAAGCATTATACCACAGGCACTGTTTGGTTCCGGATCGGATAAGATGGGAGACCCAAAAGGCGATCGCCCCAATCATGGGCCTCAGAATAACACTAAAATCCGCTCTTGCCAATCCTTCTTTAGCCGTAAGCATAGTCATCCTAAACGATCGTCTTTAAGATATCGCGGGACACGCGGCGATCCTATTGTGCAAGCTTCGCTAACGGCAAGGCGTTGATTCACAACAGTCTCCTGGTTTTTCATCAAAGCCTGAGCCCGAATGCCCTCTGGCTTCTTCAGTCAACTCTCAAGCAATAAATCTCAGAATGGATATAACGGCAGCGGTTTTATACAACAAAGAGGGTTACCACACCGGAGGGCAAAAACTTCTGGGGCGTCATTCAGCCGGAGAAGGGTTTCTCAAAAGCTTAGTCCAACACGGAACCGCTGACTCTCTCTACTGTTGCGCCGATAGCGCAACAACCTTTAAGGAATTTTGTTCGCACATCCAACCTTGGCTGCAAAAGCCTCGGAAAGTTCGCTGGATTCCCATGGAACGACCGGATTTGCTATCTCAACCGGGCACAATTTACCGACCCGATCCGGTCCTGTCGCAGATGGTGTGGGCGCGCAGATTTGTCGATCAGCGGGCCTACAGCGTTTGCGGCGTTACTCACACGATCGGTACAAAATACATCATGGAGGCGCTCGGCGATTTGATCACCGCACCCATGCAGCCTTGGGACGCCCTGATCTGCACCTCTACAGCCGTGAAAACAGCAGTAGAAGGAGTTATGAGGGAGTGGTCTGAATATTTAGCGCAGCGTAACGGCGGTAAACCGGAAATTTTGGTCAAATTCCCCGTTATTCCCCTAGGAGTGGATTGCAGCGCGTTTCCGCAGGGTCTGGAAGCAGTTAATAGTCGCCGCCTACTACGACAAGAACTCGGGATTTCTCCCGAAGATATTGTTGTGTTATTTGTCGGTCGATTGACTTTTTCTGCAAAAGCTCATCCGGTACCCATGTACATCGCCCTAGAACGGGCATCACAACAGACAAAAGCCAAAATCCACTTAATTCAAGCCGGTTGGATCGAAGATCCGAGAGAAGAACCCGACTTTAAAAATAGCGCACAAATATTTTGTCCCTCGGTGAATGCTATTTTTTTAGATGGGAGACAGCCGGAAATTAGAACAAATATTTGGTCGGCGGCAGACATTTTCATTTCGCTGTCCGACAACATACAAGAATCCTTCGGACTGACACCAATAGAAGCCATGGCGAACGGACTGCCGACCATAGTCTCCGATTGGAACGGATACAAAGAATCTGTACGCCACGAAATAGACGGCTTCCGCATTCCCACACTCATCCCGCCCCCGGAATCTTGTTTAGATTTAGCCCTAAATTATCTTGACGGCAGCTTAAATTGGCCGACTTACATGGGTCACACTTCCCTCGCCACAGCCGTTGACATTGATGCTTGCACCCTGGCGTTTTGCCAATTAATTGAAAACCCCGAATTGAGAAAGCGGATGGGGGAAAATGCGAGAGAAAGGGCGAGGGAAATTTATGATTGGAAAGTAGTAATTGCTGCTTACGAACAATTGTGGCGGGAATTAGCAGAGATTCGCCTTGCGGCACCGGAGTCAGCACCTTTAAAACCCGGGAAGCCACCTTATCCCCTAGGCGACGATCCGTTTCGGGTATTAGGTAATTATGCGACTAGAAGTTTAAGCAATGAGATGATGCTGAGTCTGGGTGCGATGGCCACACCAGAACTTCTGAGAGAGTTGCAAACAATTTGGTTTACCAGCTTCGGTCAGGACAGAAGAATCTCTGTTAACATTCAGAGGGAGATATTGGATGCGATAGAGCAAAAGGGTGCTGTCAGCGTCGGAGAAGTTCTCAGGCGTTATACCAAAAACGACCAAGAATTAGCATCCCTGTATCGGACTCTGCTCTATCTGGTGAAATTTGGTATCTTAGTTATTAGTTGTTAATACTCTGCGGACTCGGCGATTAAAATCGCTACTACACAAAATTTCGTCCCTCTCGCTTGAGACTGAAGAAAATATCGGTCTGACTTTTGCTTCACGTTCGATAATTAATCCGTGTATTCGTGTCAAAATCCGTGTCGTGCCTTCCTTCTTAAAAAATCATGCTTAGAAAATCTGCACTATTAGAGATAATTGCTGGTAAGAATCGCGGTTTGCTGGCGACTCCTAGCGACAAACAAGCGATTTTAAGTGCGATGGCCAAATTGGAAGATTACAACCCCACACCACGCCCTGTCGAAGCCGCAGAGCTTTTAAATGGTGATTGGCGGTTATTGTACACCAGCAGTCGCGACCTGCTGAATCTTGACAGTTTTCCCTTGGTTAAATTGGGTCAAATTTATCAATCTATCCGCGTCAAAGAATCTAAAGTTTACAACATTGGCGAACTTTACGGCTTGCCTTATTTGGAAGGAATTGTCAGTGTAGCGGCGAGATTTGAGGCAACTTCCGAACGCCGAGTGCAGATCAAGTTTGAGCGGTCGATTTTCGGTTTAAGCAGGTTGATTGGCTATGAATCTCCGGTTAAGTTTATCAATGAGATTGAGTCGGGGAAAAAGTTCGCTGCTGTAGATATCGGGCTGGATACTCGCGAACAGCAGGGATGGCTGGATATCACTTATTTGGATAAGGATTTGCGGATTGGACGGGGGAATAAAGAAAGTGTTTTTGTCTTGACAAAAGAGTGATTTTATGATGTGTGATTAAGTGCGATCGCAATTTCATCGGGGTTTATCCGCGTTCATCTGCGGTTGAAAAAATAAAATCTATTACTTTAACAAACATTTCAAGACTGCATAAGTATTGTTACTCCGTCAGTTTTGTCTGTTCTTTCTTTTCCGTCGGCATTGACTTTCTGACAGCTAGCACCAACTCCGCTTCGCTACATCGATACAAATCTCGCATTCGGAATACTTGCCAAACTTCCATCTTTGGCAAGGTTCGGCTTTTTTCCCAGTTGCGAATAGAAGACTCCGCGCATTCTAGTTCCCGTGCTACGTCTAAGATTGTCAGCCCTGCACGTTCTCTCAAGGCTCTCAAATCCATAGCTGAATAAACCTTTTAATATAGTAAGTGTCAATATTTAGCGCCAAGTATTGACACATGAGGTGAGTTTGGTGTTTAATCATAGTAGTAGAGGCGTTAGTCGATTTCCGGCAAGAGACTTACTAACGCCCTTTCCTGTAGCCCATAGAGGATACTAAACCATCATGCCACAAAACGGTTATCAACAGGGATTCGCAGCGAATCCTGGGGCGATCGCGTACCAAAAACGGCTGTACCCTTGGGCGATCGCCAAACTCATGCCCAGTATGCAGCGGGCGATTGTGGGGCGATTTCGCAGTCGATCGGATGCTGACGGACACTTGCTGTGCCTGCCTCAACTGATGCCTCAAGCAACGCTTGTCGTAGTCTTTGACTTGCAACCAGACTAAAACTAGGATTAACCCCCCGTGGTTGCCCCTCTAAGAGTAAGGTAGACACGGGGGCATTACCCATGCAAGTTGTTCACAATTCATACAGGATTGCTATATATATTTAAGTTAGTTACTCATTATCAGATCTTTGATTTCCCCAAGCTTCACAGTTATGATAAATTCTCACAAATCATATAGCAAGCCTATATGATTTGTGAGTAAATTAAGATCGCCCGTTAATCCAAAACAATATAACTGAAGTACGCACGAGCGCAGCTATCCCGTAGGGAATCGCCTACAATAGAATCAACACTTCTCCTCTCAAGCGCCATGCAAATTGTTTTGTCACCTGAAGTCGAAGCCCTCGTGCAGCGTCAACTCACGACTGGCAAGTACAAAAGTGCGATCGAAGTAATCCTCGCAGCCATTCAACTCCTGGAACAACAAGAAGACATTTATCAAGGACGACTGCAAGAACTTCAACGAGACGCAGTGATTGGCCAGCAAGCATCCCAACGTGGTGAAGTCGTAGACGGTGCAATCGCAATCGCACAAATCCGCGCCAACCTGCGATCGCGCTACAGTTCATCAGAAGCATGACTCCCAAATTTCGCCTCACCGAACCCGCAATTCAAGACATCGAGCAAATTGTAGACTACATCGCTCGTCAATCGGGACTCGATATAGCCGATCGCTTTTTAAGGAAGATCGACGCAAAATTTGCCAAAATTGCTCAGTTTCCCAACCTGGGACGACAACGAGACGAAATTTTACCAGGTCTACGCAGTCTCCCGATGGATAACTATCTTATACTCTATATGCCGATCGGACAGGATGTAGATATCTTTCGAGTTGTCAGTGGTTATCGAGATTTATCAGCCCTGTTCACCGATGTTGATGATTGAATTCAATTCATCTCAGAACAAGAGATAGTTTGGGGGCAGAAACTCTTATAAATTTTTCATAAAAAGTATCACAAAACCTTACTACAAACCAACAATATCACACCCAAAAATGCTCCGACTCTCGCAAACCCAACTCAAGATTCTCGAAGAATGCCCCCGCAAATTCCAACACAGCTACCTAGAACTCCTAGCCACCACCGCCTCCCCAGAACATAAAGAAAAACTCACATGGGGAAGCCACTTTCACCTATTAATGCAGCAGCGAGAGCTCGGACTTCCCATTGAATTTATCATCCAACAAGACCCCGAGCTGGGACGCTGTGTAGCAGCATTTATCAACACCGCACCCGAACTTTTCGCCGATTCAGAAAATAGCGACAACATTTTTCGCCAAGCCGAACACCCCCGCACCCTAATTTTCCAAGACTACCTATTCACCGTTATCTATGACTTGCTAATAGCAGAACCAAACTCCGCCCAAATTCTCGACTGGAAAACCTATCCCCGCCCTCAAAAATCAAAATGGATAGCCGAAAGTTGGCAAACTCGCCTCTATTTATACGTCTTAGTAGAAACCAGCGACTATTCCCCCGAACAAGTTTCCATGACATACTGGTTCGTACAATTGCAAGGAGAAGAACCGCCGCAAAAACTCACATTTTATTACAGCCAAACAGAACACGATCGCACAAAACAAGATTTAACCCACCTATTGCAGCAGCTAACCGACTGGCGACAGCGCTATACCGAAGGCGGCGAATTCTTACCCCAAGTAGAAATTAGTTCCAATCTTTGCGATTCCTGTCAATTTGCCACTCGCTGCAACCGCACACCTGACACCCAAGCTTCCTCCCCAAATCTTCCGGCAGAAACTCCCACGGATTGGCTACCAAATCTTGCTATAATCGACGAAATATTTATTTAATATATAAACAAACCCCCCAAATTTTACTCGTTACTAGGCTCTGCCTGGTAACGCAGATAGGGAGGCTCTGCCTCCTATTTTCCCGATCGTAAGCGAGGCAGAGCCTCTGGAAATGGGTTCCCAGGCTCTTCCTGGGAACCAGTTAGTCGCGTAAGTCTTATTTAACATACAAACAAGCCCCTAGATTCATCTGTAGTCACAATCTAAAATCTAAAATCTAAAATCTAAAATCGAATGACAGAAACCCCTCAAAACTGGCAAAATCAACCCTTACCCCAACCCCCAGCTTGGCTGATCCAAGCTGTCAGAAACCACGCACCAGAACTCCCCGGAAACTATGCCGCAACACTTCTCTGGTATAGAGGAATTCAAAACCCCGAACAAATACCCGGTTTCTTAAACCCCCAACTTTACCAACCAGCAAGTCCCTTTGAATTCGGACTAGAAATGAACTGGGCAATAGAAAGAATCCAGCAAGCACGAAACAGCGCAGAAAAAGTAGCAATTTGGGGAGACTTCGACGCCGACGGCATTACCTCAACCTCCGTACTTTGGGACGGACTGGGAGAATTTTTTGCTCAAGACGACCAACTAACTTATTACATTCCCAACCGCTTCACCGAATCTCACGGACTCAACATCCCGGGAATAGATGCCTTAGCAAAATCGGGAATCAGCTTAATTATTACCTGCGATACCGGCAGTACAAACATCGCCGAAATCGAATATGCGACTAGCTTAAACATCGATACAATTATCACCGACCATCATACATTACCCGACGATCGCCCGCCAGCTACAGCCATTATCAATCCCCGCTACTTCCCCCCAAACCACCAACTATTTAACCTCTCAGGAGTTGGAGTAGCCTACAAATTAGTTGAAGCATTATATCACACATTACCGGATATTCCGCAGCGCCCGCTCACAGATTTATTAGAATTAGTAGCGATCGGCTTAATTGCCGATTTAGTCCAACTTACAGGAGACAGCCGCTACCTAGCACAAATCGGCATCCAACAACTGCAAAAACAAATCGCAAATCCCACCCGCCCGGGAGTTGCAAAATTGCTCGAACTGTGCAAAAGATCGGGCGATCGCCCAACCGACATTTCCTTCGGCCTCGGCCCCCGAATCAACGCCGTCAGCCGCATTCAAGGATCAGCCAGCTTCTGCGTAGAACTCCTCACCAGCCGCGACAAAAAACGTTGCGAAGAACTAGCCAATTTAACCGAAATTGCCAACACCAGACGTAAATCTTTACAAAAAGATGTTGCCAAAGATGCCGCCAACAAACTAGCCAAACTCGACCTTTCAACTACTAGCGTCATCGTCCTCAGCGACCCGCAATGGCCCGTAGGTGTATTAGGATTAGTAGCGGGACAAATAGCCCAAGAATACGGCCGCCCGGTGATTTTATTCAGCACAGAAGGAAGCGAAAAAATTAATGAAAATTCCCCGGAAATGCAATTTACCTCCTTCTTAGATTCCGAATCACCAACACTTTCCCCATCCAAAATTGCCAGGGGCTCGGCGCGTTCCGCCAATCAAATCGACCTTTACCAATTAGTCAAAGATCAAGCGCATTTATTGCACAGATTTGGCGGTCATCCTTTCGCCGCCGGATTGAGTCTCCCAGTTGAAAATATCCCCCTATTTACCGATGCAGTTAATCAGCAACTGCGACAACAATACAGCACCGATAGTTTAACAGCCACCCCCATTCAAGCCGACTTAAAAATTACTGTCTCCGAATTAGGCAAAGACTTATTTCAAGAACTAAAATTGCTCGAACCTTGCGGTATGGGCAACCCCGCACCCAAATTGCTGATTGAAAACTGCTGGTTTGAGAATCTTTGGAATCAAAAAATTAAGGATTTGAAAGGGCAAAAAGTAGAATATATCAAAACAGAATTTACCATTAGGGACGAATCTAGCGATACGGGATTTCCCGGTATTTGGTGGGGACACAATCAAAATGAAGTTCCCCAAGGCCGCTGCGATGTCACCGTTGAACTCGATTTTAATACTTACAAATCGCGGTATGAAGTGCGCCTCGTATCAGTGCAAGAACGCACGGAAGACAACCAAATAAATTCTCAGACTCCAATAGATTGGATTGTAGACTGGCGCAATAGAAATAACGATGAAGAGTTATTAGGCGCTAGCACAAACTTAGAATCTCAAATGCCGATCGACAATCTAGTTTACAATTCCCAAAAAGCCGATCGCGAAAACTCGATCGTCCTCAAAGAATGCCCCGCAAGCTGGGACGAACTGCGGATCTGGTTTCGGCAAGCACAGCACACTCAGAAAAAACTTGCGATCGCCTATACATTACCCCCACTCGTACCCCCACAGCAAATCTGCCAACAGCTAATCGGCATCGCCAAATACCTCAGCCGCACCAACAAACCCGTCACCAGACAGCAACTCCGCCAAAAACTCGGCATCAGCGACACATCGCTGCAACTAGGGTTCAAAACCCTAACATATCTCGGTTTCCAAATCCATTACCGCGATCGAGCTTTCCACATCGCCAGACAAGCCGAAACCGCACAGCAGCAAGACGCGCTCGATCACATCCCCAAACCCTTATTAGATAGCCAATCCATTCAATTCTCAGTGCCAAATTCCCCGATTGCCGCGCGTTTTGCAGCGCAATTCCTAGCAGCAGTCTCCGAAGAACAATTCCGGCGGAAATATTTCTGTGAAGTACCCCTCTCCACCATTGTGTCGATCGCCCGAGAGACCGTTTTCCAAGAAGATTCTACAGCAAATCCCTTCTAACTGATATCTAGCACGATTGTTAAGCATAGGCAGGATGACAGTTCCACTCATGAGATAACTTTTATTGTCGGGCCCGCACTCGCTCCCGCCGGTGGGGCTGCCTTTCTCGCCTGTGAAGCGAGAGAGGTTTTTGTAGATGTGGCTTAACAGGCCTATTCCTGACACGGAGGCAACATCTCAGTTCTAAGAAATATCTTAGTTCGGAATTCATCCCGATAAAATAAGGCATAGGGCAATGGGAGTTATCCGTTGCGAGTCAGACCAAAAACTCATAACTCCTAACTCACAGGCCAAAACCCAAAACTCCCCACCGCCAAACTCGATCGCCCATCTCCAATTTAAAACCCCTATGCTTCTCTGTCCCCGCTGCCAATTTGAAAATCCCAATCCAAACAAGTTTTGTCAACAATGCGGAAATTCCCTAATTTACAAACCTTGCCACGAATGCGGTGCCCAAGTCGCTTTTAGCGCCAAAGAATGTCAGAATTGCGGCGTCGCAACAGGTCAAGTGTGGCGGGCCATTATCTGCGGTCGATCGAATTTTCCAGCAGTCGAGCCACACGAGTCAACCATACCCCCAGCCGAGTTTCCCCAAAAACCAGAGATGGTTCCAGAAATCGCATCGCCCCAAAACTCTGCTGAACCAATCACAGACGCCATTAAAACAGAAATCACCACCCCAGCCGAACCCCAAACAGCCGTAGAACCAACTTCTCCACTGACCGAAGTCCCCGAATTCAGCAGCCCAGAAATTGACGCTGTGGTAGCCGTGGGGGCGATCGCACCAGCATCCTTTCAAACAACCGAAAAAAGCTCTAATACAGCACCAGAGCGCCAAATAACCCCATCTGAGCAGATTTTTACAACCGCACCACACCCTAAACAAATCCAGGAAGCAACAGAGAACCCCGACAGCCCAAACATAGCTGACATCTCCCCCCAATCTCCACAATTCCCCGTCCCCAATTCAGAATATTTAATCCCTTCCCAGCCAGCGGGAGCTTATTTAGACACTCAGCAGCGCTACCAACTCCTAGAAACCGTGCCGCCGAGAAAACGCTCAGACACAGTAGCAGTAACAGTATTGGACTGTCAGCCGCTGGAAATGTCACCCCTCAAAGCCATGCTAGCAGCCAACTCTGCCAGCGTCGCCAGACGAACATCCCCCTATAGCGCAGCAATCAAACGCGGAGAAAATTCAACCAATTCCGCCTTAGCAGAGCTGTGCCAAGGCATAGCTGAACCTTATCTGGCACTCCGGTGGCAATTCTCTCAAAACCTGCCAGTCATTCACGATAGCTGGTCAGACAACGAACAGGCAGTGCTGCTGCTAGAAGACTGCTCCCAATGGCCGCTGCTGGTAGAACGGTGGAGTCAACCTGAAACTTCCACCCAGCAAATTTTATACTGGCTGCACGAAATGACAGAACTGTGGGCTGCCCTAGAACCCTGGCGCTGTCGGCAAAGCTTGTTAGAACTGACAAATTTGCGAGTCAACCCCGACTCTTCCTTTTCCTTGGCTTCTTTGCGACTGCAATACCTCTATCCCGAATCCGCCGGCTCAAACCTGCAACTGGTAGATTTGGGGCAATTGTGGCAGGTGATATTTAGCCAGTCCGATCATCGCACTCAGTTTGGCGCCCTGCTCGAACTGCTGCAACAAATGTACAGAGGCGAGATTAACACAATCGAAGAATTACGATCGCGCCTAGAAACTGTTCCCCTCGAACTCCAACCCGCACCTTCACCAACCTCAACCCCGACGCGCGGGCCTTTCCGCAGCCCAGACCAGTCCCCCCCCGACGTTGGCGAGGTCTTAACCCAGCCCATGCCAGTCCAGATTTACAGCTTAGAAGACGCAGGTCTCACCGATGTTGGCCGCACGCGCGACCACAACGAAGACTTCTTCAGCATCTGGACTCAGCTCAACAAACTCGAAAGCTCCTTCGGTCGCATCTTTCAAATCAAAGGGCTTTACATTCTCTGCGACGGCATGGGCGGACACGACAGGGGAGAAGTAGCCAGTCAACTAGCCGCTGAAACCCTCAGAGAATTTTTTCAAACCAGTTGGGAAAATCAACTACCTCCTGCAGATACCATCCGCGAGGGAGTCCTACTAGCCAACAAAGCCATCTTTGAAATCAATCAAAAGGACGGACGCTCCGGCAGCGCCCGCATGGGTACAACTCTAGTCGCAGTCTTAGTTCAAGACACCAAATTCGCCGTTGCCCACGTCGGCGACAGCCGCCTCTACCGACTGAGAAAGGGACAAACCCTAGAAAAAATCACCTCAGACCACGAAGTAGGGCAGCGCGAAATAAAGCGCGGGGTTGACCCGGAAACTGCTTATGCCCGTCCCGACGCCTATCAACTAACTCAAGCCATCGGCCCGCGAGACAGTAATTTTCTCAAGCCCGACGTGCAGTTTTTAGACTTGTGCGAAGATACTTTGTTGATTTTGGCCTCCGACGGTTTGACAGATAATGATTTGTTGGAAACTCACTGGCAAAACACTCTCGAACCTCTGTTCAATCCCCAAGCTGATCTCGACCAGGGAGTTGCCCAGTTGATTGAACTGGGTAACAAACGCAACGGTCACGACAATATCACGGCAATTATCATTCGGGCGCAGGTAGGCGCATTTCGATTTTAGAATGTGGATACTCCAAACTTTTTCTTGGCCTAGCCCAAGCCAGCGGCTGCCAGAGTTAAACCTGCCATTGTTCCAGGTTCAGGAACAGCCTCTGAGTTTTCAGAGCAAGGCTTGACTTGCTCTGCTATTACCTATCCGCTGTTGAGGTAGCTTCCGTTTGATTGGAAACCATTTTGCAGCCAGCTCATTCTAGATCCTGGCCCGTCGCTATTCCCAAATATGACCAGATTTGGAGGTGTTCGTATATTTCCAAATGCCCAATTTCCCCACAGATTGGGTTCTTCGGAACCGAAAGGGGAAAAACTTGCCGTAACAACTTGTAATTGAGGTCGGTCAAACGGTGCCGACAAGAAAGGTGAAAGCCTTGTACCCCTGTCGCCAACTCTAGCCTGGGACAAGTTCCACGACAGCCGGAGTAAATTTACCGCAAAATCCTGTACTACAAACCATTTATCGCTGGCCTTAATTTCTAAAAGAGGTGTTCCCACACTTCTTGACGGAAAAATAGCTTCATAAGGAGTCGATTCAGCATAGCTGAAAGAGCCTAGAGCTACAGGATTGTCGGTGTCCTGAAAAAAAGTTAATTTCACTGATGCAGCCTCTGCAGATTAGACTGCGGTCGCCTCCACTCCCAAAATAGCAGCAGCAACAGCCATTTTTTGTAAGTTTTTAGTCATTGTTATTCCGTCCTTAATTTTGATAGGATGAAGTAGATATACTTGGGTAAAAAGCTCGATCTATTTATCAGCAATAATATTGAAAATATTTTACATAAATGAGAGAGCGATAGCATCTTTATGCAATTTTTAATAAAAAATGTGCTTTAATCAAGATTTGATGAAGCTAAGGGCTGAAATCATAGTAATAATACTTATTACGCGAACGATGCAACAGATTGATTTCTAGTAAATTTACGGTTAAACGCTGCAACAGAGCTAGTTATTAGTTCCTCGTTCAATAGCCAGCTATTACAGTTGGCGCTGGGCAAAAGAATTGCCCAGCCAGAAGCGGGGCAACTCCTGCTAGTTATTAGCAGATTAACCACATCCATCAAAAATGCTGCTGACTCTTTTAGACCCAGAAAAACAGACCCCCCTGCAACAGTGGAGTTTCGAGAGCGAATCCATTATTCGCATCGGTCGCTCTCCAGACAATCACGTTGTGATCCCTAACGCTCTAGTGTCGCGACAGCATCTGGAACTGCAAAGAGTTAATAACGGGAGAGCCAGTCAGTGGTACTTAGTCAATTCGGGGACAAATGGCACTTTGGTAAACGGTATTCTCATGTCTCAGGGTTGGATATCCGACGGTGCCCTGATCCAGTTGGCGCGGGGCGGCCCAATTCTCCATTTCCAAGTTATTACTATTGAAGTCGGCGGCAAGATTGAGGCGAACCCCACCGTCAATCTCGCCACCCCGAGGTGTACCCATGCGGGAAACCCGCCGGGGAATTTATTCTGCATCCACTGCGGCGAACCGATTAAAGTCGATCGCACTGTCCGACACTACCAAGTGCTGAGAACTTTGGGCCAAGGCGGTATGGGGACAACGACTTTAGCCTGGGATCGAGAGAAAGCAAAAGCTCAAAAACCCGGAAGTTCCCCCGCAGCATCTCTGGTAGTCCTCAAGGAAATGAATGCTGATATGGCTCAAATAGTCAAAGCTCAAGAACTGTTTGAACGTGAAGCTAAAACTCTCAAGGCCCTCCACCATCGGGGAATTCCTCAGTTTTTTGACTTTTTTGTGGAAGGGGGGAAAAAATACTTGGTGATGGAAATGCTCCACGGCGAGGATTTAGAAAAACGCATCTACAACCGTGGCCCTGTTGCTCCCCAACAAGCAATAGAGTGGATGATCCAAACCTGTGAGGTTTTGGGCTACATTCACTCTCAAAAACCCCCGATCGTCCACCGGGATATTAAACCTGCTAATTTGCTGGTGCGCCACCGCGACAATTGCATTACAGTGCTGGATTTTGGTGCCGTTAAAGAAATCGGCACTCCTCCAGGGACTCGCATCGGCGTTGAAGGCTACACCGCACCAGAACAAGACAGGGGACAGCCTCTCCCTCAGTCGGATTTATATGCTATTGGGCCTACTTTGATTTTTTTGCTGACGGCCCAAAGCCCTCAAAACTTTTACGGGAAAATACCTGGAGGTTACGGGTTTAAGCTCGAAAATATTCCGACGATCGCCCCCAAGCTGCGGGAAACCATTTTGCGAACCACGGCAGCTAAGCCTGGGGATCGCTTTCAAACTGCTCAACAATTAGCTCGAGCTTTAGCAGCTTCCCTTTAATAGAAGTCACAAATCAAAAGTCGCAAGTCATTAGGAAGAGGGCCAAGGGAAGAGGGAAGAGGGAAGAAGCTAGCAACGGAAATTTATGAAAGAAAATTTACCCTATCGCCTCGAAATTTCTCTCCGACACCCCAGTCCTCCGTCTCCTCTGTTATTCCTCGTCCCAAGCTTCTACAGCTATCAACTCGCTCACGGGGTCTTGCATAGAAAAATCAAACTCTAGCAATTGCTGTTTCCAATACGGCCATTCGTCGCCGTAAAGCAGAGCAATTTTCCAAATACTGTCTGTCGGCTTGATAATGTCAGACGTGACAAGAGAATGCACCTGACGCTGGAACTTAACCATCGGCTGTATAACCTGCTGGCTCATAATACCTCTTGAATTGTTTAAATCTTGTGTAATTACAACTTCCCAGCTCACACTTGTTACCGCAGTTTCGCCAAGAACAGTCTCGCCAAGATACGTGTAGATTTTTGTCGGGAAGCTACATATTCAACTTGTATCTTAACACTGTTCGTTTTGACAAGGGCCTATAAGCAGGACTGAAGAGTCAAGACCGACTTCAAAGAATTAATCATCTTTGAAATGTCCCGCTATATGCTGTCGAGTGACAGTGGGAGGCTTGCCGCCGCGATTGTTTCTACATAGTTGTTTCCACATAGTGGTAGATGCAAGGGCTGCGTTCGGCTTGTTCTGGACAAGGCTGAGTTGGCGTAGGAGAAACTGCAACTACTGCTCTTTCGCTGCTACAGCGTAATTTCCGCTTTCCTGCGGGTAAACCACACCTGTTTCACCTTCGACGCTGGGTTCGCTGTGAGAGTGGGGTCTGAGCTACATAAACTGATTATAACTCTACTTACCGCAAAAGCGATCAAAAATTGTTGGATACTGTTGATCGCCACCCCTAAATGTCGATCGAACATTCTAGGCTGCCCCACGTGGGCCAGCAGGCAAGTTTCAAACCCATCGTCCGTCTTGATTCAACAAATCTCAAATCTAAAATCTCAAATCTAAAATTGTATGACTTGGACAAGGCGACACATTCTCACTCTGGCTGATTTTACCTCGGACGAATACGATACGGTGCTGCAAACTGCAGCCAGTTTTCGGGAGGTACTCGGCCGCCGCACGAAGAAAGTGCCGGCCCTGCAGGGTCAGGTGGTCGCGAATTTGTTTTTTGAACCTTCTACCCGGACTCGCAATAGTTTTGAGTTGGCGGCGAAGCGACTGTCAGCGGATACGCTGAATTTTACCCCGGGAAGTTCTTCTCTGACGAAGGGGGAGACTATTCTGGATACGGCTAAGACTTATCTGGCGATGGGAACGGATTTGATGGTGATCCGCCACGAACAAGCTGGAGTTCCCAGCACGATTGCTTCGGAAATGGATCGCTTGGGTTCGAGAGTCAGCGTTCTCAATGCAGGAGACGGCCAGCACGAACACCCATCGCAAGGTTTGCTAGACTTATTTACTATTTGTACTCTGTTAGATACCGAACGTCCGCGGCTGGAACTTTTAGCGGGTAAAAAAATTGCTGTGGTGGGCGATATCTTGCATTCGCGGGTGGCTAGGTCTAATATTTGGAGTCTAACGGCTTCTGGGGCAGAGGTTCATTTGGCCGGGCCGCCGACTTTGCTACCGCTGTTGTTTGCTGAGTGTGGCGACGGTAGGGAAGGCAAGTTATTTTTGCACTGGCAGCTTGAACCTGCTTTGGCCGATGCTGATTTTGTGATGACTTTGCGGCTGCAAAAGGAACGGATGAGCGACCATTTGCTGCCGAGTTTACGAGAGTACCATTCTTTGTACGGGATTACGCGCGATCGACTCCAACTCTGCAAGCCAGATGTGAAGGTGTTGCACCCAGGCCCGGTTAACCGCGGCGTGGAAATTAGTTCGGATTTGATGGACGATGCCCAGTTTAGCCTGATTTCTCAGCAAGTTACCAGTGGCGTGGCGGTGCGGATGGCATTACTTTATCTGATCGGCGGTGGTAAAGTTTAGGGTGTTAGTTGTGAGTCATGAATTTCGGATATTTGATTATTTTCAGGCTAGATCGCCTCGTTACAATAATCGTTACCCAGTATGTCCGGGTAACGATTAAAACTCTTTCTAGAAATGTAAAGTGATCTAGTTAAGAGTTAGGATATCCAGGAAGTAGACACCCAGCCACCACCTTTGAGTTGGGCCCAGCCGTTTTTGTAACGACCGGTCAATTTGACGTGGTCTCCATAATGTAACTTGCCGATTACATGAGAACAGCTATCGGGACGGTGGCGGATATTCAGTCGGCCGCCATTCGTGACAACTTTGGCGTAGCTGTAATTGGCGTGATGGCTTTTCTTGGCGCAGCGGGAGTAGCAACTTGCTTGCGCTTCGCCAGCAACACCCAGAACAGATAAAGCTACTGCCATACCTGCAACGCCTACCCATGCAGAATTAGGAATTTTCAAGCCCAGCTCGTCTAAGGACTTGAGCTGGAGTTCGGACTCTGGAGATTCATAAGCAACAAAAGAGTGGCTCAATGCTAGTGCTTCCATAGTTTCCTCGTAATTGTTTTTAACATTTATTGGTGCAGACTCAGGTCGAAACCTCAATTAACAGCCCAAACTATTAACTTATGTTTCATAAAAGGCACATGAAGGCGTTACGGTTTTGCTTTTGCCTGGTATCCGCCAAGTTGCCTCAACCCTGCACAGGTATATCATGTCATCTAAGTAGCTTTCCGGAACAAAAAAATAAATAAAGTTTACATCTGCTGCTAGAAATTTTGGCGACGAGGATTAAGTAGGAGGGCAGAATTAAAGTTAACTGTGTCATTCAAAAGGGAACAAAGTAATCGCTTGGGGTTTGAGATTTATTATACTGAGTTGCGAATGACACTAATTATTTGCGTGTGCTTTATTGAGTTGCTACAGCAATATCGGCAGTTAATATTATCGAACAAGCATCCTGCTCGTCTTCAATCACGCTCTTATTTGGGTTCGGGCGAGTTATATTGTAGCCGATCGCACTGGTACAAAAGTTCGGGGTGATGGCGTCGGGCCCTCGCCCGTGCTACGATATGGGTCTCAGCATTAGCCACCCCGTTTCCGGGACAAGGATGCAAGATTGATCGCGACTTGATTTGTGTCAAGATCAATTAACTTCTCCACCACCACTTCTTTGGCAATGAACTCTAGCGCTGCACTTTCGATCGGCACAATTCCTCAACGCCATGAATCAGACAGCTTCGCCATTACCTTAGCGCCGTTGTCTGTAGAGGAAATATACGCTTTGGTAGATGACCCGGCGAACGGAGCCGTGGTAATGATGAGCGGTACAGTCCGCAACCAAACTGACGGTCAAGCTGTAGTTTCCCTAGAATATCAAGCCTACGAACCGATGGCCGTGCGAGTATTCCAGCAAATCGCTACAGAAATCCGTCGCCAGTGGGCCGGTGTCAATCGGGTCGCTATTCACCACCGCGTCGGACACTTGCAGGTGGGGGAAATCAGCGTACTGGTGGCTGTTGGCTGTCCCCACCGGGGGGAGGCCTTTGCAGCTTGCCAGTACGCCATAGATACGCTCAAACACAATGTACCGATTTGGAAAAAGGAACATTGGGCCGACGGTTCTAGCAGTTGGGTTAGTATAGGAGCGTGCGAGGTTGTCGGGCATTAGTAACCAGTTAGCAGTCATTGACTGTTTGATGACTGAAGCCGATCGCAGTTTCCGAGCGCGGGAACCAATCGGGATCTGCTAGCGTCAAAAAGTGTGGAATGTTCGATGAGCCAATTCCACCGATGAGCGACTTTATTTCCGTGTCCTGGTCTGCGGTTGTGGCGACCGTTCAAAGAGTGCAATTGCCAGCCGAAAAACTCTCTAATTATGACTTGGTATTGCGTTGTCAGGAAGGAAATCGACCTGAGAGCACTGCCTTTTCAGAACTGTTGAAGCGGTATCAGTCCCACGTAGACAGGGTTCTCTATCACTTGGCCCCTGACTGGCAAGACCGAGCAGACTTGGCTCAGGAAGTGTGGATTCGAGTGTACCGCAATATTAACCGCTTGCAAGAGCCTGTTAAATTTCGGGGCTGGCTGAGCCGCATCGCCACTAATTTGTTTTACGATGAGTTGCGGAAGCGCAAGCGGGTGCGAACTCCGCTGTCGTTGGACGTACCCCGTGCTCTGGAAGATGGCGAGGTAGATTGGGAAATTCCGGCCGACAGTCCGGGGCCTGATGAAGATTTGACGACTAGAGAATTTTACGACCAGTTGCGGGTGGCGATCGCCGATTTGCCGGAAGTATTCCGCACGACAATTGTTTTAAGAGAAATTGAAGGTTTAGCATATGAGGAAATAGCCGAAATGACTGGAGTTTCTTTGGGAACTGTCAAGTCGAGAATTGCTAGAGCTCGCCAAAGATTGCAGTTGGAATTGCAAAAATATCTCGATGGCAATTAGCAATAGTGCTTTTAGAGGCCGGTCAAGAAGCTTTGGTGATGTTTGCTGTCACATCAAAACTTCTCTTTTAAAATATAAATAAGCAGTAAATCATTCTAAGCGCGGGTGCGTCCTTTCTCCAATTAAAGCAATTTTGAAATATGAATTATAACTTTGAATCGGATAAAAATCAGAATCAGCAAGGTATCGGGGATTCACTCGCTGAAACTCAAGCTAACAACAATTATCCCCAGGGGAATGTAACTACTATGATGCGCGATCGCTTTGAATTGCTGAGTGCCTACCTCGACGGTGAAGTGACGGCGACAGAACGTCGGCAAGTTGAGGAGTGGCTGACAAATGACCCCACTACGAAACGTTTGTACTCGCGACTGCTGATGATGCAGCAGAGTTTTCAGGCAATGCCGGTGCCTGCTGCGGAACAATCTGCACAAGAGTTGGCGACGAAGGTTTTGCAGCGGGTGGAACGCAAGCCGAAACAAACTTGGATTTTGGGTGGAGGTGCGATCGCAGCTTTGTTGATTGCGGTGGTGTCTGGTGTCGGTGGTGGCCGCCAATTGTTTGCTCCCGAGTTTGCTCGATCGCCCGTTCCTGCTGAATCTGACGGTTTGATTATGGCTTTAAACGAGCCTCTGGTGGAGATTGTTAATCCTAACGATTTGATGCTTGGGGTGAATGCGCCGATAATGGATATTCCCAAAGTTGGTGTAGCAACCCCTCAAAAGTAATTGCCAAAGGCGCAGTAGGATTTCTGTTTTGAGCATAACTGAAGTCGCTAAGTAAGCTCCCTAAAAAAGGGGGCTTTTTGCCATATTTCCCAATTTTTCAAGGTGGATATATCCTTTGACACTTTCCCCGCTTTGAATGAGGAATTGTGGGGCGCTCGCATCTTAATATGGGAGTAGGGAGCGAGTGGAATTAGAGCGGGCGATCGCACTTGTCACCGGTTTTTTGGAGATGTGCGATCGGCAACAGCAATGTCTCCTCAATTTCCTGCCACACAGTAGGAGATACATTAGAAGCGCTATTGAGGCAATATACCAGCAATTTATTAGCATCGTAATACTTCCTCAGCAATGACTTCTGCTGTTCGCTAAATTGCCAATCGTGACCTATATTGCGATAGGAAATTATGATTTTTCTTAATTCGCTAGTCCAAACTTGTCCGTTAGCTTGCCACCATTTCCTAAATATTTCCTTGTCACCATCGGGCTGAGGTAGCTGTTTCTTAAGTTCTTGCAGTGCTTGCATTAATTCAGGTTCAACAAGAGGGATAAGAAGAATGTCGTGGGCAAGACTAAGGGCTGGGTCAATAGCACCGTCGAGTACAGGCAAAATGGCAAGGTCAAGAACAAGGTCCAGGGTAATTTCAACAGCAGGGTCAAAGGTATATTTAACGGCAAGGTAAAGGGCTGGGTCAAGGAAACGTTCAGGGTTACGATTAAGAGCAAGCTCAAGGCATGGAAGAAGGGAAAAGTAAAAGAATCTGACTGCCGCAGGTTTGTACGGAAAATCCACAGAAAGGGATTTTTGATTTACCCACAGTAGGAATTGCTGCAACTGCTCATCCTCAGCGACCAGTCCATCAACTTGTTGTTTCATTAACAGTAAAAAATCATCAGCTTTTTGCAACATCCCAACTGCTAAGAACAATACTTCTCGCCAACGCTTCTCGGTCAGGTGGCTGACCAGTTTTTCCAAAGCTTGTGAATCGCAATTATTAACTATTTTTATAGCAGTGAAATACTCTTGGAATGTTAGATGAGAAAACGAATAAATCCCTCTTGCCCTCTCCACTAATAAGCCATGTTGTGCCTCGATAGCCTTCAGCACAATCTCACTATGGCTCTCCAACTGAACGGGGTCAGTTGTGCCATCTGGCAAGTTAGCTAGATAGTCGGCAATCAATTGCTGAACTGTGTTTTTTTCAAAAAAGTAATCGCCCCGTTCAAAAGTAATAGCTGCCACAAAAGCAAGTAAATGTTGCTTGTGGGAAAAATTTAAATTGCGATAAACTTCATCCCGTTGAATCCCTCTGGTTTCATCCCATTTTCGGAGCATAATTTCCAGTCCTTCCTCATACAACTTGGCTCGGTTGGATGGAAAATCTGCTTTGGCTTGGAATACTAAACAAGTCAGATTCAACAATATAGGCGTTACTGCCAGTTCTCGGATTTGCTGATTTTTATTCATTTTTAGCTGCTCTACAAATTGAGATGCTAAAGCTTTACCTGCCTCCCTATTCTGGGAAAAGGCCACAAACCAATTGCGAGCAAAGGCAGCGATTTGCTTGTTATTAAAATCGGCTACCTCAACATTGGTAAATCCTTCTTCGTGAAATCTGTACTTAGAAGCGGCAATTCGACAGGTAATAATAAACTGATTGTTGTAATACTTTCCGGCAAAATGACGAATCTGTCTGACGACTACATCGCTATCTGATTCTGGCACTTCATCTAAGCCGTCCAGCAAAATCAGCCCTCTGCCTTGACTGAGTGCGAATTCAGTTTGCGATCGCGCCTCAACTCCGCAACTGGCAAATTCGTCGCTGATATATTCTAATAAGTCAACATTAGCGATTTCAGCAAAGGTTTTGAGAGAGATAAAAATCGGTATTTTGTTGGCTTCAAATTTGGCGCGATCGCACTGAATGGCGATGTGTTTCAAAAAAGTAGTTTTACCGGAACCCGGTTTGCCGAGTACCATTAGTTTAGAGTGAGATTTCACCGCATCCAATCCTGGTACTCGTTTCTGATGCACTTTGCCTAATCCCAAGCGGTTAAAGTTATCTGCATCTGGGTTGAAGTCTCTCAGTAAATCGCGAATTTCTCCCGGCTGCCAACTGGTAATTTCCTCCAAAATGTTGACTTCAACGTAGAGGTTGCTGACATCAACGGGCTGTGCAATATCCAACAGTTGCATTTTGCTGTAAAGCTGTTGGATTTTGCTGTGGCATTTTTGCCGTATCTCTTCGACTACCGAATCAATAGGCTGTTGACAAAAATCTCTAACCCCCCCAACCGCCTCTTGGTAAGGGGAGGCTAAAGGAGGACGATCGACAATTTCTTCCCAATTCAACTGCAAAATCGTGCAGAAAGCCTTGAAAGCATTGGCTTTTATGGGTTCTCTTCCTCCTAAAAAGCGCCTCCAAGTGGGCAGCGAAAGACCATCGGCATAGGGTCCGGCCTCTGTCCAAGTTCGATCTGGATCTAATGCTTTACTAGCTTCTACTAGCCATCTGGGGTCTTCTATCGTCGAGCCCCTTTCTCTTCTAGCTTGCCTAATTTTTACTAATCCCTCCTCAGAGGCTTTGAGGGTGGTCATTATATAATTTACTTATCTCATTGTCAATGTCAGTTTTCGCTCAGTTTAGCGATCGCAAACTGAGTTTGTCAAGACCCGAGCAAAAAAGAGAAAATGATCGGGACAACAACTGCACGGCATACGGGAAAAGTCAGGCATAAATCATGCAAACTTAATCGTTTAGAATGCCACTCTCTTTTTTAGGTAAAAAAGTACACATTAAATGATGACAAAGGATAGCACCATGAGAGATAACATAGATGAAATTCCGTCAGGTGGGATAGGTATAAAAATTATTGGCAAAATTGCCGATGAGCTAAGTTATACCCGCACTTCTGACGGTCGAAACTGTCTGTTCATTGTAAAATATTATCAGCAGCCTGGTCTAGTACCATCCCAACACAGCCTTCAAGATGGTTTTTTTAAGCGCGCGATCGATGTTTTAAACAGCTTTAATTTCAGGTTTCAAAAGCAACGAAATCGCCAAGCGGAGCCAAGTTATAACCAGCAAGTTCAAAAATTTAGCCTTCAAGTAAATACTGAGATCAAGGCTGTTGCTCAAGTTTTATCGTGGGTTGAACAGTTAGATACTCTACCAATTCCCCTAGTCGTTTTGCATCAGTGTAAACTTGCTGTGATTGAAGGGTTTACGAATGCTGTTCGCCACGCTCACAAAAATCTGCCATTAGAAACTCCGATAGAGCTTGAAATAATGGTATTTAACGAACACCTAGAAGTAAAAATTTGGGATTGGGGAGAGCCTTTTGACATTCAAGCGAAGTTGAAAGAAGAATTGCCCCAAAAAAATATGTATTAGTTGGAACGATGTGGGATTTACGCTTCACTAAAGCTGTTCGGTAATCGCCAGTTATCCCTTGACAAAAAAAAGAAACTTTTTTGTGATGACTACTGATACTACTCCCAAGATTCTCGTTGTGGATGATGACCCAGCCATCCGCAATCTAGTTCATCGTTTTTTAACTCAGAAATATCCAGTAGATTAGGCAGCAGATGGCGAAACGGCTTTAGAATTGTTTGAGAAATTAAAGCCACTGCTAGTAGTTCTTGATTGGAATTTGCCGGATACTACAGGCTATCACCTCTGCCAAGAAATGCAGCGCCGTACTAATGTTTTTGGGATTATGCTAAGCAGCCGCACCCAGGAAGCTGATAAACTTAAAGTCCTGTCGGCCGGTGCTGATGATTATATCTGTAAACCCTTTGGTTTGGCAGAGTTGGCAATTCGTATAGAAGTTGTGTTGAGACGGATGAGGCCTGTCACTTCATCACGTATTGTATTCGATCAATTCGCGATCGATTCAGCGCGTCGGGAAGCAACACTCAACGATCGCATTATCAAGTTAACAGCCTTGGAATTTAAGATATTGTATTTTTTGGCTAGTCATTCCGGTTAATCTTGGCGTCGCCAACAGCTAATTGAAAAAATTTGGGGGGTGGAACTGCAACGACACAAGAGAAGAGAAAGTTGTTAGCGTACATATCGGTCAGATTCGCAAGAAAATGATTCAAGTTGATGCTACTGGATCGCAGTTTATTAAAACTATTCGGGGTTACGGTTACAGGTTCGATCCGCCCGATCACACGGCAATGGCAATTTCCTAAGCTCATCGGCATTAACCACCTTATTTGGTGAAAAACATATTTTCCCACCTGCCGTGGGGCAGCCAGATGCCTCCTAGGGAACGAACGCGATCCGGTAACATGAAGTAAGCCCAAGCCGTGCCTAAAGGTTTGAGGTGTGGATCAAAGATTTCGATTTCCTGTCGCTGATATTCGTTTTGTGTCGGTTCCCGCAGGGGATGATAGTCTTCCAATCGGTCTAAATCGTCCAAAATAGCCGAGTTTGCGAAACTGAGGAGAAAACCGCAGACTGTGCCATCTCCGGCCATCATCGCAGGATAGCCGATCGGCAGCGCAAAAAGTTGACCGCGGGCGATCGCGGGGCAAGCATCCACAACTTTTCCTTCGCAGTAGCGGAGGTAGTTGGACTCCCCGGGTTTGAGTGTGCCGTAGACAAAGACTTTCATCGGGTAGGGCTTAACCGCTAGTTTTTGCTAACATAGATGGCTAAGCTAATAGTTTAAGTCTCGCGGGCGATCGCGACTGCAATCTTCCTAAATTTCGTTGTTTACCCTTTCTTATAATTCATGACTCTAGCAGTTAGTTTTATTGCTTTTGGACTTCGGCCTTTGTACTTGAGCTCTTTTTTGCCGTCCCTGCCCCTTGACAGCTTGTTTTCGACTCAAGGGATTATGGTAATGCTGCTGGCCGCCTATGCGGGGGCGATGTGGATGTTTCTCACCAGTGCTCCGAAGGTACACACGGTGATGGTATCCGATCTCGGGCAAGCGAGGGAGTTCTATGAAGGTATGCTAAACCTGCCCGTAGCAGAAGTGCCGCTGCACTACTACTACAATTACGAGCAAACTTTGGGCACCACTGGCATCGATCCGCTGTATTTGTCGCCGAATGTCGGGAGGGCAACCACCTCTCAAACGCTGGGGAGTCCCGATGGTTTGTGGTATCAGTTGATGAAAAATACCCAACTGCACATTATTAGCGGGGCCGGTGCAGGGGAAAAAAATCGCCAGCGTCACGTTTGTTTCGATCGCGAATGTTTGGATCAGTTATTGATGAGGGTACAAACTCGGGGCATTAGTTATAAAATTCGCCGGGAAAAGCCGCTGAATTTTTTGGTCAAGGATTACGACGGCCGCGTGATTGAAATGGCTGAGGTTAGTAATTAAGTAGGTCGTTCTAATTAAACGTAAAACGATCTCCCGCGCTACCCCCGACTTCTTTTGGTGGGTAATATCATTCCGGCTGTGCCGGAATGATATTAGTCGCGAATACGGTTGCTCTCCCGAGAGAGAATGGCTCAATAAAAAAATGATAAGAATAGTTGAGATTTTTGAGAGATCACTATATTTTAATTAAACTACCTTGATTGGTTTCCGGAGATTTTTGTATATTCCCAGAATAATCAGTAACACTCTTGTTAACTAAACCTTGGAGATAAGTAGAAATGACAGAAGTTGAAGCCATTGTGGCAAGTTTGTGGGAGCTGGATGATGATGTATTGGAAGCTCAGCTAGGCTCTCGCGTACAAGCCATAGGGGATGATGTTGCTGGACGTGGAGCAGGAGGGATAGACCCAGCTTCCTTGGAATCTATTGATGTGAACGTTGCGGCTAGAGCATCCATCGATCCAAGATTTTTAGATGCTGGTCGGCAGCTTGTCGATCGCGTCAACCCCTTAGTTTACCAACTTATGTGCAAACCCCTCGGAGACGATGCAGAGACTCAGAAGATTTTAGATGAAACAATAAATCAGAACTATACCAAAGCGGCTGGGATGTTGGCTCCTGTTTTAGTCAGTGGAGTTGGGTTAGCTCCTGCTGTTGCTACTCTCCTGGCAACTCTAATTATCAAAAAAGTTTCCAAATACCTGGCTACTGGAATTTGCGAGACTTGGGAACAAAATCTACCGAAGTCTGCAAGCTGAGCTACAAAATGGAATTAGCAGAGGTACTTCAAAATGATAAAGGTTAGTGGCTTACCAGTTAATATTACCAAATGCGATCTGGATGAGCTTTTTTCACCCTACGGTACAATTCAAATAACGGAAAATTCTGTTGTCCTAAAAATCCAACAGATTGAAAGTATTGCACATCTAGAACTAGACAAAAACGAACAACTTGCTATTCAAGAACTAAATAACACAAAATGGCGAGACAAATATACCCTTCTGGTCGCTCCAATCAGAAGAGATGAACTTGAGATCCGGCAGCCTGGAGGAGGCAGAACCACAACCAAGAAGTTCCGTTTAAAGGAGAAAATGCCAGAAGGAGGTGGGCCAGATGACCGAGGTCAGCCTGGAGGAGGCGGAACCCCGAACCCAAGAGGAGGTCAGTCTGGAGGAGGCGGAAACTCAAATAAATAGTGGGGAGAATTCAACACATACAGCAGCAAATTGCAGGTTTATGAAGTACACCCCAAAAACTGAGTTTCCCCGAAGTGAAGAGAAACCGGTTTTCCCTGTACCTCACTTACTTGAAAAGTGCTGTAACTTGCAAAACTGACATCAATTACATAATTCTTTTAATTTTTTTGATTGAGTTTGCAAGTAATTGTGGATATGGTTGCATCCTTTCCCCAACAACCCCTGAAAACTAAGATCTGACACATTCCATAGCAAAACAACTCGCTCTGCCCCGGCAGAGGCTAACCATTTGCTATCGGGAGTGAAATTCACCGCATACACTGCCGCAGTATGTCCACTCAGGGAGGTGATTAACGTTCCATCCCGTTGCCAAAGCTTTATTATCCCATCCATACTCGCAGAGGCGATCTTTTTTCCATCAGGACTAAAGCTGGCATCAAGCACCTTAGCAGTGTGTCCGCTCAGTGTGGTGATTAACCTTCCATCTCGGTGCCAAAGTTTGAGTGTCTGGTCATCACTAGCAGTAACGATCCTGGTTCCATCAGGACTAAAACTAACAGACCGAATTACACTTGTATGTCCTGTCAGTGTTCTGAGTTGTTGCCCCCTAGAACTCCACAATTTTACGGTTGTGTCATCACCAGCAGTGGCAATTGTTTGTCCATCAGGGCTAAAAGCCACACTCAATACTCTATTTTTGTGTTCTTTTAGGGTGATCGGTTCTTTACCTTTCAAACTCCAAAGTATTGCGGTTCCATCAGCACTCGCAGAGGCAAGTGTCTGTCCCTCACGACTGAAGTTAACAGATCTGACCTGATCTTGATGCCTTTTCAGTGTTCTCTGGAGTTGCCCATCTAGACCCCAAATCTTGATTGTGTTATCATCGCTGCCACTAGCAATCGTGTTTCCATCAGGACTAAAGCTAACGGCATTCACCTTACTGTTGTCTACTTTCAGATTCAAAAGTAGCTTAGCTTCTCGATTCCATATCTTCACTCTTCCATCAGATCCTGCACTGGCAATCCGTTTACCATCTGGGCTAAATTGAACCGAATTCACCTCTGTCTGATGTCCAAACAAAACAGTTAACCAGTTTCGATCGATCTGCCAAAGCTTCGTGATGTTATCGTTACCTACAGTTGCCAGCGTCTTTCCATCTGGACTAAAAGTAACACAGGAAATGGGCCCGTTATGACCTACCCAAGTATCCAGTAATCTGCCATCTTGTGCCCGTAGTCTTACGGTTCCATCTTTACTGCCAGAAGCAATGGTTTGTCCATCTCGACTGACACTCACGCTCCATACCTCTCCTAGATATGGAATAGTCTTTATAGTCTTTAAAGGTTGCCCCTCTCGACTCCATATCTGGACTTTTTCATCTTGGCTACTCGTAGCAAAAATCTGACCGTCACCACTGAAACCTACATTTACAAAAGGCTGAGAGGGGTTGGTGAGAGTCTTGATTAGAGTCTTGCCATCCCGACTCCACAGTTTTACGATTTTATCATCACTGACTGTGATAATCCGATCGCCTTGAGGACTAAAACCCACTTGCCTTACCAAGTCTTGATGTCCTTTAAGGGTACGAATCAATTGACCGTCCAGCCGCCAGAGTTTTACGGTTCGATCGCCACTGGCAGTAGCGATTGTTTTTCCATCTGGACTAAAACTGATACTCATCACCCAATAATTTTTATGAGCATGAATAACCCGTATCAGCTTGCCGTTGCTGTCCCAAAGTCTGACTGTTCCATCTAGACTGCCGGAAGCAATCATCTTCGCATCATGACTAAAACTGACGCTCATCACCGCGTCTGTATGTCCTAACAAAGTTTTGACTAGACTTCCATCCCGTCGCCACAACTTAACTGTGCGATCGTAGCTAGCTGTAGCAAGCATTTGACCATCCGGGCTAAAACTAATATTCTGAACAGTATTTTGATGCCCTTGCAAGCGGTTTTCCTCCCTTACCCAGCTCACAGATTGCGCCAAAGTTGTGAGAACATTAGTCTGGAGTTTTTGGTCTGTGCTGCCCCAAGGTAATTGTTGCAAATGCTTATTAGCTTTCAGTGCATCAATCAGGCCATCAAAAGAATGTCGATTCACCGCGAAATTAGCTTGTGAAGATTTTGTTAAAGCCTCAATTAGTCCTATTTCTGCTTGTCTCCACTGATATCCAGCAAAAACTGCAAATCCACTTAGAGCAAGAATGACTCCAGTCACAGTGGCAACCAAACGACGCTGACTATTTTGCCTTTTTTGCAAACTGCACTGAACAAACTCTGCTTCTACCTGGTTTAACCAATTGTTATCAGGGGAGTTGAGTACATCCTTATTCAATACATCCAAATAGGGATTAGCATTCCAAAGAAACTTTTGCTGTTGCCGATCTTTCCACTCTAAAGCAGCAGGTGTTAAACGGCGCTCCAATCTTAAGTTTTTCTCCTCTTTTACCCAATTCAGCAGCTTTTGCCAACCCCGCACCAAAGCATCATGGGCAGGTTCCACATAGGAATTACCTTCTGCATCTTCTCCTTTCACCAGTAACCGTGCATTGGTAAACCGCTCAATTACGGCTTTAACTAAATAGTTTTTCTGTGGCGGATATTCTAATTCCGATAACGGGACTTGTCTGCGGGCTAATTCACCCCCACCCAGGGCTACCATCCGCAGCATTACATGACGGATAACTTGGCTATAAGCTGGATTTTCTTGAACTAGCGCCTGATATTCCTCATCAGCTCTTTGAGTCAGCGATTGTATTACTCCCCCCAAAGCTTGATAATCTGCTTGAGTCAGCGCCCGATCGATGGTTATCCCTCCATTTTCTGCATCCCATTGTCGCTTCAAATACTTGAGATAAAGTTCGCTCAAGCCAAAAGAAAGCAGTGGCAATGCTCCCGGCATATCCGCCACTTCATCAATTAATTGTTCTACTAAATCGTGGGGTTGAAAATACATTACCCGTGCTTCGGCTGGCTTTTCAATTGCTTCCCGCAGTTCGGCTCGTGTCATAGCAGGTACAATAAATCGTCCGTTGATCCAACGATTTTTAAGCTCAGTATCAGTGTTTCCCACTTCTTTTTTAAGGACTATGGGGAAAAACTTTAAGCCAGCATCTCTGACTTGGGGTTCAAAGTCAGAACGTATGCTTAACACTACCCGTAGATGCCGATGGGCATCAATTGCTGTAAGTATTTGTTGGAAAAATTCCTTGCGCTCATCGTCATTTTGACAGAGTGTAATTATTTCTTCGCTTTGATCTACAAAAATTAATAAATGCGAATTGGCATGACTTTTCGCCCAAACAGCAACACTTTGAGTCAGAGTATTTTGTTGATTTTGTAATTCAATTTTAGGTAAGTGGGCATCAACAAGGGCATTATTTAGGGATTGTAAAGGTGTTTCTCCGGGACGTATCGGTGACAATATACACCATTGCTCGCTAGTTGCTTTTTTTAACTTGGGAATTAATCCGGCTTTTACCAAACTGGATTTACCAGAACCCGAAGCACCTAGTATCACGGTTAGAGGATGAGTTTTAACAAAATTTTGTAACTTTTCTATTAGTTCGCTTCTACCGAAAAATAGTTTGCTGTGTTCCTCTTCAAAGGCTAACAAGCCGCGATAGGGATTTTTGGATTCATCTAAGGGTGGTGCTGGAGGTAGATTTAGCGCGTGTCCTGGTGTCAGGAAAATATACTCACCCTTGTCGTGTTTGTTGAGGGCATGAATCCCTGGCGTCTGGCGGATGGCACGTGCTTCTGTGGCAATTTCAACACGATCGCGCAAATACACATAGAGATCGGTTGCCGTAATTACACCATCCCCGGCTGGCTTACCGGGTTCGGCTGGTGGAAAGGCATCGGCTTTACCCTCAAGTGCTTCTATCAACGCACAGGCAAAGGGTGAATGGCTTCCGATTTGTCCGCGATCGTCTTTCAGGTTAAAAGCATCCAGTGCAGTTTGGTCATGGGAAGCCGAAGTAAGGACTTGCCATGCGGGGTCTTGAATGAAGCGATCGTAGCGTTCTTTGTGGATCGTACCCTGTTCCATCGGAATCGCTTTGCGCGTACTCGACCAGCGAAAAGCACCCGCAAAGCAACAGTCGAGAATTCCCAAGAAATGGCGGCAGGGAAGCTGAAGTAGGGCTTGATTTACGTCTGACATCCGCAGGTAAGTGCTAACATTGCCAAACTTAGCGTTTTGAGGAACCAGATAGCCTTCGGGGCCATCCTCGCCGTTGAGGGCAATCCCATGTCCCGCAAAGTAGAAGAGGAAGCGATCGCCAGCCTGAATTTTTTGCGGCAGTTCTGTTTCTAGTTCCTGCCGCAACTGGCTGAGGGTAGCTTCACGATCCAGAAGCAGAGTGACGGTGTAATCATGCTCGGTTTCGAGAAGTTGGGCGATTTCTGTTGCGTCACTGACAGCAGTTTTGAGTGAAGAGATGCCGTTGCCGTAGTCGTTAATACCAATAACCAGAGCATAGCTATTTGTGAATTGTGACATATAACCCATCCAAACGATTTGTAAGAGTTTGTAGGGGTTGACCCCCGTGCTACCCTGTGTCCTCTGGGGCGATTCGCTTACGCCATAGCTTCGCTTCACGCAGGGGGATTGCCCCCTTCTATAAAACATCTATCGTAGGATCGCGATCTGGATCTCCTTCGTTGTCCACTCTTGACTCGGATCGAATATCGGTACTGCTGGTCTCGATCGGAATGGAGGTTCGCCAACATCAGCACCAACCGCTGCCAAAAGTCTCCCAAGAGGACTATTGTCACGATCGAAGAGTTGTGCCTTTGGCGCAATTTCTTCATCAAGTGAGGGTAACTCCAGCCAACGAAAATCGTTCTTCCCGATAGTCGCAAAAACTTTCAGCGTTTCCCTGGCTTGGTTGTATCTCTGCGTATCAGGTAGCTCAAAGTTCAGTGCCTCCAAAATTACGTCATTGGGATTGAGTGGGTAAAAAGAGCTTTCTTGATTTCGGATCTTCAGGCGAGAAACTGCCCAATTTGCTTGGAGATTCAGCACTGTAACGTTTAAAACATGAGGCGAAATATTTTTGATTCGCAAAAATGTAGATTCACCCGATTTCACAACTAAATTAGTTGGATCGGTAAATGACTGCGGTTTTTTAGGCATCCCTGGTCGCCAGTTTGGTTGTGTGAGTAATTCCACTTCTAGCTGATTAGTCAACTCAGAAAATTGATTGCTCAACTCCTGAATGGCCTGATATTTTGCCAAATGTACCAGACGCTGTACTACCTGTTGCGGAGCCTCAGAATTCTGAATCTTCAGGGCAGGTAGCAGGTTTTCAAGGGGCGTGCCAACGCAAATCTCATACTCACCGAGTTGATTAACCGCAACTAGATAATCTTCCTTTTGTTGTGCATCCGCCAGCTTCAACCAGCCATTTCCTGCCAATGCTTCCTTAACTGCCTTCAGTGCCTCATCCTCCTTGTCCTTAATAACTTGAGGCAGTTCATTGTCTTTCTCACCAACCTCTTTTTTGAAAAGGCGTACTCCCCGTACCAAATCGACAGGGGCTGACAGCATCACTGCCTGAGCGCCTGACTCAATCTTGTCCTCACGCAGAACCTCAATCACATCTGCCCAGGCATCAGAAGCACCAACTTTGGAAATTTCAACGATCGCCAATTGCTTATTTTTATGGGTAAAATCTGTCGTGCCAAACGCATAGATTGCGAAACGATAACCTGGACTGAGACCGTGTGCCATCCCCGCATTCAGCCGAACTTGCTTGACGACTTTCTTCGGTTCTGAGTCTGCCTCTGTTACCTCTTCCTCAATTACCTCAAGCACGTTGACGGCATATTGTAAAGATCCGCGCTCAACTCCGAAGACAAAGCGCTCGCTCTCGCCCACGAGCATTGGCATCTGAGGGAACTTGCTTGGAATTTTCGCACTGACGCGATCGTGCAATGTTTTGTACGTCAATCCTGAAGGGCTACTGGTTAACGTATCGATCATCCAGTACGTCAGCGCCCCATGTCGCTCCTTACCACTCACCGCATACTCGTAGGCATACTCGCTAGGACGACAAGCAGCTAGCAACACGTAATCTCTAGGTTGAGGAAGCCAGTGCCCGGGGGTAATACTTGCAGGAATTCCATCAGTCAGAGCGTGCCAGTTTTCGATCAGCTCTTGTCGCTGGGCAACCAAGCTTTCGGAGTCTCGTGGTGCTGTATCGGTTTCTCCAGTACCTCGAATTGCAACATCGTCGCCTCTAGTTGCTTCTCCAGAGTGGCAGCTATCCAAGACAAGCGTGACAATCAACCCTTTGTCCGTCATCCGCTTCAGCAGTGTAGCCAATTCCACATCCCGCAGGTAGCGCCCAGATTCGTTGCCAATATCTATTGGCACAATTCCCTCATCGAGTTGGTCCTTCCCCTTCAATTCTGGATAGATGGTTGTCGTCCGTCCTCCATGTCCAGAATAGTGAATGTAAACCTGCTCTCCCGGCTGAGCTAGTTCTGTAATAGCCTTAAACTTCGCCACAATATTTTCATAAGTTGGTTCCGGGTTTTTGGTTTCGATTATTTCAGCGACTTCAGGATTCGGAGAAGTCAGCTTGAAAATCCGTTCGGATGGAATCTTCAGTGTCTCGGAGAGGTAGCTTGCTACAAGGTTAATGTCACGCACGGCTCCTTTAAGATTCTTGTACAACCGATTGGGTAGGTAGTAGTCAATACCTATTAATAAGGCGTAAAAATTCAGTGTTTGATCGGGTTGGTCAGCCATTTTTACCTCATCACTCCAGCATCTGTATTTAACTCAGAGAGTTGATGTATCAGCAGAGTTATGGAGCCGTAAGTTATAGCTCTTCAGAAAACTCTGCCAATTCAGCAACCTATTCTTCAGCTCAATATTTTGTTAAGTCGATGGCGAACACCTCAAGCCATTTGTTCGCGGGTTTTGACAGCGACAATGCCGTCTGGCTTTAAACCCTTCTTCTGCTGAAATTCCTTGACGGCTTTATCTGTTGCTGGTCCAAATTCACCATCAGCCCCAACTACAATCCCAGCCTTTTTCAAGCCTTCCTGAAGCTTGAGTACATCCGAGCCTTCCATTCGGGGCACCGCCAAGCGCAAGGTTCTGGGTTTGTCATTCCACGGCGCTTTAGGAAACCCTGGAGCAGGAGAGAGATTAAGTGCATTCTCGGTTTGAGGACCAAAACCGCCATCTTCGCTAATCCTTTCATTAGGATGATTCTGATTCCAAAGCTGCTGAAATGCGAGTATTGATTTGCTGCGAAGATCGATCGTGCCGCCGCCTTGGTAGTCGAAGTGAGGTGGGTCGCCTGGTAATGGATTCCAGCCATACCGCATTAAATAAACTTCCCAGCCTGTTGCATCTTCAATGTCGATCGCTAACCCAGTTTGGTGGTTGCTGGCTCCCGGTGGAGCTACAGGATTAGAGTTGTTGAAGCGATCGTTATACAGCAACATTTGCTGAGCGATCGTGCGGTAAGCAGAGTTGATCTGCATCGTTTGGCCTCGATCTTGAATCGCTCTCTGAAGTGCGTGTTTTGCCGGGCTTTGTACATAGGGAAAGGCTGCATCCAGCAAGTCTACATTGAGGTCATCAAAACTGACAAAGGCATCTGGCATCATCAGTTGCAGTTGATAAATTAACTGCTGAGATAAGCCATTTACCACCGCAGTCGAAGACATGGGTGCATCTTGGAGTAATCCGGGGAAACTGCCTCTAATTTCCAACCGATCCCGTTCGACAAATTCTTCACAGGCTTCGACAATTACAGGTTGATTAAATAGAATATTGCTTGAGTCAGTCATAGTTTTTTTCTAGAATTAGTTTGAATTTGGTCATTTCTAGACGCACAACTCTATCTAGAGAGTGTTATTCTTAAACCTGGGTTCCACGAAGCGTGTAAAAAATGTTGGATTGCGTCATTCCCCATTTTTACAAAATCGATTTTATATTGCCACTTTTTTCCGAGTTTCAGAACCTACCACACCATCGGCAGTTAGCACTTTTTGCTCCTGAAACTGCCTCACTGCCTTGTCAGTATCATTACCAAATACTCCATCAGCTTCTATATTGATTCCGGCTGCTTTCAAAGCTTTCTGTACTTGACGAACATCCTCACCTTGCATCATGGGTTCGGTGAGTTTCAAGGTGCGAGGTGCTTCTGCGATTGTTTCCCCTGTTGCTTCTTCGCCTGTTCCTTCATAGGTTAAGAATGACTGCCAGGGTTTTCCCAAAAACAGCGATCGTTCAGCCAATCGTCGGCGTGTCAGCCCTAGCCAGGGTTCACCATTTACCTTATTCCACACAGGAAACTGATTAGCTGCTCCTTGATAATTTCTCTCGTTCAAAAGCCTCAGAAGAGTTGAATCTCCAAAACCTCCTGGCCCCACGTTGAAGCAGACACAAACCAGTGCAGAAAACTGATTGTCATTGAGCTGAACTTCCACGGCATCCTCAACAAAGGATTCAAATTTTTCTAAATCTATCCTCAGTAATTCTTCTGCCTGTGTTTGGCTAATCGTCAGCCCGGGAAAAACATCGTTGCCAGTGTGTCCGTAACCAATTGTCCAAACTCCACCGCCGTCATCATAAGCAGTTAGCTCACATCCTTCAAACGTAGTGAGAAGCTTAAAGCCTTCTCCATTGATTTGCTTTGAACCTCTGCGTTCTGCCACATCAGGCGGTTGTTCGTCGGGAGGATTAATGTTGTATGTTTTAGCTACGCTGAACTTTAAAGCATCGATTAATGCTTTTACTTGCCCATTTGTATCCGTGACTTTAACGGCTAGGTCGTCTTTTATTTCGTACACGCGACCATCGCCGAAGATTTCAAGTGATCTTGGCATTTTAGTTTTTTCTTTTGAAAAGGTAGATTAGCTCGAAAGACGCATCCTGAAGATCCCGATCGCCAAACTTTTGCCTGCCTCTCACAACCTGTGAAAAGAGTTTATCAATTCATACTTGTTATCAAAAATCTTTCTTCGATCGGTGATTTCACTGATTACGTCTGTCCCAAAGTAAGTTCCGGGATTTTCTCGAACCTTTACAAAAGTTTATTTTTGGCGATCGAGAGCGGTGTGCTGCTTATTCTATTTAATGATCGCGATCGCCCAATTCCACCACTATCAAATTACACTTATGAGTCCTGGACGTATCAACTAACCAACGAGCATAGTTGAAACCCACATTCAGCAGCCGCGACGGGCCGCGTACAGTACCCCGTGCGGATAGAAGTGACTAAGGAGAGACAGTAGTTAGTAAAAATACTTAATAATTTGTATCAGTAAGCATAACCCTGTTGGGAATGGGAGCCGAAACAGCTCTCGATTCCAGTCCCCCCCAACGGTTTTGACCCAATGAGTTAGAAGAGTGGGTTTGCGACTGTGGGAGTGGGGGCGTGAGCTTACTCGTGACGATGTGACAAAGGCTTTAGTTTTGTGGAATTTAGCAGCAGGGCGGACAGTCACAGCCGCCGCCCCTAGGGAAACCCGGTTTTGGTTGATCAATTAATCTTAGCTTCAACGCTAGATTTTTCAGATGCCGCAGGTTCCTTTATCTCTGAAATCGCCTTTCGGCTGAAGATTTGGAAGTAGAGGGAAACAAAAAACTCTTTGACTGGAAAAATGATAAAAGTCAAAGGATTAATTGTGACGATGATATTGCGCGCATCGGCTTTAGCTTGTTTGACAATTTGCTGCGCTACCCAGTCAGGAGACAGGATGCCGACCGGGTTTAAGTTGCTTTTAAACGGCCCTAAAATCAGTTTGCGAACGATGCAGGGTGCGTCTAACCGGCGCAGGGTGACTAAATCTCCCAGGGCGCGTTTGCTGAGTTCGTAGAGGGGACTGACAGCGGGAATTACTTCTGCTTCGGAAGTGTTGATCCAGACTTCTTTGCAAGCGATGTTTTCGTTAGTGCGGACTGTTAAGAAAAAGAGTTCCATCAGCCGCCACGCAGAAAAAGTGTTAATTTCGTAGGAGTTTGCGATCGCCTCTCCTGTTCTTTCTCCGTGTACATTAATCCCGTGATTGATGACGAGAATATCAATTTTTTCTAACAATAGGGCTAAGTCTGCCTCTTGGCCAGCTTGCCAAGTTACGGTTTTTACAGGTAAATTTTCGCCGTCTACATCCAAAGTAATTTCCTCATTTCCAGAGGAGAGGGCGATCACTTTTGCACCAGCTTTGTGCAGGTGTTTGAGTAGCGAACGACCTAAAGTTCCCGATGCACCGGTGACGGCTACAGTTTTGCCTTTGAGAGAAAGTGCTGTACCCATAAGTTTATCTATTAAGGTGAAAGTACCGCAATAGTAAGCATTTTGATTGTCGAAGTGATGCCGCCAGTGATAAGGTTTATTAACTAACCACTTGCCAGGGGGAGTAAGGAAGTCTCCCGGTTGGTGGGTGATGTCGGTTAATTCGTCTGCGCCTTTGATGCCGCACGCGCGGGCGATCGCGCTCAACAAAAAGCCTAAAGTATAAATACAACCCGCTGCTGCGCCCCAGTGATATTCCGGCAGCCCAAAATAAGCTACAACCCACAGCAACAAGCCCAAAACCATCATCGCCGCACCTTCGGGCACGTCGTGACGCCAGTGTGCTTGCTTGTAAATTGTCTCGCTGACGGCTGTCAAATTCGGGCGGAAAACGCGGTGATGCCAAGTGTGCAGCTTTTGCAGGGGTGCCCAATAATGGGACACGACGTGATAAAAGTCTCGTATTATTTCTGCCCAGCAGACAGAAGTTATTGCCACAGCGCCGACTATCCAGTAATTTACCATGCTCGCACCAGTTTGAAATTTGAGATATTAGATATTGTCTGCTTTGAAAGATAACTCAAAATGGCTTTTATTGCTAGTCTGGCAGTTGACTCAGGCGTTTTAAAATTTGCAAAACGCGGTACAATTCATTGCCGGGATTGGAAATAACAAATTCAGCCGATCGCGCATACTGGGGAGTTTCCCCTCTGACTAACTTAACAAAATTGAAGTTAGCACCTGTGGAAATCATCCCAAAAGTAGGAGTTTCTGAGTTGGGATCGGCCAGCATATATGTCAGGAGTTGTGCGAGTGCTTCGTCAGTGGAGAAAGCAAGTTGTTTGGATTCAATTACTGTCACCCACAAGTTTGCTTTCATAATTAGGATATCTATTCTGCCTTCGATGATTCTGCCTTCGTCTTCCTCTTGAATGGATCTAGACTTTTCGGCTTTGACTTGAAAAGGAGACTCATACAGACCGGCAATAAACAAAATGGGGCTGATGATTGTTAGCTTGACTGCATTTTCCAATACAGGCGGGGTGTCTACCAAGTTGAAGTATATGTCTTGGACGCGATCGAGCAATTGTTTTTCTGACTCTGTTACTTCGGGTAAGTTTTCTTGCCATTCTGGAAAAAATTCGGTGTTGCGAACTCGCTGCAAGCCGAAGTTATCGATTAGATAGCGGAGGTTGATGTCTCTTGATTGAATTTTTTGCATTATCTTATCAGAATTTATATGGTTGTCAATAAATTTAGCATAATTGGATTTTTAACCGCAGATGAACGCAAATGAACGCAGATGAAATTCCGAGTAAGTTAATTTTGCTGAGATGTGTGTTCATGGGGATTTTTGATCGGCAATTCGCTGTTTTTGTCCAGCTTGCATTTGCAACAATTGCGGCACGGTTACAAAACGATATCCCTGCTGTTTGAGTTTGGGAATAATTGCAGATAGTGCCTCGACTGTTTGCTGGCGATTGCCACCGCCGTCGTGCAACAATACGATCGCCCCCGATGTCGCTTGGGATAGCACGGTAAGAGCGATCGCAGCGGCCGGAGGTTGCAGAAAGTCTTTAGGGTCGATCGACCACATCACCACTACATAATTCTTCTTTTGAGCGTAAGCTGCTAAACCGTTATTTAAGCGGCCGCCGGGCGGGCGAAACAAGAAACTTTTTGCCCCAGTCGATCGATAAATATGAATGCCAGTATTATCTATTTCATCTGAGGCTGTTTTTTCGGTAACATTGTGAGAATAGTGATGCCAAGTATGGTTGCCGATCGCATTTCCCGCTTGCACAACTCTTTTCGCAATTTCTGGATACTCCCGCAAATTTGCACCCAAGCAGAAAAATGTGCCCACAACTTGATGTTTGTGCAAAACTTCTAATATTTTCAAAGTTTCAGGCGAAGGGCCATCGTCAAATGTCAGGGCGATAACTTTTGAGTTGTTAATACTGGCTTTATAAACTATTTGGCTGTGAAATTGTGCGGGCGGTGCGAAGACTAAAGGTTGTTCGGGAGGTTTGGGAGAGGGAGTTGCGGAGAGAGAAGGGGGTGTTTTTAGTTTTGGGGGTTTCAGCAGGTTTGGCGGGGGATTTTCAACGGGTGCGATCGGTATTAGCGGATTTGAATTGGCGGTTTTTCTGTTTTCCGACAACAGAGAAATTGTGATGCTCAATCCGATAAGTATAACGGTTTTAATAACCCGTTTTTTATTGCCTTTGCGACTCATCCGGTATAGGATTTATTTTGAACAATCTCATTATGCCTGATTGTTCTGCTAGCTTAAAAGGTTGGTAAATTATTTTTTTTTGCAAAACGTTGATCGCACTAAAGCTAGACTTAGGCAGAAACCGGGTTTTTTTAGGCAAATCAATCGTGGCTAGCCACCCTTTCCGCTATCAAAACCCGGTTTCTTAATAAAAAATCTACACTTTCTGGCTCTTTTCGCGACAATAAAACAACGTGATGACACCCTATCTGTCAAGGACTATCTACAATCGGCAAGTTTGCCGCGCCCTTTCATCCTCCGGTTCTTGCCACCCAAAAGCAAAATGACTCACCGCATTAATTTGCGGCGTCGCCGAGCGAATGGCCCGCATTTGAATCTCCAAAGACGGCCGATTTCTGAGAGGTTTTCCCCAATCTCCAGCAATGGCAGGAATAATTTTTGCTCCCGCAGGCGCTAAACTCACTGTTCGCTGCACCTGTGGCACAATGCAGCTTACATCCCCACAATTTCCGTAAGACATGGCGTGGAATTCCACAGCAGCCGGAAAGCTGTCCCAAGGCTGCAATCTCGAATCATATCCCCCTTCATTTATCGTTTGATTTGCAGTGGGAAAAAACACTGCTCCTACAGGAATTCCCATCCTTTGAGCTGGTTGAATAGCTATTCCTAAAAAATCTAAAATCCCTTGGACTGCGTGAGCAACGCTCAGTTTCCAGAGGTCTTTTTGCAGAATGCCGGTATCGGGAAGTGGCGGTGTCGGTTTTGATGTGGGAGTTGCAGGGTTTGGCTTATTAGCGGCGGGAGTTGTTGAGGCCGATCTTGATGCGGCATTCTCTCTTCTTGAAGGTGGAGTTGCTACTGACATCGCCTGCGGAATTCGCCCCTGCCAAAGAGGTTCTCGCTCTGTTGGATACTGTTTGACTACTGCTTGAACGTCATTAGGATTGATAAATCCCTTAGTCAAATATCGCTGAATTAAATCTCGCCCTTGCTGATTGTTAGCCCGCTGCAAAAGAACTTGCTGCGATGCTGGGCCGTAAATCCACAAGTCTTGAACTTTGGTAGCCACTGAAGCGGGTCCGACGCCCCGTAGATAGCGAATGTAGTCGAATAACATTCCTTGCGGCTTGCGCTTGACTATTTGATTTACTAACAAAGTATAGTCTTGCCGTGCTTGTGGGTTGTACGGATCTATAAAGGCTTGATTGCCCGGCACTTCTCCGAAGTCCTCGTTAATTGCTGCGCCTTCAGTTACTGTTAAACTTGTCTGATTTTTACCGTTGATAGCGAGGGTTTGCTGTCTGTCGGGACGCTGAGCATAGGTATACCCAAAGTTCATGCTAAACAACCAGGCATAAACTTTTAAACCTCGTTGTTTACCTTTGGCGATCGCCTTTTCTAACAAATCGTATTTCTCGTAACCGCGATTTCTCAAAACAGAAGGCCAAGCTGTCGGATTGTCTGCGACTGGTAGCAGCACTTGACCATCGTAAAACACTTCGACATAGACTTGGTTGTAGCCTTTATTCACAACTTTGTCTAATACTCGATCGAGTTCTCCGGGTCTGACATCGCAGGGATACAAACGCAGCCAAACTGCTTGGGTTTCCGGCCAAGTTTTTTGGCGACATTCTGCTATTTCTCGCGCGTGTTTGTTCAAAACAGCAAAATATGCTTGCTGAGATTCCGGTTTTCCCGACAGCGCGGCGCGGCGCAAGTCTTCTTTTTGATTGACCTGTTCTTGGGATAATTGGCAGTAGGCTGATGTTTGGGCAAAAGCTGGTTGATTTCCGATAAACGGCCAAACAAGCTGGCTGATGAAGCTACTGGTTAAAACAGCAGTTACCGCACTTAAAAAGCGTCGCTGGTGTTGAAAATTCGCGATGCGAGTTGGTGCAATTTTCATGGGAGAATTGAATGGGGTTTTCTGGTTTAAATTGGGTGGCGATCGCATTTTTGCGATCGCGCTCAACAAGCAGCTACAAATTTTCTACTTTTTCGCTTGACTTAGTTATGGCACAAGTCGATCGCACAATGCAAATTCTATCTGGCGGCTATTTAAATCGAACCAGGGCGATCGGGCAAGATAAGACTCGGTGATTCAAGCGCTGCTATGTTATACAAACTTTCCTCTGCCTAAGTGTTGGCGCGCAGGCACGCGCCTTCGGGTACTCAAAAATAAAGGGGGTAAAAAGCCCGGATTTGATATCATATCCTGTTCGATTTTTCAGTATTTTTTCCCTAAATTCTGCATAAAAAAGCGCCTGGATACAGTGGGCGCTAAAAGCAGTTGATATTTCTACTAAAAATTGTTAACACTCAAATATCAAGGATGAAAGATGAATTATTAAAATTTATCCTTGATCCTAAATTTTGAGATTAAGCTCCTCTGTTAAGAGCAGCTTCAATCTGCTGAAATTCTGACTCAAGACGCTTTTTCAATTTTTCAGGAACGGGACGGTTGGGATAGGAACTGTAATGTCCTGCCAAAGAGTTTAATGCCGTCCGCATTGTCGTGAAAGATGCCAGCTTGGTAAGAGCGGGATCGCGGCGATATGCAGCAAAAAAATCGTTGATACTTGTGCGAGCAGCGGCTTGAGCGGCGGCTTTTTCGGGCGCGCCCTCGGGCAAAGTGAGCGCTGTTCTCAAGCTCTTCACTAATGCTAATGTGTCTTGGCCATAATCTCCACTCAGAGTGGCCGGAACATTGGTACAGCCCGCTACGCCGATGACAACAACTAATACCAGGGCTAACAGACGGGAAATGTAATGCTTCATAAGGTTTAGAAAAATGGAAGCGAAAACGGCAATCAAAATTAACCTTTATCCTATCTCGAATTGAGTTAATAATGCCAATTTTTCATTTTTTTGTACCATTACCATGAAACAGAAAGTTTGTCAATCTAAAATCTAAAATCTAAAATCTAAAATCGATTGATTTGTCCAGCAACGACGGAGAGAATTTGAGTTTGTCGCAGCCACTGAGCATCAAAAGCGCCTAGGTGAGTTGTAGTAATCAGAGTTTGAAATCGTTCTTGAATTGTTTCTAAAAGTTGATTTTGGCGGCTCAGATCGAGTTCTGCAAGTACGTCGTCGAGCAATAGTAAAGGCGCTTCACCGACGACTTCTTCAATAAGCTGCAGTTCGGCTAATTTTAATGCTAATACCAGAGTTCGCTGCTGACCTTGGGATGCGTATTGACGAGCTGGGGTATTGTTAATGGTAAATGTAATGTCGTCGCGATGGGGGCCGACTAAAGTGGTTCCTTGAAACTGTTCTGCGATCGCCCTTTTTTGAATTTTCTCTAAAAATGCTTGTCGCACTCCTTCGAGATTATCTTTAGCGATTAATTCCGCGCCTACTTCAATATTAGCATCGTATTTCACATCTAAAACTTCGCCTGAACCGCTAATTGAACGGTGCCAATTTCGAGCTAAAGGCATCAATCGCTCCAAAATTCGATCGCGCCTGCGGATGACGCGAGCGCCCGCTGTCGCCAACTGCGCGTCCCACAAAGCTAGTTCCGAACGGGGAATGGGGAATTGCGAGTTAGGAATTGGGAATGGGGAATTGGGGAGGGGTAAGTCTTCTGTATTTTCCGGTTCGGGACTTTCGGGTGCAACAAATGGCATCTTGTCAAAACTGTGGGAAAATTCCGCTTTCCTGATTTCTTTAGAACGTTTCAACAGAGCGTTTCGCTGGCGCAAAATTTGGTTGTACTGCTGCAAGATGTGAGCGTAAATCGGTTCTAATTGGATGACTAGGCGATCGATCCAATTGCGCCTTCCTTCGGGCCCGCCGCGCACTAAGTCCAAATCCAAACAAGAAAATTGCACTACATTTAAGACACTCAAAAAGTCTAAATGGCGGCGCAGCGGTTCACCATTGAGCTTCAGTGTTCGACGCGCCCCAGAGCGAAGAGTTAAAGCTAAGTCGATTGCTCCGGTTTGACGTTCGAGTGTAGCATCAATTTGCCCGATCGGCTTTGAGTCGAGTATTAAATCGCGATCGCGCCCTACCCGGTGGCTTTTTAATGTAGAAAGCAACTCGACGGCTTCTAACAAGTTAGATTTTCCTTGCGCGTTATTTCCTACTAAAATGGTTTTGGGAGCGTCAAACGCTACCTTTTGATCAAAGTAGTTCCGAAACTGCCGTAGGTGCAGCGTTTTCAAATACATAATATTAGTAATTGGTTATCGGTAATTGGTAATACAGTCATCGTAGGGTGCACGACCGGGCGCACCTTACGGGTTGGCAACCACGAGCCTTTGCAATTGCGATTTTCGCCGAGCGTTGCGCTCGCAATGACATTATAACGAACTAATAAATGTTTAATTGTGACACAATCTCTTTAGTCTTCATAGCGATGACTTTGGCTGTGAGCCAGGGATTGAAACCCCTGGCGGATGTGAAGAGAGAATATTGCCTGCGAGGGTTCTAGCTAATAATGAAACATCGCTCAGTATTCCTCAGCCGTTAACACTATTTTCTAGATTGGTAAAAGCGCAAGAACAGTTTTTCCATTTCAATCCAGACAAACATCAGAGCGCTGAAACCGAAGCAAATCAGCAACTCAAACCCCGTTAAATAATGAGTGCCGAAAAATGCTCTCAGCGGCGGAACATAAATCAGCATCAATTGCAGAATAGTAGTCACAATTACAGCCGCCCACACAAAAACATTAGTGAATGGATTTAACTCAATAGTTAGCTGAGTGTTAGACCGAATTGCGATCGCGTGACCCATTTGCGCCAAACAAAGAGTTGTAAACACCATTGTTTTCCAAGCATCTGGATCTCCGTGTCCGGGAGAGTGAGTATATCCGTAAGCCCAGGACATCATCGCGATGGTCAAAATTGCAAAAATAATCCCGATCCGAATCATGTAAGAACCCAAACCCCGCGCAAAAATACTTTCTCGCGGACTGAAAGGAGGCCTTTTCATCACGTTCGGTTCCCCCGGTTCCACAGCCAAGGCCAAAGCGGGAACGCCGTCTGTTACTAAGTTCATCCACAAAATTTGCAGCGGCGTCAGCGGCACTCCTCCCAAACCCATTAAAGGTGCCGCCGCAATTGTCAAAACTTCGCCGATGTTGCTGCCCAAAATGTATTTAATAAAGCGGCGAATATTGCTATAAACCACTCGCCCTTCTTCAGCAGCGGCGACAATAGTTGCGAAGTTATCGTCGAGGAGCACCATATCGCTAGCTTCTTTGCTGACATCGGTGCCGGTAATCCCCATGGCGATGCCGATATCGGCTTGTTTCAAGGCGGGGGCGTCGTTAACTCCGTCGCCGGTCATCGCGACAAATTTGCCCCAACTTTGCAAAGCTTGGACTATTCGCAATTTGTGTTCGGGGGAAACGCGGGCGTAAACGCTAACCTGTTCGACTTGCTGTTTGAGTTCCTCTTGGCTGAGCTTTTCTAATTCTTGACCGGTGAGAACTCGATCGCCCTCTGTAGCAATACCTAAATCGTAGGCGATGGCTTTTGCTGTCAATTGGTGGTCTCCTGTAATCATCACCACCCGAATGCCTGCATTGCGGCACTTCACCACTGCTTCCCGCACTTCCGGGCGCGGGGCGTCGAGCATACTGACGAGTCCCAGCCAAATCATGTTTTGTTCGCTGGTTTCCTCAGAACCTTCGGGCGGCAAGTTTTCCCAGAGTTTGTACGCAAACCCGAGGACTCGCAAACCGCCGCTTGCCATGTTGTTGTTTTCGGCGAGGATGCGATCGCGCATTTCCTGATTCAAAGGTTGTACTTGATCGCCGACTATAATGCCTTTGCAGCGCTCCAAAGTCAACTCTGGAGAACCTTTGGTCAGCATCAAATAATTTGACTGCTGTCCTTTTTCTGCGGGAAATCCCGAATTTCCCGATCGGCCGGGCACTTCGCAAATCACGCTCATCCGCTTGCGTTCGGAAGAAAAAGGAAATTCCGCCGTCCGTGGCAACAATTGAGACTGTTTTTCCTTATAAATGCCTGCTTTTCCTGCTACACACAGCAGAGCTCCTTCTGTGGGGTCGCCTAAAATCTGCCATTCTTGCTGTTCTTGTTGCAATACTGCGTCGTTGCAAACTGCACAGGCAATTAATAAAGATTCGAGTTCTGGATATTCCTCTAAATTATTAATTTTGGCTGATGTCAGGCGATCGCTAAAATCTCCGATCGGGGCATAGCCATCGCCTGCGACGGCGACAGTGCAGTCGCCCGTAGACACTAGCTGAACTACCATTTTATTTTGAGTCAGAGTACCTGTTTTGTCAGAACAAATGGTAGTAACTGATCCCAAAGTTTCTACGGCCGGCAGTTTGCGAATCAGGGCATTTCGCTTCACCATCCGCCTAGTTCCGAGTGCCAGAGTAACTGTCACGACTGCTGCAAGTCCTTCGGGAACCACAGCCACAGCCATGCTCAGAGACACTTCTAACAAATCTTCAAACCGGCTGGTATCGAACCCGATGCCGCCGTTTTGGAAGGTAATCATGCCGCCGATGACGACAATTGCGACTAAGGTTAGGGCACCGGAGACTAGAACATTTCCCAACTGATCCATCCGCTGTTGCAGGGGAGTCGGTTCGTTTTCTACTGACTGAAGCATGGTGGCAATTTTGCCCAGTTCAGTTTGCATTCCGGTGTTGGTAACGATCGCCTTGGCTCGTCCCTGAACAACTTCTGTGCCCTGAAAAATCACGTTAAGTCGATCGCCCAAGGAAGCATCTTCGGGAAGTTCTAGATCAGCTTGCTTGGTTACTGCTAGAGCTTCCCCTGTTAAAGCTGATTCTCTGACTTGCAGATTTGATGTTTCGATCAAGCGTGCGTCTGCTGCTATTTTTACCCCAGCCTCCAACAGCATCACGTCTCCGGGTACGAGTTCCTTGGCTGCTATTTCCGAAGTTTTGCCGTCCCGCACGACTCTGACTAGGGGGGAAGCGAGGTTTTTGAGGGCTGCGAGGGCTTTTTCAGCACTTTGCTCTTGGAAATAGCCGAGAATGCCGTTGAGTATGACGATCGCAAAAATGGCGATCGCATCTTTGGGAAAAGTATTCGACCTGATGTCCAAAAAAGCCGAAATCACGGCCACACCCATCAGCATCAACAACATGATGTTGGTGAACTGATCGACAAAAATCGACCACGGACTGCGGCCTCCTGTTTCTTCGAGTTCGTTGGGGCCGTATTGCTGCAAGCGTTCTGACACCTGTTGGCTGCTCAAGCCAGCGTCTTTGTTGCTGCTTAGCTGCTGGAGAGTTTTGTCAATTGCTACGGTGTGCCAAGAAGAGGGAGAATTTGAAGACATAAATTATGATCGCGCATGGGGAAATTAGGCGAATGAGGCCGGACAGCTACAGCCGATGGATGTGGCTGATTACAGTCAGAGACTTTTAAGTTTTGAGTTCTGAATAAAAAACTGTTTAACTTGGGACTCGTTTTGGGCGGTTCGATGCCGGGGAAGCAAAAAGCTTTTAACTTCACTGCGTCTGGCGGCTCGATCGCGCCGTTTGTATACCTACGGCTGATAGCACCTATCCACCTTACTACTAAAAATTAGCAATTCCTTCGGCTATCACACAGAAAAGAAGCTGAAAGCAAGAGTGATTTTATTACGGGGATGCAACCGTGCGCCGCAGGTTAAAACCTACCTTAAAAAAAACGTAATAAAACGCTCGTATCCGAACTCATCTATTTTGCATTGTTTAATGTTAAAAGAAAAATGGCGCTGCGTTGACAGGTCTCGATCGCCTCTGTTGGTTTTCTCACCATCGACAATGCTCAGCTTCCCACACGCTTCCGTGCGACTATTCTGTGGGAAGCAGAACATACAACATATAGATGAAGAAAGTTTTTTTGCAACCGCTGCGGGGAACACAGTAGATGCTGGCTCTGGGTTCAAGTTCAAGGACTCCTCATGATATAAGAATCCCCGCGTTATGAAAGACCGGGCCCGGTCTTTCAACTTCCAACGGCTGAGTTTTGTCACTAAATGCTGATATTTCCGGCAAAAGCTGAGGCTGTGGCGATCGGGTTCCCAATCTTTTGGATTTTACCCACACCCAATTCTGCAGCCATCCTGACATGGGGCAGAATTTTTGCTTTTTTCCCTATTCCCCCAGCCTTCTTTTACGAAAACTTTAATTTACTTAATACTTCTTAACAATTCGGATTTTCCAGAGAAAGCCAACAAAGGCGATCGGGCCACGGGACGGTTCCGGGCGGTTCTACCGCCACTGCAGGGCGATCGAAACAAACTCTTCGTTTATTGCGACAACCCCGCATCTACCCGAGGAAGGAGATTTGCCCGCACTTGCCCCCCCGAGATTTACCTTCTTAGAGAGATAAGTTTCTGTAATAATTTGTAATAAACAAACGCAGGCGAGCATTGTATAAAGATTATCAGAGGGTTGAAACGACAGGCCAAAGTTAACAAAAACCCTGATTGACAAGGTTTGTCGCATCTCATAAAAGGTGTAAAATTTTCTAAGGTTTCTTAAACCTCCGTTGCAATGTAACAATAGTGCAGGTAGCGGAAAGGGAGAGATCGATGGGACCAGCAGAGTAGCTGGCATCAAATTTCAACCCTGGCAGGCACTCGTAGCCTGAACAAATTTAACTTAACGGTTTTATACCGCAACCAAACTCAATTAACTCAAATAGGAGAGTTCTTTCATGTTTGACGCATTTACAAAAGTGGTTTCCCAATCTGACGCTCGGGGCGAATTTCTAGCTCAGGGTCAACTAGATGCTCTCAGCGGCATGGTTTCCGACGCTAACAAGCGGATTGACGCAGTAAACCGCATCACCGGTAACGCATCCAGCATCGTAGCCAATGCAGCTCGCGCCCTGTTCGCCGAACAGCCGCAACTGATCGCTCCTGGTGGCAATGCGTACACCAACCGCCGCGCGGCAGCTTGCTTGCGCGATATGGAAATCATCTTGCGCTACGTCACCTATGCAACATTTGCAGGCGACGCCAGCGTTTTAGACGACCGCTGCTTGAACGGTCTGCGTGAAACATACCAAGCTCTGGGAGTTCCCGGTGGCTCAGTTGCAGCCGGCGTGCAAAAAATGAAGGAAGCAGCGATCGCGATCGCTAACGACCCCAACGGTGTTACCCGTGGTGATTGCAGCTCGCTGATGTCTGAAATCGGCAGCTACTTCGACCGCGCAGCTAATGCAGTCGGCTAAAAATAGCCAAGCGAACCTTTCTTGTAAAGAAGCGAGCATCGCATTTTTGCAAACAATCATTTTTGTACAAAAACAACACAACATTAGGGAGAAACCAGAACAATGAAAACCCCTTTGACTGAAGCAGTAACCGCAGCCGATTCTCAAGGCCGTTTCCTGAGCAGCACTGAACTGCAAGTCGCCTTCGGCCGTTTCCGCCAAGCAGCAGCAGGTTTGGAAGCAGCCAAAGCGTTGACCGCCAACTCTCAGCGCTTGATCGACGGTGCAGCTCAAGCTGTGTACAACAAATTCCCGTACACCCAACAAATGCAAGGCCCGAACTACGCTTCTACCCCAACAGGTAAAGCGAAGTGCTCTCGCGACATCGGCTACTACCTGCGGATGGTAACCTACTGCTTAGTTGCAGGCGGCACCGGTCCGATGGACGAGTACCTGATTGCAGGTGTTGACGAAATCAACCGGACATTTGAATTGTCTCCTAGCTGGTACGTTGAAGCTCTCAAGTACATCAAAGGCAACCACGGTCTCAGTGGCGACGCTGCAACTGAAGCGAATTCCTACATCGACTACGCAATCAACGCTCTAAGCTAGATTTGCGTGATGCCCGGAATTGTAAGCTGCTGTTAGCTTAAGTGTTAGCGGTTGTTTACAATTCCGGGCATCTGCGATCCAAGCCTAGTTTTGCAAATACTTTTTTAAGCAGTTTTCAATTTTTAAAGCAAAAAAGGAAGAAGCAAAAATGGCGGGATTAGGTGCAGCAGAACGTTTGGGAATAAAAGCATTTGAAGAAGCCGGACGGGTAGAACTGCGCCCCCACTGGACGCAAGAGGATGTGGAAGCAGTAATTCGCGCTGCTTACAGCCAAGTTTTCGGTAATGAGTATTTAATGTCGAGCGAACGACTTACCAGTGCTGAATCTCTGCTGCAGCAAGGGCAGATTTCAGTGAAAGATTTTGTGCGGTCAATTGCACATTCCGAAACCTATCGGAAAAAGTTTTTTTATCCGAACTCGCAAACGCGGTTAATCGAGCTTAACTACAAGCATTTGTTGGGCCGCGCTCCTTACGACGAGTCGGAAATTGCTTTCCACGTTGATTTGTACAATGCAGAAGGCTACGAAGCTGAAATTAATTCTTACATTGACTCGGTTGAGTATGAAGAAAATTTTGGCGAAAGTATAGTGCCTTACTATCGCGGTTTCGCGACTCAAAGAGGTCAAAAAACCGTCGGTTTTAACCGGATGTTTCAACTGTACCGGGGTTTTGCTTCTAGCGATCGATCGCAAAACCAAACCCAAGCCCGGCTGACTTGGGAAGTAGCGAGAAATATGGCTTCGCCGATATACACCGCCTCCACCGGAAAAGCCCTTGGCGGCACATCCGGCGGTTCTCGCGACCAGCTCTACCGAGTCACCGCAATGCAAGGTTCGGCTAATTTTTCGCCCCAAGTGCGACGGACTACTACCGAATATCTCGTGCCTTACGAGCAACTTTCGAGCCGCTTGCAGCAAATCAACAAACGTGGCGGCAAAGTGGTAAGTATTACCACAGCTTAAAGTTTGTAAAGACGTTTTTTTGAAACGTCTTTAGCAAATTAGGACTAAGGCTAAAAAATTCTTCAATTTTATGTGTATAGGTAAGGTGTGCAGTGCACACCCTACTTTGAGGCATATTATCCTTAGTCCTAAAAATTTCAAGTGCAACCAAGCATTAAACTTTTGTCATTAATAATTTAGGAGGAAATCTGGTGGCGATTACAACAGCAGCGTCCAGACTGGGAACATCCGCATTGAGCGATGCGCCGAAGGTAGAATTGCGCCCGAATTACAGCAAAGACGACGTGGAAACTGTGATTCGTGCGGTTTACCGTCAGGTGCTGGGCAACGACTATTTAATGAAATCCGAGCGACTTACAAGTTCCGAGTCTTTGCTGCGGGACGGCAGTTTGACGGTACGAGAATTTGTACGCGCTGTAGCTAAGTCAGAACTGTACAAAACCAAGTTTTTCTACAACAGCTTCCAAACTCGGACGATCGAACTAAACTACAAACACTTGCTCGGTCGCGCTCCCTACGACGAATCTGAAGTAGTTGAGCACTTAGATTTGTATCAAACACAAGGCTACGACGCTGATATTGATTCTTACATCGATTCAGTAGAGTATCAAGAAAACTTCGGCGAGAGTATCGTACCTTACTACCGCGGCTTTAACACCCAGCGTGGTCAAAAAACCGTTGGTTTTACCCGGATGTTTCGCCTGTATCGCGGCTATGCAAACAGCGATACTTCCCAACTAGAAGGCAATAACTCTCGCTTAGCTGTCGAACTCGGCACTAACAGCGCTACGGCTGTAGTTGGGCCTTCTGGCGGTAACGAAGGTTGGGCATATCGGCCTTCTGCTAAAAACGTAACTCCCAGCAGCACTTTCGGCGGCGCTGCAGCTTACGGCAAAGAAGGGCGGCTGTTGCGCGTGGAAGTTTCCGGCATTCGCACGGGCGGCTATCCTAGCGTGCGCCGCAGCAGCAAGGCTTTCATCGTACCTGTTGAGGATTTGTCCTCGCAACTGCAGAAATTTCAACGCCTGGGCGCGAAAATCGCCAGCATTACTCCAATTTAGTCAGTTGGCAGTTGGCAGTTGGCAGTTACTAGCTTTTAGTCAACAGTCAACAGTCAACAGTCAACAGTCAACAGTCAACAGTCAGAATTACCAATTACCAAGAAGCTTATGTTGGGTCAATTTGTAGCTGGAATAAGTGGCAATACAACTTCGGCTGGTCGCTGCTTTCGGTATGAAGTTGTCGGTTTGCGCCAAAGCGATGAAACAAATAATGTGGATTATTCGATTCGATCGAGCGCGAGTACATTTATCAACGTGCCTTACAATCGGATGAATCAAGAAATGCAGCGGATTAATCGCATGGGCGGGAAAATTGTCAGCATTCATCCTTTAAACGCGGGTGCAGAATCATCCCATGAGTCATCCCATGAATCATCCCATGAGTCATCCCATGAATCATCCCATGAGTCATCCCATGAATCATCTGGTGATCACCAATAGTTTGGTTGCAGGGGCGATTTTGATCGCTCCTACACAAGCTAGAAGGGGCGATGAAAATCGCTGCTAGACAAACAAAGTCCACTCCAAGCGGACTAAGAGTTAATGTAACCCGCCCAGGCGGGTTTTGTCTGTTTAGTAGCGATTTTACTCGGCGAGTTTCCCTAACCCTTGCAGGTTTTTTCTGTGTAGCAGCCATTTCAATCGCCGAATAACTAATAACTAATAACTAATAACTAATGACTATGGATTATTACGAATCCGACTCACCGCCGGCGGGTGTAGCTGAGGGCGAGTCTTTAACTGTTGAACAGGCGATCGCAAATTTGCACTCCCAAGATTACAGTCTCCGGTATTATGCTGCTTGGTGGGTTGGCAGATTTCGAGTCAAGGAACCGGCAGCTATTGCAGCTTTAATTGCCGCATTAGAAGAAGAGTCAGAACAAACAAAAATCGGTGACTATTCCCTATTACGAAATGCGGCGCGGGCTCTGGGTAAATTGGGTGACAAACAAGCCTTACCGGCCCTGATTCGCTGTTTGGAATGCGCTGATTATTACGTGCGAGAAGCGGCGGCTCAAGCTCTAGAAATGCTGGGCGAGCTCGATTCTATTGGGCCGCTAATGAAGCTATTGGATGGGGGCGTAGCTGTGGCTGTGCGAGTGCCAGGAAAATCGCACCTCGTGCAACCTTACGACTCGGTAATTGAAGCTTTGGGAATGCTGAAAGCCACAGAAGCAATACCCCTAATTTCACCTTTTTTAGAACATTCTGTAGAGCGGGTGCAGTACGCTGCGGCGCGGGCGATGTATCAGTTAACTGGAGAGCGGGTTTACGGAGACCGATTGGTAAGTGCTTTGAATGGGGATAATTTGCAGTTGAGGCGATCGGCTTTGATGGACTTGGGGGCGATCGGCTATTTGCCGGGAGCGCAAGCTATTTCTGAAACTTTAGCAGAAAATAGCCTGAAATTGATAGCGCTCAAAGGAGTTTTGGAGCATCACCTCAATCAACAAGAATCACTATCTTTGTCAGATGAAGCTATTCAAGTTATGAACTTAATGGATAGTTTACTTTAAAAAATTAGTTCACAACTAAAATAGGATTGCTGTAGAGATTCTCAATTGTCTGCCGTATATTTAGGACACAGTATATTCAGGACACAGCACTGCTGTGTCCCTACGGCATATCTGTATTTTAGACAGGAAACAGCACTGCTGTTTCCCTACCTATTTTGATGAGAATGTTGGCGGGTAAGGTGGGAAAAAGTTCGATCGCGCGATCGACCCAACCTACAATTAAAATGGTCACGGTAAAGCTTACAAATAAATGGCATTAGAACTAATTCAGGCTGTCGAACAAGCAGATTCTTCCGAAGGCTTGTTAAACGCAGTCAAAGCACTGGCTGCAGCTTCCTCAAAACAAGCAATTCCTACCTTAATTACAGTGCTCGGTTACAACAACCCAGGCGCCGCTGTTGCCGCCGTTGATGGGCTAATTGAGCTCGGAGAACCTGCGGTGCTGCCGCTTCTAGAACAGCTTGACGGCTACAATTACGGGGCGAGAGCTTGGGCTGTTCGGGCTTTGGCGGGAATTGGCGACCCCAGGGGTTTGGAGATTTTGCTCGATGCAGCGGCGAATGACTTTGCTTTGAGCGTGCGGCGGGCCGCGGCGAGGGGTTTGGGGACGATTTGTTGGGAACTGATGCCGGCAGAACAAATTGCAGATGCTCAACTTCGCGCTGTGAAAACGCTACTGCAAGCGTCCCGAGATCCAGAATGGGTGGTTCGCTACGCAGCAGCGGGGGGTTTGCAAGCTTTGGCGGGTGCTGCGACTGTTAAACCGGATTGGTTAGCGGAAGTTTCGGCCAGATTTGAGGAAATCACCCAAAGCGATGAAACTACTTCAGTTAGGGCTCGGGCTTTGCTTGCTAAGAAAATATTGTCACTTGGCTAGGGTTTGGGCGATCATCTCTTCCAAGTCCCCTTGACTGAGAGTGGTTAATATAAAGACTTCTTGTACGGTTTTGCCCTGTCTGGCGATGATTTTAAATCCCCCGCGGATGGGTACTGACACTCTTAATGTCATGCGGGGGATGTGTCCTTTAACTTTGTTGATGACGCCGGGAGTGACAGTTTGAATGCCGATTTTTAGGGTGAGGCGCTCTAAAATTGGTATCAAACCGGGAAGGTGGGTAGAGTGATTCCAAACTAGGCGGCCTTTGGGTTGTGCGTTCATAAATATTTAACCAAATTCAACATACCCAGTCTAAGCCACCCCTGGCTGGAACCAATTTGAAATTCCCTCAACTTCTGTATCAATAACGTTACTGTGAGCGTCATTGCCAGCAAACCGAGCCAATCTCAAACCGAGATTTTTGATTCCTGGCGCGCAAGCTAAGATTTGATGGCGCAGAATTGTCCTGTAGTTTTTGATATTTTGGGTTGGCAACGGTCGGTTTTTCTAGTTGAGTGGCGATCGCCGCGAGCATTTCTGCGAGGCTGCAAGGTTTCTTGAGATAGCCGTCTGCTTTGAGTTCCAGGGCTTTTTCCATTTCTGAACCAGTCATAAAAATAAACGGAATGCTGGCGGTTGCAGGCTGCGATCGCACGGCTGCGAATACTTCAAAACCGTCGAGTTCTGGCATCATGACATCAGACAAAATTAAATCGGGAATTTCGGCTGCTAACTGGATACCGACTTTTCCGTTTTCAGCACCCACAGCTTCAAAACCGCGCGATTGCAGAAGTTCTAATACCGTTTCTCGAATTAAATCATCGTCTTCAATTACTAATATTTTTTTCATGGGTTTGAGCTGGCTCTTTACTTTGTTTGTATTCCTCTGTTATTATTGTTACAGGTGAGTTTTAAAGAATTCAATAGGGTTATTGCAAAAAACCGCTTTTGACTGGCAACTTTTTACGGCTTTGTGTATGCTCGCAGTTACACACAAGACTTGAGTTATCAGCAGCTTTACCTTGTGTACTAGCGGTAGAAGTCGCTCCGGGGTACCTAGGATTGTGAACGTCTAAAATCAGCGATACAACAGTTTATTTAATAAAGATTCCAGCCGCCTGACTCAAAAAGTTTCTATTTGAATGGCGATCGCAGTTACGTGTAATTAATAAATCCGCCGATCAGCTAAGCGCGAAACTCCAACCTGTGAAGTTCACAAATTTCGGGCGATCGGGTAAAATATAACCTGGTGTATCGCTATTAAGTGAGGAAAAAGATATGTCAGAATTTCTAGACTTTCTCAGACATCAGTTTGCCTACGTTGCCATTGGCGAATTTAAACCAGGAAAATTTGAAGCTGCAGAACAACTTTTTGAAAAAGCCGTTGCGACTTATGCCACAGGTTTTAAGGGAGCATACCTGCTGCAATTGCCCAATACAGACAAAGGTATTGCCATCATTTTTTGGGAAAGCGTAGAAGATATGGCAGCCAATCAAAGCGAAGCTTATCAGGAAATATTGAAGCAGATGACGCCTTTGTTTGCCAAAATACCAGACACTAATGTTTATGAAATCGTCAGTGAAATTCAGCCCAAAAGTGAATAATTAAAAAACCTGCAACCGGCGCGTCATTCCCATACCCATCGGCGTTTTTCGCCCGACTCCGCTGTAAAGCGCAAAATCGGCTAAAGTGTTAATTTGCTTGATAGTAGCAGGAGCTATATCTCCCATAATTCGGTAACTAATATCGCCGACGCAGCCAATAAATTTACTGCGAGAATCCGTACTAACTTCGGTTCGGATATCAAAGAAACTGGGGAAAATAGCTTCTGTGAAAGTAGGTTCGATCGCAATTCTGCTGTACTTGTTCCAGCGATTCGCTAAACTGCCGAAAATACTTTCTCTAGTTGGCATAGCACTATCATATACACCTTGCCGAAAATTAGTAGGAGTGCAAAAACTAAAAGCAATTTGGCGCTCAGTTTCCGAAGCTCTATCGAACAATTCGGCGTAACTACAAAAGTTTACCCAAGGCTGGTTTGATTGCGGTTCGCTCAAAATATTAGTAATGTATATATTTGTCGGCCCGAGATGCCAAGGGCTCTCGAAATTAAGTTGCTGCCAAAGTTGAGTTAGGCGATCGAACAAACCGTCATCCAGCAGAGAAATTCGCCACCAAATCGGCGTATTTTCCTGAATTGCTTGCTTGTGTTCCCACTGTACAGCCTGCGAAATTGTGCGGGAAGCCGGAGGCAAAACTCTCTTCTGTGCCTGGGGCGTGCTGCTTTTGTAAGCCTCTTTTCTGCTTACTTGAAAAGGGCTTAAAGTAAAAGCTTTTTCATGAGATTGGTCGTGCAGGTACGCGCTCAAATCGCTGTCTACAGCACTCACAAGGTTCAAAAAAAAAGCGTGGAGATGCCGCCCCGTTAAAAACTGGGATGGAATTGGTGCAACTGGCACCAGGTTTAAAACAATGCTGTGGGGCATTTTTAAATTTATATACTGTGTCTGTATATATGTTCAGCTAATATTAATACTACCGCTAAGTTGCAACTTAGATTAAGGAATTTAAATCACGTAAGGTGCACAGTGTGCACCCTACGTTTACGACGATTTGTGGGTCGTGTCCACCTACGTTTAGGTTGTAATATTGAGGCTAATCTCTGTGCGGTAAATTTTTAGGCGATCGAGATTTCTGGCGACAAATAAACATCTTGAATGGCGTTGAACAATTTTACGCCTTCTTCAAAAGGACGCTGAAAAGTTTTGCGGCCGGAAATTAAGCCACAGCCGCCAGCGCGCTTGTTGATTACCGCCGTGCGAATTGCTTCTGCAAAATCGCTTTTCCCGGAAGCACCGCCGGAGTTAATTAAACCCATCCTTCCCGCATAACAGTTGAGCACTTGATAGCGAGTTAGATCGATCGGGTGATCCGTTGTCAAATCCGAATAAACCCGCTTGTCGGTTTTGCCGTAACTGTGATCGCTAGCTTTAGCAACTGCTCCATAGCCGTTGTTGCATTCGGGCAATTTCTGCTTGATAATGTCAGCTTGAATTGTCACTCCTAAGTGATTTGCTTGACCTGTCAAATCGGCCGCAATGTGATAATCTTTGTCTTGTTTAAAGATATCGTTGCGGAGGTAGCACCACAGAATTGTCGCCATTCCGTATTCGTGAGCGTGAGCAAAAGCCTGACTGACTTCTTGGATTTGTCGCGTCGATTCCGGGGAACCAAAATAAATTGTTGCTCCCACTGCAACCGCTCCCAAATTCCAAGCTTGCTCGACTGAAGCAAACATTATTTGATCGAATTGATTGGGATAAGTTAGCAACTCGTTATGATTGAGCTTGACAATGAAAGGGATTTTGTGCGCGTACTTGCGAGATACGCTTCCCAAAACTCCCAGCGTTGTCGCGACAGCATTGCAGCCAGCAGAGATTGCTAGTTTGATGATGTTTTCGCTGTCAAAATAGATGGGATTCGGTGCAAAAGAAGCGGCCGCCGAGTGTTCGATTCCTTGGTCTACCGGCAGGATGGATAAATAGCCGGTATTTGCCAAGCGTCCGCTAGAATAGAGTTGCTGAAGCGCTCGCAAAACTTGGGGAGATCGATCGGTTTGAGCAAAAATGCGATCGACCCAATCCGGCCCCGGCAGGTGCAACAAATCTTTAGAAACTTTCGCTTGATGGGTGAGCAACTCTTCGGCTTCGTCGCCCAGCCAAGATTCGATCGAACTGGGAACTGATAGTGTAGCTGTCATACAGATTTCCCTCTCAATTTCAATTGCAGACTGATGATTCCAGACATTAGCCTTGCTGATATTGTAGCGAAAAAATCATATTTTCCCTTCAGTCAATGATCGACGCAGTTTTTAACAAGTTAGCGACAACAGCAGCTAGGACGCGCTACTCTATAATAAGCTGGCACTTCAGGCGGATCTGCGTTGCCAGCGATCGCCGATCGACTCACAACTTTGCCACCACAATGTCACACACTTACTTTGATTCTGAAAACGGTCACAAATCCTTCGAGATGCCCGGTGCTCGGCCGCATTACAATCCCGATCGCCCTGGTCAAGTAGAACACATTTTCCTCGACTTAGTGCTGAATATTCCCAAACAAAGCTTTCGTGGCACTTGCAGCATCCGCATCAATCCAGTCCGCAGCGGTATTGACAAATTAACCTTAGATGCTGTAAACCTAAATATCAAATCAGTAAAAGTCGGCGAAATTGAGCAAAATTTCGACAGCGATGGCGAAGTGCTGCAAATTCAACTACACGAACCAACCCAAGCTTACCAACCAATTACAATTGCGATCGAATACTCGGTCGAAAAACCCCAGCGCGGCCTCTATTTCGTCGGCCCGGACAAAAACTATCCAGACAAACCAACACAAGTTTGGACTCAAGGCGAAGACGAAGATTCCCGCTTCTGGTTTCCCTGTTTCGACTATCCTGGACAACTCGCTACTTCAGAAATTCGAGTCCAAGTTCCGAGACAACTATTTGCTATTTCCAACGGCGAATTAATTAGTACAAAAAACGAAGGCGACGAAAAAATTTATCACTGGTCCCAAACTCAGGTACACCCAACGTATTTAATGACCTTAGCAGTCGGAGATTTTGCCGAAATTAAAGATGAATGGAACGGCAAACCAGTTAATTATTACGTGGAAAGAAGCCGCGAAGCAGACGCTAAGCGCAGCATGGGCAAAACGCCTCAAATGATTGAATTCTTTTCTGAAGCATTTGGCTATCCTTACCCTTTTCCCAAATACGCTCAAGTCTGCGTCGATGATTTCATCTTCGGTGGTATGGAAAATACTTCGACAACTTTGCTAACAGATAGGTGCTTGTTAGATGAACGTGCCACCCTCGACAATCGAGGCACTGAAAGCTTAGTTGCCCACGAATTGGCTCACCAGTGGTTCGGTGATTTAGTAGTAATTAAACATTGGTCTCATGCTTGGATAAAAGAAGGCATGGCTTCTTATTCCGAGGTGCTGTGGACTGACAAAGAATACGGCAAAGAAGACGCGGCTTACTATATGTTAAATGAAGCCCGCAATTATTTAGCTGAAGACAGTTCCCGCTACCGCCGCCCGATCGTTACTCACGTTTACCGCGAAGCCATTGAATTGTACGATCGCCATTTGTACGAAAAAGGCGCTTGCGTCTATCACATGATTCGCGCCGAGTTGGGCGACGAATTATTTTACAAAGCAATTCACACTTTTGTGCGGGATAACGCTCACAAAACTGTAGAAACGATCGATTTGCTCAGGGCGATAGAAAAGGCTACTGGTCGCAATCTCATGTTTTTGTTTGACCAGTACGTTTATCGCGGCGGTCATCCAGATTATAAAGTTGCTTATTCCTGGGATGGCGACAGCAAATTAGCAAAAGTTACTGTCACCCAAACTCAGGTAAAAGATAGCAAAAATGACAACGGCAACAGCAAAGAGGTCTTTGACCTAAAAATTCCCATAGGCTTCGGTTACAAGCCGGAAAAAGATGCAGAAGATAACAGTTATGGACGTTCTACGGCTAACCTAAAAACTTTCACAGTCAGAATATACGAACGCGAGCAAAGCTTCTATTTCCCCCTAGAAGAGAAGCCGGCGTTTATCAGTTTCGATGTTGGCAATAGTTACTTAAAAACAGTTGTTTTAGAGTATGGAGTTGCCGAACTAAAAGCTCAGTTGCAGTTCGATCCAGACCCTGTTTCCCGGATTTACGCTGCCCAAGCTTTGGCGAAAAAGGGAGGGCTGGAAGCGGTGAAAACGCTGTCAGAAGTTCTCAAGAAAGAGCCGTTCTGGGCAGTGCGGGCGGAAGTTGCCGGTCAGTTAGTGGAAATTAAACTCGACCAAGTTTTTGAAGGTTTAGTAAGTGGTTTAAAAGATAAAGATGCTCGTGTTCGTCGCGCTGTGGTGAATGCGCTGGGTAAAATCCAAACTCACGAAACTTATAAAGCGCTGAGGTCGATCGTCGAAAAAGGCGACGACAGCTATTACGTAGAAGCAGCAGCAGCGAGTGCTATGGGCTCCATTGCAGGGGCTAACCCCGACGAAAAACCGACCGACGAACAGGTACTGAAAGAGTTAAAATTGGTGCTGAAAGAGCGTCAGGGCTGGAATGAGGTAGTGCGATCGGGTGCGATCGCAGGTTTGGCGCAAATGAAAACTTCTGAAGATGCGCTGAATCTAATTTTGAAATACACTGCGGCGGGTACTCCGCAAGCTTTGCGCTTGGCTGCAATTCGATCTTTGGGCACAATTTCGACGGGTCAAACCAAGGTCAATTTAGAACGGATTTTGCAGCGATTGGCAGAATTATCTAAAGAGACGTTTTTCTTGACTCAAGTCTCTGTAGTAGCGGGATTAGGACAAATGCAAACTCGCAAAGCCATTCGCATTTTGCGTTCTTTAGCTGACCAAACTCCCGATGGCCGCGTTCGCCGCATGGCTGATGAAGCTGTGCAAAGAGTTCAGAAAAATGCTGGTTCTGATGCAGCGGTAAAGCAGTTGCGGGAGGAATTAGATCAGGTGAAAAAGGAGAATCAAGATTTGAGGAGTCGGATGGAAAATTTGGAGGCTAAGGCGAAGAAAGATTAGGTGTAAAACACCATACCGGCGCAGATAAAGGCAGATATTGGCGATCGGCTTTTATCTGCTTGTCGGTAGAGGATGACGCGCAGTTATTATAATAATATAAGTGTTCAGCGGGAGTGGATTTAAATTTGCTACTTTCCACAAAGTCTAAAAGCCAAATATCTCTATTCCCCACTTTGTTCTTGTCTCAAATGGGGACTCATCTAGCATGAGGATGCAATGTTTATTTCTTACTTGTAAACAATTCATGAGGTTGCAGCAGCTTTTGCACCCAGACATATTGCATAAATCATGAGTATAAAAACCGCTTTACTGATTGAGCAATCGGGGGTAATTCCCTATCGCATTCAAGACGGACAAATTGAAGTAATGCTGATTACTTCTTCGGCTAGCAAGCGCTGGGTGATTCCCAAAGGATTAATTGAACCTGACATGACTCCCCAAGATTCCGCCGCCAAGGAAGCTTGGGAAGAAGCAGGTTTGTTGGGTAAAGTGTTCCCGGATTTGCTGGGAACTTACGAGTATCAAAAGTCCGGCTATATTTGTCAGGTAGGGGTATTTTTAATGCAAGTGCAAGCAGTTCTAGAAATTTGGCCGGAAGCTAGCAAGAGAAAGCGGCAGTGGGTAAGTATTCCTAAAGCAATTAAGCGGGTTAATGAACCGGAACTCAAACTCATTATTGCGGATTTGCCGAATCGGTTCTGGTGATTCAGTCATGGATGCAGAACCTAATTATCTAATGTGCGGCGAGGCGCATCTTACCGCCCTAATTCGCGCGTCAAACCACTGTTTACTCTTAGTATAAATTTTTAGGGTGCGTCCGTCAGCTAAATGATTGGAAAATCGAGCTATGATTACTGACGCACCCTACAAACTTATGATATCAGTATAAAAACTTTCTTCTTAAGCGTTAGCTGAGAGGAAAGGAATGCTTTCGGCTAAGTTATCCTTAACTTCAATGCCCTGTTTCCGCGCCCAAAACTGGCTCAAAAAGTGGATTTGTCGCAAGCCGACAACTAAATTTAAACCGGGTACAAAAATCCACCAAACTGTTAGCGGTTCTTTGATTCCTTCTTGGCGGTACAATTCGTTCACTGTGTTGTAAAGTTTGAACTGCACGATGTAAATCCAAGCAATACCGAGCAAGGAAAACCAACCAAACCATCCGGGAACGTCAGGATCGAATATCCGCAAAGCTTGGGGGACGGCTACTCCTAAAACAAAGGGAAGCAAGCAAAGAGTTCCCGACCAACCGCTGCCGTTATAGCGACGCAATTCTTCTTGAATAATCCATTTGTACCATCCGTAATATAGCAGCAAGCTGACTCCAGACAGCAAAATTACTCGCCACAAAGAGCGCGGTTTACCTAAAGGTTTGTCGGACATATTTAGATGTAAGATATGAATGGCTATCTTGATTGTATTAACATTTGTTAATTATTGCAAAATCATTTCTCGAATCGATCGCGCTGTTGCAGGGGCCAGCAGAACACCGTTGCGATAGTGGCCGCTGGCGATGAAAACGCGATCGTTACCGGAAAGCGTCTCAATAATTGGGGCTGGCCGCCCTTCCGGCCGCGGGCGCAATCCCGACCATTTCCTGATGATTTCAGCTTCTGCTAAGCCCGGACAAAGTGATCTCGCCCTCGCCATCACTTGCGCCAACATATCAGCATTCGCCTGAATTTCCCCGCCATTTTCTGAAAACTCCACCGTCGCCCCCACCCAAAATTCCTGATTTCCCAAAGGCACAATGTGAACGTCATCGCAAGTAATTACTGGGCTAAAATCAGGGTTTCCTAAAGGATTGGCCGATCGCAAATGCAGCGCTTGTCCCAACACCGGGCGAATGTCAACCAACTGATTTAACGATGCAGTCACAGCAGCAGAACCCAAACCAGCGCAAACAATTAGTCGCTCAAACTCCAAACTAGCAGCAATCTCCGCTGCTTCAACGGGCACCCCAAACTTAAAAATCACCCCATTTCGTTCCGCAGCATCAATCAAAGCCAAAGTTAGCGCCGTCGGATCGACTTGCCGGTCTTGAGGCGAATAAATCGCAGCAATAATGCGATCGCTTAAAGAGAGATGAGGGCAGCGATCGCGCACTCGTTCCACATCCCAAAGTTCCAATTGCCAACCTTGAGACCGGCGAGTTGCTATCAAATTTTCCCACTTAATTAAATCCTCTCCCTCCGAACAAAGCATTAAAATTCCTTGTTTGTTAAAAGGAATTTTTCGCCCCGTAACTGCTTCCAATTCTGGAATCAAAGTTTCGTAGCGCTGAAGGCTGGTTTCCCTCAACTGCCAATTTCTACCCTTAGTTTTGTGGCTAATAACTCCCATCAAAACACCGAGTGCCGCGCCAGTAGAACCTTGTGCCGGCGGCTGTTGGTCGAACACAGTAACTTTCAGTTCTGGAAATTGACTTAGTTCAAAGGCGATCGAAGCCCCAATAATACCGCAACCAATAATTGCAACGCGAATCATTCAATTTTAGATTTTAGATTTTAAATTTTAGATTTTATAAAAGTTTTGGTAGTTTTTCGTAGGGTGCACACGGAGCCGATTATCTTCTCGGTGAGCCGTGTGTACCCTATCCCAAGCTCTAAAGCTATTAAGCTTTAGGAATTAGCTGCAAGAAGGTATCGAAATCATTGACCGCTTTTTGATAGCTGGCCGTGACTTTGGCATAGTCAAGCTCTTTAGCAGCAAGATCAATGTTAACCAAATCGGTAAACAAACTCTTAGTTAAATCAACAGCTTGTTGTTGAGAACTAGGCAACAAACTCGCAGAGACGGTTTTCATGGTGTTCCGCAAGTCGCCTAGAGGCCCGTGAATGTAAGTTCTGGTATCAACCCAATTCCGTTGTTGAATTAGGGTTCCCAGTCTATCCATGCGCGATCGGAACTCTGTCAGGGTAGGAACATAGCGCTGAATTTGCTGGGGTCTGGGCTGCTGTGTAAGTCGTTGGAACTTTTGCTTCAACACTGCTGCAACTAACCAGAAATGCCATCAAAAACGCCATCATCAAGGCAAAAATTGAACGGGGACGAGTCATATCGATTTTAGATTTTAGATTTTAGATTTCTCGTTCTCTGGCTCTGCCTGGGAATGCAGCTCGGTGAAGAGCTGGTTCACTGACCTAGCACCGAGAGTTATGTACAAAATATTATTTTACCTCCTGGCGGCGCAGAAAAGTGATCACAGAATTGCCAACTTTTTCTGACCAATGTTCTTGAGGATAATGCCCCGCTTGTTCCAGTGTGACTAACTCTGCATTTTGCAGGGAACCGACTAGCTTTTGAACTGGTTCAACACTCAGCCAAGGATCTGTCAAACCCCAGACAAATAAAGTTGGTCGAGTCCATCCTTTCAAGCCGGATTCAATTTCTGCCATTGACTGCGGCAATTGAATATTGCGGACAGTATTCATCAGCGATCGACCTGCATCCGAACTCTTCAAAAACGGGCCGCGGTAAACATCTAAATCCTTGTCTGATATTGTCTGGCGGCTGCCCCCTTCGAGAGTTCTGTCAACCAAAAGCGGGTCTTGCGTCATCATGTCGCCAATAAAAGGCAGCCCCAACTGCTGCATTTTCCAAGGCAATTTGATATCAGGTGAAACTGGTGTATTGATGATGGCTAGACGCTCAATTTTATCGGCATTGCGTAAAGCGTATTGAATCCCGGCTGAAGCTAAAAATCCTTGGACAACGAGGGAAAAGCGGTCTAATTCTATAGCTTGAATAAAGCCAGCGAGGGCGTCAACAAAAGCATCGGGAGTGTAGGCAAAGTCGCGCTTGTCTGGTTTTGTCGATCGCCCGTAGCCCACCCAATCAGGGGCGATCGATCTAAATCCTTGTGCAGCCAAATCCGGCATCATTACAGTCCAGGTAAAACTCTGGGAAGGCAAACCGTGCAGCAGCAGTACGGGCGGTTTAGCAGTTTCGTTAACCGGATTTGTTTCCCGATAAAACCATTTCAGCGGGCCTACTTCAACTATCTTCTCATCAATTAACATTATTTTACTGGTTATTTATCAAAGAATAAGGCGGGGAATACCCGCCCTACTTACCTAATAGTTGGGTGTGCACCGATCGCCTTACCCAACTAATTACAGCCGCACTTAGAAATTCATTTCAGCAGCTTGAACTTTTTCGACCTGTTTCTTCTTGAGAACCAGCATAATTTGAGCCAGCATGGTCAAAGCCACGAAAGCCATCAATCCTTTAACTCGATCGGCACTTTGCAGCACAATCTCTACGTCTTTTTGACCGAAGCCGCCCACATTAGGATTGTTCGTCAAAAGTTCGCCTGCTGCAACTGTTTGTCCTTCGGAAACAATCAGTTCTGGGCCGGCAGGAATCGTATCAACAACCGCTGCACCTTCGGCAGGTTGAATTGTCACTTGATAACCGCCATCTTCAGGTTGAGCAATCTTAGAAATGCTGCCAGCTACCGAAGCATTGTAAACAGTATTATTGCTCTTTTCGCCAGTAGGATAAACCTGACCGCGACCGCGGTTGCCACCAACATAAATTTGGTATTTGCCGTAGTGAACGGACTTGTCAGTTTCCGGATTCGGCGACAAAACTGGGAATACCAATTCTTTGTACTGTTCTCCCGGTACTGGGCCCACTAAAACAATATTTTCTTGGGTTTCGCTGTAAGGTTGGAAGTAAAGATCGCCGACTTTTTCCTTCATTTCTTCGGGAATTCTGTCAGCGGGAGCAATCTTGAAACCTTCGGGCAACATCACAACGGCACCGACATTCAAGCCACCTTTGCTACCGTCGCCGACAACTTGCTGCACGCTAGTATCGTAGGGAATCTTGACAATAGCTTCAAACACCGTATCTGGCAAAACAGATTGCGGTACTTCTACTTGAGTCGGTTTTGCACCGAGGTGACAGTTAGCGCAAACAATCCGGCCTGTTGCTTCGCGGGGAGTAGCGGGTGCTGTTTGCTGAGCCCAGAAAGGGTAAGCAAATGCTGCTTGGGGAAGTGCGATGTCGCTGGTGAGGAAAAATGCTGCGGCTGCGATCGCAATTAAGGCTGTTTTCGCGATCGTCCTGGCACTGCGGCGAAATATCGCAGATAAATTAGTTTGTGGCATTAGAGTATTCAATCTCAAAGGTCAGACAATTTTGGATTTTGGATTTTGAATTTTGGATTTTGGATTTTGGATTTTGGATTATTAGACTGTTTTAGGGATGCAATTATCTGTGGTTTTCACCATTCACCCCCTATCTAAAATCTCAAATCTAAAATCCAAAATAGTTTAAGACCACCAAGGTGCTTCGCCGGTGCGGAAATCTGTTTCTGTCCAAGTTGTAAAAGCGATCTTGTCATCTGCGACAGTGGCGTGGGCCAGGGCCAGAGACAAAGGCGCAGGGCCGCGCACCACTTTGCCCTCATTGTTGTATTGAGAACCGTGGCAAGGACAGATAAACTTGTTTTCGCTAACATTCCAAGGCACGACGCAACCCAAGTGAGTGCAGACTGCATTGATGCCGTAGTCGGCGATAGATTGGTCTTCTTTCACCACAACATAGGTGGGGTCGCCTTTGAGACCTTGGGCTAAGCTGCGATCGCCCGCAGGGTGCGAAGCCAAATATTCGCTAACGATGATGTCGTTACCCAAAGCATCTTTAGCTGTCACTCCGCCGCCAACTGCCCCACTCGCCGGAGGAACAAAATATTGGACAACGGGATAGAGTGCGCCCAGTGCCACACCTGTGACTGTACCGAACGTCAGCAAATTCATAAATTGGCGACGCCCCATATCGGGAACATCGGGATTTCCAGCAGAAGATTGAGCCATGACCTGCCTTTACGGTTTTAAGTTACGTTTGTTTGTTTGTTAGCTGTTAGCGAACCTGTACGTGCAGACAACTGGGATAATTGCCGTTAATCTGCTCGCACAAATTTTAGGCCGCGAAAATTCCTTTTAAGAATGCGCCTTCCAGCCTTTATTAGAGTATTATTACATTTTTTGAACTTTGTCTTTTATTGTTTAATGGATTAACTCAGGAGCAACCATGACGGGCAAGGATTTACACCAGCTACTGCTAGAAAAATGGGGAAAGTCTTACGATATCAGATTGCGGCGAACACGGGGCAAGATTTTTGTGCAAGTTATGTGGAAATATTTAGAACAGGCATCTTTTCCGATGACGGAGGCTGATTATTTCGAGCATTTGGATGCAGTGGCCAATTACCTCAACGGCTGGGGGAGCACAGAACAGGTGAGAGAATACATCGTAACTACTCGCGATCGCCCCCGCTTAGGTAAAGCTGTCAGCGTTCCTCTAGATTTGGGTGAAAGAGCCTCGGAGTGGTTGGTAGACGAGTTTTGAATCACTCAGTCGATTTTAGATTTTAGATTTTAGATTTTAGATTGACTCCACAGCCGGGATCTGGGGGAGTTCCCTAAAGTTTTGTGTCGCGCCGCGGCTGGATTAGTTGAGCCCAAAGTCCCGAAAATCGATCGGCGAGCTTGTCATACGACTTGCCGCTGGTGAGAAACTAAGCTGTGGCGCATCTAATTTGCACAGGTGTTTTGATTCAAAGTCTTGTGTGGCGGGCTTTGCTGCGCGCCCCCAACTGTGGGATTTAAATTCCGCAACAGTTTCTGGGGCTTTTTAGGGGCTTTTTTAATTTTGGGCGATCGGACTTCTAGCTTACCAAAATCATCGGAACCAATTTCTGTCAACAATTTCACATACAATGAGTGTCAGATATCTTGTGAAATTTAGGAGAATGTTGTAATGGGTGTTGCACTGGGAATGGTTGAAGTCTTAGGATTTCCCGCTGCAGTAGAAGTTGCGGACTCAATGGTGAAAGCAGCCCGTGTTACTTTAGTTCGCTATGAGAAAATAACCCGCGCCTACTGGACAATTATAGTGCGAGGAGATGTTTCTGAAGTGCAAGCAGCCGTTGCTGCCGGAATTGAATCAGTTAAAAAGGTCGATGGCGGAAAGTTGCTATCGTATCACATAATTGCTCGTCCTCACGAGAATCTAGATTACGTTTTGCCGATCGGCTATACTCCCGAAGTCGAACAGTTCCGAATGTAGTCAAAGTTTTGACAAAACTTTGGTGTGGAATTTTAACTTTTAGTAATTATAGAGGCGCGGGCGATCGCGTCTCTATATTTTTTTTGCTGCGAGTCGATATATTTTTGTGCTGTGTTTATCTGCGGTATATTTTGCCGAAGCAGCAGGCAGAATAACTTGGCATTCTTAACCGCAGATAAACGCATATCAACCCAGACAATACAATCACCCAGTAATCAAATCACTGGCAGTGAGTTGTTGGATCTGAACTCCCTTCAGAATTCCGATGATTTGGCCATTTTGACGAATCTCGGTATCTGAACCATTAATCACAGACTGAGAAATTATGTCGGCCAACGGAGAAAGTACCAAAAGTTTATCTTCACCTTGTTTGAAGTCAGCAACAGTATCTATTCCCAAACCGCTCCAAAGCCTAAACTTGTCAGCCCCCTTACCACCAACCAGGTAGTCATTACCGCTCATACCACCAAACAATAAGTCGTCGCCCCCCCCGCCAATAAACGTTTCGCTGCCGTCTCCGCCAAGGAGAGTATCGTTAAATAACAGAGAACCATAAGCTACTTCGATGCCCGAGAGCGAGTCTATGCCACCTAGCCCGTCGGAAGCCCGACCTGGCCCAGACCCGTTATCGAGTGACCCCAAGTTGAGATAGACGCCCGTTCTTCCAAAACTGTAAGATACTGTGTCGATGCCATTTCCTCCGTTGAGCAAGTCATTGCCAGCCCAGCCATTGAGCAAGTCATTGCCAGCCCCGCCATTGAGCGAGCCGTTGCCAGCACCACCCCACAAAGAGTCATTACCGCGTTCGCCCAAGAGCGTTTCATTCTGGCTCCCGCCGCCAACTAAGGTGTCGTCGAAGTCAGAACCGATAACGACTTCAAAGCCCGAAAGCGAGTCTACACCGCCCAACCCATCGGTAGTCCTGCCTAACCCAGAACGGTCGCCGACTTCGCCTAACTGAAGATTGATACCAGTTCTCGCACCCGAGTAATATAATGTGTCGATGCCATCTCCGCCATTGAGCGAGTCATGGCCAGAATAACCCCAGAGAAAGTCATTGCCAGCCTCGCCATAGAGTGTGTCATCGCCATAATAACCATAGAGATAGTCATTGCCAGCCTCGCCATAGAGCGTGTCATCCCCGCCATTGAGCGAGTCAGTGCCACCCCCGCCACCGAGCATGTCATTGCCATCCCCGCCATAGAGCACATCATTGCCACGGCCGCCATTGAGCCAGTCATTGCCAGTCCCGCCATAGAGCACATCATTGCCAACCTCGCCCTCGGGATAGTTCATGAGTTCGTAATAGTCCTGCTCGCCATTGATCGTGTCATTGCCAGTCTCGCCATAGAGCGTGTCCTGACCCCCCATGCCATAAAGAGTATCATTGCCAACCCCGCCAAAGAGAGAGTCATTGCCAACCCCGCCATTGAAAAAGTCATTGCCATCCCCGCCATTGAGAAAGTCATTGCCATCCCCGCCCCGGAGAAGGTCACCGTTAACTCCGCCCTGGAGATAGTCATTGCCAACTCCGCCATCCAGCACGTCATTGCCATCCTCGCCATAAAGAGTATCATTGCCAACCCTGCCAAAGAGAGAGTCTTCGTTAAGTCCGCCATCCAGCCAGTCATCGCCGTCCAAGCCATCCAGCCAGTCATTCCCAGCCAGGCCATAGATGGTGTCATTGCCAGCCAGGCCATAGATAGTGTCATTGCCAGTAGTGCCAGTTGCCATATATTTAATTTCCTATTGAGATTAAGAAACTGAAACCGTCAAAAAGGTCAAAATCTACAGTATGGATTTTTCAAATGAACTTACTAAAAAATCCACCCAAAAAATCAACAAGTCTCCTATCTTAGGCAGCCAGGAAACTCAAAAGATATAGCTAGACTTCAGTGAGCCAGGTTGACTCTCTTGCTGAAGTTTTACGTTCTTATTCAGTAATTTCACTGTGTTGGTATGTTATCTCTAAGTCGAATACTAAGGATCAGCTCGTGTTAAATCTTCATGTAAACCTTAAAAACTAAATCATTAAAATAACTTATGATTGCCAGCCCCATCGCCTAAAGAATAGTGTAAATTAAGGCTCAAAACCTTGACCCCAGACACCTAACACTAAACTTTGCTAATGTGAATTTTATATTTTATATTAAATACTTATCCAACAGACGCTAAATCAGCAAATATTATCATATAAAACAATCAACTTACTCAAATAGCTGAGAAGCTTAGCTTTACACAATGTTTATAAGCTTACTTAAGTAAATAGGGAATTCGCCCTCAAAATAGCTGAAGCAATCTTTTTAAGATAAGTTGACAACAATCCCAATCTCGGCTAAAAATAGCAGACAATTTTAAAATTCAGATGTTCGGTAACTTTTTCATTGTCTGCTATTCTTAATTCTCATCGTCCTAAAAGCTTCACCAAACCAACCCCGCCAAAATACAAGCTCAGCACCGCACCTCCTAAAAGACTTTGCGTTAAAGGGTCAGTAGAAGGCGTTAACACCGCTCCCAAAACTGCTGCTCCTAAAACTACATACCGCCAGCCGGAGAGCATTTGGTTGGAAGAAACTATGCCCAAAACGCCGAGCAATACTTGGACGATCGGGATTTGAAAAGCTAAGCCGGTGCTGAACATTAACAGCAGCACAAATTTAAAGTATTTGTCGATCGACCACAACTCCTCTACAACATCCGCTCCATAGGTAACAAAGAAGTTGAGCGCCGCCGGAATCAGAGCGATGTAAGCAAATACTAAACCGCCCAAAAATAGGAAACTCGATCCGAAAAACACCGGCCCCAGCAACCTGCGTTCTTTGCGAGTCAAGCCGGGGAGAACAAACAGCGCTATCTGGTAAAAAATAAACGGAGTGGCAATCAGCAAACCGCTGTATCCGGCTACTTCGATAGAAACAAAGAAATACTCGCCGGGAGCTAGTTGCAGAAACTTGACGGGCCCGGCCGGTACTTCTAGCAGTTGCACGATGGGTTTCACTGTGAAAAAGCAACCAATTACAGCGATTGCTACTGCAATTAGCGAGTAGAAAAGTCGCTGGCGCAATTCTTCTAAATGGTCGAATAAAGACATCTCAACTTCGTCGGGAAGTTCGTCGAGAAATTCGTTTTCTAGGTTGCGAGAACCCATCGCACCGCCTGCGATTGGTGCAATGCTGTTTTCCGGGCTAATTGCTTCGAGGTTGTTGTCGGAACCTTGTTCGGATGTCTCCAAGTTTGAGGGAGAAGTCATAGGGAATGGGTAATTGGTAAGGGGTAATTGGGAAGAGGGAAGGGGTAAGTGGAAAGTGGTAATTAATTGGAAATTGGAAATTTAGAATAGTTATTTCATAATTGCTCCCACTTCCTTCTTCATTCTTTATTCTGACTTCAGCAGCAGAAGGAACGATCGATAATTAATCCGTGTAGCGGTGTCAAAACCCGTGTCGTGCCTTCATTATTCAATCACGATCGCAATTTTGCCGATCGCGCGGCCGGTTTCGCTGTAAGCGTGGGCTGCTGCTACTTCTGCTAAGCTGTAAGTGCGATCGACAATCGGCTCAACTTTATCGGATTCTATTAACTCCCGCAAAGCCTCTAAATCGCTGGGGTTGGCATTAGCTAGAATGAATTTAGCTTTTTTACCCGATAAAAACCAGCTCGTTAACATCGGTGCGAGGTTCTCGAAACTTGGCAAAGTCGAGATATAAACTCCCTCTGGTTGCAGCACTTTTTCGCATTCAGCAAATGTTCTTGTCCCGACAGCATCTAAAATTATATCATATTTAGCGGTTTGTTGAGTAAAGTCAATTTCTGCGTAATCCAGGACAAAATCGGCTCCCAAACTCTTGATAAATTCTATGTTTTTAGCACTGCAAACTCCCGTTACTTCCGCATTCATTGCTTTCGCAACTTGCACGGAAAAAGTGCCGACTCCGCCGGAAGCGCCGTTAATCAATACTTTATTTCCTGCTTGAATTTGACCCAAATCCCTGAGCGATTGCAAAGCAGTTAAACCTGCGATCGGTACTGCTGCTGCTTCTGCATGAGTGATGTTTTTCGGTTTAATTGCCGCATCCGATTCTGCCACGACAGCGTATTCGGCGCAAGCACCCCCACTGATGGGATTTAAGAAAGTATAAACTTCATCTCCGGGTTGAAATTTGGTGACTTCCCGGCCGACTTCCACGACAACTCCCGATATGTCAGAACCGACAATTCGAGGAAAGTTAAATCCTGTTAATAGTTGCAGGTGTCCTTGCCGGATTTTCCAGTCTACGGGATTGACGCTGCTAGCGCGAACTCGCACTAACAATTCGTTGGATTTGGCGATCGGCTTTTCCAATTCTCGGTACTGCAATTCCTCGGCTGAACCGTAGCGATCGAACGCAACTGCTTTCATGGCAAATTTTCCGGTTTATTTCCAATAGAACACTCAATCCTTTACAATTACAGCACATTCGATCTAAATGTGACACAGTAAATTGAGCTAGCCTTGTAGCAGCGGGCGATCGACTCTTGGAGGCCTCCAGACAAGCGGCAGGCGTGAGGCAATGGGTTCTCTGGCTGAGTGCGATCGCTAGCGATTAAAATTAATAGGAACAGGGCGGCCGATCCCATAACCCTGAGCATAATCTACTCCAATCTCCCGCAATTTTTCTAAGATAGCCTCGTCTTCGACAAACTCAGCTATAGTTTCGAGATTCATCGCATGGGCAATACTATTAAAGCCTTCAACGAGCGCTTGAGAAATCAAATTCTGACTAATATTTTTGACAAAAGCTCCATCTATTTTTAGATAATCCACTGGTAAATTCATCAGATACGCAAACGAACTCAATCCACTGCCAAAATCATCTAAAGCAAAGCGACAGCCAATTTTTTTGAGTTCGCTTATGAAATATCTGGCTTGCTCAAAATTTGCGATCGCTGCGGTTTCCGTGATTTCAAAACCAATGGTTTGTGGAGGGACTCGGTAGCGAGAAAATTGTTCGATTAAAAACCTCAGGAACTGATTGTTACTAATGCTAGCCCCAGAAAGATTAATCGTATACAAGCCTTGACTAAGAACATCTTTCTCCGGCAATTTGTGATAATTACAGAAAAAAGTTTCGATTACCCAACAATCGATCTCAGTTATCAAGCCGTAACGCTCGGCCGCGGGAATAAACTCATTTGGAGATACTATTTTTCCCTCTTCGTCCCGCATTCTGAGCAAAATCTCATAATGCTCTACTAATGGTTTAGAGGTAATAGAGACAATCTTTTGGTAGTAGAGACAAAAACTATTGGTTTCCAGCGCTCGGGTGATTTTGGAAATCAACTGCCTCTCACCACGTTGTTTAATTAGTTCGCCATCATCTAGACGATAAATATGAACACAGTTTCGCCCTCTGGCTTTGGCGGCATAACAAGCTGCATCAGCCGCTCCCAGAAGCTCCATCAAATTTTGGGTGGTGTAGTCAATGGCCACAACTCCAATGCTGACTCCGATGATAAAGGTGTTGCCATTCCAAATAAACCGAAATTGATGCACTAGGTCTTTGAGGTTTTCCGCAATCTGAGTTGCTTGAGATAGTGGACATTGAGTGAGCAAAAGACCAAATTCATCACCTCCCAAGCGAGCCAGTGTGTCATTACCGGGGACTCCCTTTTGTAAAAGTGTAGTGATTTGTCGCAGTAGCTCATCCCCAGCAATATGACCTGCGGTATCGTTAATGACTTTGAACTGATCTAAATCTAAATAACAGAGAGCGTGCTGCTGATGGCTATCTTCAACAGAAGCGAGCGCCTCAACTAAATGTTGCTCAAATCTTCGACGGTTGATTAACCCCGTCAGGGCATCGTGACTGGCTTCCCAAGAGAGTTGACGGCTGAGATAGCGCGATTCAGTAACGTCATGAAAGACCATAACTGCCCCGATAATTTGACCTTTACGGTCTCGAATCGGTGCTGCCGAGTCAGCAATGGGATACTCGGTTCCATCATGGGCAATCAGAATAGTATTGTGAGCTAAGCTCACAATTCGCTGCTCTAATAGAGCCTTGTTTATAGGATTCTCTACTGGCTCTCCCGTTACGGAATCAACAATTAGGAAGACTGTAGACAAGGGAACTCCTTGAACCTCATGAGCCTTCCAGCCTGTCAGTCGCTCAGCTATAGGATTGAAATATCTCACATTACCTTGGGCATCAGTAGTAATCACCGCATCGCCAATTGATTCCAGTGTCACTTGAGCCAATTCCTTTTCGGCAAAGAGAGACTCTTCGAGACGTTGCCGTTCTTCAATTTCTATCAAGAGACGTAAATTCTGCTTTTGGAGTTTTTGTTGCAGCCTTCCGATAGTTAGGTGGGTTTCGACACGAGCTAATACTTCTTCGACTTGAAATGGCTTAGCAATATAATCTACCCCTCCAGCAGCCAGCCCTTGCACCTTATTGAAAGTTTCATTTAGCGCACTTAAAAAAATTATTGGAATGTCTACGGTGCGCTCATCCGATTTTAATTGTCTGCAAACTTCATAACCATCAATATCAGGCAATTTAATGTCTAGTAAGATTAACTCTGTCGATGGCGATTGGGCGGCTCTGATCGCCATTGCCCCTGTTATTGCACTGCGAACTTTATAACCATGTGCGCTCAAAGTATCCCTGAGCAGACGCAGGTTATCAGGTAGATCGTCAACAATTAAAATATTGCCTCGGTAGTTTGTAGCTCGATCGCTAACCCTATCGCTAGTTCTATCGACAATCATACTGATTTCCCTAGTTTCCTGCTAGAGGAATATAAGCCTATGCACCAATAGTATAGTTGAATTATGAGGTCATAAAGCTCACTTTACGCAGAAAGAAATCCTGCGCTCCCCGAGATATGGGACTGGCAAGGAAGCGCAGCCATACAAAATTTGAATTGTTCGGGTAGGGGCAGTCCCCCGTGGTTACTCTTCCTCGCTGCACATAACATTAGAAGAAGAATGTGTCAACCCAAACAGCCGATTTATGAACAAACCCATTTCTCACATGGCCAGTATACTCGTCATTGCGATCGCATGTCTCGTGCTGCTGGGTTGGCAATTTGACATCTCCCTACTCAAAAGTGGTTTTCCCGGTATGACTTCGACCATGAAAGCAAACACGGCAATTTGCTTTTTACTGGCTGGAGTGTCTTTGAGATTGTTGCAGTACCAAAGAACCCGACTGCACAATCGCATCGCTCAAGGGATGGCAGGATTCATAATCATCATCTGTCTGTTGACGCTGAGCCAGTATATTTTTGGTTGGAAGCTGGGTATTGATCAGTGGCTTTTCCGAGATGTCGTGTCTTCAGCGACTCCTTATCCGGGAAGAATGGGAGTAAATACCGCCCTAAATTTTGTACTGATGGGACTCGCACTGTTACTGTTAGGACAAAATTCCCAACGATACACTTGGTTGGCTCAGATTTTTAGTAGTGTTGCAGCTTTAATTTCTCTACTAGCTTTATTTGGACACCTATTCAATGTCGATATTCTTGAACGGTTGGTCACCATTACGACGACTCAACCCATAAACACGATCGCCACCTTTTTCATCCTCTATGGAGGAATTTTATTACTCTGCCCCAGGGAAGGATTAATGCAAGTAGTAACCAGTCCCCTAGTTGGCGGAGTAATGGTTCGGTGGTTGCTGCCTTGGGCGATGATCTTTCCGGTGGCGGTGAACTGGTTCACTCTTCAGGGACAAAATTTAGCCTGGTATAACGCTAATTTTGGCTATACATTCCGTTCAGCTATTATGGTTTTCACGTTCTCAATTCTCATCTTGGGGACGGGGCGATTTTTGAACCAGATAGATTACAAGCGCCAACAAGCCGAAAAAGAAATAAAAAAAATTAACGAAACTTTAGAAGATCTTGTGGCTGAACGAACAGATGATTTACAAAAATCGCAGGCTCGTTTTGCGGGAATTCTAGAAATCGCCAATGATGCAATTATTTCAGTCGATCGCACTCAACGCATAACCCTGTTTAATCAAGGGGCAGAAAAGATTTTTGGCTATAAAATGGAGGATATCTTAGGGGAGCCACTGAATTTACTGCTGCCAGAACAGTTTAGAGATGCACATCCGCAGCATATCAAACAATTTGGACACTCTTCTAGCAGAGCGCGAAGGATGGGAGAACGAGGCGAGATTTGGGGTCGTCGTCGAGATGGAACGCAGTTTTCGGCTGAAGCCTCTATTTCTCGGTTGGAAATGGGAGAGGAAACGGTATTTACTGTTATTCTGCGCGATATTAGCGATCGCAAGCAAGTAGAAGCATCACTGGCTCACATGGCAGCGATTGTGGAATACTCTGGTGAGGCAGTTATTAGCAAGTCATTAGACGGCATCATTTTAACCTGGAACAATGCAGCAGAAAAAATCTTTGGCTACAAGGCTGAAGAAATCATAGGACAATCGATCCTCATTCTAATTCCCTCCAATATTACCTACGAAGAACAGCAAATCCTAGAAACGATTCGACAAGGAGAAACGGTTGAAAACTATGAAACCGTGCGTATCCGAAAAGATGGACAGCTTATCCACATATCTTGTACCATATCACCTCTGAAGGACACAATAGGCAGAATTACTGGGTGTTCTGTAATTAAACGCGACATCACCGATCGCAAACGAGCTGAAATAAATCGCCAACAAATTGAGATAGCTTTACGAAACAGTGAAGAGCAGTTTCGCCATGCGTTTGAAGATGCCTCGATCGGGATGGCGCTCGTTTCACTTGATGGGCACTGGATTAAAGTCAATCCTGCCTTATGTCAGATTATTGGCTACTCCTCAGAAGAGTTGTTAGCGTTAACTTTCCAAGACATCACCCATCCTGACGATTTAGAAGCGGATATTAGTTATGCCAATCAACTATTAGCAGGAACAATTTCAACTTACCAAATGGAAAAACGGTATTTCCATAAACAAGGACATATTATTTGGATTCTTCTTAATGGATCGCTCGTACAAAATGAACAGGGAAATCCCCTGCATTTCATTGCTCAACTTCAAGAAGTTACGGCTCGCAAAGAAGCTCAAAAGACGCTAGAACTTCACAGCATTATCATGAATAACATGGGAGGAGGAGTGTGTTTGATTAAAGCCTCCGACCTCATAATAGTCTACACCAATCCTACCTTTGACGCTATGTTTGGCTACACAGAGGGCGAACTCGCAGGTCAATCCGTTGGTGTCTTGAATTATGTCGATACAAAGGTTACACCAGATGTAACCTTTCTAGAAATCGTCACTCAAATTGAACAGACCGGGGAAGCGAAATATGAAGTCCACAATAGAAAGAAAGATGGAACTCTCTTTTGGTGCAGAGTTCATACATCCAGGTTTGAGCATCCTGAATACGGAACTGTATATGTTGCCGTTCAGGAAGACGCAACAGAGCTAAAACTGGCTGAGCAAGCCTTGCAAGCTACCACAAATCGCCTCAACTTTCTTCTAAACTACAGCCCCGTGGTCATTTTTAGCTGTAAACCTGCTGGCGATTATGCAGCAACGTTCATCAGCGAGAATATCAAAGATATATTGGGCTACGAAAGCCGCGAGTTTTTAGAAGATTCTAAATTTTGGGTGAATCACTTACACCCCGATGATGTAGAACCAGTGCTTAATGACTTACCAAATGTATTCGTTAATGATTTTTATTTACATGAGTACCGTCTTCGTCGCTCCGATGGGGTTTATCGCTGGGTGCTGGGTCAGCTTAGGCTAATTCGAGATGGTTCAAGTAAACCAGTAGAAATCTTGGGATATTTAATGGACATTAGCGATCGCAAACAAGCTGAGTTGGAATTTCACCACGCAAATGAAGCAAACCAAGCCAAGACTGTCTTCCTCGCCAATATGAGCCACGAACTCCGCACCCCCCTGAACTCAATTTTGGGATTCACGCAATTGATGAGCTATGAGAGAAATCTGACTCCTTCTCTCCAAGAACGTTTACAAATTGTCAATCGTAGCGGTAGACATTTATTGGACTTGATTAACGATATTTTAGATTTATCCAAAATAGAGAGCGGACGGATGACACTCAATCTTTCTGACTTTGATTTGAGAAATTTGCTGGCTTCTATTGAAGAAATGTTCCAAGTAAAAGTCCAATCTAAAGAATTGCAACTAATTTTTGAGCTAGCTCCCGACATTCCTCAATCTGTGCATAGCGACGAGAAAAAACTCTATCAAATCTTGGTCAATCTGCTCGGTAATGCGATTAAGTTTACCAACCAAGGAAGCGTCACCCTACGGGTAACAGCAACAAAAAGAGACAAAACATCCTGTCACCTATCTTTTGAAGTTGAGGATACAGGCGTGGGAATTGCGCCCAGAGAAATGGATAAATTATTTAAGGTATTCGTACAAGCCCAAGCTGGGAATAATTTGAGTCAAGGCAGTGGCCTTGGTTTAGCCATCAGTCAAAAACTCGTCAAACTCATGGGCGGTCAAATTAGCGTTAAAAGCACTTTGCACCGAGGTAGCACTTTTTCCTTTGAGATTCCTGTAGAGTTACCTCAAGCAGAATCCGTACTCCCAGAATCAAGTAATCAAAGAGTAATTGGTTTAGCTCCCGGACAACCAACCTACAGGATTCTGATTGTTGAAGATTTAGAAGAAAATCGCCGCTTGTTAGTCGAGATCCTTACCTCGGTTGGTTTTGAGGTGAGAGAAGCAAAACAGGGAGTGGAGGCACTATCACTGTGGGAGAGCTGGCAGCCACACCTGATTCTGATGGATTTGCGAATGCCGATCGTGGATGGCTACACAGCTACTAAATATATTAGAGAACGCGCTAAGAGCCAAGAAACGGTCATTATTGCTTTAACTGCCAGTGTTTTGGAAGAAGAGCGAGAGAAAGTTCTTATGGCTGGCTGTAACGACTTTATAAGCAAGCCATTTCAGCAAAGAGACATCTTTGACAAACTTGCTAAATTTTTGGGAGTGCAATATATCTACGAAGTCGTAGGACAAACTCCACAAAAACTATTGGTTGAAACGGTGTCTGTAGAAGATCTATCTATGATGTCCCCTCAGTGGTTAGAACAAATGTATCACGCCGCTTACTATCTCGATACCGAAGTTATGAATGAATTAATTGTACAAATTCCCGAATCCAAAGCAAGTTTGTCCCAAGCACTAACCGAGTATATCAATAATTTTAATTCTGATCGAATTATGGAGCTGATTCGACCTTTGCTGCCGAATCCACTGTAGTTATGGAGTTTAAGGACAAAGAAGCTATGGTGCTGTCACCAGTGGCTATATTTCCCCTAGAAACCAACAGGGTAAAGGCTTGGGAAGTTTTTGGAGATGTCTATTGCAGATATCCATCAGCATGAGGAAATGGCATACACATTAGATGGAATGTGCTGTATCATATAGCAATTCTATTTCGTATGTGAAGGAGATTTATTCTTTTTATTAAATGCAGAGGGTGCTGAAGGGGCAGAGAAAGAGAAAAGAGATAGAGAAATGATTGATTTAACCGGAAAGGTAATTTTAGTAACTGGTGGCTCGAAAGGGATTGGTGCAGTGACGGTGCGGACTCTGGTTAATGCTGGGGCCGAGGTGATTTTGCATTACTTTCGCAGTCAGAAAGAAGCTGAAGCGATCGCAGCAAGTGTTGCGCGCGATCGCTGTTATTTATTGGCAGCAGATTTGATGGTGGAAAACGCGGCCTCGACTTTGTGGCGAGATTCTTTAAAATGGCGCGGTCATATTGATATTTTAGTTAATAATGCGGGGATTATGCAGTCAGCGGGTATAGAGGACAAATTCGATATTTGGTCTTCAGCTTGGCAGCAAACTCTACAAGTTAATTTAATTGCCGTTGCCGATTTGTGCCGGGAATCTCTTCTGCATTTTCAGACTCGCAGGGTCGGTACAATTATTAATATAGCAAGTCGCGCTGCTTTTCGCGGCGATGACCCGAATTATCTGCACTACGCTGCGTCAAAAGGTGCTATTGTTGCTTTAACTCGCAGCATTGCTAGAGGGTTTGCGGCTGATAATATTTTGGCATATACAGTTGCACCGGGATTTGTCAGTACAGAAATGTCTAATGAGTTTATTCAGGAGTTCGGTGAAGCTGATATTATTCGCGATATCCCGATCGGCAAAATCGCTCCTCCTCAAGATGTTGCTAATGTTATCGCGTTTTTAGCATCCGGTTTAGCTACGCACGCTACCGGGACTACGATCGATATTAACGGAGCCTCTTATGTGCATTGAGACAATTACTGTAAAATACCTCTCAAGGCTCACGCTGACACCTTTTAAAACTAACTAATTTATCACTTTAGCAAGACGCTAAAAACGCCATCCATAACCTAGCGTTAGATAAAAAGATAGTCTGAGGCAAGTTGATTATGACAACCGATAAGGGTAGCAACACAAAACGAGTTGCCATACTCATTGAAAATGGAGTTGAAGATTCGGAATTTTTAGTTCCTTACAACGCCTTAAAACAAGCAGGATTTGAAGTAGTTGTCCTCGGTTCGCGGACAAACGAAAAGTATGCAGGGAAACAAGGAAAAGTGGCCCAGCAGGCTGACGGAACTACCACTGAAGCAGTACCCGCAGAATTCGATGCAGTGATAATTCCCGGCGGTATGGCTCCTGATATGATGCGGACTAATCCCAATACAGTACGTTTTGTACGAGAAGCATTTGAGCAAGGAAAAATCGTCGCTGCTGTTTGCCACGGCCCGCAAGTTTTGATTGAAGCCGACTTGCTGAAAGGCAAAAATGCGACTGGTTTCTTGGCAATTAAAACAGACATGATTAATGCCGGAGCTAACTACATCAACGAAGCTTTAGTAGTTGACGGCAACTTGATTACTTCCCGCCAACCGGGAGATTTAGCAATATTTACCACCGCAATTATGGCTCGCCTCGGTTACGGCGGAAAAGAAGTCGGTTTGCCAGAAGAAACTGACACAAATGCAGAATGGTGGAAATTAGCTAATGGTTGGGGAGGTTCGACACAAGGCGACATTGTTAAAGGTTTGAATACCGCCCTCGCAGGGGAACGCTATGCTTGCGAAGCGTTTCAAAATTATGCGGAAAAAACCCAAGACAACGATTTGCAATCGCTCTTGAGAGAAATGATTCAAAACAAACAGAACCACATCCTCGCTCTCGAAAAACGCCTCAACGATTTCGGTGAAAAACCCTCAATTCCTGCCCAAATTGCTGACAAATACGCTAAATTAAAAACCTCGATGCAAGGAACCGATGAAACGTTCTTGCTGCGGAGCACTCTAGGTGAGTTGCAAACCGGTGTTGTCGATGTCAACAACCTGCGGGTGAAGTTCACAGATCCGGTATCAACTGCAATTTTGACAGAGATAGAATCGGATTTGTCTAAGTGTGAGCAAGTCGTTGCTAAACTCTTCCGCGCCCGTGCAGCTTCCCAGGAAATTAAGTCGCCTAAACCTTCGACTAGCCCCGCTGTAAAAATGTAATCAGTCAGGGGATAAATAAGTTTGTAGTTTTGTTGAGAGGTGAAAACCCGCACCAATATCGCAACTACAAACTTGCTCTGCAATCCTACAATATACGCCTTTGCGGTAAAATAAAACCCCACACTAAAAAGCAGATATTCAACTAACTGCAAGGGGGAGGGTTTTATTTTTGTTTCAGCGGGACACGGCGGGTTTGAAGGAAGCTTGTGGCATCCGGGGGCGGTACAAACCCCCGGATTCATCCGTGCATAAATAAAAAATATAGTATCCGATAACCAGCCCCCGGATACATCCGTAAAGTCGCTTTCTTCAATTATTCAATTATTCAATTATTCAATTCTTTAATCTAAAATCTAAAATCTAAAATCTAAAATCGATTGGCTTGTTCCCTCTTCCTTTAGACAGGAGACACCTGGGCAATAAATGCGCTACTGTGTTGCCAATATTTTGATGAGGAAAAAAAAGCTGTGGTTCCCTTACGCGATGACAATCCCATTACTATCACTCCCTACGTCACCTACGGGCTGATTGCGGCAAACATATTAGTATTTTTGTACGAACTCAGTTTGGGCGATCGACAATTAACCCAATTCTTCTACTCTTGGGCCGTAATTCCTTGCCAGTTAAGCAATATGTGTCGGGTTGCTCTGCCAGTTTCGCCATTTCCCGAATGGACGACACTAATTAGCTCCCAATTCCTGCACGCAGGCTTTCTCCACATTGCCGGAAATATGTTATTTTTGTGGATTTTTGGGAACAACGTAGAAGACCGTTTAGGACACGTCAAATTTATAATATTTTACCTTACTTCCGGCGTTTTAGCATCACTAACTCAGTGGTTTTTTTCCTCAGCATCTGCCATTCCGTCCCTGGGTGCTAGCGGCGCGATCGCAGGCGTGATGGGAGCTTACATTCTCAGATATCCCCAAGCCAGAGTTCTGACACTGCTTCCCCTGGGAATCTTTTTTACCACCGTCAGAGTCCCCGCTTTCTTCTTTCTAGGATTTTGGTTTGCACAGCAAGCATTGAGCGGCCTGGCTTCCTTGAATGCCCCCGCAAGTGTCGGCATGGAATCCGGGGGAGTTGCCTACTGGGCCCACGCCGGCGGCTTTGTGTTCGGCGCTATTCTCGGCCCTTTGCTGGGATTGTTTTCTGAGGAAAATCAGATTTAATTTTTCACCACAGATGAACGCAAATAAACCCAGATAAACTGCCAAGAAATGGGCGTTTATCTGGGTTTATTTGCAGTTTCAAACCTCTGCTTTTTCTCAAACTTCGGTGCTATACTTGGCTCTTTTTTGGGACTTTTACTCAAAAGAATGAGATTTAATTTTCCCTCCGGTAAACACAAAGTTAACGCAGATAAAGCCAACACAATCGGCGTTTATCTGCGTTAATCTGCGGTTTCACACCTCTTATCTTTTTAGATAAACGTGAAGTCAAATCCCGAAAGAGAAGAAACCCCAGTTACACCATTTAACTTCGCCAAAATGCGAGAATCAGCACCGGCGACGTTATTGCCATTGCCGTCATAAATGATGTAAGTATTGCCGCCGGAATCGTAAGCAAACAAGAAAGCAGTTCCTCCTAGAATATTTGCAGAAACAGTTGTCTGCACATTCAGCAGAACTTGACTGCCATTGCTGAGATTGGGGAATCCTGGGGCAAAATTAAACTGATCGGCGATCGGCACACCCAGGCCGTTAAAGTCGGTAATCACATCGTATCCGCCCGCTGCGATCGCAGCATCGATCGCCGCCGAAGAAGCCGCATCAAAGACTGGCCCACCTTGTGCAGGGCTGGTATAGCGGAATTGATTGCTGCCGCCGCCCCCCGTCATGGTATCTGCGCCGAGGCCGCCTACGAGCACGTCGTTATCCAAATCGCCGTTAATCGTATCGTTGCCGCCTTGACCATCAATAGTATCGCTGCCCGCCAAACCGTTCAAATTGTCCGGCAAAGAACCCCCAACCAAATTGTTAGGCCCGCTATCAGCCGGCAAGATTTGAACGGTGATAGTACCTGTTCCAGGAATTGTCCCTAATCCGTCGCTGACGCTGTAGGTGAAAGCAGTTGTACCCGCTACGTTACCGGGGATGAATTGCACTTGAGAGACAAGATTTACAGCTATCCCCAGTTGCGGTGTGCTGACATTGATAATGTTGAGCGGCCCTTGTTGCGGGCTGGAATCGTTGGCCAGCACGTCGATGAAAGTGGGCTGCGAATTATTCGTACTCGTAAATACGATGCCGTCATTGACCGCAATCGGCGGCAGGAGAGTTGGAACAGTTACGGAGGTATCGAAAGAATTGATGTTAATTGCCACTGACGCTGCTGCCGTGCCGCCTTGGTCGTCAGCTACGCTGTAGCTGAAAGAACCGGCTGGCCCGATCACGTTTGTTCCAGGTTGAAATTTCAGCCCAAGTAAATCCTGAACGGTTAACTTTTGGTTCACGGTGAGGGGGTTTGTACCCGTAATTACCTGACCAAAAGTAGGATTGGGAAGTCCGACTACCGCGATCGACAGTGGCTGGCCCTCCGGGTCGCTGGGCGCCGAAATGCTCAGAGACAGAGGCAAATTTTGCAAACCAGTCAGCGTCTTGCCAGTTTCCACGATCGGCGGCTGGTTAGGAGTCGGAGATGTAAAACTCGGCGGAGTCGGCCCGCCGCCTAAAGGCGGAGGAGTTGGAGGCGCCGCAGTTGGAGTGGGGACGATCGAAGGACTCGGACTCGGAGTTGTCGCGCCCGCAGTCGGACTCGGACTCGTACCCGGAACCTGTATCGGCAATGGCCCCGTGGTTGGAGTTGGATTCGGACTTGTCCCCGGTGATGCTGCCGGTGATGCTGCCGGACTTGTCCCCGGTGATGCTGCCGGTGATGCTGCCGGACTTGTCCCCGGTGATGCTGCCGGTGATGCTGCCGGACTTGTCCCCGGTGATGCTGCCGGTGATGCTGCCGGACTTGTCCCCGGTGATGCTGCCGGTGATGCTGCCGGACTTGTCCCCGGTGATGCTGCCGGTGATGCTGCCGGACTTGTCCCCGGTGATGCTGCCGGTGATGCTGCCGGACTTGTCCCCGGTGATGCTGCCGGTGATGCTGCCGGACTTGTCCCCGGTGATGCTGCCGGTGATGCTGCCGGACTTGTCCCCGGTGATGCTGCCGGTGATGCTGCCGGACTTGTCCCCGGTGATGCTGCCGGTGATGCTGCCGGACTTGTCCCCGGTGATGCTGCCGGACTTGTCCCCGGTGATGCTGCCGGACTTGTCCCCGGTGATGCTGCCGGACTTGTCCCCGGTGATGCTGCCGGACTCGTTGTTGTCCCCTCAATGGTGAAGGGATTGTCGTTTACGCGCGGTATTTGAGCTGTAGTGAACCTAGATTCATCTAGCGAGTTCGATCGAACATCAATCAACACCGCCAAAAATTCCCCAGTTCGCCTGTCCCTAATAATCGTGTTGCTAGAATTCGAGCCTTGACCTTGGAAAATTTCTAATTCGGTAAAGTTCAGACCTCCAGCCAAACCGATCGAATCTCCCGCATTAAAATCTCTAATTACATCAGCATCGCCGATTTCGCGGCCCCCAGTAGTGAGAAACCCGTTGCTATCAGGCGACGTGCCCACCCTACCGAGAACAAAGATATCCGATCCGTCGCCTCCTGTCAGAGTATCAGACCCGCGATCGCCCGAAAGAATATCATCCCCAGCATCTCCAGACAAAGAATCATTGCCGTCGCCCCCGAAGAGTAGGTCATCACCCTCGCCGCCCTCACCAGTATCGTTACCAACACCGCCGGTGATGACATCCCCGCCCTCCTGGCCCAACAAAATATCATTGCCCCCAGCGCCTAGGAGGCAGTCGTTACCCGTGTCGCCAAAAACACTGTCATTGCCCTTGTCGCCAAAAATCAGGTCGTCCTCGCCACCTCCGCGCAGACAGTCATTCCCTTTACCGCCATAGAGCGAGTCGTTGCCTTCAGAACCCAAGACAAGATCGTTGCCCTGGTCGCCAAAAGCTAGGTCATCGCCTTGGTCGCCAGAAACCAAGTCATCGCCTTTGCCCCCCCGCGCCGTGTCATTGCCACGCCCACCCTCAACGATATCTTTACCAGCGCCACCGTTGAGAGAATCGTTACCGTCTTCGCCCCTAAGTAGATCGTCTCCGTCCCGACTCAAAAGCGTGTCGTCGCCGCCACCCCCGGAAATCGTGTCATTGAACAAGCTGCCGATTAAATAATTACTGCCGTCATTTGCGACAACTAAGCCATCGACAAAAAGTGGCTCTGGGGGAGGCGTGGGAACTGTCACAGGTGGCCGCGGCACCGGGGTGATCGAAATGTCCGGGCCCGTCCCCGTCATCGTTGTCGAAGTCCCCGTCATCGTTGTCGAAGTCCCCGTCGTCATCGTTGTCGAGGTCCCCGTCATCGTTGTCGAAGTCCCCGTCGTCATCGTTGTCGAGGTCCCCGTCATCGTTGTCGAAGTCCCCGTCATCATCGTTGTCGAAGTCCCCGTCATCATCGGCTCCGTTCCCGACGAGGGCGTAGGCTGCGGCGCCGTGCCGCTATCCAAACTATCCCCGTTCTCATCGGGTAGCCGCCCTTCGAGAAAAGCTACTGGTACTGCACTTGGCATTGTTCCGACTCCTTGCGACGCTACTCAAAAACTACTAAATAAACTTAAAGTCAGATGCCGTAATGACGGTGCTGAGCGCTCCCGGCACTGTAGGAATAGAATTCAAAACTCCCAAATCAAAAGCTGGGAGACTGTCATCTGCCACATTCGGGTCAAAGCCGAGAACGTACTTGTTAAAAGTATTGTTCAGGTACACGAAGAAAGCTCCCGTTTTGCTAGAACCCTTTTGATTCTTCAACACTGCATTTACTGCTTGAGCGTTATCAAATTTAGATTCAAACAAAATGACTGATTGCTTGCTGATGTCGTCGCCGCTAGACCCGATATTCCTGACGATAAAACTGGTGAAATCGAGAGTAGTTCCTGAGTTGGTTAAACCTGCGAAATTTGACGACCTGAACAAAAATCTGTCGGTCTCGCTGCCGTTAGCGTTAAAGTCAGCAATCACGTCCACGCCTTCGCTGGGAGTTTCGTAGTAGAAGAAATCATTGCCAGCATCGCCCGTGAGCAAGTCAGAACCGACACCGCCACCCAAAATGTCATTGCCCGCACCGCCGGAAAGCGAGTCGTTGTCATCGCCGCCCAACACCAAGTCATTGCCGAAGGCGCCGCTGAGACAGTCGCTGCCGGCACCGCCGTCGAGAGTGTCGTCGCCCGCTTCGCCTAACAGGGAATCGGTGCCGGCCTCGCCCAACACGTAGTCATTGCCCGAACCTCCGAGTCCCGTGTCGGTGCCTTCTCCACCCAAAATCGTGTCATCGTTGTCGGCGCCGGATATGGAATCGTTATTGATACCGCCGTCGAGCAAGTTTCTGCCCAGTCCACCGTCGAGGATGTCGTCGCCGGCACCGCCGTCGAGGGAGTCGTCGCCAATGCCACCAAGTAAGGTGTCAATCCCAGTGCCACCAAGTATCGAGTCGTCGCCGGATTCTCCCAACATCGAGTCATTGCCTGTTCCGCCATCAATGCTGTCGTTGTTGTCACCGCCCAAGAGGTTGTCATTGTCATTGCCGCCGAACATCAGGTCGTTGCCCAGTCCGCCGATCAGCGAGTCTATGCCGTCTTCGCCGTCAACGGTGTCGTTGCCCAGTCCGCCGTCAACGGTGTCGTTGCCGATCGCACCCACCACCGAGTCGTTGCCTGCTTCACCGAATTCGACGTCGTTGCCGCCACTGCCATCCATGATGTCGTTGCCGTCGCCGCCAGATAGGGTATCGTCGCCGGCCCCGCCGAGGATGAAGTCGCTGAGGTTGCTGCCTGTAAAGCTGCTGGCCGGGAGTGCGCTGCGATCGACAATATTATCTACCACCGTGATGCTGAAGGATACCGGCCCAACAGTTGCAGACCCGTCGGAGGCGGTAAACGTGAAACTGTCACTGCCACCTGTCGCCAGCAAGTTGTATTTGACGATGTTGTTGTTGATATCGTCTTGGGTGAATTTGCCGCCGACGTTGAGAAAGGTGCTGCCCCTTTGGACAAAACCTCTGGTAGCGTCGGGGGCTTTGGTAATCGTGTAAACGATTTCCGACGGCGTGTTGTCGGGATCTGTCACTAACAAATCCGCAGCGGTGATTGTCTGGGTAGGATTACTTTTGGCAACCACCACACCGTCGTTAATTACTAGCTGCGGCGGGCTGCTGACGCGGATGGTTGCTACCGCCTGACTTGTGCCACCGTTACCGTCTGAGATCGAGTAGCTGAAGCTGTCAGTACCCGAGAAGCCCGAATTCGGGGTGTATTTGAATACGCCGCCGCCCACGGGAACCAGGTTCCCTTTGCTTGCTGGAGCAAAAGTCGTGACAGTCAGAGCGCTTTGTTCCGCGTCAGTGTCGTTCAGCAGAACGTTGAGAGTGAGTTCTTGACCCGCAACCGTGGTGAAGTTGTCGTTAACTGCTTTTGGAGGTTGGTTAAGGATGGGGGTGGGACTGCCTGTCGGCGTCGGACTGCCTGTCGGCGTCGGGAAATTCGGCGTCGGACTGGCTGTCGGTGTCGGGAACGTCGGCACCGGCTGGTCTGGCGTCGGACTGGTTGTCGGCGTCGGACTGGTTGTCGGCGTCGGACTGGTTGTCGGCGTCGGACTGGTTGTCGGTGTCGGACTGGTTGTCGGCGTCGGACTGGTTGTCGGCGTCGGACTGGTTGTCGGCGTCGGACTGTCTGGCGGCGTCGGTAGGGGAAGTGGAGTTGCGCTGCCGGGAACTGTGGGGGCAATTACAAATGAGCTTCGCCCTAGGGTTCTGCTGTCGACTCCGGGCAATACTGCTAAAAAGTCGCCACTGACGCCGTTGCGAATAATCGTGCTGCCGGCTTTGGTCTCGGTGCTTTGGAAGATTACCAAATCTTCAAACTTGAGGTCGCCACTTAACCCGATTAAATCTTCGCCTTGGCGAAAGTCTGTGAAAATGTCGGCATCGGCGATGTCGGGGCCGCCTGTGGTGAGAAAGGCCGCGTTAGTGCCGTCGCTGCTGCTGCCACTGGGGGAACTGAAGGCACCGATGACGAAGACATCTCTGCCTTCGCCTCCTGCCACTACGTCTTTGCCTGCTTCGCCCCAAAGAACGTCGTTGCCCGCGCCGCCGTCCACGATGTCATCACCGTCGCCGCCGAATACGATGTCGTCGCCGTCGCCGGAAAAAAATGTATCCCCGCCGGCGTTTCCGTAGAGCCAGTCGCCTCCTTCGTTGCCAAATACCAAGTCTTCACCATCGCCGCCGAAGAGCGAGTCGTTACCTTGGTCGCCCCACACGATGTCGTCGCCTCGATCGCCCAAAAAGCTATCGTCGCCAGAGCCTCCACGCAAGCTGTCGCTGCCTTTGCCGCCGTAAGCCGTGTCTCTGCCTTCGCCTCCGATTACCGTGTCGTTGCCGTCATTGCCGTAAAGCACGTCAGGGTTATTTCCGCCGTCGAGGGAGTCGTTGTCTTTGCCTCCGTACAGGGTATCGAGTCCTGAACCGCCATCGAGAACGTCGTTGCCTGGCGCGCCGAACAGCACGTCGTCATCGTCGGCCCCGAATATTAAATCGTCGCCGTCGGCTCCTTGCAGGTTGTCGTTGCCTTGCAGGCCGGAAATCACGTCGGGCCCGGGACTGGCAACTAAGGAGTCGTTGGTTGCTGTGCCGCGGAGCACGCCGCCGATGACTGCGGGCGACGTACCTGAGCCTCCGCCCAATGTGTCGTCTATGCCCCCAAATGTGTCGTCCCCGGAGGGAGTTGGAGTTGGAGTCGGAGTTGGAGTTGGAGTCGGTTCTGGTGTTGGCGTCGGTTCTGGTGTTGGCGTCGGTTCTGGTGTTGGCGTCGGTTCTGGTGTAGGTTCTGGTGTTGGTGTTGGTATACTTACTACTGGCACTGCACTTGGCATTATTTTGGCTCCTTTAAACGACGATCCCGATTAACTTTAAGAACTGATTAGTATCAGTTTGTTGCCACAAATCTGGCTTAAAATTGATTAATAATCCCGATCATTTCTAGCATACTAAATCAAAACTGCAACGGCTATGGATATTTTTTAAGCCGGGCATCTTTTGATCTCAAAATATTAATGATTGCACGTTTTGCTGCCTATGTTGGGTATACTTTAATATCGCCCCATTTCTATAGAACCTAGAAGTCTGGCTTCGAGTCAGCCCGGTGTATTTATCCAGAAGCCGAAAAAATAAAAATTTTCGCTGTCATAATTTTTTCTTTCCTCCTGCCGAATGCCGAATACATATGTGCCTCTTGCCTTCAAAAGCCCACGTTCTTATGCTGACTTCTGACAAGAAACAGAGCTGTTAATTAGGGGCAGAAGCGGCCCGGTTTGTTCTTGTCCACTGACGGATAGTTCGCTGTGGCAAAGGTAAAGCAGGGAACAGCGACTTAACAAATCTAGCAGAATTCGCCGCAGTCGCTGTTGGTCGGCAGTCGTTTCGTCTTCGGTTTCCCAGGGGCGCCCGAGTTGCGATCGCAAAAATAAGGGAGCACCAAACAATGTCGCCGCACCACCACTCAGCCACAGGGGCGAGCCGGCATCCAGCCAAAAGTGCCATTTGTGGGCGCGGCGGCTGCTGCGGTACTGAAAGATGTTGGCGAGGGTGACGGCTCTGGCTGCTGGGCCTTCTGGACGGACTGGAAAGGGGTTGGCGGTGACGGTTCCTTGGCGCAACAACTGGATGAACCGGGCGATCGTTTCTGAGTCGCCGCCGTTTGTTGGTTCTACGCGCTGCATTCGCCCGTTGATTTCCCAGTAGTGGCTGGCGGTTTCCATTAACTCGCGCAGGGCTGCTAGCCGATCGTAGGGGAGGTATCTGTCGTTCATGAGAAATTTCTGGATTGCTCGATCGAGCAGGGCAATTGGACTCGGCAACAGCCGCTCTTGCTGTTGCGACCGCTGTTGTTCGATCCACTCCACAATCTGATCGTAGGCCCCGGCTGCTCGGTGTCCCAGTCTGTCCCACCGGGGAAAGGCTGTAATTGGCAGCAATTGAGGTCGATCGATATCGGGACAAAAACAGTGATCGGCGATTAAACCTGCTCTCACTTGGTCGATCGATTGTTGATTTTGAATTTGAGATTTTAGATTGAACGTCGAGTTGGAATCTTCTGTTTCCAATGAACGGTGTTTCTGGCTGCCCAACACTACCAGCATTTCGGCGGCGCCGTCTCGATCGACTAAACGGCCGAGTCCCGGATAAACTAAGGCTAACAAAGTGAGTAAAGCTCGAATCTCTGGGGTAGTCGAGAGGGGACGCTGATCGTTGAGAGATACGGTGGCGATACCATCTCGCGCAAGAATTTCCGTTAAACTGTAACGGGCGATCGCATCCATCCCGGGGGCAATTACGGCGATTTCCTGCGGTTCCACGGCTTGTGACTGCACCGCATCCACGATGATTTCGGCGGTTTCTCGCAGCAGTTGAGCCCGGGAAGTGGTTTGGAGCGATCGAACTGATCCGGGCAAACTCAAGCCTAAAGGATAAAAACCCTCAGAATTAACTGCTAAACTTACCGCTAAATCTCCAATCTCTGGGGCTAAACCGGCTTTTGCGTCCAAATTTTCCACGCTTTGACAGCGGTCTTCGAGTCGGGCTAGGTATTCCGTGTCAGCCCCCAAGCCCAAACGTACTCCTCCATCCCGATTGTAGGAGAACGCCCCCGCTGCACCTTGGTCGAGCATTCGATCGAACAAATGGCGACTTATCGCCGGATAATCGTCAACATCGTCTGCGATCACAGCTTGGTATCTAGAGGCCAAATGCTGCTGGTAACTACTATCCGGCAACAAATAGCGCCAGTAGAGTTCGCAAACAATCCCGTAAGTCAGGAGCCCCCGCGTCAAGCACCATTCCCGCCACCTTTCCAGCAACTCTCCCATGCTAGTCCACAGGTTGGTCGAGCCGCCTGAGATAGCAAATCCCTGTTCCAGAATGCTGGGAATCTCTTCTCTGGGCGTACCGCTGACAGCAGCAAGTTGTAATAAGTCTAGTGTTCGACGCACCATTCGGTTTGGACTTACCCCTGTTTGTTGCAAAATGCCTTCGTCTAGTTCGCGACGCCAGAGTCTCGTGGCAAGTTCCAGTTCTGTTTCAGGTTGCAGTCGCAGGGGAAATTGAGCCCTCAAATCCAGCGACTGAACTAGCAGGGGCCAAAATAGCAATACCTCCTGCTCAAAAAAACCGAAGGGCGTTGTGGAGTGAAAGGTATATTTTCCTTCGGTAGCGACGGCGATGCGATCGGCCAATTCTAGCCGGTTGTCTCCGTTAGCTGCTAAGACTAAAATTGCTGGGGCAGTTTGTCCAGCCCGCCGCCGCCCGGAACTTGATCGCCCTGAAACTTTTGTGGGCAAGGGCTTGACAGTTTTGCTCCAAATGCAGAACTGCTCGACTAAACGAGTGGTTTTGCCACTTCGGGCAGATCCGACAATCCAAACTGAATCCTCGGTGGCAGTTCTCAATTTATGTAAATTTGTTACCATACCGTGAATACTTTAATCACTAATGTCTACAGCCAACTAACCAGCTTTAGCTATGAATACTTCTCCGTGGAACAGGATTGTAAAATATCTCTACAGCGTTCACCAATGGTATCGAGAAACCCCTGAGAGGGCGCTAGAACAGGCCTACGATGCTGCGTTAGCAATTAAGGCGATCGAAGACGAGCATTTTGGCGGTCAAAGAATTTCTGAGCGATCGGGAGATTACGGACACAGCACCCTGTCTTACTTTAAATCCGAACTGCAAAAATACCTCAAGGTCATCCAAACCAGAATGGTTGAGTTTAATGCTAGCCGTTCTTTTTTGGAACTGCCGGAGCGAGTGGGGGCAAAACCGAAAACGGGGCACAGCACGGATCATCACCCGCACGGATTACATCTCAACAATAAAGATAGAGCCTCCCTTATATTTGAGAAGCTAGAGTTTATTGATGGAGTCATCGACAAGTATATTAATAATAGTAGATCAACCGCAATTGTTCCGGTTGTCAGTTCAGTAAATGTGCAGGCAAAATCTACAACAAATAGCAGCTATCCACCTGACCAAAATAAAGGTTCAGCTAATTCTGTTAAAATTCACGATGGTGAGGTTGATACTAACTATGAAGAAGTAAATTTATTACCGCGCTCACTTTTGGGAACTTTGAATCGAATCACTAAAGATTTAGACCCGGGAGCTGAAAAAGAAGTAGTCAAGAATTTTCGCAATTCCAAAGTAAAAACTATTATTTCTCTCAGATTTATTTTGCTTTTGATTTTAGTTCCGCTGTTGACGAATCAAATCTCCAAAAACTTTCTAGTCGGACCGATAGTTGACCATTTTAGAGGCCAAGAAAATGCTCCACTTTTCATAAATGTTAACCTGGAAGAAGAAGCATTTCAAGAACTGGAGAGATTTGAGCAACACCTCAAATTTGAAAGGTTAATAGGCACTGCTCCGTCGCTTTCTTTAGAGGAAACGGAAAAGAAGATTGCCGAGAAAGCAGTTGAGCTAGCGGAGGAATACCGCGCTGAAAGTGGTGGAGCTATTAAAAATATTTTTTCTGATTTGATTTCCTGCATGGCCTTTGCCGCGATTATCGTCACTAACAAGAAAGAGATTGAGATTTTAAAGTCTTTCATGGATGATGTGATTTACGGGCTCAGCGACAGTGCTAAAGCTTTCGTAATTATTTTGTTTACGGATGTGTTTGTTGGATTCCACTCGCCTCATGGTTGGGAAGTAGTTCTCGAAGGTGTATCGAGGCATTTGGGACTGCCAGAAAATAGGCAGTTCATATTTTTGTTCATTGCAACGTTTCCAGTGATATTGGATACGGTATTTAAGTATTGGATATTCCGTTATTTAAACCGGAGTTCGCCTTCGGCTGTTGCTACTTACAAGAATATGAACGAATAATCAGAGGCGAAGGAAGAAGGAAGAAGGAAGAAGGAAGAAGGAAGAAGGAAGAAGAAGGAAGGAAGAAGGAAGAAGAAAGGAAGAAGGAAGAAGAAAGGAAGAAGGAAGAAGAAAGGAAGATGTAATAATAGCAAGGGTTTCAGGCATTAATAACGTCTTCAGTAGGGCGTATACTGCACACAGAGTGCCTTACTCATAGCCCATAAAACCATTTATTGTTTGCGTCAGGAGTGGTTTAATTAAGTTGATATACTTAAGCTGTTTGGCTTCTAAATTTTATTTTTGGGCGGGTTGTCGCGCGCACCCCACAAGAATTTTATCAAACTTGACAGTCATCAAGGCTCGGCTCAGGAAGCGTAAAATTTAGATGCGCCTAGGCCGCTCAAAAAAAAATGCGATCGCCCGCAGAATCTCTCGAAAGAAATCAAAAGCGCGATCGCATTCCCAGAAGCAATTACCAATGACCTAATTCCAACGCTTCTTGCGCTGTCGCTGGCTTGCCACCGCCTCCACCAGTCCCAGGCCGAGAAAATTACTCAGCAGCGACGCATTCCCGTAACTTAGGAAAGGCAGGGGAATGCCCGTAACTGGAGCCAAGCCAATGTTCATCCCAATATTTACGAACACCTGAAAAATCAACATTGACAGTACGCCGATCGCCAGCAAAGAACCAAAATTATCGTTAGCAGTTTGAGCGATCGTCACCAACCGGAAACAAATTATCCAGAACACCAACAACACGCCAATACAGCCAATAAAACCCAATTCTTCGCCAATAGCTGAAAAGATAAAGTCCGTATGCTGTTCGGGAATAAAGTTAAGCTGAGTTTGCGTTCCCTGAAACAAACCGCGGCCCTTCAATTCCCCAGCGCCAATAGCAATCCGAGATTGAATCAAGTGATATCCGCTACCTAAAGGGTCTTTCTCGGGGTTTAAAAACCCTGTCAGGCGCATTTTTTGATAATCCTTGAGCACATTCCAAAAAATATGTCCGAGGTGTCCAGAAACAACGTTCACCAACACAGTACCGAAAGTCCCCAACCAGGGCCAAGGCAGGGTTCGCCAAGCAATAATACCCGCAACAACTACCCAGGCTATCCAAATCGGTGTAGACAAGTTATTGAAGAGAACTGAGATGAGAGGAGAGAATAGCAATATTAGCCAGCCGGGATTGACATTTCCCCAGTAAAACATCCCCATTGTGATCGCGCCGAACACTAGGGAAGTACCTAAATTTGGTTCGGCAAAGATCAATCCCCAGGGTACAGCCATAATCGCCAGCATCCTCAACATATCCCGGACTGTGGGGACACTCTTCTCGTGCAGGAGAGCTGCTAAAGTGACAATCATGCCTACTTTGGCAAATTCTGAGGGTTGCAGGTAGAAGCCGCCGATGTTGATCCACCGCTGGGCACCGAGCCCTGTAGTACCGATAAAACGCACTGCGATCAGCGACAAATTGATTAATATGTAAATCGGCCATTTCCACTCAATCAGTATTTGGTAGCGACAGCGGGAAATGATGATGGCGAGGAACAAACCGACTCCCCCAGTTACCCAGTGCCGCCACCAGTTGATGAGTCCCTGGTTAATTTCGACGCTGTGGATCATGATTCCGCCGAAGATGGTGAGGCTGATGCAAGCGGCAAACAGCCAAGGGTCTGCTTCTTCCCAGGGTTTGAAGATGAATTTCCAGCGGTTTCTGAGTTGTATTCTCTGCAACATGAGGATTTTAGATTTTAGATTTTAGATTTTAGATTATCGAGCTGATTTTCGGAAGTTGTGGATATATTTCGGATGCAGAACCTGCACCGTACTGTAGAAGCTTGAGTGTGAGTACCTCACATTATTCGGGGAGTTGTAGCGAGGTTCCGGGCCGTCAGCAACGGGCTTGGATGCCCGCGCGCCAAAATCTCCATGTAGGGTGGGTCGGGCCACGCGCCTTACCACGATTTGGAACGACGCATCAAGGTTTGAGGTGACAGCGGGCGGTTCCCGATCACACAACAGCCTGATCGAAATCGGCAAGTCGGAGAATCGTCAGGCCGGTTCGTAAAGATACTCAAAACCGTTACCATCTGGATCTCGGCCGTAAAAAGATGCTGTACCGTCGCGGTGTTCGTGAACGTGGGTGACGGAAACACCATCGGCTTTGAGTTGTTCGTAGGCGGATTCCATTTCGGCGCGATCGTCAAATACAAACCCAAAATGCGGCCCTGCTTGGTCGTAACTCGGACTCAACAGCGCCAATCCGTCCTCTCCTGCTTTCAAATAAGCCCAGTCTGCATCTTTCCAGACTAACTCCATACCCAAGTTGCGGTAGAATTCAGCAGACTTCTCTATGTCTTGCACGCAGACGGCTACGTGTCCCAATCGTTTTAGTTTCATATCTACAAAGTTTATGGTTGTTCTTTCGTTTATTGTATCTATTTTCTGATTTTTTGCTCGATTAATTAGGTATTTTTTCTGTTTTTTTTGTTGCGGCTAACTGTACTTTTTCTACTTGTTTGCTAGCGTCCATTTCGCTGAACAGTTGAATGGCGCGCTCAAAATTTTCTTGACTTTTCTCGATGTTACCAAGTTTTTGTTCTGTTAGTGCTAGTTGATAGCAAGCTTCGGCTCGGTCTAATTTAGCGCTGGCTTGATCGAGTATTGCTATTGCTTCTGCATGGTGCTGTAGGGCTTGGTCAACTTTTCCCTGTTCTCGGTACAGCGCTGCTATACCGCTGAGAGCTTTGGCTTTGATGGTGCTGTACTGGTTTTGGTCGGCTTGGGCGATCGCTTGGCGGTACAAGCTCAAAGCTTTTTCTGTCTCTCCCAGGTTTTGATAGGTGGCGGCGAGAAAAACTAACTTGTATCCCGTACCCACCAAATGACTGTTTTCCCGATCGGCATAAAGTTTTTCGGCGAGCTCTTCCGCCTCTTTTTTTGCTCCGACACAGGAGTTGAGGAAAGCTAACCCGACATTGATCGAATAGCTATTAATCCCGATTTCGTCCCGCGAATTTTTCAGCTTGACAAATATCTCCATAGCTGATTCTAATTCGCCCATTTCTATTTGACAAAAACCTATATTAATTGCAGCGTTAACCTTCCAAAATTCCAGATTTGCTTGTTTGCCGTTTTCAGGTTCGCTGCTTTTCGCTATAATTTGCAAAGATTTAGTGGCTTTTATTTCTGATATTTGATGGCATTCTATAGCTTGATTTATTTCACCTAATATTCGGTAACAAATGCCTAAAAGACTGTATAAACCGCTCAAATAATAATCAGAAGTCACATTGTTGACGATACGAGTAGTGGCTGAAATTATTGGCTGCAAGAAACCTAATTTGTAGAGTGCTCTACCCAGCTTGTAATCTTTGGCAAACTGGATATTGATTTTTTTGAGGATGACGCTCGCGGCCTGCTCGAAACAGCTAATTGCCACATAATGATAGTAAGCTTCAAAAGCTTTCAGCGCATCTTCTACAGTCTCTATATTTTCAACACTCTCGCTCCAGAACTCGGCTGCTTTGCGGTTTGCAGTCTCCCAGTCTCCGGGCGAGAGCCGATCGACCGCTTCTTCGCGAATTGCTGGATGCAGCCAGTATTCCCCCTTCTGAGACTCCACTAGCGATCGGTGCAACAGCGATTTAATGATTTGTCGCCGTCCGGCTTCCGGCACGTCCCAGAGCAAACACAAAAGTCCGTCAGTAGGGACTGTCGGCACGTCTTGATACCGATAACAGCCCAAGCGACAGAGGAGTTGATAGGCTTCGGCATCGAGTTCGAGGAGGCGGTTGAATTGACTGGTAACTAAATTTTTTAAGTCTGTTTCAACGAGCGGATGTTCGCTGTTTTCCAGCCAGTAAGCCGCCATATCTCCGTCAAAATCTTCTCGGATCGTGCCGCAAATAATGCCCATTGCTTTGGCATTGCCGCCGTAAACTTTGTGCATTTCCTTGAGGGCGACATCATCTATATTGATGTTGCGGCAGCTAAAAAATTGCTGCCAAACTTCCACCTCTAATCCCGGAAGCAAGTAGTGTTCAACGGTTACGTCTGAATCGCAAAGCCGATCGCGACTGGTAATCAGCGTTACCGACTGCACCGCCGCGTCAGCCAAAACTCGCAACAGTTCCACGTAAAGCCGGTGCGGTTCAATAAACTTACCTTGTCCGTCGAGTGCGGCTTCCAAATTGTCAATCAATACGCCGACTTTGTGAGTCTGAAGCTGCCGCTTCAGCCGCCCCAGGGTGACGCCAAAGTCTGGCCCTGGTTCTTCCTGAAAGTCTTGCTTGAGCCATTCTTCGATCGCGCTTTCCAAGGCTGTGATGTTCTCTGTCTCTTTTGCCATCAACAGTTCAATGGTTCGATCGAACCCTTGAGATTTGAGATACTGTCGGGCCAAAGTTGTTTTGCCGATACCGCCGGCACTTTGGATGACAATCACTTTTGCACCTTGGGCGACAAGAGTATTGAGATCTTCGATCGCCCCGAAGCGGCCCAAAAAGTTCGGGTTTTCGATTTCCAACTCCGCATCAAGTCCGAGAGATACTTGGGCCGGAACAGTTTGTCCCGACTGCGGTTCAAGTTTCGAGTAGCTGCGCCAAAAGCGCTCTACAACCGCCTGAAGGTTGTCTCTTTTGACTTTTTCTCCATCTCCAAACAGCGCTGAAAGTCGCTTCCACAAATTAGAGGCAGCATCCTTAACAGTCCCTACTCCATACCCTTCACTATCTGCAACCTGTTGGTACGTCCTGCCTTGCACGCCTTGCCAAGCTTCGCGAAAGATCGCGCTGTCAAGGTTGTCGAGAGTTTTCAGGTTTCGAGCCACAAGTAACGAGTTGGTAAAATCCAGTGCACGATTGGCTTCCATTTAGTCACCAGGTTTAGCGTTACCCATCTGACACAACTTTAACAGACTTTTTCCGACTCGCTTACACCCTCAAACAGTGGACTTGTATAGACTTTTACCGACTGACACGGCCGAGGTTGGCCGGGGATACTGTTGAGTGTGGAGGGGAAGTTGACAGACAAGCTTCTAACTTACACACCCATCGAGTCGAGTTTATATTCAGGAGCAAGCCGCTATGTCTATTAACGATGTTGAAACAGCGATCGTAGATGAACAAATTCGCCCTCAAGAATGCGGCCGCGTTCGTTTCCAAAACAGTTGGTGGCCGGCGAAGTGCGATCGAGACATGACTTTTGAACCCGGTGAAGTGGTTCGCGTCGTGGGAATTGAAAATATTACTTTGATCGTTGCAGCGTCGTTTGAGATCAATTCTGAAAGTTAAGGCAAATCTACAATCGGGAGTAAGCAATGATAAACTTTGACAATTCCGAAAAAGCGATCGTGGATGAAGAAATTCGACCTAATGAGTCCGGTCGCGTTCGTTTCCACAACAGTTGGTGGCCTGCGAAGTGGGATATAGAGATGACTTTTGAGCCTGGTGACGTGGTGGGCGTAGTCGGAATTGACAATATTACTTTGATAGTGGAAGCCGCGTTATAAATCAATGGGTTAGGGAGTCGAGCTATAGGTTTATAGCATCCCAACGTTCAGGCCAACCTACAATCAGGAGAAAGTAATCATGACTGTCAGCCATTTGGAAAGAGCGATCGTTGAAGAAGAAATTAAACCAAATCAGTCCGGCAGTGTGCGATTTCAAAGCAGTTGGTGGCCTGCCAAATGCGATCGAGAAATAACTTTGCAACCCGGTGAAGTTGTTCGCGTCGTGAGACTTGACAACATTACTCTGATAGTTGAAGCGTAATTGGGAAACAATCTGTAGGTGGGGAGTTATCGGAGGGCAAAAGGCACTTATGCTGAATATAGAAGGCAGAATTTAAACCTCATAGAGCGATTATTGGGATGACCAACCTCACACTTTTATCTGAAAGCAGAAGCGCGAGGGTGGGCTATATAAAAATTAAGTAAAACCCATCTTTAGCAGAAATTTATCATGTCTAAGCTGTTCGGCATTTAAAAGACGATCGTAGGGTGCGGAGCGTACAGAGGTGTTTTCCTTGTCCAGTAAGTGTTCGCGTTTGACGCACCCTACAAGCCTCGTTAGTGGTTTAAATGCGTAACAGCTTATTATACCGCAAAAGGTGGCTCGGCAAAATTAAATTTCATACTGATTGTGATGTCGTTAAAGTCACCTTTAGCAACAGCACTGGGGGAATCTTCCAGGCCAAAACGATTAGTTCCTAGGGAAATAATATGGCTTGAGCGATCGAGATTAGCTTCCTTATAAGCAAAGTAAGTCGCTGACGAGTGCTGTTGCGAATCGAAAGTTGTCATATACGGCGCGTACAACTTGCCGCTATCCAACAGATAGGTTCCAGAATTACTCAGTTGACCTTGATTTAAAGCACTCGTCTCAAGCTCAATTTTCTTTGACGTAGACAGAACAACATTCGCGTAATTAGGGTTTTCTGCCGTCACAATTTCACCCGTTAACGGATCTTTAACATCACCTTTCTTGTTGAGGACTTCGTAAAGTCCAATCCGATGTGTAAAACCTGTAGGCTGGGGGCTTTTAGTTATGTCGATGTCTGCTTTTATTTTACGATCGACAATTGTGGAAGTATCCAGAACATTGCGCCCCTTAGTCTGGCGATTGCCAATCTGATCGTCAAAGCTCTCTACAGGCCCGTTTAAGGCCATCGTCCCTCCCGAACCGTCAGAAAACTGAAAAGACAGAGCATCGCCACTGGGCTGTGCAGAAAACTGAGGGTTTTGGAATGAGAACTCGATCGCAGGATTAGCATCAAAAATTGACCCGCCACCAATTTGATAGATAGCTAATTTGTCCGTGGTTTCAACAGGAATGTTTCGGGATGTATTACCAGCACTGGCAGAATTATTAGCAGTAGTATTGAATAAAACGATCGCTCGTTGCCGCACTGCTTCTAAGTATCCGCTATCGGTTGGCAGAAGACCATTCACCCGATTATTACTATCATCGATAGCAAAGACCCCATATTCAACAGGTTGATTGCTCGGTTTTCCAGCCGCGAACAAAAGATTAATCCCTACACCGGGCGTATTGGATTTGTTATTGACAGCTACAATCCCATTACTGGCATTTAAAGAGACAGATAGCTCAGGTGTATCTTTAAACAGACCAGTGAGAGTATCTACACCGTTTTTCTGACCCTGGTATACAAGCGTTAGCGGATCGCTTGGCGACGAGGTACGCACCGAATCAATCCTCACCTGAGAAACGGTTGTATCTGAGAGTCCATTCCCTTCCAAAAGCGGCGAAAACTTCGCAAAAAAATCTTTAGTGTACTGTGCCTCTAAGTGCTCAGTTAATGCTTTTCCATCAACATACTTCTCATAGAAAAAGTATTGGTTGGGTTGCAAAGGATCTTCATAGAGCTCAAAAGCTAGATTGTTGGATGTTTCGGCTTGTTTAGTTTGTTTTGTCAGGTCGTCTACCAGAGATATTATTTGATCGCGAGTCCCTGCCTGGGCTTTAAATTTGCCAATTAAAATTTTCTCACTGTTGATTTGACTGTCCGTTTCGACTATATCGATTGTAGGAGTATTAACTTCAGCTCCTATTGACTTTAGTCCCTCTTCAAATTGCTTGTAACTATCTGATTTTTGATACTGATCCAAGTCTGAATACTTGTTCCATTTTTCAATCAAGAGCAAATTTTGAGGATTGTTCGGATCTCGGTAAAAATCGGTCGAGTAATTACCCTGCTGTTGTTCAGTATTTTTATCGTAATTACTGACTAAACTTAGCAATTGCTGAGAATTAGCGGCTCCAGTATTAATACTCCATCGCTTGATGGGTGCTGGATCGAGAGGAATATTAAAGTTAACTGACTTACTGGGAGCATTGGGGGCAGGTGGCGAAAAAGGTGGATTTGGGGGCGGAGCAGGGATGGGCTGAGTATCTTCAGGAATGGCTGGGTTCCAACTGCCTCCCTGAGCTAAGTAATCTCCAGGGTTCCTGCTGAGCGCAACATGGTAGTCCGGGAATTGGGTGAAATAATTGGTGAATCTTTGCTGGTTCTCAATAAACTCTGGTGTACCAGGATTTTTATTATACAGTGAACCAATCCCAGCAGCTTCATTGGCACTATCAGCAAAGATGCCAATACCTTGTTTGGCAAAAAATTCTTCAATACCTCCCGGTGTCGCATTTTGATCCGTTCTCGACCAAATCGTTAGAAAAGTCAGAGGTTCTTTAGTAGGGCTTGCATTTCTGTAGTTGTGGGTGTATCCGGCAGGCAAAAAGCCAATTTGCCCAGGAGTCAGGTGTACATAGTAGTAGTCTTCAATTTTAGGAATACCATTTTGCCCAGGAATTTCGCCGATTTTATAAGGAGTTTTATTAGCAACGGGTAACCAAGCATCCATTTCCCCTTGCAATAAAATGAACCATTCTTCTTCAGCCCAGTGAGTGTGAGGAATCGGACCAGCATTGTAGGGGGTGACAGTCAGACCCATAGTGTAAGGTCGAGCCTGAGTTGAAGTTGAAATAGCAGTTAAATCAACGGGCAGACCCTGTTTAGTTTCGGGATTTAATGCTTGTACAGCAGCGTTGCTGATGCTGGTAGTTAAAAATTGCTGCGCTTCACCAGCAGGAAAAGAATCCCACTGATTTGAACCAGGGCTAGTTTCCTGTTGCAATCCTGTATAAAATGATAATTTTGCCCCGTTAGGATCGCCACTAGGTTCTGTTAAAACATTCGTAGCAGAGAAGTTTTTGGGAATTGGCAATCCAATATTTTTAGGCCATTGGAATTGAGGAGCTTGATTGTAGGGTGCGTTGGGGTTATACCTGTCGTCTTTCGAGAAACTAGGCCAGCTAAATCCTGGGGGTAATTTGTCAGTAGTGGTGCTGGTATTCTGAGTATTGTCCTCAGTGTGGTCGTGACCAGCGTGGCTAGCTGTCCGAGTGTCATCTTGTTCGATTTCTAACATGATTGCTTAATTTCCAAAAAATTTTGCGTCTGTTCCAATATCGCGGTATGATGCGTCGCTTTTGTGGTAACTGCAATTCGCCAAAATTATCGCAGCGACGCACCCTACTTTATTGGGTGGAAATCCCTGTCATAAAAACAGCACTGTCAACTGTTAACTGTCAACTGTTCGCTACTAATCCGATCGCATTTGAGCGACTATCTCATTCAACACCCCAAAACAACCAGCTACTTTATTGAAGCCAGCATAGACACACATAAACAGCAGTAATTCTTCAATCTCCTCATAAGTAGCTCCCTGCTTGAGAGCCATAGAGACGTGAGCTCCAAAGGGGTTCCCAGGGCCAACTTGATCCTGATTCACTACATCTACAGCAATAGTAATCAGAGCCTTTGTTTTTTGATCGATGTGTGGCAATCCCCAGGCTTCTCCAGCCACTCTGGTCACAAAATCACCAAATTTAGGGTTAATGTTCTTCAGTCCTTCTTGCAGCGCTAAATCATCCAAAACGGCATTTTTGTAATTTTCCATGAGGCTTTACCTTGCTAACTAAACTTTACTACGCAGTCATCTCTAAGTAATCTATCCAATGCCCTAAGACTAGGGTTGAATATTCTGCAAAAGTTCCCTCCTATTTATTTAGGCAACTCATGAGCAACACTGTTAGTGGTATAAACTCTAACAAGCAGAGAACCCTTAAGAATTTCTGAAAATTTGGCCAGCAGGGGCTGAACGTAAGGCTGCTTTAAATGCTCCCTTAAAGCTGTGCGGTCTTTCCACTCTTCGTAGTAGATGAAAGAATTTTTTGCTGTTGGTTGCTCATAAAATCCGTAGCTGATACAGCCGGGTTCAGCTCGCGTAGGAGCGAGAGCAGCAGTTGCTAATTTAAGAAATTGCTCGCGCTGTTCGGGTTTGATTTCAAATCGATTGGCTACAACTAATGGCAGAGTGACATTACTATCCTGTTGCCTGTTTGATGGAACCTGGCTCAAGCCAGAAGTGCTGAATATTGTTGTGCAAACAAAAGCGGCAAAAAAGAGCAAAAGAACCTTACTGATGCCTCGGAAGCTTTTAAAAAAATATGCTTTTAGCATTTCTTGCATCTGTATTTCAGGGTGGCGGAGCTAATAACTTGAGTAGTGAGCTGGTACAACCCACCTGAGATGCCTCTGACAGAGGCTTTAGATTTTAGCAAAGCTGCTTGCTAAAATCTAAAATCTTTTCTACTAAGACGATTAAACGTTTTCGACTTCGATAGAATCGTAATCATCAACGGCAATTACACCTTGAATAAATCCGGTTTTTTCCAAGGTTTCAAGTATCATTTCCTGAGCGCCCACGACGTAAATATCGACATCAACTCCCATTTTTTGTTTGGCGAAGATCAGGACTCGCAGACCCGCACTCGCCATATAGTCTAACTCTTGGAGCATCAGCACTAAATGTTTTGGCTTGGTGACAGCCGCTTTCTCAATCTCTTCCTTGAATATCTGTGCAGAACTTGCGTCTAATTCGCCAGTCAGTGTAATTTTTGCAGCATGGCCTGATGATTCTAGAGTTGCAGTGAAAGCCATAATTTTTTGTCCTTTTGAAGATGTTTGTGAGTGGGATTAAGTTGATGATGAGATTACTTGCCGACTAAGATGACGATCGAGCGATCGCCCAGCAGAATACCGTGCTGGTTTTCTAATTTGGGTTCCGTTCCCGGTTCCCAAATATCCTCTGGAGAGGCGCAGCCAGTGTTAGTAGAAATGTGCCACCGCAACTGTTCCGGTAAGCCGGGAATTTCAAACCATTGCGCCTCCCAGTGCATATTGATTGCTACGTAAATGTAGTTATCTTCAACACTTCCGGCTTTAGCGTGTTGGCCGCAAAGCATGAAGGCTATAGTGCGACAACTAGGCGACCAATCTGCATTCCAAGCTTGGGTGCCGTGCCAAGTGATATCTGCATAGCCGCTGCCCACATAGTCCCGGTTCTGGAAGTGATATTTATTTCTCAGTACGGGGTGAGCGTTGCGGAAGGCAATGCTGTTTTTGACGAAGCGAAATAGACTGGCGTTGGTTTTTAATAAATCCCAATCCAGCCAATTGAGTTCATTGTCGTGGCAGTAGGTATTGTTGTTGCCATTTTGACTGCGGCCGACTTCATCACCCATGAGGATCATCGGCACGCCTTGGCTGACCATCAGCATCGCGATCGCATTTCGCATTTGGCGCGATCGCAAAGCATTAATCCCCGAATCGTCCGTCCATCCTTCTGCGCCGCAATTCCAACTGTCATTATCATTGCAGCCGTCGTTATTATTTTCCCCGTTAGCTTCATTATGTTTGTCGTTATAAGACACCATATCAGCTAAGGTAAAACCGTCGTGGGCCGTAATGAAATTAATTGAAGTAGCGGGGCCGCGGCCTTGATGAGCGTAGAGATTGGGTGAACCTTGCAAGCATTGTGCCGCATCTCCGACCGTGCCATCTCCTTTCAAAAACTTGCGAATATTGTCGCGGTATTTGCCATTCCACTCCGCCCAACGTCCGTAAGCAGGGAAGGAACCAACCTGATACAAACCACCCGCATCCCAAGCTTCAGCAATGAGTTTGCACTTCGCTAAAATTGGGTCAAATGCCAGTGTTTCCAGCAATGGCGGATTAGATAGCGGATAGCCCCAAGCATCGCGACCTAAAATAGCTGCTAAGTCAAATCTGAAGCCGTCAATGTGATATTCACTCGCCCAGTAGCGCAAGCAATCCAACACAATATTGCGGACGATCGGGTTATTACAATTGAGCGTATTGCCGCAACCGCTGAAGTTAAAGTAATAACCTTCCGGGGTTAACATATAGTATGTTTTATTGTCCAGCCCCCGGAATGAGATTGTCGGGCCGCGTTGGTCTCCTTCTGCTGTGTGGTTAAAGACGACATCTAAAATGACTTCAAGACCATTTTTGTGCAGTTCTTTGACGAGTGCTTTGACCTCATCCACCTGCATTCCTAGTTTGCCAGTTGCCGCATAGCCAGCCTTGGGCGCAAAGAAACCAACGGTACTGTATCCCCAATAATTTACCAGCAATTCCCCCGTGATCGGGCTGGGGCGAGAATGTTCAAATTCGTCAAACTCATAAATTGGCATGAGTTCGATCGCATTGACTCCCAACTCTTTAAAGTAGGAAATTTTTTCGCGGATAGCTGCAAAAGTTCCCGGATGTTTCACGCCGGAGGAAGGATGGCGGGTAAAACTGCGGACGTGCATTTCATAGATAACTTGATCCTCCGGCGGAATTTCCAGAGGTCGGTCATTTTCCCAATCAAAGTCGTCAAAACTAATGCGCGATCGATGTTGATAAATATCATTCCAATCCGGCGTTACGCCCCAAACATCTCGACCGCCAATAATTTTGGCATAGGGATCTAGGAGAATTTTGTTTTTGTCAAAGTAATGACCTTCTTGGGGATTGAAAGGCCCGTCCATTCGGTAGCCGTATTCGATATTTTCGTAATCGATCTCGAATACAGTCATGGTAAAGACATTGCCAATTCGGAACTCATCGGGAAATGGAATTTCCGCGATCGGTTCTTTAGCGTGTCTTTTAAATAGCACTAGCGTGCAGGATGTGGCATAGCTGGAAAATACCGAGAAATTAACTCCTCCGGGCACTAGACTTGCTCCGAAAGGCATCGGGCGACCTACACGCAGTTTAAAATCGCCGTGTTTGTGAGTGGGGTGAATGTCTATTCGTTCCATTACCTGTCCTACTAATTGAAAATCCTGAACAGCGATCGAACTTTACAAAAACCAAAGATTGACTTAATTTGATGAAGTTTTAGGCTGACTTCAGCGCCACTATTCCTGAATCTAACGTGTCGCAAGTTGTAAAAAAGCTGAGAAATCCCGTTACGTCCATTGTATCTTTAATTTCCTCAGCAACCCCCACCAATACAAGTTTGCCTTCTTTAGCCGATACCTGCCGATAAAGTGACAGCAGCATCCGTAAGCCAGCACTAGACATATAGGGGACTAGAGTCATATCTAAGAGAATTTTACTCCCCGGTTCTGCCAGCGTCAGCACCTTTTCTTGAACTCCTAGTGCGGTACTAGCATCGACATCTCCCTCCAACTTTACCACTGTTATTTCTGCTGTTTTACTAATGGCAATGTCCACGCTCAACCTCTTTGTAAATAAATTAGAATTGGGAGCTTCTTCCCAGGGATTAAGAAAACGATTATCCTGAGAGAAAGAGGAAGCAGCCTATACTTGTTAAGTATAAAACTAGCAATTCAGGCTGCATTCATTCTCACTTTAGGTAACAAACTGCTGACTATACCGGGACAATCTGCACTTTGACTTTCACCCGCTCTTTGGTATCCGGCAACTGAACGGTTAAGTTATCTGCGTCGAAGTTGGTGTAGGGTTGTCCGTCGATTTCACAAGCACCGATTTTGATACTACCGGGGGGCAAAATATCAGGTGAAACTCGCAGGATATTGTCTTTGAATCCTCCCGGCATTGGCTTGAAGTAGAAATCCATCGGCTGCTTAGTAATCAGCAGGTTGGTGTAAACCGCAGAGAGATAGCACAGTTCGGTGGAGTGATAGCCAGACATGGAGTGAGAGCCTTTGAATCGCTCATTTCCCAGCAAGTACGGCAGTCCGTTGGCTAAAGTATTGAAGTAAACAGCACCGTCGTCATGATCCAGGAAGAAAGCACTGTAGAAGGCCGCGGCTTCGCGAGCATGGCGCAAGTATTCTGGGTTTTGAGTGAGGCCGTTGAGGATTAAGTAAGCTAAAATTGCTTGTTCTTGCTGCCACCAAGCTTTGCGATCGTGCCAGACAAAGCTGTGCTGTTCTTCACCGGGTTGGCGCATCCGTTCAACTACATCGTACCAGCCGCCGCGTTGGCGATCGCTTCCCACATCGGGCATGAGATACGCAATCTTTTCAGCCAATTCTTTGTAATTATCTTTGGCTTTAAGCGATTGCATCCGCATCAAATTCCACGCAATCTTCAGGTTGTGACCGACAACAGCCCGGTCTTGCTGCCAGCCCCAGATTTTGTCATGAGTCCAATCTTCATTGAACTTTTCCTGAACAAACGGGCTGGTTTCGTACTCAGGGAAATACTTGGCGATCGTGTCAAAAGTGTCCTCTAAAAAGTCGGCGTATTTCTGGTCGCCTGTTGCCAGATACAGGTTAATTAAATATGCAGGTGCGTGGTCGCCGACTGAGTTCCAATTTTTGCGAGCGCGGTTGTGACCTAGGGACTCGGCGCGGGCATCGAGGGTAAGGGCATCTATGTGGGAGAAATAACCGCCTTGTTCTTTATCTATGAAGAACTTGTCAAACAAATCGACGGTCATTTCGGCATCTTTAAGGATGCGCGGGTCGCCAGTAATTCGGTAAGTTTGAATCGGGCCGGCAAGAGCGTAAATTTGTTCGTAAGCGGGGATGCAATCGTAGTCGTCGCTAAACTCAGAAGTGAGCAGTTTTTGTTCCCGCTGTCCTTTGACCCGTACCCCGTGATACCAGTAAATCAGGTTTTCATCGGGGTCGTAAAATCTCATGTGATCGCGCAGGTATTCAGTACCTTTTTCAGCGGCTTCTAAAAAGCGGTCTTCGCCTGTCATTAAAAAAGCTGAAGCAAACCCATAAACCAAGCGGGAAACGGTGTCAGTTTCTTGCAAGTAGTCATCTTGCTTTTTGCTCCCGGACAGATTCAGCATCGTCCGATATTCCTTATAGTCAATTGGCTGGTTGGGGTAGCCAAATTGCCATTTCAGGTAGCAGTCAGCGATCGATCGGACTTGCTTAATCCACCAGTCCGGTTCTTCGTGGCGATAGTTTTCGGGTGCTTCGCCGGCAAAAACTAAAGATTTGGCTTCAAATTTGTGTCCTTCGCCTTGAGGGTAGAAGACGCCGTAAGCGAAGACGTGCTGGCCTGGGTGCAGCAGTTCTGCAAACCGTTCGGTGGCGCTTAGGTAAGGTTCTTCTAAGTTTTGGGTAATGCGGCCGTAAGTAGTTGGTGTCAGGTACGCAGTATATTCGCGACCGTCTGATGTCTTGATGCCGAAGCTTTTGTCGCTGCGGTTGAAGTTGGTAACATATCCTCCGATCATGTCGGAGAATGAAAAATTCATCCGTTCCATTCTCTTTCCTCTGCTAATTGATTAGAATTTTTCGGTCTACTCGTCTGTGTTTTTTACTTGTTCTCGATTTCTTTGACAAAAACTTCCATGAATTGGTTGACTACTCCTGGATGCTTCCCGGTAATCAAGTTGCCATCTACTACTAAGTCAACGGTGACTTCATTTTCTTCGTCGTAGACAACTTCTGCGCCGGCATTTTCTACATCACAGATGATGTTGTGAGCGCAGGTCACTTTCCGCCCTTTCAGTAAGTCTGAGTCGGCGCAGAACAGCCACAAACTGTGACAGATTGTGCCGAGCTTTAGGCTTTCTGAGTGCATGGATTTTCTGAGAAATTCTACCGCCGGCGCTTGGTTTTTTTGACCTTTCTTGACTTTCGCCTGATATCTCAGGCGATCGGTAGCATAAGCCCCAATTGCAATGATGCCTTTGTAGGCAGACGGATTGATCTCATTGACTTCTGTGGTGACAGTCACATGATATTCAACTTTATCATTCTCTGGGTTTGATCCAAAAGTTAATTGTTGATTTCCCCACAAGTGAGAAATGTACTCGACTTCGTAACCGTGTTTCGGAAAAAACTCATTGAATTCCCGATATTCAGTAGGATCAAAATGTTCTTCAATCAGAACACCAATTTTGCCTTTACTTTCAGTTGCCATACCCTACAAAATCCTTGCGATTGTAAACTGTTTTAGGTTGATGATTGCCTTCTGAGATAGATGCCCCTGACGGAATTCCTACCTCTCGCCACCAGACAATAGGAGGTATTTAGGCCTTGATTAGCTTTAAAAGTGAATCAGGGGCAAAAACATCTCGGTAGAAAGTCAATTGTTCGGTTTTGAGGTAGCAGGCTCCTCGGTGGCCGCGCCGCACCCAAGTGACATTGCCTTTGGCGAGGGTTTCGTTAGTTTCGTCGTCCACACACTTCCATTCAAAGTAAGTGTGTTCGCCAAAAAACATCACAATCGGCCAGCACATTGTCACCCCTGGCTGTGCAATTAAAGCCCACCAGTGTTTCTCGCGTTCTTTTTGTTTGTCTAAACCGCGATAGGGGCCGTCTTGGCATAAGTAAACCAAATCTTCGCGATATTCACCTGTTAAGATGTCACCCCGGCATTGTCTTAATGCCTCGCAGTGAGTCGGCCACCATTCCTGATTTTCTTTTTCGATTTGTTCGAGAGTATAATCCGACCCCATTTCGGGCAACTTTTCTTCCTTCATTGCCACAATTTTCTCGGCTAACTCAATCATTGTTTGCTTAAGTTCGTCCGAAACCAATCCAGGTTTTGAATAGTCGGCTGTCAAGCCTTTATAGTAGTTGATTCGAGTCATTAGTAACTCCTTAGTGGTGAATAAAGAACTCATACTTTCAGTAGAACTGAAAACCCAGTTTCCTAAAATTGAATTAGGATGTGCCGGGGATTTTCCGTCGCACTGCTAGCAAGGTAATGTCATCAAACTGCGCTGCACAGTCTATATGGGTAAACACATCGGTTTTCATACGTTCTAGTAATTCGGATGCTGAGGAATAAGGCTGATTTAGGAGTGAAAGCACTCGCTTTTCTGTGAAAAATTCCTTGTTGGGGCTGCGGGCATCAGTAAGACCATCCGTGTAACCAAATAGAATATCTCCCGGTTCGAGCTGAACCTGCTGAATTTTAAACTTCATATTTGGCATCATTCCTACGGCGGGGCCTGTAGATTTGAGGGCAGTCTTGATCCCAGAAGCATTGATAATTAAAGGTGATTCATGCCCGCCGTTAATATAGGTTAATAAACCTGTTTCTGGATTGAGTACCCCGAAGAACATTGTGGCAAACATACCGGTTTCACCATGTTCTTCACTAATGTAGTTGTTGGTAATCTCAATTGCCTGGAGAGCTTGCCTTTGATATAAGTCAAATTCTAATTCCATTCCGGCTGTGCGATCCGTTGCTTCTCGATCGCAGAACTGAAAATTTGTTCCTCCAGAGAACAGCCGAATAAAGCTACGAAATAGCCCCATAAACATCGCTGCCCCAACGCCTTTGTCGCAAACATCTGCAATCACTAATCCTATACTGCCATTAGGAAGTGGAAAAACATCATAAAAGTCGCCCGCAACTTTTTTAGCTGGTTCAAAAGCCGCACATATTTCCCAATTAGGTACGGTTAAAATGGGATTGGGTAAAAAGTTTCTCTGAAGCTTTTGCCCTTTTTCAATATCTGTTTCTAATTCGTTTTTAGCCTTGTTCAGTTGATCGGTTCGTACTTCTACGAGAGATTCCAGGTTGTTAGTGTATCGACTTACCTCTGCAACCATAGCATTGAAAGCCTCAGCCAGTTGTTGAAACTCATCGTTGCTTGTGACTTCTACAGCTACATCAAAATTATGGTGGCGAATCTTTTCTGATGCCTGGTACAGCTTCCGAATCGGCTTCACTAACCAGTTGCTGAGCAGAGATGCTGCTAGCAAGGAAATGAATAAGCTACTGCCAATAATTTTCAAGCTAGTCCATTTCAGGCTATCAACTTCTATGGCTAGGCTACTAACATCGACATCTAAGTTGAGGACAGCAACAACTTTACCTGTATCATCTTTCAGGGGAACGGCGGTTGAAATGTAGGCATCTTTTTTATTATTATACTCATAATAAAACTCAGTGTCTACTTTGGGCTGACCGTCGAAAGCTGCGCGGATAGACGGAGAATTTGGGAAATAATAGTACCCAACAAAATCATTACTAATTTTTGTCGAACTACCTTCATAGCGATACCCTTTATCGCTAGCCAGCAGTCTCACAAATTTGCGGTCAGGAAACTCAGGGACTGTGCTGATTAGATAGGATGCCGTGATGTAGATGTCAGATGAATCGTCTCTCCGACTTTGATTCGTAATCTCTCCTAACTTGCGAGCCAGATTTTGATACCTTTTTGAAGCTGTAATCTTGTCATGCACCTCTTTGGATAACCCAGGAAACTCAGTATTTTCTGTTCCAGAATTTATTTGCTGCTGGGATAGCTTTAGACTCTGTGAATTAATTTGAGCTGCTAGGTTCTTAATTTCTGCTATATCTTTGCTAGAAAAAGATGATGATCCCTTGATGCCAATTTGTTTTAACTCCTTAGCCTGGTTTTTTAGCAAATTTCGCTGGATGCTTGATTGGAGCCAAAAAATACTTGTGGTAGCAACCCCAACAGACAGGACGGAAAGCGCTAAGCCTAACTTCAAACTGAAGGGAAACTTCAAAGATATTCCCAATTTTAAGGGTAACTTTGGGTTCTTGAGATGAATGTCAGCGTTGCCTACTTGGCTGGTTAAGTCTAAATTAGCTGACGGCAAAAGAGAACTCTCTAAATTGTCTGGATTAGTCTGTTTAACGTAAGAACCCACAGTTGTACTCCTGTTTTTATACGTCGCTCAATCAAAAAGCAGTATGGCTTCTCTAGTTTGAAATTAGGGAGATTTAATCCCCTGGATGCCCTCTCCTATCTATTACCTTTCCGCTCGACCGTAAATATATTGCGATTGCGATTTTCTACCCGCTCGTAAGAAAATTTATCAACGCCTTGAATAGCCAGATAAACTCCTAGCCCTCCAATACTTTTTTCGTGCAAGTTTTTATCCAAATCACTAGGTAGCGCTTGCTCGATGGGATCGTAAGTGACTGCTGTATCCTCAATAACAATTGTCAAATTTCGATCGCTGAGTTCGGTGCATAACTCCAAATTCCCCTCACTGCCCGATTCTTCATAACCGTGAATGATGATATTGGTGGCAATTTCATCGACTGCTAGGCGCAGCCCGTAAGATGCTTTTTTTTCCAGCTCAGCCTCCGCTGCTGCCGCGAGGACATACTGAGCTATCTGACTTAAAGAATCTAGTTTTCCAGGCACGATTAACGGGTTCATAAATGAAACAATTTATCCTTCTAAAGGCTATGAATTTCCACAGAAATTGAGCTGCAATTTGGGGAGTTTGTATGCTCTGCAGCGAGGAACTCAGCTTGGAAAATTAGATTTAGGTGAGCTCATTGAGCAAACCCATCGATTGGCTGGTTAAGAAAGTTCTCTCCAAGAACTGCTTACTAAGTAAGATCACTGCTAGCTGCTGCCTGTAGAGCAGATAGATAACCTGACTGGTGTTAGCCTCTACCTTTAGATAGAGCAGCTAAACTGCTCGATCGCTACTTTTATCTGTCTTTTGGTGGATGCTATTCAATAGTATGTGTCCATCATTCGGATAAAGCAAGTCGGAAAAGTCGGATCATAAAGTCGGAAAAGTCGGATCATAAAGTCGGAAAAGCCGTCGCCCTGGTTTTACTATCTATCTATAGAGCAGATCAACAGCATGACTGGTACTGTTCTATGTCTTTTGGTAGATGCTATTCAATAGTATGTTTGGGCTATCGGCATAAAGCAAGTCGGAAAAGTCGGATCATAAAGTCGGAAAAGTCGGATATTTGCCTAATTGGCATATTTCTGAGTGAGCTATACCATATCACGCGCTAAAAGGCATCGGTAATAATACTTAAAATTAATCGAATTGTCTGCGCTAATCGGCATACTTTTTTATTTGAAAATATAAAAAGTAATCAAGCCTTGTCTTTTGGATAAAGACAAGGCTTGATACTGATTTATAGGGTTGCCCCCTAGGTAGCGAACTCAGATTTATGAAAAATGAACCAGTTTTTCGGATTTTTTAAGAGCTTTATATATGTCAAAGAGTCGAGGTTGTAGGCGTTCAGGGGGTGACAAGCAACTGAAAAGCTTTGCAATTAAAGGGTTTAAGCCGATCGCCCTCAAAAAGAATTAGGCGGCCGCGATCGCCTTTTTCGGGTTTCGACAAGGTGGAATCAGGATCGGGGGCGATCGCTACCATCCCAATTGTCAATAACCTGTCATGATAGTTCTTAGAGATTTCTCCACCGACTTACTACGGTGCATAACTCAAAATTAGGGTGCAAAACTGGCAAAACCTTAGCCGATGGGATGTGTATATGACTTTTGAAGAAGCCCTAGAATTTATCGAATCAGCCTTAGAGTCCAAAACCAGTAAACCGTTAAATTTTCTTGAGCAGGAAATCTTAAAAGCAGCTTGGGAAAACGCAACTTATAGTGCTGTTGCTGACAGCTTGTACCTCAGCGTAGGACATATCAAAGATTCATCTTCCCTCTTGTGGCAGCGCATTTCAGACTTAATGGGGGAAAAAGTTACTAAAAATAACTTCCGCTCTCTCCTAGAGAAGCAAAGCACCACAAGTGCGATCGCCGAGGCCAAAGGCGAAGGCGAACTTATGACGATGGCTTCGGTAGGAGAAAGTGACATCAATGAATTAGGAACTTGCAAAGGCAACATTTTAATTGTTGATGACCTCCCAGAAAATCTGCGTTTTCTAACAGAAATTCTCGCTAAGGAGGGGTACAAAGTTCGCGGCGTCACCAATGGTTTGATGGCCTTGAGGACGGTTCGCCATTATCCCCCCGATGCTATATTGCTGGATATTAAAATGCCCGACATGGACGGCTATCAAGTCTGCGAAGCCCTTAAATCGGATGAAAAAACCTCAGAAATTCCGATTATTTTCTTAAGCGCACTTGACCAAGTTTTTGATAAAGTCAAAGCTTTTAAGGTAGGGGGAGTTGACTACATCTCTAAACCTTTTCAGCCGGAAGAAGTGCTAGTTCGCCTGGAAACTCAGGTCACTATCCAACACCAAAAACGCCAGCTTAAAGAAGCAATCGAGCGACACCAGCAAACCGCAGAAATTGCCTACCAATCTCGCAGCCTGCTGGCAAATTTGCTCAACTCATCTCTGGATGGAATAGCCGCAGTACAGGCGGTGAGGGGAGATATCGCTGGAGAAATTGAAGATTTTCGCTGCTTGGTAGTTAACCCTGTCTTTGCCAGACTCTTAGGGAAAAAACGAACAGATCTCGCGGGCGAACCCGTGCTGAAAAAACTGCTTAATCACTTGAGTCCCGGATTGTTTGATTTATTAGTAGAGGTTGTTGAGACTGGAGAATCGCTTAAAGGAGAGGTTCATCTAGAAAGTGATTACCTTGGCAAATGCTATTATTTCACTGCTGTTAAATTGGGAGACGGTTGCTCAATTACCATCCGCGACCTTACAGACTTAAAACAGTCGGCATTAAAGTCAATGATTGAACAGAACCAACCGCGTACTAGCATCAAATAGCATAAACGGGACTTACGCAATCCGATCCAGAAACCGGGTTTATGAAGTGCATTAGGGACACGGCACCATGCCCACTCGTGTCAACTTAACATACAACCAATAGTCCGGCAGGGAATGAATTCCCTGCCTCAAAGTGAAAGTCCTCTGAAGAGGACTGAGAAGAAAAATTTTAAACTCATTAGTCCTCTTCAGAGGACTTTAGCTATTAGACAGGGAATTCATTCCCTGGCGGACTGGCGGGCCCACTAGCGGACTTGGCGGACTGACAGCTTAAGTTGTCACCAATGCCCTGGGCCGTTTCCCTACGGGGAGCGATCCTAGGTGTACTTCATAAACCTGCAATCTGCTGTATCATCATTCACCAATCAAGGGTTCAGTTAAATCGAGAATCTTCTCAAACTGAAACTTATTCACCCAATTTCTGAGAGTTTGAAGCTCGAAAGCGTGAGATTCAGGAATCTCCTCTAGGAGTTGAAAAACTAATTCCGAATCCGCGTCAATAGCTGCTTCATATAATTTTACTCTCCATTTTTTTGACATCGCTGCTAATAAATCAGTGAAATTTAACGGTTCTCCAGTCACATTAGAAGGGGAAGACGGTAGCTCTTGCTCCTGATAAATATAACCGACTCCCAAATGTTTAGCCATGATGTCAAAGATGGCTTCTGTGTGGAACGGTTTTCGCACAAAATCATCACAACCAGCCGATAAAATAACTGCCTTTTCTTCTTCCCACACGCTAGCAGTAATAGCAATAACAGCAGTAGCTTGACCTTTAAGGGTGCCTTTAATGCGTTTCGTGGCTTCATACCCATCCATAACGGGCATTCTCATGTCCATCCAGATGAGATGGGGTGAGTAGGAATCCCAAATTTCAAGCGCTTCAATACCGTTACTCGCTTCTTCCACTTCAAAACCAACAGGTTTGAGGAGTTTAACTAACAGTTGCCGATTGTAATCTCGATCGTCCACTACTAGGATGCGATATTGGGGTTGGTTAGGCGCTAGGGCAACGACGCGACGACTGTGGGGTTGATTTTGAATGGCGCTGGCATCAGCGATGCCCACAGGAATGTCAAATTTAAATGTTGTGCCCGTTGTGTCTTCTAAAAATTCCTTGAGAGGCATTCCAGGGGTGAAAGCTTTACCGTGACTAATGACTGTTATTTCACCTCCCATCAAGCGGACAAATTGACGGCTAATGGTCAGTCCTAATCCGGTTCCTTGCTGCACTTTTTGACCGGATGCTGTTTGCACGAAGGGTTTGAATAGATTCTCCAGTTCCTCTGCCGCAATGCCAACTCCCGTATCTTTTACTTCAAAGGTAATGGTTGTTGATTGTGGGTTGTTGGTTGTTTTTGTTCCCGCTTCACTTTGGGCTTTTACCTGTTTATTTTTTACCTCTAAAGACACACTTCCCGAAGAGGTAAACTTAACAGCATTACTGATAAAATTAATCAGCACTTGCCGCAACTTAACTTCATCAGCGCAGATATATTTAGGAACATCGGCAGCACATTCAAAGCGTAAGTGTAAGCTTTGATCGTTGGCTTTCAACGCAAAGATATCCTCGATTTCAGCTAAAAAGTGATGAAGGTTCAAATTATTTTCAGATAGCGTCATGCCTCCAGCTTCAACTTTGGAAAGGTCAAGCACCTGATTAATTAGAGATAATAAATGCTCTCCACTGCGCTGAATGATGTTGAGGTTCTCTTTTTGTTCAGTTAACAGATTTGTATCCTGATTCATCAGTTGAGAAAAACCGAGAATGGCATTCAGGGGAGTTCGCAATTCGTGGCTCATGTTGGCAAGGAAAGTGCTTTTGGCGAGGTTGGCGGCAACGGCTGCTTCTTTAGCTCGTTCGAGTTCTGCTTCAACTTTTTTGCGCGCGCTGATATCTCGTCCTACGGCCTGTAATTCAACAATGCAACCGGAATCATCAAATATCCCTCGGTTAACCCACTGCGTCCAACGCACTTGGGAACTAACAATCACCCGATTTTCAATTGTGACAACGGGATTTTCTTTGCTAATGGAATTGACGAGTCTGGTTACATATTCGCGGTCTTCCTCAAACACGACAGGTTCGTAGTGATGCCCGATGAGTTGTTCCCTTGTCAGTCCAAAAAATCGACAGAAGCCTTCATTGACAAAGGTAACGGTACCATCTGGCAGATACCGGGCAATCAGTTCTGTCTGGTCTTCCAGAATACCAAGGTAGCGTGCCTCGCTCTGCTGCAGAGCCTCTTCTGTTTTTTGGCGCTCGCGAATTTCCTGTTCTAAGCGGACATTTTCGATGAGCGTAATCTGTGCCTGCTTGCGTTCGCTAATATCTTGAAAAGCTGCGATCGCATATTCTACATTACCCGTGTCATCAAAAATTGGCGTGCTGGTTACTTCTAAGGGAACGATTCGCTCACTGTAGTGCAGTTCCAAATCATCCGCCCATGTTTTTTCACCGCCAAGCGATCGCACCAAGGGTAGCTGTTCCACTGGATACATCTCCCCTGTGCCTGCCCGATAAATGTGATAGGTTTTTGAGAGTTGCTCGATTTCGGCTTTGGGTAAATCTTGAATATTCAGTAACTGCTGTGAAACTGGATTGGCGTAAACCAGTTGTCCTTTGGCGTCGTGAACGGATATGCCAAAAGGAATGGCATTAAGGAATTTATTCAGGCGATTTTGCGTCGATTGTACTTGGGTGTAGAGTCTGGCGTTGGTAAGGGCGATCGCCGCTTGTGTTGAGAGCAATTGAATCAGTTCCAGGCGATCGGGTGTAAAAACCCCATCTGCTAAATTATTTTCCAAGTAAACAATGCCAATTAATTGCCCTTGATTGAGTAGAGGGGCGCAAAGGATAGACTTGGGCTGCTGTGTTTTGATATAAGCATCTTGGGTAAATCGGCCTTCACGGGCAACATTGGTTTCAATCAGTCCTTGTTTAGTCCTCTCAACATAGTGAATAATCGACAAAGGAAGACAGGTTTCTATAGGAGTAGATTGCAATACCATCACTTGATTTGAGTTAGCCTCACCTGACGCTTCGACTCTTAGTTGTCCTTGAGACTCTAAAATTAGATAGCCAGTTTGTGCACCACAGCTTTCCAGCAGAATTCTCATCAAAGTCGTGAGGAGTTTATCCAACTCAATTTCACTGGCAATTGCCCCAGATGCTTTCATCAAGGCTGCCAAATCCAGGAGTTCGCCTGAAGTGCTGTTAGATGTATCAGACAGGTTGCGGCGCGATTGAGCCGAGAAATCGGCTGTGGTAAAACGCTTTAAAAGTTCTGGGTACTGCCGTTTCAAATCAGTCAATTTAGCTGTTGCACCCCAACGTAAATAGCAGTAGTAAGCATTTGTCATATAGGCTTGAGCCACTTGCTCTTTTTCCCAAGTGATGTAGAATTTGGCAGCCAGTTCATTAGCCAAAGCCTCTTCGTTGATGTAGTCATGTTCTTTGGCTAAGGCAATGGCGCGATCGTAATAGTCGATCGCCCTAGCCTTTTCACCCAAAACTCGATATCGCTCTGCCTCCACTAGATAGAATTTATGGAGGTGAGTCATCGGAGCAAACTGCGCCCATTTTTTGATCTTTTTCTGGTTGGCTTTCACCTTCTGGAGGATGAATTTTTTTTCGGATTTGGGTGCGTCAGAATAGATAGCCAGATAAAGTAAAGAATTGTAGAAATGGTAGAGAGGAATAGTACCTACAGCGCTATCGCTATATTTTTCGGCTGATTTAGCATTTTCTATAGCTTGCTGATAGTCTTGAAAAATATAGCAGAGAACTAACTTAAAAAAATAGAGGGAACGACAAAGATTTTGAGCATTCGCCTCTATATGCAGAGGCAACATTTTTGTTTCGTCATAGCTTTCACCGATTAAACGGCATTTATCTTCAGCCCGGCCCATCAAGTTCAATACAACCTGTCGAGTCAGTTGGTTGTAGTAATAGGATGTTTCTTGCTTCAGTTGGCTGAGGGTATTACTGTACATTGCCATCTCTGCCTCTACTGTTGCCAATTCCTTCCCCAATACATAGGAATGGTAGGAGTATACGCAAACTGCATAAGCTGCATATTCTAAGTCTCCAGTTTCTAGAGCGATCGAGTAAGCATTTTGCAAAGGGTTTAAAGTTTCCCTAAGATGCTCTTTCCAATGGTTGACAAAGTAATTAACAATAAATATGGTTCGGGCTTGGAGTTCTTTAGTATTAAACTTATCGAGTAACAAGATAGCAAGTTTCCCAAATTGATAACCCGTATCAATGTCTCCTACGGTTTCCCCAGACAGAATTAGTCCGTAAGTAGCATAGGCACAAGAAGACACAGAAGTATTCCCATATTTGATTGATAAGTAGACCTGTTTAAACGCAATTAACGGTAGCAATTCAGGTCGGGCAAAATGGGCAGCAGAAAGTACACTTGATAGGATACGCATTGCTGCCAGTTTATCAGGATTAGTCATCGCTGGTAAGTCGATTAAGTCCTCAACTCGCTTCCCTACTAAACTTAACTTTGTCTTCACCAGTTCAAGGAAAATATTTAAGTGAGTGGGTTTTTTGGGAAAGCGAATCCCCAACAGCTTTAATACTGAAAGTGCCGTATCTATAGCTTCTAGAGGTTTGTTTTGTGCTGTATAGGCTTGAATTTTGACTTCATAGACTTTCACTTTGTCCAGCAATGAAGTAGCTTGTTGAAGCACAAGCTCAGCCAATTTTTCCATTTCCTCAACGTTGCCACTCAAGATAGCAGCTTCTACTGTTTCCACATAAAGTGCCAAAGTTAGGTCGTACTGACGAAGCCAACTATCTGCACTCAGGCAATTTATACCAATGCTTAAGTAATTCCAGGCCGGTTTCCAAGCCGCTGATGCCTTCGCTTTTTTGCCAGCAATCAGATTTAATTGAGCAAGTTTATCTTTTTCTAACTGAACGTCAATTGCTTCAATACCGAAGTTGAGCTGATTGACAATATCAAAAATCTTTTGTTGGAGTACCTGTGGTGGTGTATTTTGTAACAACAGTTGCCCGACTTTCCAGTGAGCCGCTTGCTTGTCGTCTGGGGGAATTAGGGAATAGGCGGCTTGCTGGATGCGGTCATGAGCAAATTTATAAGTAATTTTGAAGTCCTTCGAGTCTCGGTCTGTTTGAATAAATTTGTACTCATCCCCGACCGGTAATATCAATCCCGCTTGAATGGCATCCCATAATTCATTGGCCGTTTCTTTTGGAGAAGTTTCATTGAGGGTTGAAAGCGTTGTCAAATCAAATTTGTTGCCCATACAAGCGGCTAACCGTAAAACTTTTTGTGTGGGTTCTGATAAAAGTTGAATTTTCGCGGACATGAATTCAACAACATTATCCGTAATGTTCCTAGTTATAATTTGTTCTAAATTCCAAGACCAAGCCCCAGCATTAGTATCAAATTTCAGGAATTGCTCTGTATAAAGTGACTTGAGAAACTCCTTGACAAAAAAGGGATTTCCCTGTGTTTTGTCCCAAACCAACTCGGCTAATCTTTGGGTATGGATGCACTCAGTCTTCAGCGTATCTGCAATGAATTCATTAACCTGGTTTAAATTTAGGGGTGAAAGGGAGAGATGGTTAACCACTACCCCCTGCTTGCTTATCTCAGATAAAGTCAGCATGGCAGGATGACTTGCACTCACTTCGTTATCTCGATAAGCTCCAATTAAAAACAGATATTGAGTATTAGCATGGGTCATTATCAACTGGAGTAATTGCAGGGTAGCGCTGTCTGTCCACTGAAGGTCGTCTAGAAATAGGACGAGGGGATGTTCTTTTTGGCAAAAAACCTGAATAAATTTTTGAAAAGCTAAATTAAACCGATTTCGTGCTTCTGTTGCAGGTAATTCGGGGACGGGATTCTGTTTGCCAATAATCAGTTCAACTTCGGGAATGACATCAATAATAATTTGTCCGTTGATTCCTAATGCCCGTCGAATCTTCTCTTGCCACTGTTGTAATTGCGCTTGAGTTTCGGTGAGTAATTGTCGTACCAATTCTTGGAAGGCAGCGACTAAAGCTTGATAGGGAATATCGCGTTGCAACTGGTCAAATTTACCTGCAATAAAGTAGCCGTTTTTTTGAGTGATGAGCTTATACAATTCCTGAACTAAAGCTGATTTCCCAATACCAGAGTATCCAGAAATTAGCATTAGTTCAGTTTGTCTTTGTAGCGACCATTTTTGTGAATCAGTTGTAGTTTCGTTTCTCGCAACTACTTGTTTCTCTTTTCCCGAAGCTACGCGCTCAAATGCAGCCACTAAGGACTCAATTTCTGATTTTCTCCCGTACAGTTTTTGAGGGAGTTGCAATTGAGGAGAAATATCTTGGTATCCCAAGGAAAAAGCTTTAATTTTTTTGCCATTTCTAGATTGAGCGAAACATTGTTTTAAATCAGCGTTGATTCCCCAAGCACTTTGATATCTATTTTCCGCCGTTTTTGCCATTAATTTTCTGACAATTTCTGAGACTATCAAGGGAATTTCTGGATTGATTTCATGAGGTAGAGTCGGTTGTTTGGCAATATGGCAATGGACTAACTCAAGTGCATCGACGGATTCAAAAGGCAACTGGTTGGTTAGCAGTTCATAGAAAGTAACGCCAAGAGAATAAAAGTCAGTGCGGTAGTCTATCGCTCGATTCATCCTGCCTGTTTGTTCGGGGGAAATATAAGCCAATGTCCCTTCTAGAAGATGAGGACTTTTGAGGGTGGTATTCTCTTGGGATAGGATGGTAGATAAGCCAAAGTCAATAATTTTTAATTGTCCGGTTTGAGGATTCAAGACAATATTAGAGGGATTGATATCTTTGTGAATGACCTTTTTTTGATGAACTTTGCCTAACGCCTCTGTGATTTGGATGGCTAGGTGGAGAAACTCTGGTAAAGCCAAGGGACGGCCATCCAGCAGGATTTTTAAGGACTCTCCTCCAAAATCCTCTAACAACATGACTTGTGTGTTCTGGTATTTTCGCAGTTCGTAGGCTTTAATCGTTTCCTCTAGGTTGAGACGGCGAGTGATTTCGTATTCCTGCTGATAGCGGTAAAGTTCGGCTGGTGTGGGGTAATCCTCTTTGAGGAGTTTCAAAATCAAAGGTTGCTGATTTGATTTGAGGATGCCTCGGTATACGAGGGAATTCGCACTTTCGTAGATTTGGTTGACTATTGTGATATCTGGCAGTGAAATCATGTTAGGAATTATTGCTGCCTAAAAAAGTTGAGTATACAAATAAATATAACATGGCGAGGAGCGGGTGAGAGCAGCAGTAAAATCGCGGCGAATATAAATCCTTGCGTGACCCCCCCTACAACTCCCGATCTTTTATTATTGCTTTTTTGCTCTGGACTTACTTACGCTATATTTAGCGTACAAGTGTACTGGCACTTGAAGCCTCTAGCTACTGTGCGATCGCCCAAACTGAAAAATCTCGGAACGGACAATAATTAATGATAAAATAGCTTAAGGATTCAGATCCCCAGTTGTGGTAATCTGACAACAATCCACTTTCATTCTCGATCGAGTGCGTGCAGCTATGCGAATCGGTAAAAATCTACAAAAGTTTCTGCTTTTCACAATAGCCTTCTTTTTCGCAGTATCGCTGTTGATTAAAATTACTAAATTTCACAATTATTTTGGAATCAACCGTGCCGATACCGAAGTAAAAGTTGTTGCCCTCACCTACGATGACGGGCCCTATCCTCCCTATACAAATCAGCTTTTAGATATCTTAGACCGCTATAAAGTTAAAGCAACTTTTTTTGAAATCGGCCGCAATATTGAGAAACATCCAGAAATCGTGAAAATGATTGTCGCGAGGGGAGATGAGTTGGCAAACCATTCCTACTCTCACAAAGATATGATGTTTAAACCCCGGGAAGTTTTGCTGTCTGAGATTGAAAAAACAGACAAACTTTTGCAGGAAGTTGGGGTTAAGCAAGACAGTATTAGTTTTCGGCCGCCTTGGGGTAGGCGATTTGTGGTTTTGTCTTATTTGCTATCCCAAATGCACAAACAACTGATTATGTGGGATGTGGATTCCCAAGATTATGAAAAAACACTCACGGCGGAAGATATCGCAACTCGGGTGATTAAAAATGTGCGATCGGGTTCGATTGTGGTGATGCACGACGGCGGGGGCGATCGCTCGAAAACCGTAGCAGCAACTGAGATGATTGTTAAGGATTTGCAGTCGAAAGGTTACGAGTTTAAAACTGTTTCTGAGTTGTTGAAATCGCAGTAGGGTGGGTCAGCCCCACTTATTTTCGTGACAAATCAAAAATCTCCTACTGACGCACCAGGGAATAAATGGTGGGTCAGAATTAGACTTTCGGTGCAGATTGAAAATTTCAAACGTGACGTACCCTACCACAATCAATAACCAAGATAGTTTGCCACGTAATTAGCAATTTTTATGCTGCCGCCCGATCGCCCCATTCTCTCTAAACCATTTTGAATGCAACTGGCTAAATATTTATCATCTTGCAAAGTGCGATCGACTGCCAAAGCAGCTTCCTTGATAATATCAGAATTCGCTGGTTGTGTGCCAATAACCTGCACCGAATCACCTAAAAGCCGATTTTGAGCCTCCGCGAATCTATAGGTAAAGGCAGGGCCGTTTCCCGGTACTGCAATTACAGGTTTTCCCAAGCCCACAGCTTGTTCGACAGCAGTTCCAGTCATCCCAATTACTAAACTAGACTGCTGCAAAATATCGGCGAAAGCATCGGCTGAGCACCTCACTTCGACTAATTTTTCTTCACAAAAAGACCGTTTGATTGCTGGAAAAATGAGCTTGCCCGATCGGTGTTGCCATCCAGAGCGCGCCGCAATATCATCTAATTGAGGCATTAAAGCCGGAACTAAAGCTGCCCGAAACTGCACCGGTAAAGTAGAGTTACTAGCAATTTCTTTAACCAGTTCCAGGAGCAAAACGAGGTTGTTAGTGGCTTCTGGGAGGCGAGAACCGGGGAGAAGGGCGATCGTCCGAACTCCGGGTATTAACTGCAAATCTTTGCCCGTAGAATTGAGGTTGTCCATGACAGGATTGCCGACAAACTGAGCTTTATTTAAACCCTGTCGGTTTAAGTCAGCCGCAGTCAAAGCATCTCTAGTAAAAACCGCCAGACATTTCTCGGAAGAAAGCAACTGCCACAAGATTAAACCCAAATCGACTCGCCCTTCGTAATAACTAGAATGAGCCGACAGAAAAATTATATAGGGGCGGTTGCTGGCATGGGCGATCGCCGCCGCGACAATATCCCCAGTCGCCACCACCAAATCGCACTGGCGCGAATGCCTCCAAACAGCCTGCAATTGCTGCCAAGTCAAAGCAATCAGCCCCGCCCCAATATCTTTGAGGAAAAACAGGGGGTTCATGTAAAAAACTCCCCCAGACGGCATTTGACTGGTGGGCCCAATAATTGGCACGGTCGATCGGCGGTAAGCAGCCCCGTCACCTACAATCGGCATTGCCGAAACATCAACATCCGCGCCAGATACTGTTAAAGCTTTGAGAATTTGACAGTTAATCGAGTCTTCCCCGTGGCCGTTGCTGAGGAAAAGTATCCCCTTCGATTTCATCAAAAAAATGCGTAGAAACCCCGTCCTTTTAGGACGGCTTTACAAAGGACTAATACAAAATCCACCCTATCACAGAAGATGTGCTAGAGTGTGAGGATGGAAAAAGCCTATCGCTACCGTTTCTATCCCACCGCCGAGCAAGAAAATCTCTTGCGACGGACAATGGGTTGTGCGCGGCTAGTATACAACAAGGCTTTAGCTGCCCGCACCGAAGCTTGGTACGAGCATCAAGAGAGGGTTGGTTACAGCCAAACTTCCTCCATGCTGACAAATTGGAAAAAAGAAGAGGAACTTGATTTCCTGAATGAAGTTAGCTGTGTGCCACTTCAACAAGGACTTAGACACCTTCAAACAGCGTTTACCAATTTCTTCGCAGGACGTGCTAAATATCCTAATTTCAAGAGAAAGCATAATGGCGGTAGTGCTGAATTTACCAAGTCAGCTTTCCGTTGGAAAGATCGACAGGTATTCTTAGCTAAATGCACTACTCCATTGCCAATTCGCTGGAGTAAACAAATTCCCTCTGAATGCAGCCCTTCTACTATTACGGTGAAATTAACACCCGCTGGGCGTTGGTTTGTTTCCCTACTTGTAGAGGACTACACGATTAAACCACTTCCTGAGATTGATAAAAGTATCGGTCTGGATGTGGGAATCACCAGTCTGATTGCTACTAGCGATGGTGAGAAAATTGCCAACCCTAAGCATTTTAAAAAGCTTCGCAAGAAGTTGAAAAAGAAACAGAAAACGTTAGCTGGCAAGCAGAAGGGAAGCAATAACCGTGAAAAAGCACGGGTGCAAGTAGCAAAAGTCTACGCACAGATAACCGATGCACGTCTAGATTTTTTACATAAGTTGACGACTCAAATCATTCGTGAAAACCAAACGATTGTAGTTGAGGACTTGGCTATCAAGAATATGGTGAAGAACCATAAATTAGCTCTCGTTATTAGTGACGCTAGTTGGGGCGAACTAATTCGCCAACTAAGTTACAAATGCGAGTGGTACGGACGAGAGCTGATAAAAATAGACCGCTGGTTTCCTAGTTCTAAGCGCTGTGGAAACTGCGGTCACATTGTTGAGAAATTGCCATTGAATATTCGCGAATGGGAATGTTTAAAATGTGGAACAAACCACGATCGCGATATTAACGCGGCAAAAAATATTTTGGCGGCTGGGCTAGCCGTGTCAGTCTGTGGAGCGACCGCAAGACCTAAAGAGAGTAAATCTCGGAAGGCTGGTGCTACGAAGCAGAAACCTAATTAGTGATGATGGGGAATCCCCGCTCCTTCAGGACGGGGTGGATGTCAACAGAATACAATCAGAATCAGTGCCGAGCTTTTTTTAAAGACAGGCGTGCGATCGCTAAACTCGGGCGGGCTAACTTTTTGTTAGTCTAATTTAAATACATTGTGGAAGTGAAACAGCGTGAATATTGAAATTGGGCGGGGCAAAAGCGCTCGCAGAGCTTACGGCATAGATGAAATTGCGCTTGTACCCGGACAGCGCACCCTCGATCCGAGTTTGGCAGATACTCGCTGGCAGATTGGCGGGATCGATCGAGAAATCCCGATCATCGCCAGCGCCATGGATGGAGTAGTCGATGTCCGCATGGCCATTTTGCTGTCGGAATTAGGAGCAATGGGCGTGCTCAACCTAGAAGGAATTCAAACCCGCTATGCCGACCCCCAGCCAATATTAGAGCGCATCGCGAGTGTGGGGAACCACGAATTTGTTTCCCTGATGCAGCAACTCTATGCCGAACCCATCAAGCCAGAATTAATCGACCTCAGAATTAAAGAAATTAAAGCAGGAGGAGGGATTGCCGCCGTTAGCGGTACACCGGCCGGTGCAAGCAAATACGGTCGGGCGGTTGCTGAATCGGGAGCCGATATATTTTTTGTGCAAGCAACTGTAGTCTCGACAGCTTTTCTTTCCCCTGAGTCGATCGCATCTTTAGACTTAACTCAATTTTGTCAAGAGATGCCGATACCAGTAATTTTGGGCAACTGCGTCACCTACGAAGTCGCCCTAAATTTAATGAAAACCGGCGCTGCAGGCATTCTCGTGGGCATTGGGCCGGGGGCTGCTTGCACGTCTCGGGGCGTATTGGGTGTCGGCGTTCCTCAAGCCACAGCGGTAGCAGACTGCGCCGCCGCGCGAGACGACTACTATCGCGAAACTGGTAAATACGTGTCGGTGATTGCTGACGGCGGTTTAATTACCGGCGGCGATATCTGCAAGTGCATTGCCTGTGGCGCGGATGCAGTGATGATTGGTTCCCCCTTTGCCAGGGCCGCCGAAGCTCCCGGCAGGGGCTTTCACTGGGGGATGGCGACTCCCAGCCCGGTTTTGCCACGTGGCACTCGCATTCGCGTGGGGACTACGGGTACTTTGGAGCAAATTTTGCGGGGGCCTGCGGTGCTAGATGACGGTACGCACAACTTGCTCGGAGCTCTGAAAACTAGCATGGGTACCTTGGGCGCTAAGGATCTTAAGGAGATGCAGCAAGTGGAAGTGGTAATTGCTCCTTCTCTGCTGACTGAGGGTAAAGTCTATCAAAAAGCTCAACAGTTGGGCATGGGTAAGTAGATTTACTGATCGAATACCAGCATACCTTGACAAAATTTGTTCAAGAGTCTCGAAATTTACAGAATATTGTGGAATTATCGAGAAGTAGGTGTCACAATATAAGAAGCGGAGACGCATGTTTCCGTTCACTCCTCACACCACACTCCGCCCGGACTACTGTTCGGGCGGTTCCTTTTTTGGCGGACATCTTGGCTCTTGCTTACTAGATACAGAACAGAGGCTTGTAGCTCCGGAGAGGCCCAGAGTGGGAGAGTGGGAGAGTCTAGGAGTGGGAGAATTTTTCTTCTACATAAGTGCATTCTGCTTTCGGAAACATAAGTGCGTTCGGAAACATAAGTGCCTTGTTCCTTCAGAAACCTTGTGCCTTCTTCCTTCTACCGTCTTCCTTCTTCCTTCAGAAGCCTTCTGTTAAAATCGTTGACGCAAGTGGTTACACTTTTTGCTAGACTTGTTATCCGAGAAATAGTATTTACAAGGATGGCTAGGGATGTCAGCAGCCGCGCAAGTAACCGACTCTACCTTTAAGCAGGAAGTGCTCGATAGCGAAGTTCCAGTTCTAGTGGATTTTTGGGCTCCCTGGTGCGGGCCCTGTCGGATGGTGGCGCCCGTCGTAGACGAAATTGCCCAGCAATATGAAGGGCAGGTCAAGGTAGTAAAAGTTAATACCGACGAGAATCCTAACGTTGCCAGCCAATACGGTATCCGCAGCATTCCGACGCTGATGATATTTAAGGGCGGTCAACGTGTGGATATGGTGGTTGGGGCAGTTCCGAAAACTACTCTGGCAAACACTCTGGAAAAGTACATTTAACTGAACTGCGAGCGGTTTCGCGCTGTTCTTTGTGGGCCGCGAAAGCTAACTCGCTTCAGAACCGGGGCAAAGCTACTGGAAAAGTTATTAGTTGCCAGCAGGGCAATTTGCTGGTGGCTATTAGCTTCTAAATTTAGCTTGCCCCTTAATTTTTAGTAGCGACAAATAGTTACCGTTTCGGAAAAATTCATGATTCGTTCTGAGTCTGGTCAAGGTTTTGAGTCCCTCCAAGCTGAATTGATCGATTTGATCGATCGCTTCCCAATGTTAAAGCACTCTGAGTGGATCGAACGATCGCTCTCTACTATAGTGCAAATGGCAGGAGAGGAGCTCGATCGCCTAGACTGGAAAATTATGGCTGCGTCGCTCCGAGATATGGAGAGCGCTTTTGAGATGTTTTATCCTTACCGCCACGTTCGCAAAATTGTGATTTTTGGTTCGGCGAGGGTGTCACCGCAATCGGCGGAATATTTGATGGCCAGAGACTTTGCGCGGGCGATGGCCCAGCAGGGGTTTATGGTGATTACTGGCGGCGGCGGGGGAATTATGCAGGCGGGGAACGAGGGGGCGACTGCTGAACGTTCTTTTGGGCTGAACATTCAGTTACCTTTCGAGCAGAGTTCTAATCCTTTCATTGCCGGCGATCCCAAATTGCTCAATTTTAAATATTTTTTCACTCGTAAGTTATTTTTTCTCCGGGAGAGCGATGCTTTAGCTCTGTTTCCGGGCGGTTTTGGCACTCTGGACGAGGCTTTTGAGTGTCTGACTTTGACTCAAACTGGCAAGTTCGGGCCGGCTCCTGTGGTATTGATCGATCGACCGGGAGGAGATTATTGGCACGATTGGAATTATTTTGTGCAAAAACAATTGCGGGGTCGGGGTTTGATTTCACCCGACGATCGCAGCCTGTATACGATTACTGACGATATAAATGTCGCTTGCGAGGCGATCGGTAGTTTTTATCTGGTTTATCACTCCTGCCGCTACGTGCGCGAAAAATTGGTAATTCGCTTGAAAACAGAGCTTTCTGAGGAGAATGTCGATCGGCTAAATACTGATTTTAGCGATATTGTTGTCACCGGAAAAATTGAAAAAAGTCAAGCTTTGGAACCGGAAATAGGAGATGAAACTTTCGATCTGCCGCGCCTGACTTTGCATTTCAACCAGCGGGATTTTGGGCGGCTTTATCAGCTAATTGCTGCTATAAATCAAATGGGTGCAGCTTCGCCGGCGGCGGCCCATCCAGAACAAAAGTAGTTATTAGTTATCAGTCATTAGTCTTTTTAAATATGGGTGAGATTAGATAGAAGTTGGACAACTTGTATTTTGACAAAAACGCTCTGCTGAGATAAGTTTTTGTAAAAAGTAAAGAAAAAAGCGTCCAAGAGCCAAAGAAAATCTTGTCAATACCTTGATGGCGTTGTTTGGGAAAAAACAGCAAAATGCTAGACCTGCTGCTAATTGCAATTTTGGGATTTCTCGGCAGTTTCGGTCACTGCGCTGGGATGTGCGGCCCGCTGACAATGGCGTTTTCTCTTTCTAATTCCCGCAACGATAAATTAGCTGCTTTCCGCTTTCATTTGCTGCTAAATATGGGGAGAATTACTGCATACGCTTTGGTTGGTGCAGCAATTGGCGGACTGGGTTCGGTGTTAATTGCTGGCGGGCTTTTGGCAGGTACGGGTAGCGAATTGCGGCGGGCGATCGCACTTCTGACGGGTACGATGCTGATTTGGTTCGGAGTAGGGCAAATTAAACCGAACTTGCTGCCGGGATTGCCGCTGCTGCACCCGCTGTCGCACGATCGAGTCGGACAAGCAATGAGCAAGCTTTCGGCAGAAAAAAAGTGGTGGGTGCCGATTGCTTTGGGTTTGCTTTGGGGTTTGATTCCCTGCGGCTTCCTCTACGCAGCGCAGATTAAGGCGGCGGAAACCGGAAATTCGGTTTTGGGTGCGGCGACGATGCTGGCTTTTGGACTCGGCACGCTGCCAACTATGCTGGGAGTGAGTTTTCTTGCTGGCAGATTGAGCGCGGATAAGCGCAGTCAACTGTTTCGGATGGGTGGCTGGGTGACGGTGGCGATCGGGATTCTTACCTTGTTGCGAACCGATGAAATGGTCGATTTTACCGGTCACGCAGCGCTGCTGTGCTTGATACTAGCACTGTTGGCGCGTCCGGTGAGCAAGTTTTTGCCGCAACTGCTGCGCTACCGCCGCGCTTTGGGTGTGGGCGCGTTTGTCTTAGCAGTCGCCCACACGTTTCATATGCTGGATCATACGCTGAAATGGAATTTTGACGCGCTATCTTTTATGTTGCCGCAGCATCAGTTGGGAATGGCGGCTGGGATGCTGTCGCTGCTGTTGATGTTGCCGGCGGCGGTTACAAGTTGCGATCGTATTCAAATTTATTTAGGCCAACTGTGGCGAATGCTTCACCTGTTAAGCGTTCCAGCTTTTTTGCTGTGCGCCATTCATGCTGCACTCATCGGTTCCCACTATCTCGGCGGTTTTGAATGGAAGTTGCACAATCAACTGCTTACAGCCGTGTTAGCGGTGGTTACGGTGTTAGTTATGTTTGTGCGATCGCGCTTATTTTGGTCAGTTTTATCACTAGAAAGTTTCTATGTTTCCCCTGTCAAACAAAAGTAAGACTTTAGGATTGTTAGTTTTTTTGGGATTGCTAGTAGAAGCAGCAATATTTCCCATACCACAGTTAAAATCAATTTCAGTTTTAGCCCACGAAGTCGAAGTATCGGGAGATGTCGCCGCTACCTTTCACCTCGAACCCAACCATAATCCCCGCGCCGGACAGCCTGCGAGAGTGTGGTTTGCGCTGACTCGCAGGGGCGGTCAAATTATCCCGCTAGAGCAGTGTAATTGCAAATTGGCTGTTTATCCTAAAAATCGTAAAGATGGGGATAAGCCGCTGATGCAGCCGCCTTTAACCGCCATATCTGCCGAGAAATATCAACGGATTCCGGGAGCTGATATCGTGTTTCCCAAGGCTGGGATGTACGAACTTGAATTGAGCGGAACAGCCCAAAATAAAGCTAACTTTAAACCATTTAAATTGAGTTATACTGTCACCGTTAGGTAGTATGATTTTAGATTTTAGATTTTAAAATTTAATGAGTGATGATCGAGAGATTTTTTGTTAATTAACCGCAGAGAGCGCCGAGGGCAGAAAAGAAGAGGAAGATTGAGAACAAGTTTTCAAATCTTAATTTTTAATAAAGATAAGTCGGTTGATTCTGCACTAAGTAAATTTCTGCGTTACCTTGTCAGTGTTCATTATGGAACTTATGCAAGCTAACCTCTCTTGAGCTGACCCAAGGATATAACGATGGATATCTTATCTAACACCGTGGCCCTATCGCGGATGCAATTTGCGCTAACCGCCATATTCCATATGCTGTGGCCAGTTCTGACAACTGGAATGGGGATTTATCTGGTAATTGTTGAAGGAATGTGGCTGAAAACTCGCAATTCCGACTACTACCATCACGCTCGTTTTTGGTCTAAACTCTACCTCCTAAACTTCGGTATAGGAGTAGCTTCAGGAATTCCGATGGAATTTCAATTTGGCACGAACTGGGCACCATTCTCTGAAGCTGTTGGTGACTTTTTTGGCAGCATTTTAGGCTTTGAAGCTTCAATGGCATTTATGCTAGAAGCCGGCTTTTTAGGAATTATGCTGTTTGGTTGGGAGCGCGTTAACCCGATCGTCCATTATTTCGCTACAATCATGGTAGCCTTCGGCGCTAACCTATCAACCGTCTGGATTTTAGTCGCTAACTCTTGGCTGCAAACTCCTGCGGGCGGAGAAATGGTCAATGGCAAGTTTATTGTCAGCGATTACTTTCAAGCAATTATGAACCCGTTCGCATTAAACAGCATTCTTCATATGTTTTTTGCGACGTTAGAAACTTCGCTGTTTGTCATTGGCGGAATTAGCGCTTGGTATATTCTCAATAAGCGCAACCAAGCCTTTTTTTCCAAGTCATTAAAAATTGCCATAGCGACAGCAATCGCCGTTGCACCTTTGCAGATATACATCGGACATTTGAGCGCCGAACAAGTTTATCACTATCAACCCGCTAAATTAGCAGCAATCGAAGCTAAGTGGGAAACCTCACCAGCGGGAGAGTCAGCAGATTGGACTTTGCTAGCTTTGCCTAATGAAAAAGCCCAAAAAAATGACTGGGAAATTCGTGTTCCTAATGGCTTAGGATACGTTCTGGAATTTAAACAAAAACTCTCCGAACCCGTACTCGGATTGAAGGAATGGAAGCCAGAAAATAGACCCCGGATGGTGGGTTTAATCTACTATTGTTTCCGCATCATGTCGGGAATTGGATTCTTCTTTGTAGGATTAATGCTGTTCAGTATAATTCAGTGGATGCGAGGCAAACTTGCTGCTGAAAATATTGCCGCTCAACCTTGGCTGATGCGCGCTTGGGTATTAGCTGCTCCCCTAGGATATATTGCTGTAGAATCGGGTTGGATTGTCCGCTGTGTCGGCAAACAACCGTGGGCTTTATACGGGCAAATTCGCACTGCTGACGCGGTGTCAAACATCCCCGCCAGCAATGTTTTAACTTCTCTCAGTTTCTTTGCCGTTGTTTACAGCTTTTTGTTTGTTTGTGCCTTGTATTTTGGCAGCAGAATTATCCGCCAAGGCCCTAATTTAAGCCTGCCTGTGCCAGGTTTAGACAATCAACCCGAAATCGAAAGTCAACCAGCAGGAGACATTCCCGATAAACGTCCCGTAGAAGCACAACAATAGGAGATTGTATGCAAGCTTTGGAGCATTTTCTCCCGCAAGTTTGGTTTGTCATTTTGGCTTTGTTTCTCTTGCTCTACGTCATGCTAGACGGTTTTGACTTAGGAGTAGGAATCTTGTCTCTGACTTCTGACGACGAGGAACGCAGGGACATTTTAATGACGAGTTTGGGCAACGTTTGGGACGCCAACGAAACGTGGCTGGTGTTGATGGCAGGCGCTTTATTTGGTGCATTTCCACTTGCTTACGGCACGATTTTAACGGCATTGTACATACCGATTTGCCTGATGCTTTTTGGTTTGATATTTCGGGCTGTAGCCTTTGAGTTTCGCGAGCATTCTAATCGCAAATTACTCTGGAATTATGCCTTTGGTGCTGGCAGTTTTTTAGCAGCTTTAGCTCAAGGATTTGCCTTGGGTGCCGTGCTCGAGGGCATTGCGGTTGATGAAGCCGGTCACTTTGTAGGTTCTACTTGGGATTGGCTGGATTGGCGATCGATCTTGGTTGCTTTGACGCTGATTCAAGGCTATGTTTTGATCGGTTCAACCTATCTAATTATGAAAACGGAGGGCGAACTGCAAACAAATCACTATCGCACGGCTAAAATTGCGGCGGTGACGACTTTAATCGGAGCGATTTTAATTACGATTGCCACTCCGATTTTTTACGAAAGTGCTAGAGCCAGGTTGTTCGAGAAACCGCTAGTTTATGTCTTTGCCGCGATTCCTTTGCTGGGAGTGATGTTGGTAGGACTGCTGCTGAAAAGTCTCGCAAACAAAGAAGAACGCACGCCGTTTGTCTGGACGATTCTGATTTTTTTGCTCAGTTTTATCGGCTTGGGGTTGATTGTTTTTCCCTATATTATTCCCTCCAAAATCACGATTTACCAAGCTGCAGCTTCGCCCAGCGCCCTGGTATTTATGATTGTGTTCATGGGCATTCTGCTCCCGATTATGATTTTTTACAACATCTACAATTATGTTGTGTTTCGGGGTAAGGTTGTCGGCGGCCACTACGGGAAATAAAGCATAATAAAACCGCAGATGCAGGCAAATATACGCAGATAAGCTCAAATCTAGATTTGAGCTTATCTGCGTATATTTGCGGTTAAAAATTACAAATTATTGTTTTTCGATACCATCACAACTTACGCAACCATACTATACATAACATAGCGCCAATAGTGCAGAATAGGGAAAGGAACTCGTTTAGGATTAGCGATCGCACCTCAGGCGATTTGAAGTTTGAGATTTGAGATTGCTCCCACGGATGAGTCCGGGGGCTTGCGATCGGGATGCGGAGCTTTTTTCAAAGGTACACAGATAAATCCGGATGCTTGTGACTAACTTGCTTTTGGTCAAATAATAGTTGATAAACATTGGGAAAAAATTACAGTTAATTCTGTCCCTAGCGAGGGTGCAGAGTGGGCGATCGCTATATTTGTCACATAATAAAATACAATGGAATAGAAGGTTTTAATTTAACTCTTTTATAATAAAGGGTCAATAAGTTATGGATACGATCGCCGATTTGTCAGGTTATGAGATTACAGAGCAACTTTATGCAGGTACACGTACCCTAGTCTATCGAGGCATCCGTACCCGTGACCAATACCCAGTCGTCATCAAACTGCTGCGGAACCAATACCCCCCCTTCAACGAGCTCGTCCAGTTTCGCAACCAATATACCATTGCCAAAAATCTAGATTTCCCTCACATCGTCAAACCGCTGACGCTGGAAGTATACCAGAATAGCTATGCCCTAGTAATGGAGGACTTTGGCGGAGTCTCCCTACCTACTTATCTCCAAACAGCAACAAATCAAACCCAATCATTTCAAGCTTTACCTTTAGCAGAATTTCTTCAAGTCGCCATACAACTAACAGATATTATTCACTACCTTTACCAAAACCGAGTCATTCATAAAGATATTAAACCCGCTAATATTCTCATTAATCCAGACACCAAAGAAATTAAACTAATTGACTTTAGTATTGCATCCCTCTTACCACGAGAAACCCAAGAAATTCAGAATCCCAATATTTTAGAAGGCACATTAGCCTATCTCTCTCCCGAACAAACAGGACGGATGAATCGAGGCATTGACTATCGTAGTGACTTTTATTCCCTGGGTGTGACTTTTTATGAATTGTTGACAGGAAAGTTGCCATTTATCTCGGATGACCCGATGAAATTGGTGCATTGTCACCTCGCTAAACCCTCGATACCGATCCATCAAATTACTCCTGAAATTCCCTTAATTTTATCGCAAGTTGTCAGTAAGCTGATGGCAAAAAATGCCGAAAAACGCTATCAAACTGCATTAGGACTCAAGCACGACTTAGAGATTTGTTTAGTTCAGTTACAAAAAACAGCCAAAATTGAAGATTTTGAACTCGGAAAGCGAGATATTAGCGATCGCTTTACTATCCCCGAAAAGCTCTACGGTAGAGAAAAAGAAGTTGATCACCTATTAGCTGCCTTTGAGCGAGTCAGCACAGGTAGCACCGAAATGATGCTAGTAGCAGGTTTTTCGGGAATGGGGAAAACCGCCGTTGTCAATGAAGTTCATAAACCCATTGTCCGTCAGCGCGGTTATTTTATCAAAGGCAAATACGATCAATTTCAACGCAACATTCCCTTCAGTGCCTTTGTGCAAGCCTTCCGGGACTTAATGGGTCAATTGCTATCAGAATCGGATACCCAACTGCAAACATGGAAAACCCAGATTTTAGCAGCAGTGGGAGACAACGGACAAGTCTTGATTGATGTGATTCCTGAGTTAGAAGGCATAATTGGCGCTCAACCTCCTGCAACAGAATTGTCAGGAAGTGCCGCCCAAAATCGCTTTAATCTGCTCATGCAGAAATTTGTGCAAGTTTTCACCAGCAAAGAACATCCTTTAGTGATGTTTTTGGATGACTTGCAATGGGCGGATTCAGCATCCCTGAATTTGCTACAATTATTGATGATCGATACAGGATATTTATTAGTATTGGGTGCCTATCGAGATAATGAAGTTTGGCCCGTGCATCCATTTATCTTAAGAGTGAATGAGATAGTTAAAACGGGGGCAACAGTAAATACAATTACTTTGGAACCGTTAAGCGAACTAGATATGAATTTGTTGGTGGCGGATACGCTGAATTGCGAATCATCACTTGCCCAACCTTTGACAAAATTAGTCTCTAAAAAAACTCAGGGGAATCCTTTCTTTGCAACTCAGTTTCTCAAGACATTACATGACGAGCAGCTAATTAGCTTTAACTGGGAGATTCGGCATTGGCAGTGTGATATTGCCCAAGTGAAAGCCTTAGCTATCACTGATGATGTCGTTGAATTCATGGCGTTGCAATTGCAGAAGCTGCCCAAAGGAACTCAGTATCTTCTCACCTTAGCTGCTTGTATAGGATCACAGTTTGATTTGAATACGTTAGTAATTGTCGGTGAGAAATCTGCTGCAATGACGGCTATGGCTTTATGGAAAGCATTACAGGAAGGTTTGGTGATTCCCACGACCAAAATCTATAAGTTCTTTACGGAATCGGATAGTGATGAAGTTTTCAAGGCTTCAGCTAATCCAACTTATCGATTTTTACACGATCGCGTCCAGCAAGCTGCATATTCGCTAATTCCTGATTCGCAGAAAAAAGCAACTCATCTCAAAATAGGACAGTTACTCCAGCAAAATTGCGCCGAGATAGAGCAAGAAGAAAAACTGTTTGATATTGTCGGGCATTTGAATCGAGGAATCGAGTTAATCACCCAAAGTAGCGAACGAGAAGCCTTAGCTAAACTAAACTTGGCAGCCGGTTGTAAAGCCAGAAATTCTACCGCCTACACCGCAGCCAGAGTTTATCTGCAAATAGGCATTGATCTACTAACCGCCAACTGCTGGCAAAGCCAGTATGAATTAACCCTGAACCTATATGTTGCTGCTGCCGAAGCCGCCTATTTGAATGCTGACTTTGATGGCATGGAACAGATGGCAGCACAAGTGTTAGAGAATGCACAGACAATCTTAGACAAAATCAAAATTTACGAAATTCAAATAGTCGCACAGACAGCACAAAGCAAGACGTTAGAAGCGATTGCAGTAGCAAGAGATGCACTGTGGCAATTGGGGGTTGAACTCCCCACCGAAGCTGACGAAGCCTTGATTGGTAAAGCGCTACAGAGCCTTGCGGAGCAACTAAGTGGCAGAAAAATTGAGGAACTAATCGATCTGCCTGTGATGAGTGATCCTCAGACTCAGGCAGCTATGCCAATATTGGCCATGTTATTTGCACCCATTCTCCAGGGAATTCCAGGCTTAGTGCCCCTACTGAGCTCCACGATGGTAAGTTTATCGCTCTCCTTTGGGAATGCACCCGCATCAACAGTGGGCTATGCGATTCACGGGCTTGTATTAAGTGCCTTTTTGGGAGAGGCAAAAACCGGCTATAGCTTTGGTAAATTGGCACTCTCATTGCTCGATCGGGTCAATGCACGAGAATTTAAGTGCATTACTCATAATATGTTTGGGGCATTTATTCAGCATCACCAAAATGCTATGAGGGCAGGGATACCAACCCTGAAAGAGGGCTTTATAGCTGGCATGGAAACTGGCGATTTTCTTAACGCTGGCTACAACATAGCTACTTACAGCTACATCAACTTTTTCGGTGGGGTAGAACTTGATACTTGGGAACCGGAACTTGCAGTCTACAGTGCTACATTGGCTCAGGTGAAGCAATATTCTGCTCGGACTTATTTGCATATGGAGCGGCAGATGTTGCAGAACTTGAGGGAAGTAGTGAATCACCCGGATTGCTTAATCGGCGAAGCCTATGATGAAACGGTGATGATTCCTAAGCACTATCAGGATCGTGAATTCAGTGCGATCGCCCTTGTCTACGTCTACAAACTACTGCTTGCTTATTCCTTTGGTAATTATCCGGCTGCTCTAAACTACATTACCCGAGCCAAAGAGTGTGTGATGGCCGTATCGGGATTAATTATTGTTCCCATTTTCCATTTTTATGCAGCCTTGACGCACCTGGCGCTCTTCCCCACACACCCAAAAACCGAGCAATCTGAAATTCTCGCCCTAGTGGAAACCCATCAAACGACTCTGCACCAATGGGCGCAAAATGCTCCCATGAATCATCTGCATAAATGGTATTTGGTTGAAGCAGAACGGCAGCGGGTTTTGGGCAATAAAGCAGATGCAATTGAAATGTACGATCGCGCCATCCAACTAGCTCAAGATCATAAATTTATCAACGAAGAAGCCCTCGCCAACGAACTAGCAGCGAACTTCTACTGGGAATGGGGCAAAGAAAAAGTAGCGAGCGCCTACATGATTGAAGCGTATTATTGTTATGCCCGATGGGGAGCTAAAGCCAAAATAGACGATTTGGAAAAAAGTTATCCTCGCCTACTCGGTATTATCCTTCAGCAAGCTCAATCCTTTAGTTCCTTTAAAGAAACGATCGCCCGGGGAACGATTACTTATACCCACTCTTCTAGCAGCAACTCTGAATTTCTAGATTTGCCTACTCTGATCGACGCCTCTCAAGCCATCTCTGGGGAAATTGAACTAGATAAACTCCTGACTACTATTTTAAAAATAGCGATCGCGAATGCGGGGGCAACTAAGTGTGTCTTATTGCTCAAACAAGAACAGTATTTACAGGTAGCGGCTCTTGTAGCAGAGGGACAGGAACCTAAGCTATTACCAGCAATACCTCTAGAATCAAGTCAGGATGTAGCGATTAGTTTGGTTAACAGTGTCAAGCGTAGTTTGAAACCTTTGGTAATAGTCGATGCTAGGGTAAGTTCCCAGGTTGCGGGCGATCGCTATATTGAACAGCACCAGCCGATAAGTGTTCTGTGTATGCCAATTCTTAATCAAGGGCAGTTGATCGGAGTTTTATACCTGGAAAATAACCTGACGGTTGGGGCCTTTACGACCGATAGGGTTGAAGTGCTAAACCTTATTTGCGCTCAAGCTGCCATCTCTTTAGAAAACACCCGACTTTATGCCCAAGAGCAGGAAAAATCCCAGTCATTACAAGCATCACTAGAACAATTAAAACAGGTGGAAGAATCTCTAGCCAAAGAACGAGAATTCTTGAATGCCATCATTCACAATATTACAGATGGGATTGTTGTTTGTAATTCTAGTGGCCAATTGACCCTATTCAACAAGGCAACTCGTGAGTTTCATGGCTTACCCGTGGAAGCATTACCACCCGAACAATGGGCAGAACACTTCGCTCTCTATCAAGCTGATGGTCAAACACCCCTATCAACAACGGAAATTCCACTGTTTCGCGCCTTGCAAGGAGAAATAGTCGAAAATGTAGAAATGGTAATTGCGCCGAAGCAGGGTTCTATCAGAATTTTGTTAGCCAGCGGACAAGCAATCTTCGATCCTTGGGGAAAAAAAGTCGGTGCGGTAGTTGTGATGCGAGATATTAGCGATCTCAAACGCATCGAAGCCGAACGGCAACAAAAGTCTGAAGCCCTAGAAAAGACTCTACGAGAACTCCAACAAGCTCAAATCCAACTTATCCAAGGTGAAAAAATGTCAGCCTTGGGCAATTTAGTAGCTGGTGTCGCTCACGAAATCAACAACCCTGTCGGCTTCCTTGCTGGCAACATTACCCCAGCCTTAGATTACATCAAAGATTTGTTTGGATTGCTCGATTTGTATCAAGAAAAATATCCGCAACTCGATCCAGAAATTCAAGAGGAAATCGAGAACATGGATCTTGACTACATCCGGGAAGATTTACCGAAATTAGTAGGTTCGATGCGGGAAGGCGTGAAGCGGATTCGGGATATTAGTACCAGTCTACGAACCTTCTCCCGTGCCGATACTAACTATCCCGTAGCTTGTAATATCCACGATGGCCTCGATAGCACCATTATGATCCTGAAACATCGCCTCAAGGCTAACGAAACTCGTCCAGAAATCAAAGTGATTAAGGAATACGGGAATTTGCCACAAGTGGAGTGTTATGCCGGACAGTTGAATCAAGTATTTATGAATTTGTTAGGTAATGCGATCGATGCTTTGGAGGAATCAAATCAAGGACGACATTATGCAGAAATTGCCAATCAGATTACCATTAAGACAGACATTTATCTGGACAAAAAACAAGCGATAATTTGCATTAAAGATAACGGTGTGGGCATGAGTGAAGCAGTGCAAGAGAATATTTTTGATGAGTTATTTACTACCAAGGAAGTAGGAAAAGGGACGGGGTTGGGATTGGCGATCGCCCGCCAGATTGTGGTTGAGAAACACGGCGGTACAATAGAGGTAAATTCTGTATTGAGAGAAGGGACGGAGTTTGCGATCGTCCTACCCTTAAAAAACTAGCGAGAACAAGATGAGTTATTACCAATTCGTTAACATTAGATTAAGTTGAGAAAATTGCTGTGATTGTATTTTTACACTTGACAAAAGCATGATAATGTGCAATAAAAAAGTAGGAATTTGAAATTCTACTAGACGTTGGGTTTCCGCTTAATTAAACCTCCCAAATATTAGTATCAATATCCAATTTAAGGAGCGTCCAGCTATGCAACCATATTTACAGCAACAACTCAATTCATTGATTAAGCGACCAATCGCCCTTATTGCTCTAGTAGTCCCTACATTAATAGTGATTAGTACAGGTTGCACTACTCAAACTTCTAGTAATAATAATCCTCAGCCAACGCCAACCAGCCAAGTAAGTGTTGAAAGCGTGCCATCAACTTTAACAATCGCATATATCTCTATAAGGAATGACACGCAGCAACAGGAACAACTACAAACTTTAACTAAATACTTAACTAAAACCCTGAAACGACCTGTATCTATCCAAGCGCTCAAAGATTACAATCGTAGCGTTGACCTCTTAGTAGAAGAAAAGGTGCAAGTCGCCATATTAGGACCACTCTCTTATATTGAGGCAAAGCAACGGAATCCGCAAATCGAGCCGATCGCTGCCCCTATCAATAAAGGTACGGGGCGGCCTTGGTATAAATCAGCTATTATCGTTAATTCTGGGAGTCGGATCAAAACCATCGAGGATCTTAAGGGCAAGCGGCTTGGGTTTGTCAGTAAACTATCAACATCAGGCTATATGTTTCCTGTAGTTTACTTGTTAGAGCAAGGTTTCAACTTGGATACTGATTTTGCCTCCGTTCAGTTCTTTAAGAATCAAGAGGACACATTAGCTGCGCTGCTAGATGGGAAAGTTGATGCCATAGCCACTAATTTAGAGATTTATAATCAAGCCAAAGAAGCTGGCAAAATTAATGATTCTTATCAGGTACTTTGGAAATCGGAACCAATTCCCGAATCTCCCATTGTTGTTTCTCAGAAACTACCCCCCCAGCTTATTGCTGAATTGAAAGAGGCATTTCTCAGCGTCCCTATTGGAATGCTGAGTCTTACTGGTGCTCCTTCTAATGGATATACCCTAGTGCAAGACTCAGACTACGATCGGGTCAAGCAAGTCAAGAAACAATTAGAGGAAAAATTGGGTAATACACAATGAAGATTTGGCAAAAATTTTTTGGTTCTTCTGTAATAACTTTAGGGATGATTATCATTGCCCTAGGAATGAGTAACATAGTGCTAGGACGCGCACGTAATGTGGTAGAAAAGGCACATTATAAAAGCCTGAAATTGATGGGGAATGCTCAAACTATAGATTCTCTCCTAGCGCGTCAAATTATTACATTAAAAGATTTGTTAGTGCTAGAAAATCCTCAAGTCAAAATTGCCGAATATGAAACGGAAAAGCAAAAATTTTTATCTATCTTAGATGAAATGCAAAAACTCAGTCCCGCCACTAAAGAATTAGATATTGTGTATCGTCGCTATCAAACTTTTGATCGGTTGGCTACCGAAATTAGTCAATCGGTTATTGCCCAAAATATTCGACCTCTAGCAGAGGTTAAGGAAGACTATAGGTCTATCAACACTTTTAACAGAGACATTAATTTTTTTACTTCTAAGATTATTAAAATTTTCCAAGAACAGCAAAAACAAGCTGTTAAAGAAGGGGAAAATCTCAATCAAACTGAGGAAATAGTCAAGTGGGGAATTCTTCTTTTTACTTTGCTAGTTCTTACGGGGCAGTTTTTCTTAATTCTATTACCTGCTGTGTGGTCTATCAAAAAACTTCAGGCAGGAGTAGCGACAATTAGAGAGGGTAATCTGGACTACAGATTAGACATCCAGACTGGTGATGAAGTCGAGCAATTAGCCAGCGAGTTCAACCGCATGACTGTCAAGCTAGCAGAATCTTATCGCGATTTGGAGGCAAAAAAGGATTATGCCAATGCGGCAAACCAAGCTAAAAGCGAATTTTTAGCTAACATGAGCCACGAACTCCGCACACCTCTCAACGGGATTCTCGGTTATGCTCAAATTCTGGGACGCTCCAAAGTTATCCCCGAAAAAGAACGTCACGGTGTGAATATTATTCACCAGTGCGGGTCTCACTTACTGACATTAATCAACGACGTTTTAGACCTCTCCAAAATCGAAGCCCGCAAACTAGAACTTACCCCCAAAGCCATTTACTTACCATCCTTCCTGCAAGGAGTAGTAGAAATCTGTCGAGTGCGTTCTGACCAAAAAGGTATCGATTTCATTTATCAACCAGATCCCAACTTACCCACAGGGATTAAAACTGACGAAAAACGACTCCGCCAAGTGCTGCTCAATCTCTTAGGAAACGCGATTAAATTCACCGACCAAGGCAGCATCACCCTCAAAGTAGAAGCGATAGAATCAAATGCAACTATGCCCTTGCCTCGGCTCAAATTCCAAGTGATAGATACAGGAGTCGGCATCGCATCTGACCAAGTAAACAAACTATTCCAAGCCTTTGAACAAGTAGGCGATCGCAAACGCCAATCGGAAGGCACAGGCTTAGGTTTAGCCATCAGCCAAAGAATTGTGCAATTAATGGGCGGAGAAATTCAAGTTGAGAGTCAGCTTGGGGTAGGCAGCACCTTCTACTTTGAGGTAGCACTGCCAATCGCCACAGACTGGGCACAAAAAAGTTCAGTCAAAGACGGACGCACCATCATCGGTTATGAAGGTGCATCGCGTCATATTCTAATTGTGGATGACCGCTGGGAAAATCGCTCAGTGTTGGTAAACCTGCTGGAGCCAATAGGGTTTACGTTTACCGAAGCGGAGAATGGTCAAGCAGGCTTAGAGAAAGCCAGAGAAAAACTGCCAGATTTGGTCATTACTGACTTAGCGATGCCGATAATGGGTGGATTTGAACTGCTCAAACAGTTACGCAACTCAGAGGAGTTAAAACACTTGAAAGTGCTTGTATCGTCAGCATCAGTAGCGCAAATAGATCAACAGATGAGTATAGAAGCAGGAGGGGATGATTTTCTGACCAAACCCGTTGATGCAGAGGAGTTGTTGATGTTGTTGGCCAAGCATTTACAACTCACCTGGAAATATGACGCAACTGAGTTAAGCACAAGCGATAATAAAGTATCCGCTACAGAACTAATTCCCCCATCGGCGGCGGACTTGCAAATTTTACTGGAACTCGCACAGGATGGTCTGCTGAGACAACTGGCAGAAACCGCTGCAGAAATTGGGCAAAAGGATGAGCGTTATCAGTCCTTTATTCAGGAAGTAATACAATTAGCTAAGCAATTCCAAACAGAGAATATTGAGCAATTGATTCAAGAACACCTTACTGATACTTAAGATTGAAGGATGACTATGACAACGGGTTTAACTGGCTTAATTTTAATCGTTGATGATACTCCCAGCAATCTGGATGTCATCTCGGAAGCGTTGAGCAATGCGGGGTATAAGGTGGCAATCGCTACCAGTGGCGAACGCGCTCTGCAACAAGTTGAGCGGCGACCGCCCGATCTGATTTTACTGGATGTGATGATGCCCGGAATTGATGGATTTGAAACCTGTCAACGCCTTAAAGCTAATTCCAAAACTTGCGATATTCCAGTTATGTTTATGACTGCTCTGGCGGATGTAGACAACAAAGTTAAAGGGCTTAACCTTGGTGCAGTAGACTACGTTACCAAGCCCTTCCAAGAACAAGAAGTGTTAGTGCGAGTGAAAACTCATTTACAGTTGCGTCTCTTGACTCAGAATTTAGAACAGCAAGTGGCTCAAAAAACTGCTGAATTACGAGCAGCTCAGCTCCAAATCATTCAACGCGAAAAATTGTCTGCTCTGGGTAACTTGGTGGCTGGTGTTGCCCACGAAATTAATAACCCTGTTGGCTTTCTTTATGGCAATATTCAGCCCGCTTTAGATTATATTAAAGATTTGTTTGGATTGCTGGATTTAGTTCACCAAGAATCTGCTAACTTCAGTGCGGCAATTCAAGAGGAAATTGATGCGATTAACCTCGAATACATCCGCGAAGACTTACCCAAGTTAATTGGCTCAATGCAAGAAGGAGTAAACCGGATTAAAGACATTAGTACCAGCTTGCGGACATTTTCTCGTGCTGATAGCGATCGCCCCATTGCTTGCAACATTCACGATGGTATTGATAGTACAATTATGATCCTCAAACATCGCCTCATAGCTTCTGATACTCGTCCAGACATTCAAGCGATCAAAGAGTATGGGAATCTACCACAAGTAGAATGTTATCCAGGACAATTAAATCAGGTATTTATGAACCTGTTGGCTAATGCGATCGATGCTTTAGAAGAATCCAATACGGGACGTAGTTATGCTGAAATTAAAATTAATCCTAATCAAATTATTATCCAGACTGAATTATCGGAAGATCGGCAGAAAGCAATAATTCGTATCAAAGATAACGGTATTGGCATGAGTGAGACGGTGCGGCAGAAGGTTTTTGATGAGTTATTTACTACCAAGGAAGTAGGGAAAGGGACGGGGTTGGGATTGGCGATCGCACGGCAGATTGTGGTTGAGAAACACGGCGGTACAATCGAGGTAAATTCTGTATTGAGAGAAGGGACGGAGTTTACAATTTTATTGCCGATGAAAGGATAAAACTATCTTGATAAATCGCCATCTTTCTGTTCAAAAGTGAAAAAGAATAAAAGCGGTAGAGTCGGTCGCCTGGGGATTTCGCAGTTCTATTTTCCTCAGACTCGACCAAGAAAAGTGTATACTTAGCTACAAGAGTCAATGTCTAAGATGGAATAATCCAGAGGAGTGCAGCAGTGGATTTGACGAACCGAATTTCGGGATATCATCTGGTTGAGCAACTATACTGCGGTTCGAGAACCCTAGTTTATCGAGCCATCCGAGAGATCGATCGGCTTCCGGTTGTCATTAAACTATTAAATCGAGACTATCCCAGCTTCAGCGAACTGCTGCAATTCCGCAACCAGTATACTATCGCCAAAAACCTACGTCTGCCTGGAGTCGTTGAACCCTACAATTTGGAATCCTATCGCCACAGCTATGCCCTAGTAATGGAGGATTTTGGCGGTATTTCTCTGCGAGACTACGCCCAAGAAGCCTCGCTGAATCTAACAGAAATCTTGGCAATTGCCCTTCAAGTAACTGACATCCTTGACGGACTGTACCGAAACAGAGTCATTCATAAAGATATTAAGCCAGCTAACGTCCTGATTCATCCCAAAACTAAACAAATTAAACTCATAGACTTTAGCATCGCCTCCCTACTGCCGAGAGAAACTCAAGAAATTCAAAATCCCAACGTTTTAGAAGGAACCCTCGCCTATATTTCTCCCGAACAAACTGGACGAATGAACCGAGGCATCGACTACCGCACCGACTTTTATTCTCTGGGAGTAACCTTTTACGAACTGCTGACAGGAAAACTGCCATTTGAATGTGACGACCCGATGGAGTTGGTTCACTGCCATATTGCCAAACAACCTCCTTCAATAAACAGCAAAGAAATCCCGCAGGTGGTTTCGGATATTGTCATGAAGCTGATGGCAAAAAATGCCGAAAAACGCTATCAAAGTGCATTAGGATTGAAGCACGATTTAGAGATTTGTCTGGCTCAATTACAAAAAACGGGTAACATTGAGACGTTGGCATTGGGAACGCGGGATATAACAGACCGTTTCCTCATCCCCGAAAAGCTATACGGCAGAGAAACTGAAATTGAGAATTTATTAGCGGCCTTTGAACGAGTTAGCACTGGCAGCACCGAAATGATGCTCGTGGCAGGTTTTTCTGGCATTGGCAAAACGGCAGTAGTGAATGAAGTTCATAAGCCGATTGTTCGTCAGCGCGGTTATTTTATTAAAGGCAAATACGACCAATTTCAGCGGAATATTCCGTTTTCGGCTTTTGTGCAAGCCTTCCGGGATTTGATGGGACAATTGCTATCAGAATCGGACGCTCAGTTACAAAGCTGGAAAACCAGGATTCTGTCAACAGTTGGAGACAACGGGCAAGTCTTGATAGAGGTGATTCCTGAATTAGAACGCATCATTGGCACTCAACCCCCTGCACCAGAACTGTCGGGAAGTGCAGCACAAAATCGCTTCAATCTGCTAATGCAGAAATTTGTGCAAGTGTTTACCACAGCAGAACATCCCTTAGTGATATTTTTGGATGATTTGCAGTGGGCAGATTCGGCATCTTTTAAGTTATTGCAACTGTTGATGCAAGATACAGGGCATCTGTTGGTGTTGGGTGCTTATCGGGATAATGAAGTGTCGCCCGTTCACCCGTTTATCCTGACAGTGGATGAGATTATTAAGTCTGGGGCGAGGGTGCATACTATTACACTGCAACCGTTGAGTTTAGCGGATATGAATCAGTTGGTAGCGGATACACTGAATTGCGATTTTCCTATTGCTAAACCAGTGACAGAATTGGTGTATCAAAAAACTCAGGGCAATCCTTTCTTTGCCACCCAGTTCCTTAAGGGGTTACATGACGATGGGTTGATTGCCTTTGATGGGAATATACGGTATTGGCAGTGCGATATTGCTCAAGTAAAAGCTTTAGCTATCACCGATGACGTGGTGGAGTTTATGGCACTGCAATTGCAGAAGCTACCGACACAAACTCAGGAACTTCTCAAGTTAGCTGCTTGTATTGGATCGCAGTTTGATTTAGATACTTTGGCGATAGTTTCAGAAAAGTCACCTGAAGAAACGGCGGCTGATTTGTGGAAAGCTTTACAAGAAGGCTTGCTCGTCCCCACCACCGAAATCTATAAATTCTTCACCCCAAGTGATGAGATAGCTACTGTTAACCAAGCTGCTGCTAATGCAAATTACAAATTCCTACACGATCGCGTCCAGCAAGCCGCATATTCGCTAATTCATGATTCGCAGAAAAAAGCAACTCATCTGAAAATTGGACAGTTACTCCAGCAAAAGTGCGCCGAGATAGAGCAAGAGGAAAAACTGTTTGATATTGTCGGGCATTTGAATCGAGGAATTGAGTTAATCACCCAACCGACCGAACGAGAAGCCTTAGCTAAACTAAACTTGGCAGCCGGTTGTAAAGCCAGAAAATCTACCGCCTACACCGCCGCCAGAGTTTATCTGCAAGTGGGGGTTGAGCTACTGAGGGCCAACTGCTGGCAAAGCCAGTATGAATTGACCGTGAACCTGTATGTTGCTGCTGCTGAAGCCGCCTATTTGAATGCTGACTTTGATGGCATGGAACAGATTGCAGCACAAGTGTTAGAGAATGCACAGACAATCTTAGACAAAATCAAAATTTACGAAATTCAAATCGCTGCCCAGACAGCACAGAGCAAGTCACTAGAAGCCATTGCAGTAGCAAGAGATGCACTCTGGCAATTGGGGATTGAACTACCCAGTGCACCTGATGAAGCCTTGATTAGCCAAGCGCTACAAGCCGTTGCCAGCCAACTCCAAGGTAGACGGATTGAAGACCTAGCTAATCTGCCGATGATAACTGAGGCCAAGGCTCAGGCTGCCATGCCACTGTTAGGAACGTTATATTCTCCCATCTTTTTGGGAATGCCGGGTTTGCTGCCCCTACTTAGCTGCAAGATGGTGAGTTTATCGCTCTCCTTTGGGAATGCGCCAGCATCGACGGTGGGGTATGGCATTCACGGACTGGTGTTGTGTGCCTTTTTGGGAGAGGTGGAAACCGGATATGCCTTTGGTAAATTGGCACTCTTACTGCTCGATAGGTTCAATGTCCGGGAATTCAAGTCCATGATTCTGAATCTATTTGGAGCCTTTATTCAGCATCGTCAGGAACCTCTGAGGGCAGTGATGCTGACGACGAAAGATAGCTATACGGCTGGCATGGAAACTGGCGATTTTCTAAGCGCTGGCTATAGCATGGTCACTTACAGCTATATGAACTTTTTCAGTGGAGTAGAACTGAGCAATTTGGAATCAGAAATAGCAAGTTACAGCGCCGCCTTGGCTCAGGTAAAGCAATATTCGGCTCAGATTTATGTAGATATGGTGCGGCAGACGGTGAATAACTTAAAGGAAGTCGAGATTCTGTCGGATTGCTTAATCGGCGAAGCTTACGATGAAACAGTGATGATGCCCAAGCATAATCAGGATTATGAATTCACTGCGATCGCCGAGGTCTATATCTACAAACTGTTGCTTGCTTACTGCTTTGGTAACTACCAAGATGCGAGCAATTACATTAGCCAAGCCCAGCCATATTTGATAGCAGTACCGGGATGTATTTTTATTCCCATTTTCCATTTTTATGCAGCCTTGACACACCTGGCGCTCTTCCCCACACATCCTGAAATTGAGCAAGGTGACATTCTCGCCTCTGTGGAAACCCATCAAACGACTCTGCACCAATGGGCGCAAAATGCTCCCATGAATCATCTGCATAAATGGTATTTGGTTGAAGCAGAACGGCAGCGGGTTTTGGGCAATAAAGCAGATGCACTTGAAATGTACGATCGCGCCATCCAACTCGCTCAAGATCATAAATTCATCAACGAAGAAGCCCTCGCCAACGAACTAGCAGCGAACTTCTACTTGGAATGGGGCAAAGAAAAAGTAGCGAGCGCCTACATGATTGAAGCGTATTATTGTTATGCCCGGTGGGGAGCTAAAGCCAAAATAGACGATTTGGAAAAAAGTTATCCTCGCCTACTCGGTATTATCCTTCAGCAAGCTCAATCCTTTAGTTCCTTTAAGGAAACGATCACTCGGGGAACGATTACTTATACCCACTCTTCTAGCAGCAACTGTGAATTTCTAGATTTGCCTACTCTGATCCAAGCCTCTCAAGCCATTTCTGGGGAAATTGAACTCGATAAACTCCTGACTACTCTTTTAAAAATAGCGATCGCGAATGCTGGGGCAACTAAGTGTGTCTTATTGCTCAAACAAAAACAGTATTTACAGGTAGCGGCTCTTGTAGCAGAGGGACAGGAACCTGAGCTATTACCAGCAATACCTCTAGAATCAAGTCAGGATGTAGCGATTAGTTTGGTTAACAGTGTCAAGCGTAGTTTGAAACCTTTGGTAATAGTTGATGCTAGGGTAAGTTTCCAGGTTGCGGGCGATCGCTATATTGAACAGCACCAGCCGATAAGTGTTCTGTGTATTCCAATTCTTAATCAAGGGCAGTTGATCGGAGTTTTATACCTGGAAAATAACCTGACCGTAGGGGCGTTTACTAGCGATCGCATTCAAGTGCTAAATTGGCTGGCTTCTCAAGCGGCTATTTCCTTAGAAAATGCCCGTTTGTATCAAGAATCTCAACAAGCATTTACCCATCTCAAACAGGCACAGATAAAAATAGTTCAAAGCGAAAAAATGTCAGCGTTGGGAAACTTAGTGGCTGGGGTTGCTCACGAAATTAATAATCCAGTTGGTTTTCTGGGTGGTAATATTCAACCCGCCTTAGATTATATCAAAGATTTGTTTGGATTGCTCGATTTGTATGAACAAAAATATCCGCAACTCGATCCAGAGATTCAAGAAGAAATCGAGAACATCGAGCTTGACTACATCCGGGAAGATTTACCGAAATTAGTAGGTTCGATGCGGGAAGGCGTGAAGCGGATTCGGGATATTAGTACCAGTCTACGAACCTTCTCCCGTGCCGATACTAACTATCCCGTAGCTTGTAATATCCACGATGGCCTCGATAGCACCATTATGATCCTGAAACATCGCCTCAAGGCTAACGAAACTCGTCCAGAAATCAAAGTGATTAAGGAATACGGTAATTTGCCACAAGTAGAGTGTTATGCCGGACAATTGAATCAAGTATTTATGAATTTGTTAGGTAATGCAATCGATGCTTTGGATGAATCAAATCAAGGACGAACTTATGCAGAAATCGCCAATCAAATTACAATTAAAACTGAAATTTATGAGGACAAAAAACAAGCGATGATTCGCATCAAAGATAACGGTATTGGCATGAGTGAAGCAGTGCGAGAGAATATTTTTGATGAGTTATTTACTACCAAGGAAGTAGGGAAAGGGACGGGGTTGGGATTGGCGATCGCACGGCAGATTGTGGTTGAGAAACACGGCGGTACAATCGAGGTAAATTCTGTATTGAGAGAAGGGACGGAGTTTACAATTTTATTGCCGATGAAAGGATAAAACTATCTTGAGAAATCGCCATCTTTCTGTTCAAAAGTGAAAAAGAATAAAAGCGCTAGAGTCGGTCGGCTGGGGATTTCGCAGTTTTATTTTCCTCAGACTCGACCAAGAAAAGTGTATACTTAGTTACAAGAGTCAATGTCTAAGATGGAATAATCCAGAGGAGTGGAGCAGTGGATTTGACGAACCGAATTTCGGGATATCATCTGGTTGAGCAACTATACTGCGGTTCGAGAACCCTAGTTTATCGAGCTATCCGAGAGATCGATCGGCTTCCGGTTGTCATTAAACTATTAAATCGAGACTATCCCAGCTTCAGCGAACTGCTGCAATTCCGCAACCAGTATACTATCGCCAAAAACCTACGTCTGCCTGGAGTCGTTGAACCCTACAATTTGGAATCCTATCGCCACAGCTATGCCCTAGTAATGGAGGATTTTGGCGGTATTTCTCTGCGAGACTACGCCCAAGAAGCCTCGCTGAATCTAACAGAAATCTTGGCAATTGCCCTTCAAATAACTGACATTCTCCAGGGACTTTATCGGCATCGAGTCATCCACAAAGATATTAAGCCAGCTAACGTCCTAATACATCCCGACACTAAACAAATTAAACTCATAGACTTTAGCATCGCCTCCCTACTGCCGAGAGAAACTCAAGAAATTCAAAATCCCAACGTTTTAGAAGGAACCCTCGCCTATATTTCTCCCGAACAAACTGGACGAATGAACCGAGGCATCGACTACCGCACCGACTTTTATTCTCTGGGAGTAACCTTTTACGAACTGCTGACAGGAAAACTGCCATTTGAATGTGACGACCCGATGGAGTTGGTTCACTGCCATATTGCCAAACAACCTCCTTCAATAAACAGCAAAGAAATCCCGCAGGTGGTTTCGGATATTGTCATGAAGCTGATGGCAAAAAATGCCGAAAAACGCTATCAAAGTGCATTAGGATTGAAGCACGATTTAGAAAAGTGTTTGCAGCAGTGCCAAGAAACTGGAAAAATTGAAACTTTTGAGTTAGGAACGCGGGATATATGCGATCGCTTCATCATTCCCGAAAAGCTTTATGGACGAGAACGAGAAATACAGCAACTTTTAGCAGCCTTTGAACGAGTAGCACAAGGGAACAGCGAAATGGTGCTAGTTGCAGGCTTTTCCGGCATCGGAAAAACTGTTGTAGTCAATGAAGTTCACAAACCCATTGTCCGACAGCATGGCTATTTTAGTAAAGGTAAATTTGACCAGTTCAATCGCAATATTCCCTTTTCGGCATTTGTGCAAGCCTTTCGCGATTTAATGACACAATTGCTCAGTGAAAGCGATCTCCAACTTAAAGCATGGCAAACCAAAATTTTAGCAGCACTCGGTGACAACGGACAAGTCATTATTGAAGTAATTCCCGAACTAGAACGCATTATCGGACAACAACCCCTAGCGCCAGAATTATCGGGAATGGGGGCTCAAAATCGGTTTAATTTGCTATTTCAAAAATTTATCTCGGTCTTTACTAGAAAAGAGCATCCCTTAGTGATGTTTTTGGATGATTTACAGTGGGCAGATTCAGCATCTTTAAAGTTGATGCAGTTGCTCGTAGGTGAGTCGCAGTCCAGTCACTTGTTACTAATTGGAGCCTATCGAGACAATGAAGTTTCCGCTGCCCATCCCTTGATGTTGACCCTTGATGAAGTAACTAAAATAGGGGCAATTGTCAATACCATCACACTGGCACCGCTAGCTCGAACCAGTTTGAATCAATTGGTAGCAGATACGCTAACCTGTTCTCCGAAATTGGCAGAACCGTTGACGGAATTAGTCGAGCGTAAGACCAAAGGAAACCCATTTTTTGCGACGCAGTTTCTCAAGGCATTGCATCAAGATGACTTGATTACTTTCGACCTCAAAGCTGGATATTGGCAGTGCGATATTAGCAAAATTACAGAAGCTGCACTAACGGATGATATCGTTGAATTCATGGCGCAGCAGTTACAAAAATTGCCCGTTGAAAATCAGTCAATTTTAAAATTAGCTGCTTGCATTGGCAATCAGTTCGATCTGAAAACATTAGCAATTGTTTTGGAAATTTCGGAGACTGAAACGGCAACGGCATTGTGGAAAACTTTACAGGAAGGTTTGGTTTTACCTCAGAGTGAGGTTTATAAATTTTATGTAGGGGAAGAAGAAAATATTGATCGAGCTACTTCTCAAACTGTTTACTATCGCTTCTTGCACGATCGCGTCCAACAAGCTGCCTATTCTCTCATTCCCGATCAGCAAAAACAAATCACCCACTACCATATCGGACAACTACTGCTACAACAAATTTCCCCCGAAGCCACAGAAGAACGCATTTTTGAATTGGTCAATCAATTAAACTATGGAACGGCTTTAATTGCACAACAAACCGAACGCGACGAACTCGCGCAACTCAACCTCACGGCTTGCCGCAAAGCCAGATCGGCAACCGCCTATCAAGCAGCCCGCGAATATGCCACGGTGGGGCTGAAACTGCTGGCAACTGACTGTTGGCAGAATCAATACGAACTTACTTTAGCTTTGTCCGAGTCGGCGGCAGAGACAGACTATCTCAACGGCGAGTTTGAGACAATGGAAGAATTAATTGATGAGGTATTGCGAGAGACGCGATCGCTATTAGACCAAATCAATGTTTACGAAGTCAAAATACAAGCTTATACAGTACAAAAGCAATTTATAGAAGCGGTGCAAACTGCCTTTGCTATTTTAAAATTATTGGAAATAAGCTTTCCCGAATCGCCAAAAGATGCAGATATTCAACGGGAATTTGCGTTAACTAAATCTCACTGGAGCGATCGGGAAATTAAAGAATTAATCCATTTGCCAGAAATGAAAAAGCCGGAAAAAAAAGCAGCTTTACGCATTCTCAACAGCATTGTTTCGCCAGCCTATATCGCTCTCCCTCAATTTTTACCCCTAATTGCCTGCGAGCAAGTGAAACTATTAATTAAAAATGGCAACGAGCCGAATGCTGCTTTTGCTTATGGGGTTTACGCCGTAATGCTTTGTGTGATAGTTGAAGACATTGAATCAGGTTATCAATTTGGTCAACTGGCTTCCAGCCTCTTGTGTAAATTCAATGCCAAAGAAATTACAGCCAAGGTAGTTCTCTGTACAGACGGAGATATTAAACATTGGAAAGAACCCGCCAGAGAAACTATCAAACCTTTACTCTCAGCCTATAAAATAGGTTTAGAAACGGGAGATATAATTTTTGCGACATATTGTGCTTTTTACAGTTTTTGTAATTCGTATTTCGCTGGCACAAACTTGACAGAACTAGAACAGGAAGTAGCAAGTTACAGTCAGGCATTTCGGGAACTAAAACAGGACACGGTTTTTTCGTGGAACGAACTTCATAGGCAGGGAATTTTAAACTTAATTAAACCCAGTATCAATCCAGGTTGCTTGGTGGGGGAAGCTTACAACGAGGAACAATATCTACCGGTTCATTACTCTGTCAACGATCGCCTCGCTCTCCATATCATACATAGCCACAAACTCATTTTAAATTATTTGTTTGAAAAAGTAGATGAGGCCGTGGAAAATGCCGCCACCGCCGAAAAATATTTGGATGGAGTAGGGGCGATGTTTGTGATTCCCGGATTTTATTTATACGATTCCTTAGCTCGATTGCGATGGTTAAATAATCGGGATACTGCCAACATAGAAACGCAACTAGCAAAAGTCGCAGCCAATCAGAAAAAAATGCAAACATGGGCTAGTCATGGACCAATGAACCATTTGCACAAATTTAATTTGGTAGAGGCGGAAAAATGTCGAATTTTAGGAAAAAAAGCCGAAGCGCTCGAATTCTACGATCGCGCGATCGCAGGAGCCAAGGAAAACGGTTATATCCAAGAAGAAGCGATCGCCAACGAATTAGCTGCCAAATTCTACCTTGACTGGTGCAAAGAAAAAGTTGCCGGCAGCTATATGCAGGAAGCGTATTACTGTTATGCCCGTTGGGGAGCTAAAGCCAAAATAGAAGACTTAGAACAACGCTATCCCCAATTACTTCAGCCTATCCTGAATCAGCCCAAACTTCGCTTTAATCCTCTAGAGACGCTGGCAACGATTAGCCACTCTTCGCACACTTCCACCAATAGCAGCACCAGTATTTCCGATGCCCTTGATTTCGCATCTATTGTGCAAGCTGCTCAAGCTTTATCCAGTAAAATTCAGCTTGATGAATTGTTCAGTAGCCTCAACCAAATTATTTTGAAAACTTCTGGGGCAGAAACTTGTGCTTTGCTACTCCCCCATCAGGATGAATGGCAAATCCGAGCAATAACTCACATCAATCCAGATAACGAGTTACCCACAACCTTACTGCAAACCCAACCTATAGATGGCTCGGCGGTGATTCCGCTCAAGCTGGTTTATTATGTCAAACATACCCTGGAAACTGTGGTTATTGAAGGTGGCAAGACCGATATCCCGGGTTTAATGAATGACTGTACGCTCCAGTATCACTCTCAGAGTATGCTATGTACTCCGATTCTCGATCGCGGGAACTTAGTTGCGATACTTTATCTGGAACATCGATCGACGAAAGGAGTGTTTACTCGCGATCGTCTCCTCATCCTCAACTTCCTCTGCACTCAGGCTGCCATTTCCCTAGAAAATGCGCGATTGTATCAGCAAGCCCAGGACTACGCTCACCAGGTGGAACAATCTCAACTGCAATTAGTACAGAGCGAAAAAATGTCGGCGTTGGGGAATTTAGTGGCCGGGGTTGCCCATGAAATTAATAATCCAGTTGGATTTATTTCTGGCAATATTTATGAAGCGATCGCCGCCGTCAAAGATATTACAGAATACTTGCAACTCTATAAAGAAAAATTTCCCAGTCCGGGTGAGGAGATTGAAGAAAAAGCTGAAGAGAGCGATATCGAATATCTCTTAGAAGATTTACCCAAAATGTTGAAGTCCATGCAAATGGGGTGCGATCGCATTCAAGGTATCAGCACCAGTCTTCGTACCTTCTCCCGAGCCGACAAAGATTACAAAGTTCCTTTCAATATTCATGACGGAATTAACAGTACGATTTTGATTCTCAAACACAGATTGAAAGCGAACGAACAGCGTCCAGCGATTGAAGTTGTGAAAGAGTACGGGAACTTGCCCTCAGTCGATTGCTTCCCCGGACAATTAAATCAGGTGTTTATGAATATATTGGCCAATGCCATTGATGCACTGGAAGAATCAAATCGGGAACGGAGTTTAGAGAAGATTAAAGCCCCAGCCAATTGCATCACGATTCGCACCGAAAGACCGTCTAAGGAGTGGGTGACGATTCGGATTTATGACAACGGGCTAGGGATATCAGATGAGATAAAAGGTCAGATTTTTGACCACTTATTTACAACTAAAGGTGTGGGTAAAGGCACGGGGTTGGGATTGGCGATCGCACGGCAGATTGTAGTTGATAAACACGGCGGTACAATCGAGGTAAATTCTGTATTAGGAGAAGGGACGGAGTTTACGATCTCATTGCCTAGAAACGGATGAAGTTAATTATGCGATCGCCGCATTTAACCCTTACACATAGAGGCGCACATTAATTTTTAGCAGTCAATATTTGAGATTAGGATAGCCAAAATAAATGAATCCAGGTAGAGATTTAACCAGTCCAATTGCCGGATACCGTCTAATCGAGCAACTGTACAGTGGTTCTAAAACCATAGTTTATCGAGCCATTCGAGAAATGGATCGGCTCCCAGTTGTCATTAAACTATTAAATAGAGACTATCCCAGTTTCAGCGAACTGCTGCAATTCCGCAACCAGTATACCATCGCCAAAAATCTACGTCTGCCGGGAGTCGTTGAACCTTACAGTCTGGAATCCTACCGCAACAGCTATGCCCTAGTGATGGAGGATTTTGGGGGCATTTCTCTACGGCAATACGCCCAAGATGGGTTCCGAAGACGGCTCGGTGAAGCACCTAGGCGGACTTTAGCAGAAATCTTGGAAATTGCCATTCAAATAACTGACATTCTTGACGGACTGTACCGAAACCGAGTCATCCACAAAGATATTAAGCCAGCTAACGTCCTGATTCATCCTGAAACTACACAAGTCAAACTGATTGACTTTAGCATCGCCTCCCTACTTCCGAGAGAGACTCAAGAAATTCAAAATCCCAACGTCTTAGAGGGAACCCTCGCCTATATTTCTCCCGAACAAACCGGAAGAATGAACCGAGGCATCGACTACCGCAGTGACTTTTATTCTCTGGGAGCAACCTTTTACGAACTGCTGACAGGACAACTGCCATTTGAATGTGACGACCCGATGGAGTTGATTCACTGCCATATTGCCAAACAACCTCCTTTAATAAACAGCAAAAAAATCCCGCAGGTGGTTTCGGATATGGTGATGAAGCTGATGGCAAAAAATGCCGAACAGCGCTATCAAAGTGCCTGGGGATTGAAGCATGACTTAGAACGGTGTTTGCAGCAGTACCAAGAAACTGGAAAGATTGAAACTTTTGAGTTAGGAACGCGGGATGTATGCGATCGCTTCCTCATCCCCGACAAACTCTATGGACGAGCAACCGAAGTAGAAACGCTCATACACGCCTTTGAAAGAGTCAGCGAAGGTGCAACAGAAATGATGCTCGTTGCGGGTTTTTCAGGAATTGGAAAAACCGCAGTGATCAACGAAGTTCATAAACCCATTGTGCGGGAACGAGGTTATTTTATTAAAGGGAAATATGACCAATTTCAGCGCAACATTCCCTTTAGCGCCTTTGTGCAAGCATTCCGCGATTTAATGGGGCAATTGCTATCCGAATCAGATTGGCAATTAGAAACATGGAAAAGTCAGATATTAACGGCATTAGGAGACAACGGACAAGTCTTAATTGACGTAATTCCTGAGTTAGAAAATATTATCGGTAAACAGCCACCTCCCCTTGAATTATCGGGAACAGCCGCCCAAAATCGCTTTAATCTACTGTTGGCAAAATTTTTGCAAGTCTTTACCAGTAAAGAACATCCGTTAGTTATGTTTTTAGATGACTTGCAATGGGCAGATTCCGCATCACTGAACTTGCTTAAATTATTGATGCAAGATGCGGGGTATCTATTAATATTAGGTGCGTATCGAGATAATGAAGTCTCCCCCGTACATCCATTCATTTTAACAGTGGATGAAATTGTCAAAACTGGGGCAACGGTGAATATAATTACTTTACCGCCATTAAGGGAGCCTGATATGAATCAGTTAGTGGCAGATACGCTGAATTGTAAATCATCCCTAGCCCAGCCTTTAACAAAATTGGTATATCAAAAAACTCAAGGTAATCCTTTTTTTGCGACCCAGTTTCTCAAAGCATTACATGATGACAAGTTAGTTAGCTTTGATTGCGAGATTCAATATTGGCAATGCGATATTGCCCAAGTTAAAGCCTTAGCAATTACTGATGATGTCGTTGAATTCATGGCATTGCAATTACAGAAATTGCCCATAGAAACTCAGGATAGTCTCAAACTAGCTGCTTGTATTGGGGCGCAGTTTGATTTGAATACCTTAGTAATTGTCAGTGAGAAATCACCAGACAGTACCGCAACAGCTTTATGGAAAGCTTTGCAGGAAGGTTTGGTAATTCCTACTACCGAAATGTATAAGTTCTTTACCCAATCTGATAGTGAGGAAGTTTTCAATGCTTCCGCTAATCCGACTTATCGATTTTTACACGATCGCGTCCAACAAGCGGCTTATTCATTGATTCCTGACGAGCAAAAACAGCAGACCCATTACCATATTGGGCAACTACTCCAACAAAACTTATCAGAGATAGAAAAAGAGGAAAAGCTGTTTGATATTGTCGGGCATTTGAATTTAGGCATTGAGTTCATGACTCAAGCAGAGGAACGGGAAGCCTTAGCCAGATTGAACTTAGCAGCCGGAAAGAAAGCTAGAAATTCTACAGCCTATGCAGGCGCCAGAAGTTTTGTGAACACAGGGCTGGAGTTACTCACAGAAAACTGTTGGCAAACTCAGTATGAATTAACCCTAAATCTTTATGTGGCTGCGACTGAAGCGGCTTACTTAAATGCCGATTTTAATGGCATGGAAGAAATGGCAGCCCAGGTTTTGCGATCGGCGAAAACAATACTAGATAAAGTCAAGATATTTGAGATTCAAATCAACGCACTGACAACTCAGAATCAGATATTAGAAGCGATCGCTATCGGCACCAATACCCTAGCACAATTGGGGATTGAACTCCCCTCTGAAACTGACGAAACCTTGACAGGCATTGCATTACAAAACCTTGCCAACCAACTGGAGGGCAAAGAGATTGAGGAACTGGTTAACCTTCCCGCGATGAGCGATCCTCGGACAATCGCGGCGATGCAATTGTTAGGCATCTTGTTTCCGGCTATTTTTGTGGGAAATCCTGCCTTGCAGCCTCTACTTTGTGCCACAATGGTCAGTCTATCACTTCAATTTGGCAATGCACCAGGATCAACGATCGGGTATGTGGGTTATGGCATTGTGCTGTCTGGGTTTTTGGGAGAAGTAGAAAAGGGTTATCGCTTTGGGCGAGTAGCACTTAGCTTACTCAATCAGTTTAATTGGCGGGAATTTAAATGTATCACTTTACTTTGGTTTGGCTGTTTTATCCAGCATCGTCAAGAAGCACTGAGGGCAACAATCCCAACGGCGAAAGAAGGCTATTTAGTCGGAATGGAAACTGGTGATTTTTTCAATGGTGGCTACAGCATCATCAGTTATTTCTATAATAATTTTTTTGCAGGAGTAGAGATTGATGCTTGGGAAGCAGAAATAGAAAATTACTGTGTGGCTTTAGCGACTGTGAAGCAATATTCTCCTATCGTTTACCTGAAAATGACACAACAGACGGTGCAGAACTTGAGGGAAATTGTCAATCAACCGGATTTGTTAATCGGTCAGGCTTATGATGAAACCGTGATATTTCCTCAGCATAATCAGAATAGTGAGCTTCCTGCACTCGCTCTTGCCTATAACTACAAAATAATGCTTGCCTATCTCTTTGGCAACTACACCAACGCCCTAGACTACATTGCCCAAGCAAGCCTCTATTTGAGGGGAGTGGCAGCAATGATTCATACTCCGGTTTTCCATTTTTATGCCGGGTTAACGTACTTGGTACTCTGCTCTACGCAGTCAGAAATTGAGCAAGCGAACACTCTCGCTTTGGCAGAAACCCATCAAACTACTCTGGCTCAATGGGCACACCAAGCTCCCATGAATTATCAACATAAAGTTGACTTAATAGAGGCCGAAAAATGCCGGCTTTTCGGCAAGAATTATGAAGCTGGAGATTGGTACGATCGCGCAATTGCCGGAGCCAAGAAAAACGAATATATCCCAGAAGAAGCTTTAGCTAATGAACTAGCTGCGAAATTCTACTTAGATTGGGGGAAAGAAAAAGTTGCACAATCTTACATGATTGAGGCGTATTACTGCTATTGGCGTTGGGGTGCAAAGGCTAAAGTCGCTTCTTTAGAACAACACTATCCACAACTACTGAAAGCTATTCTCCAACCTGCTAACTTTGTAATCACATCTGGGACAACAACCAACCCTACCTGGATGGGAAGCCTAGCTAGCGTCAGTAGTAGCGAGAATTTATGGTTGGATTTTCCAGCAGTAATGATGGCGGCACAAGCCATTTCACAAGAAATTGAATTAGAGAAACTGTTAGCCACTTTGATGCAGATTACGCTTGCGAATGGGGGAGCACAAATCGGTTGTCTAGTGCTTCACCAAGACCGACAATGGTTAGTCGTCGCTCAAGCCGCAGACAAGCAGACAAAAATATTAGAAATTCCTCTGGAACAATATCAGGAAATTCCTCAGAGTTTGATTTATGCGGTGGCACGAACTCAAGCGACGGCTGTTTTTGACAACTTAAGTAAAGCCGACCAATTTGCAGGCGATCGCTATATTATCGCTCATCAACCTAAATCAGTTTTATGTACTCCAATTATTCGCCAAGGAAAACTCGTCGGTATTGTGTACTTAGAAAATAACTTAACACTGGGAGCATTTACTAATGAGCGAGTAGAAATTCTCCAGATACTCGCAGCTCAAGCGGCGATCTCTATTGATAATGCTCGTTTATATAAACAAATAGAGAAATATTCCCAAAGCTTAGAAGCAGAAGTAGCGCAAAAAACGGAAGATTTAAGCCAAAAAGCTTTTGATTTAGAGCAAGCATTTAAACACTTACAACAAACCCAATCACAATTAATTCAGAGCGAAAAAATGTCCTCTCTCGGTCAACTGGTAGCTGGGATTGCTCACGAAATCAACAATCCAGTAACATTTATTCATAGTAATCTTGCACATATAGAGGATTATGTCAAAGATTTGCTTATTTTACTTGATATTTATCAACAAGAGTATCCTGAACCCAGTGGAGTAATTCAAGCGAAAATAGAAGAAATGGAGTTAGAATTTATCTGGAAAGATTTAATTAAAATTCTGGAATCTATGAAAGCAGGGAGTGATCGCATTAGCCAAATTATCCTGAGTTTGCGTAACTTTTCCCGCTTAGATGAAGCCGACATGAAAGCAGTAGATTTACATACTGGAATTGAAAGCACTTTGCTAATTTTACAAACTCGCTTAAGACTGAGCGATGGCAAATCACAAATACAAGTTATTAAAGAGTATGGAAATCTGCCCAAGGTTCTTTGTTATGCTAGTGAGATCAATCAAGTATTTCTGAGTATTATCAGTAACGCTATTGATGCTCTTCACTCAATTAATAAAACCGATAAAAATCCTGTAATCACGATTCAGACTGAAGTTATAGAAAAAAACAGGGTTAGAATTAAAATCAATGATAATGGTGCCGGTATCCCGACTAATATTCAATCCCGAATATTCGATCCATTTTTTACAACTAAACCCGTGGGTAGCGGTACAGGTTTGGGTTTATCTGTTAGCTATGGTATTGTCAAAAAACATGGCGGTAAATTAACCTGTAATTCTAGAGTTGGAGAGGGTACAGAGTTAGCGATCGAGATTCCTATCAGCTATGTTAGAGCCTAAAGAAGGTTCTTACTGCTACTCCCGTTGGGAGGTCAAACAAAAGATATTAGATCATTTATTGACGACGCAAGCAGTGGGCCAAGGAACGGGTTTAGGATTGGCGATCGCACGGCAGATTCTAGGTGAAAAACACTTTGGTATGCTCGAATTCAACTAAACTTTAGATCGCGGTACACAATTTACAATTTCACTGCCATGTTGAGCATTACCTGGGTAATTTATAGCCAATTATTAGATTTTTCTTGAAAATTGAAAGTTTTTTACACCCCACTTTACAATTTATAGGGATAACTTCTGCCAAATTCTTGATACTTCCGTCGCACTAATTTATAAAGGAATCTCGATCGCAAATTCCGTACCTTCTCCTATGGTGGAACGGCAGCTCAAGGCTCCGGCGTGTTTTTCCGCGACAATTCGGTAACTGATGGCTAACCCTAAACCAGTGCCTTTTCCCATCGGTTTTGTCGTGAAAAACGGATCAAACAATCGGCTCCGCACGTCTTCTGTCATGCCGATCGCATTATCGGCAATGCGGATGCAAATACTATTTTCGTTCAGGGCTTCTGTGCGAATCCTAATAGTTGGTTTCCAATCCTCGCCGCCGGCCGCAGATCGCCTTTTTTGGTTGCAAGCATCTTCCAAGGCGTCAATACTGTTGCTAAGCAGATTCATAAATACCTGATTGAGCTGACCTGCATAACATTCTATTAAAGGGAGTTGACCGTAATCTTTGATTATTTTTATTTCTGGATAGTCGCCTCGGGCTCGGAGTTTATTGTGCAATATTAAGAGGGTATTATCTATGCCTTCGTGAAGGTTAGTAAGTTTTTTTACCGAGTCGTCTAAACGCGAGAAGTTTCGCAAACTCAGAACTATTTCGCGAATGCGATCGGCTCCCATTTTCATCGAAGATAATATTTTTAGTAAATCTTCTGTCAGAAATTCTAAATCGATATTATTAATACATTCTTGAATTTCTACCACGGGCTGAGGATAGTGTTTTTGGTAAAGTTCCACAAGCTGCAACAAGTCTCTGATATATTGGCTGGCGTAGGAAATATTGCCGTAGATAAAACTGACAGGGTTATTAATTTCGTGAGCTACTCCAGCTACCATTTGACCGAGACTTGACATTTTTTCGGTATGAATTAGGTGAGCTTGAGTTTCTCGGAGTTCTTTGAGAGCGATTTCTAGCTGCTGGGCTCTGTTGTTGGCGATCGCCTCGGAGAGTCGCAAAGCATCCTCCGCTGCTTTGCGCTCTGTCATATCAAAAATCGCACCGTTGAGGGATAAAACTTGACCGGCTGCGTTGAAAATGGCTTGACCTTTCTCTGCAACCCACCGCACATTTCCGTCGCAGTGAATCAGGCGATATTCGAGCGTGTAAGGTTGTTTTGTCTTAATAGCCCGATCGATAATTGTCTCGATATGCTCAGCGTCTTGGGGATGAACGATACTCGGAAAAGCCTGCACCGGTTTTTGCATAAAGTTAGCTGCGGGATAGCCGGAAATAGCTTCTATGCCACTGCTGATAAAAGTTAAGCTCGATCGCCCTGCTGCACTGCAACGGTAAACTGCACCGGGAATGCTAGAAACTAATGACCTAAATTCTTCTTCTCTTTCCCGCAAAGTAGCCTCAATTTGCTTGCGTTCGCTAATGTCGCGAGCAAACGCGCACTGATATTCTTTGCCGTTAAATTCCAAATGATCGATCGTAATTTCTACCGGAAAAATGCGACCGTACTTAGTGAGGTGGTGAACTTCAATATTAACCGAACCGCAGCGTTTTAAGACTTTCCAGTGCAAACTCCAAGCAGTTTGGGGAAAATCGGGATTGATGTCGTGCACGGTCATCGAGAGCAATTCAGCGGTAGAATATCCCAATGAAGTGCAAGCAGCGTCGTTGACGTACAAAAATTTACCGTCAGGCCCGATCCAGAATATCGCATCTGCAGATCGGTCGATCGCAAACTGAGTCAGTTGCAACTTTTCCTCAACTCGTTGGCGATCGGCAATTTCTTTTTCTAACTGTTCGTTAAGCGAATTGATATCTAAAGCGCGAACGACAATAGTATCTGAAGGGGAAAATTTGAGTGATGGTTTTGCCAATTCTCCTTTTTGGATATCATGCTGGTGATGGTTTTTTTCTACCTCTTTTAACGGCAGTTGTTGAAGATTTTCTTTGTGATTTAAACCCGAATCTGCAAGTGTTTTCGGCATGAGGGCGAGAGCGAATGCGGCTAAAAGCAAAGAAATCAAAGCACTTGTAGCTTTGAGAGTTACCGACAGCCAATATATGGAATGCCAAAGCGTCCAAACTTCCGTCAATTTAGCAGCGCCCCAGGCAAAAAAAACAACCGCAAACAGCCGGAAAATCTTGCGGTGAGAACCTTGGCGGGAAAAATAAACTAAAGAGAGGGCGATCGAGCAATAAGCCAGTGCCGTCAGCGAATCAAAAACCGCGTACAGTCGCAATTCCGGTACCGCGTTGCAGCCGAGTGCGGAAGATACAGCAAGTGGTGAAAAAAAAACTGTTAATTGTTCTTGCATGAAGTTCAAGAAAAAAGTTATCTGTACCAATGCAAATCCGATCAAATCTAATTATTTGATTTTGGCTAGTGAAATATTTACATAATTATATACTTTTTTCATTTTTTCTGAAACCGCTATTTTTTCAGCGAATGTCAAAACTGTCGAGGTTGGGCCCGGGGAACGAAGCTTTATCCCAAGTATGAGCAATGGTGAGCGTCACGGCTCGCAACGCTTACGTTGCTCCCTGTGACGGAATAGATAGGTTCGCCTACTGATTGCTTCAGAAACATTTAAATTTTTAATGATCACTATTAAATTTTCTTTTAGATGACTTAAGCAGTGAGCCAGGGGTTAAAAAACCCCTGGCTCACAGATGGACTAGCAGACTTTTAAGGCAGAGAAAATCTCAATTTTTGCGCTGGGAATCCACAATTAAGCGCCGCCGAGCGCCCAATGCACCAAAGTCCGAACTCCAAAACCCGTAGCCCCAGGGCCATTGTAGCCATTTTCTTTGTCGCTCCAAACCGTGCCGGCAATATCTAAATGCGCCCAAGCAGTATCCTTTACAAACTGCTTCAAAAATAGCGCCGCCGTAATAGAACCGCCGGGACGTGGGCCAGTATTTTTCATGTCGGCGTGCAATGCTTTCAATCCCTCAAAATACTTCTCTTCCATCGGCATCCGCCAAAATTTTTCGCCGGCCAATTCTGAGGCGGCGACTATTTCGGCGGCGACGCTATCTTGAGGACTCCACAAACCCGCGATATCGTCGCCTAAAGCAATTACGCAGGCCCCGGTTAGAGTTGCTAAATCGACAATCGCGTCCACTCCCAATTTATCAGCAAATACCAAAGCATCAGCCAGGGTTAAACGGCCTTCAGCGTCGGTATTGTTGACTTCAATTGTTTTGCCGTTGGAAGCTGTAAGGATGTCTCCAGGGCGCATGGCGCGACCGCTGATCATGTTTTCAGTGACGGCGCTGATAAAGTGAACTTCCACATCGGGTTTGATGTGCCCGATCGCCTTTGCTGCTCCGAAAGTAGCCGCAGCGCCGCCCATATCTACTTTCATCATTTCAATGCCGCTGCCCGCACCTTTGATGTTCAAACCGCCGGAATCAAAGGTCAATCCTTTGCCCACAATTGCTATTTTGCGGCGCGGTGTGCCTTCTGGTTTGTAAGTTAAGTGGATAAATTTCGGCGGTAAATCAGATGCTAGGGCAACGCCTAGAAAGGCTCCCATGCCTAGTTTTTCGCAGTCTTCCCGCTCCAATATTTCTAATTCTAAACCGCATTCGGCAGCTAGACTTTGAGCAGTTTCGGCCATGGTAATCGGGGTAACAAAATTTGCCGGCGCTGCGACTAATTCCCGTGCTAAAATGACTCCGGCAGTGATTTGGCGGGCGCGGGCGATCGCACTTTCGGTACCGGCAAAACCGAGCAAATGAATTTGTTCGAGTTGCGGGTTTTTGTCTTCATGTTCTGATTTGAAACGGTTGTCTTGATTCAGGGAGAGTTCTACACCTTCGGCGATCGCGCTTGCTGTAACATCCGGAGCGTTTTTCCACACCGGAAAGCTAATTCCGAGGGTTTTGCATTTCTCTTTTTTGGCTAACTTGGCGCAAACGCCTGCTGCTTGCCGCACGGTGTCTAATTTTAAGTCCTCTGTTTTGCCCAAACCCACGATCGCAATTTTGCGAATGGGATTATTGCCGCCGACACGGGTGATGGCGCTCGTGCCCACTTTGCCCTTAAAATCTACTTCCAGTAACAGCTCTTTCAAAGTGCCTGCCAGCTTTTCATCTAATTGTGCCAGCTCGCCGGTGAGTTCCAAGCCGTCCTCAAATAGACCAATTGCCAGGGCGTCTCCCGTCCAAACAGAGCGGGGCGTATCGGTGACTAGAAATTCCATGTTTTGATTTAGAGTTGAGATTTTAGACTTTAGATTGTACTTTTTGACACCCCCCCGGCCCAAGCGCGAGGGATTCTAGCGGTTGTCTAAGACGAGGCTGAAGCCGTCGTCAAAGACGCATCACCAGTTAAGGGACTGTCATTGACCCCATCCTCTGAATCAACGATTTCCATTGCAGACACCGCTTTCTGAAGATTCAAAGGACACGCAAATCCTACCCACTGCCCAATATTTTGCGAAGCGTTCCAGTCCGCGTTACAGCGATACCCATCAAATCCTTTGAATTGGTGCTTGACTCGTTTGCCGATAACACCATTTCGATGATCCGATTTACTGGTATAGGGTGCCGGCACCGACTCAACGGGAACACCTGCACGAATTGCTTTATAGCGGGTGAAGATTTCAAGCTGATAGAACGCCCAAGCATCTCGGTTCTGAGCTGCATCCGATTTGGTTTTCTTGCGTTGCTTTGAGGTACTTCTGATTTCAGAAAGATCCTCAAACCGCAATCCCATTCCGAAGTATGAAGCAAACTGAACCAACTGCCTAGAAATCTCGTGATTGATCTGCGTCATGATGCGACGCTCACGCGATTCTAGCTGCTTAACCTTTTTCAGCTTTTTCGCTTCTTGGAGAACCTTACGGGTTTTCTGAAACCGTCGTCGGGTGGCTTTAACTTTGCGACCATTCCAGAACTTGCCGAAGGAGTTGGGCAGTGCTGCGACTGCAATATTGTTTTGTCCTCGATCGACTCCAATCCAACCTTTAACATCACCTGCATCGGGAACTTCCATCGATACAGAAATGAGTGCATACCAAACACCTTTTTTGGACTTGCATAGCTTCAGACTGCCTAATTTGGCAGAACCTTCGATCGCTTTATCCAAAACTTCGGTATGCGAGGCGGCATGAACATCAAGAGGAATTCTTCCTTTCCGCCCTCGATAGAGACTGAAAGAGACAGTGAATAAATTGCCAGACTTGAGAACCTCATAACCTTGGTTGTTCACTTCAAGCCACATTTGCTTAAAGTGCTTCACCTTAGTTTTTGCATGGGTGTTCCGAATGGTTTGATTGATCCACATCGATCCAATCTCAATATGTCTAAACGCGGCACTCGTCAGCTTTTTACGATCCTTGTTGTCAACTGCCAGCAAATCATTTGCAACAGCCGTATTGACGGCGGTGAGCCGCTCAAATTCAAGTGCTTTGCAGGCATTCAACCTGTGAAACGGAAGCTTTAACGTTAGTGTTAGCTGAGCCATATTAAGAACGACCTTAACTTGACCTGTTAATTGTATCCTGCAAATAGTCGTAGGATATGAAGAATGGTTAAATATCCGACCCATACTGCGGGAAGACAGCCTGTTGTTAGCTTTCCTCCCCCGGCCCCAGCACGGAGGCTCTAAGCATAAGTTTTGGTAGTTAGTGGTTTGTCGTTTTTCCTTGGTGCGGGGAAATAGATCGATCGCACAAATTTTCCGCTCCACATCAAAATAAATTCTGCTACTATATCAGCCAAGTCCGCCTGCGATCGGATCTCGCGCCAATCTCAATAATCTGTTTTGGGGTCGGCCAAAAGGGCCCGCCCCACTCTTAACATTTATTTCTCGTTAAACAGGTATCCTGCCTGTGATGGCGTGGAACACCCATCCTGCCTCTGATGGCTTTTGACAAACGATCGGTTATCTATTGTTATTCTCTTAAATTTTCCCATGCTAAAAAGACGCCGGGCCCGATTTTCTGTTTTAATCAGCGTTTCAGTTTGCGTTATTGCGATCGGCTCTTTGGTTGCTGCGATGAAATGGATGGGTTTGGGCTCATTCCAGAAGGCCGAGCAGCCCCTGGAAGGAGCGAATTCCGAATCGCAAGTCAAGATGCTGGTGTCGCTGTCACCGAGTGAGCGATCGGCAAAATTAGTTGAACTCGCAGCTACTCAGTCTGCAAGTACAAACCCGCAGCAGCAAATCTCCCCTCAAAGCCGCGCCCGCTACCTGCTTGCCAGCGATTTAATCCAGCAAGGAAATGCCGCCAAAGCATTAAACTTATTGGACAAATTAGAGCAAGAATATCCGGTTTTAGCTGCTCACATTGCCCTAAAAAGAGCGGAAGCCTACCAATTGACTGGCGACAAAGGCAAAGCCCAAAAAGCTTGGCAGGAACTGCTCAAAAACTATCCGAGCGACCCGGTAGCAGCGGAAGCTTTATATGTTTTAGGCAAGTCAAAACCGGAATATTGGCAACAGGCAATTACTGAATTTCCCGCTCATCCCCGCAGCGTAGAAATTGCCCTCCGCAAGTTAAAAGAAAATCCCAATCAGCCGCAGTTGATGCTGCTCGTAGCAAAATACGGTCATTATGTCAAAGACTACGGGACAATTTTGGAACAACTGGTGCAGCGAAACAGCGCCACTTTAAAACCGGAAGATTGGGAAGAAATTGCCTTTGGCTATTGGGAAAAACAAGATTATGGCAAAGGAGCTATTGCTTACGGGAAAGCTCCCCGCAACGCCAAAAATCTTTACCGAAAAGCTCGCGGTTTGTGGCTCGACGGAAAAATCCCGGAATCGAGAATTGCCTATCAAGAATTAGTGCGGGAGTTTCCCGATGCCGAAGATACTGGTTTGGGTTTAATTCGGCTATCGCGGCTGAGCGAACCGAAAGAAGCGATCGTTTTGCTCGATCGAGTTATTAGCAAATTCCCCAATTATGCCCCCGAAGCTTTGTTAGATAAATCCCAACTTCTCGACAAAGCACGCAGCGGTCAATCCGCCTCAGATACCCGCAAGTTGCTATTGACAAAATACAACAATTCTGATAAAGCAGGCGAATTGCGGTGGACGATCGCCCAGCAGTTTGCCAAAGGCGGAGATTTAAAATCAGCTTGGCAGTGGGCGAGAGAATTAACCACCCACAATCCCGACAGCGAACAAGCTCCAGAAGCAGCATTTTGGGTCGGGAAATGGGCACAGCAACTCGGCCGCGAACAAGACGCCAAGACTGCATTTGACTACACGATCTTACGCTATCCAGAATCATATTTTGCGTGGCGATCGGCTGTACTTCTTGGCTGGCCAGTCGGAGACTTTACCACAGTCCGAGATTTGTCTCCCAATGTAGTGCGACCGCCTCAGCGCCCCGAACTAACTGCGGGTTCTCCTACGTTGAAAGAACTCTATCAATTAGGTCAAGATAGAGATGCTTGGACGCTGTGGCAAATAGAATTTATCGACCGCGTAGAACCAAGTATTGCCGAACAGTTTACCGACGGTTTAATGCGAGTTGCAGTCGGAGACAATTTAGACGGTTTGTGGATGGTTGGTAGTTTGCGACAGCGCGATAAACCAGATGATAGAACCCAATACCTGGAACTCAGACAGCAACCGATTTATTGGCAAGCACTTTATCCTTTTCCTTACTTAGAAACCATTGTCAAATGGTCCCAAGAACGCAAAATAAATCCTGTATTAGTAACAGCATTAATCCGGCAAGAATCGCGGTTTATGCCCGCAATCAAATCATCAGTTGGCGCCACTGGTTTAATGCAAGTAATGCCAGAAACAGCAGCTTGGGTTGCCGCTCAAATCAGCCTCAAAAAGTATTCATTGGAGAATGTGGACGACAACGTTAAACTCGGTACGTGGTATTTGGATCACACTCACGACGAGTACAAGAATAACTCGATGTTAGCTGTGGCGAGTTATAATGCCGGGCCAACCGCAGTATCAGATTGGTTGAAGAGGTTTAATTTTAGTGACCCGGATGCTTTTGCGGAAAAGATTCCGTTTCCTGAAACGAAAGGATACGTAAAATCGGTGTTTGAGAATTACTGGAATTATCTGCGGATTTACAATCCAGAAGTTAATCAGTTAATGAGTGAGCATTATGCGGCTGCTCAGAAAAAAGCAAAGCCTTAGTAAATTTGGTGTAGGCTAAGCTTTCAGGAACGGACTCTCCGGCCCGTTCCACAAACAAATTTATTTTGTGTATTGATTTTGTAGGTGGGCTTCTAGCCCGCCCCTACCAATCTTCCAGAAATTGAAAGTATGGAATGATAAAATAAATCAGCGGCATCCCAAGGAATCACGAGTATAAATCCCTGTTTGAGAATTAATACCGCTGGCTTTTGTGCACAATTCTTTAATTTGTGAGCCGTCCATAATTGCGTCGGTAAAGTCAGCGCCGGTAATATCAACCCCCTCAAAAGTAGAACGCAGCAAAATTGTTTCCGCTAAAATGGCATCACTTAAATCGGCATTAGTAAATTTAACTTGATCTATCATGGCATTAGTTAAATTTGCTCCGTGCAAATTCGCCTGAGTCATCACCGAAGCGCTCATAATTGCTCCCTGCAAATCGGCATTAGAAAAATTAGTCAAGTCCATATTAGCGTTAGAAAACTCGGCAGCGCGCAGCATTTGACCGGAAAAATCGCGTCTTGTCAGTTCGGCGTTGCTAAAGGACAACGGCGGAGCGTAATATTTAGATTGAGCCTGGGCTGGCTGCGGCAGGATGAAGATAGTTAGCGCCAAAAGGAATGCTGCTAGTTGCCGGAGTTTCATAAGTCTGATATTCTCGCAAGGTGGGTATTTCGTAGTGTATCCCGAACTTTGGTCGATCGACTAAACAGTTAAAATCTTAATTAATAGTGATGGAGCTGAAAAAAAAGATATGCTAAGTTTTTTCTTAACTTGGATAGTAGCAGCGGTTTCGCTAATCATTACCGCTAACATTGTACCAGGTATGGCGGTGGTTAGCTTTCCGGCGGCGATGCTGGCTGCTGTTGTTATCGGATTGGTGAACGCGGTTGTCAAACCGATTATTACATTGCTGACGCTGCCTTTGACCATTATTACTTTAGGTTTGTTTTTGTTTGTTGTGAATGCAATTTCGCTTTCCCTGGCTTCGTCGTTAGCGGGTGCGTTCAATATCGGCTTTGCGGTTAACGGTTTTTGGCCGGCTGTGTGTGGTTCCATTGTGTTGTCATTTGTTTCTGGGGTCATCGGTCGATTTGTTAATGCCGATACTTTGTCTCAGTAATAAATTATCCCAGATACTCGATCGGGCAAACTGCAACCGCTACTGTTACCCCAGAACCCGCCCTAGCCCCTCCTTGTGAAAGGGGGGGATTTTTGGTGCGAAATATTTGTTTAGGAACTAAGAGGGGATTTGAACCGCACATAAACGCAAATGGACGCTGATGATTGATTGATATCTGCGTATATTCGCCTTCATCTGCGGTTAAATTTTCTTCTCTAACTGCACAAAGTGCAGCAGCTTCTGCTACGCTGGGCGTCCCGACTGCTTTTGCTGCAATATTTGAAGGGTTGGGGACTTCTACGGAACTTAAAATGTCCGCCGCAAAGGTTTTTAACGGCCAATTTCGCTCTTGACAAAGTTCTAACAAGCCCACTTCACCTGCTTTAGTGTCTATTGTAGCAATACCTGCGATCGCACTTTCGGCTAAATGATAAGCACGGCATACTTGTTTAATCGCTGTTTCGATTAATTCTCGCCCTGTTCCGCGTTCGCAACCTATCCCTATCCACAACACTCTCGGATGCCACTGAACCTTTGGCAAAGCAGATTCCGGCGAAAATCTTCTCTGGGTGAAACTAATCCAAATTCTGGCTTTGATAGTTGATAAAATTTCCCCCTCCCAACACAAAGAATGTTTTTCTGGCAGACTGTTTTGCCACAAAGTAGAACCCACTTCTTGAATTACTTCGACAGTTTCTCCTCTAGCCATAGCCGCCGCCACTCCAGTCCAGTCACCTTCGCCCCGCCTCCAACCGCTGGGAATGTCTAGTATATCTAAAGTAAATTCATCGCTCATTATTCAGTTATCTCTTCTGTAGTTTCACTGCGACCGTAATCTTCAAAAAAAATTAACACTCTGTTTAGTGAAAATTTTGGTATAATTGTAGCACCCACTACAAAAAATCAAACATTTAAGATGGTAGAACTAAATAAGTTACTGTTAGAGTTTGAAAGCAACCTCAAATCGGAAGGAGTCACAAAAGAATGGAAAGAGCGCCGGCCAAGTTGGGTTAGCGATGTGGCAGCATCAGTTAACTTGACATATCTAGCAGAATTGCTAGTTGAATTGGAATCAAAGTTGCAGGGAGAATCGGTTGATATTCAGTGGTCTGAGCGTCGCAACCGTTGGGTAGAAGAATGTCTGGGAGCATCTATTGTTCAAGAAGTCTCAAGTTTATTGCTGGAACTAGAAACCAATACTAATTCGGAAGCTATGGCTGATGAATGGCCACACAATCGCGAGAATTGGGTACAGCAAATGCACAAGTTTAACGAGTAGTTTCCAGGAGTCAGAGCCTGCAAATATGCGTTGCCAGGCTCTAAAATTTCCTAATGACTAATCACTAATTCTTCATCTTTCAGCAAAACCCCATTCAGAAAAATATCAGCGAGTCCTTCAGCCATTTCGTGCATTTGTGGCCGAGAAGCATTCGGCTCCATAATCGTATTTTGACTGAAGCACGCGACTGCAAACATTCCCCAAAATACCTGAGCGACAATCTTCGGATTCATCTTTAGATAAACTTGTTTTTCCATCGCAGTTTTCCAAAAAACCTCAGCCACATCGCTCATTATAAAAAACGAACAGTCTCAATCAATAAAATTTGTACAAAAATAGCACAAACTGCAAACAAGACAAAATTTAATATGGTAGAACTAAACCAATTACTGTTAGAGTTTGAATCCCACCTAAACGGGGACGCAGTGACGGAAGAATGGAAAGAACCTCGCCACTATTGGATGAGGGAGGTGTCAGCAGCTATTGACGAAAAACACCTGGCAAAATTGCTAGTTGAATTAGAATCAAATTTTCAGCGTGAAGCGGTACAAAGTTACTGGAAAATGATCCGGGAAAGTTGGGTAGAAGAATGTCATATAGCATCGACGCTTGAAGAAGTATCAAGTCTCTTGCTGGAACTTGAAAGCAATACAACTTGGGAAGTAATGACGGATGAATGGCAGCAAAATCGTGAGAGTTGGGTGCAACAAATGTACGAGTTTATAGAGTAACTGGTGATTGGTGATTGTGATTGTGATTGGTTGGTGGTTATTGGTTATAATAACCAATAACGCACAAATAACAACCAACAAATGACTAATGACCAATGACTAATGACTAATTATTCATCCTTGACTAAAACCCCATTCAGAAAAATATCTGCGAGGCCTTCGGCCATTTCCTGCATTTGCTGCGGTGAAGCATTCGGCTCCATAATCGTATTTTGACTGAAACCTGCAACTGCAAACATTCCCAAAAATACCTGAGCGACAATCTTCGGATTCATCTTCCGATAAACTCCTTTTTCCATCGCCGTTTCAAAAAAAGCCTCAGCCACATCGCTCATTTTTCCGATGACTTCCAACTGAATTCTGTCGCGCAAATCCGGGTGAAATTGCGCCTCCAAAAAACACACCCGCATCATGTCGCTATTCTCGCGGATATTCAGCATCCGTCGCCGCATCACCTGAGCCACTGCTTTGTAACTGCCCATCTCGCTCAATTCGGTCAGCAAATCCGTCAGCAACTCCACCCATCCTTCCGTCGCCACCTCAATCAAAATCGCTTTTTTATTATCAAAATGCCGAAATAGCGTACCCTCTGCCACCCCCGACGCCGCGGCTAAATCGCGAGTTGTCGTGCCGTCGTATCCGCTGCGGGCAAACAAGCGCTGAGCGGCTTGTAAAATCCGCTTCTTGGTTTCTGTTTCAGAAGGAGGAGACTGATTAAAAATTCGCATGGCTTTGCAATCGGTAATTGGCGACTTGGATCTACGGGCTCGGGACTGAAGGGCTAAATAATGTTAAGTTTTAAGTTGTGCGCGACTTTAATCCCCAACTTAAAACTCCTGGCCGGGCCCCAGACCCTTTGTGAGATTTGCTGTATCAGCCTAACATCTGCAGCGCAACAGATCGCTTATGCTTCCAAAAATCTTTATCCTGAGAAAAGAATCCCTGGCCACCGAGTACAAACATTTTTTTGTTTGACACTCCAAAATCTAAAATCTAAAATCTAAAATCGAATGACCCCGCAGTTCCAAAAACCCCGTGAAGCGAAGCTATCCCGTAGGGAATCGCCCGATCGCCAAACTCGATTCATAGCCTCCCTGCTGGCCGCTGTACTGCTGTGGTGGGGACTTTCCCCCGAAATCGCCCTCGCCCGCTCCAACCCGGCTAGCGGCTCCCAAGCAGTCTCTGTTCAACCATCACTCGATCGAGTAATCAGCCAAGTCAGCGAATTTAAGCTCGACAACGGCATGAAATTCATCGTACTCGAAAGGCCCAGAGCGCCCGTAGCATCGTTTCTGATTCACGCCGATGTGGGTGGAGCAAACGAACCCGACGGTCAAACAGGTGTCGCTCACTATCTCGAACATTTAGCCTTCAAAGGCACGCCAAAAATCGGCACTACCGACTACCAAGCCGAAAAGCCGCTGCTAGAAAAACAAGACCAACTTTTCGAGCAAATGCAAGCAGCCAAGGCCAGGGGCAAAACTGAAGAAGTCGCCCAATTAAAAGCAGAATTTGACAAAGTTGAAGCCGAAGCTTCGCAATTTGTCAAGCGCAATGAACTCGGCAAAATAGTGGAACAAGCAGGCGGAGTCGGACTAAATGCCGCTACTTCCGCCGACGCCACAATGTATTTTTACAGCCTTCCAGCTAATAAGTTAGAAATGTGGATGTCGCTGGAATCCGAGCGATTTCTAGAACCAGTATTTCGGGAATTTTACAAAGAAAAACAGGTAATTTTAGAAGAGCGCAGGCTGCGAACCGAGAATTCTCCGATCGGACAAATGGTTGAAGTTTTTGCCAACAAAGCTTTCTCTGCTCATCCCTACCGCCGCCCCGTAATTGGCTACACTGAAGACATTAAAAACCTCAGCCGCAGCGACGTGCAGAAGTTTTTCGAGACTCACTACGTCCCCAGCAAGCTGACTGTGGCGGTGGTAGGAGACGTGAAAGCTTCGGAGGTGAAGCGACTCGCTCAAATTTATTTCGGCCGTTACAAGGCGAAACCAGCCCCTCCAGAATTGCAGATTGTCGAACCTTCCCAAACGCAAACTCAGGAAGTCACGCTGCAATTAAAAACTCAACCTTGGTATTTGGAAGGATACCACAAACCGGCGATGAATCATCCCGACAATGCGATTTATGAAATGATTGGTTCTTTGCTCAGCGATGGCCGCACTTCTCGACTTTACAAATCTTTGGTAGAACAGCAGCAATTGGCGCTGGTGGCTCAAGGTTCCAGCGGTTATCCAGGGGAAAAGTATCCGAATTTGATGTTATTTTACGCTCAAACTGCTCCGGGCCGCACGGTTGATGAAGTAGCCTCCGCTTTGAGCAAGGAAATCGAGCGCCTGAAAACAGAGCCGGTTTCTGCTTTGGAATTGGAGCGCGTGAAAACTCAGGCGAGAGCCGATTTATTGCGATCGCTCAATTCTAATATGGGCATGGCATTTGCGCTGGTGGACTATCAAGTGAAAACCGGTTCGTGGCAAAATTTGTTCAAGGAATTGGATGCGATCGCGGCTGTTACTCCCGCTGACATTCAGCGTGTCGCTCAGGCAACTTTCCGCCCGGAAAATCGTACTATTGGCAAGCTTTTGCCACTGTAAGAAGAAGGAAGAAGGAAGAGGGAAGAAGGAAGAAGGAAGAGGGAAGAGGGAAGAGGGAAGAAGGAAGAAGGAAGAAAGAAAACTCGTTTCCCGACTCTGCCCATTCCTGACAACTTAACGTAAAACCGATAGTCCGGCAGGAGTTGAAACAAGAGCCTCAAAGCTAAAGTCCTCTTGCATAGGACTAATGAGTTCTTCAGTCCTCCTCGCTGTGGACTTTAGCTATAAGCCCCGTGGAATTCATTCCCTGGCGGACCAGAGGCTTAAGTTGTCACCAATGAGCTCTGCCTCGCTATGTCACAATATAAAACTTAGGAGAAAGAATGAAAAGGACTAAATTGAGACTGAAAAAAGTAAAGTTATTTCTGCTATCGCTTTGCTTTTTTACTGTTTCACTTGGCACGTTTAATTTGTTACCTTCCTTTGCGGCGGCCCCCAAACACTACGACGAATTAACATTTCCCCCGCTGGCAGAGATTAAACTGCCTAAATACACTCGCTTCGAGCTGAAAAATGGCATCCGGGTGTATCTGATGGAAGACCGGGAACTCCCGTTAGTCGGGGGAACGGCGCTATTTCGCACGGGCGAGCGTTTTGAACCTGCCGATAAAATCGGACTGGGAGGTTTGACGGGAGAAGTGATGCGAACTGGCGGCACGAGTCGGCATACGGCTGATGAATTAAATCAGTTGCTAGAACAGCGCGCAGCTTCGGTAGAAACGGGGATTGATATTAGTTCCGGCAGCGCTAATTTTAGTGCTTTAGCTGAAGATGTGGAACCCGTGTTTGACTTATTTGCGGAAGTGATTCGGGAGCCAATATTTGCTCAGGAAAAGTTGGATTTAGCGAAGAACCAAACTCAAGGTGCGATCGCCCGCCGCAATGACGATCCTAACGGTATTACCGGTCGCGAGTTTCAAAAATTAATTTACGGCGAGCGCAGTCCTTACGCGCGCACGGTAGAATACAAAACCCTCGCCAATATTTCCCGCGACGATTTGGTGAGTTTCTACCAGAAATATTTCCATCCCAAGAATATGATTTTGGGTATTTCTGGCGATTTTGATACAGCTAAAATGCGATCGCTCGTCGAGCAAAAATTCGGCAACTGGCAACCGAGTCAAAGTGCACAAGTACCTGGGCTACCAACGGTATCGCCAGCAAATGGGGGCGGCATATTTTTGGTAAATCAGCCGCAATTAAGTCAAAGTTACGTGCAAATGGGACATTTGGGCGGAATGCTCAGCAGTCCAGATTACGGTGCTTTGGACGTGATGAATGGGGTTCTCAACGGTTTCGGTGGCCGTTTGTTTAATAACGTGCGATCGCGCCAAGGCTTAGCTTATTCAGTATACGCCGCTTGGAGTCCGAGGTTTGACTTTCCGGGGGTGTTTGTCGCAGGAGGCCAAACGCGATCGGATGCCACAGTACCGTTTATCCAAGCGATTCGGGCCGAGATCGATCGTATCCGCACCGAACCAATTACCCCGGCAGAATTAGCTTTTGCTAAAGATTCCACCCTAAATTCTTTCATCTTCAAATTTGAAAATCCCAGTCAAACTTTGTCGCGATTAATGCGCTACGAATACTACGGTTATCCCGAAGATTTCATTTTTCGCTACCGCCGCAGCATCGAAGCAGCAACAATTGCCGACGTGCAGCGCGTAGCCCAGACTTACTTGAAACCCGAGAATTTGGTAACATTAGTAGTGGGAAATACGGCGGCAATTCAACCGCCGTTATCGAGTTTGGGGACTTCGGTAAAAGTGCAATCTGTTGATATCACAATTCCCCCCGCGACTTAAATTTATTTGTGATTATGAGTCGCTGATCCGGGTAAGGACACGGCGTTGCCGTGTCCCTACCTTTTGCCGCACAATCGTCAACTAAAAATCAATACTCAAAGGTGCTCTCGGAAACGGAATCACATCCCGAATATTCCCCATTCCCGTCATAAACTGCACTAACCGCTCAAATCCCAGACCAAAGCCAGCGTGAGGCACAGTACCGTAGCGGCGCAAATCCAAATACCACCACAATTCCTCCTTATTCATACCCTGCGCTTCCATGCGCCGCTCCAACACATCCAGCCTTTCTTCCCGCTGCGAACCGCCGATTATTTCCCCAATATTAGGAGCCAAAACATCCATTGCTCGCACCGTTTTCTCGTCCTCATTTAAACGCATATAAAATGCTTTAATCCCGACCGGATAATCGCTGACAATTGTCGGCTTTTTAAACAAGTCCTCAGCCAAATAACGCTCGTGTTCCGACTGCAAATCTAAACCCCAACTTACGGGAAAATCAAACTTTTTGTCTGCCTTTTCCAAAAGTGCGATCGCCTCGGTATAAGTAATCCGCTCGAACTGATTATTAATGATATTTTCAGCAGTAGCCAAAACCGTCTTGTCAATGCGCTCATTGAAAAACTCCATATCTTCCGGGCAACGATCCAAAACGTATTTAAAAATGTACTTTAAAAACGCCTCAGCCAGATCCATATTTCCCTGCAACTCACAGAAAGCCATCTCCGGTTCAATCATCCAAAACTCAGCCAAATGTCGCGAAGTATTAGAATTTTCCGCTCGGAAAGTCGGCCCGAAAGTGTAAACATTTCCGAAAGCCAGCGCCATAACTTCCGCTTCCAACTGGCCACTAACTGTTAAATAGGCGCGCTTTCCAAAAAAGTCTTTAGCATAATCAATCTCTTGCGAATCAGTGCGCGGCACATTCTTTAAATCAAAGTTGGTAACGGCGAACATTTCCCCCGCCCCTTCGCAGTCGCTAGCAGCAATAATCGGAGTATGAACCCACAAAAAACCGCGTTCTTGAAAAAATTGGTGTACCGCCGCCGAACAAGCATTGCGAACTCGAAAGACAGCACCGTGGGTGTTGGTGCGCGGCCGCAAATGCGCGATTGTCCGCAAAAATTCAAAGGAATGCCGCTTTTTTTGCAGCGGATAAGTTTGCGGGTCTGCATCACCGTAAACTTGCACTTGTGAAGCTTTCAACTCAATTCGCTGCCCTTTTGCCGGAGATGCTACCAGCACTCCCGACACTTCTAGAGATGCACCTGTATTCAGTTGTTTCAGTACATTTTCAAAATCTGGCAAATCGGAATTTATGACTACTTGCAAGTTAGCCATCGCCGAACCATCGTTGACTTCGACAAAGGCAAATTCTTTCAATTCGCGTTTGGTACGAACCCAGCCTTGAACAGTTACAGTTTCGTCGGGTTCACCTGCGCGCAAAATTGCTGCTATTCGTTGATTTGTCATATCCACTCCTGTTTATTTAATATTTTGCACCATATTTCTCTCTTTTCTCTGACTCAGCGTTCTCTGTGGAACAGGCGTCCCGCCTGTGAATTTCTGCGGTTCATTAAAAAAATCATAAATCTCAACATAGTTCAACCTGCATAGGATTTCAAAATCCAACCGAGCAAAATACCGAGTCCCCCAAAGCGAACTGCTTGCCAAAAAGGTTGTTTTATGCTTCCCCAAGAAAACAGGCTGCTTTCTAAATTCAACTCGATAGTTTCCAATTCTTGCTCAATTTCCCGCAATTCTTTTTTGAGTTGTGGCAATGGATTTCGGCGTCCCGACTGGCGGATTTCTTCGCGCCGATGGCCGAGTTCGACTTGGCGCTGTCGATCGACCTGAATTTGAGTGTACCGTTCTTTGACTGCCGCGAGCGAGCGCTCCACTGCTGCGAGCGCTTGAACAAACTCGCTTTCTTGCTCTTCCGGATTTAACTCTGACGGCTGTTGAGGCATTTGGATCTGCAAACCTGACAATAAAAAAAACCGATTTCCAATTAAGTTGTTATTATATGCAGTATATTTTCTAAATTAACGAACTCTAGCCAAATAGACATAAGTATAGCAACTTTATCGGCATTGAAAACGTTTTTAATTGCTGAAACCATTGATTTTATCGCATTTTCCTTCTTCCTTCTTCCTTCTTCCTTCTTCCTTCTTCCTTCTTCCTTCTTCCTTACCACCTATGCTTGAAACTACACAAACAACCCAAACTGTCAACCTCAACGAGCTGAGCACGGTAGAACTAGCCCAAGCTCTAGCCGCGCGCCTCGCCATCCACGAAAAAGATTGGCACCGCCTCAAAGCCAACCGTTCCGCCCGGGCCTGCGAGCAAGCTGCGGCCGCTTTGGTCTTTTTGCTCAAAAAACAGCCAGAAGAAGCTCTCCCGCGCTTAAACCAAGCAGCAGGATGGCTCGATCGATCGATATCTGCTCCTCCCTGTCCCACCCACGGCAAATAATTTTGAGTTTTGAGTCTTGAGTTTTGGCTTGATTAGTCGCTCAAAAATTAGACAATCGCGCCACTCGAGCGAGCAGCGCGATTGTGAGTTCAAAAGATTTATACTTTTTTAACTCAAAACTCACATTTTGCATTATGATCAGCTATCAATAGCCAGAACGTTCAAATTCTCACTGCAAACTTCAGCCCGAGAACGAAAAATTTTCCAGGTCTAGCTGAGGTAAAAACTGCTGCCAAATAGCAGTTCTAGCGCAAGCGAGGCAGTCGGTAGCGACCGGTAAGTTCTTTGCACAGCCGTAACTCTGTACCTTGAGAATTCCACTCTACCCGATCGAATATTTGGTAAAGAATAAACAACCCCCTACCACATTCCTGTTCCACATGAGGTAGTCCAGAGTTATCTGCAACGTCATCTGCTAGGAGATTGTCGCAATCATCGGTATAAAGGTTACAACTGCAAGGGGCATTAAAGCCAGAACCTTCATCCGATATCACCCACCAATATTGGTTTTGGACGATCGAAAAACGGACTCCAACAGTTTTACCGGGGTCTAATTTGTTTCCATGCTTAGCAGCATTTACCAAAGCTTCTTGAAGCCCCAACCGCAATTCTGCTTGCCAGTAATCTGGCACCTCTGCTAGGAGCAGATCCAAAATAGGACAAAGGTATAGAGTAGAAGCGAAGCTAATCGTAATCCAATTGCGTCCGACGGGACGAGGTGAAATAGCAATCACTCAGAAAACTCCCTAACTTTCAGGTGGATAAAGTTCACACCCTGCATAGTTGGCTCCCTAGTATTCAAAATGCTAATTAATTGAGCGGCGCAGCTCTACTTCTATCTTAGAGTATCAAAGCAATTAAGAACAGCAAACAACGTCACAAAATATTCAGCGATTCTGAGAAACTTCTGCAGAGTTCCATCAGTAATTTTACTTATAACTTCTCCCAGCCACGAAATTTTTGATTTCAGCTTTTGCCAACTCGTAACGCTTAGGTTCGCTGCATCCCCCAAGCCGTCAACACCTCTTTCACAAACGATCCCCACGTTGAAAACCTCGGAAATAACTATAAAAAAGTCGATCCCTTAACGCTCGCCAATCAGGTTCGACCCTCGCCACCAAGCTTTGCATTGATCGCCCCAGAGCTATCTCTTACCGCCACACAGCACAATCATCATACCTAGGTGTGTTGCAGCCAAAACCCGATATATTTTCCCAAATGCGATCGGGCAAAATATCTCCCATTGCTGCGCCCCTCACAAAATCAATATTCGTTACAAAACTTATTAAGCCTGAGTGTGGCAGAGCGGCAGATCCCAATTCGCCGCCATTGACCAATCCTTTGCTGGCGAAACCCCGGCGCGTTGGTCAAAATTTATAAATCTGAGCGTCGCGATACAATAGTTAAAGTAAATAATTATTTCTTTACATCATGCAAACAACCCCAGCCATCACCACAGCCCCCATAGCCGGCACTTACTGGCAGTGGCGGGGGCATTCAGTATACTACGTTCGATCCAGCGATCGGCATCCAGAACGCCCTCCCCTGCTGTTAATTCACGGTTTTGGAGCCTCCACAGACCACTGGCGAAAAAATATCAGCGGCCTGAGCAAAGACTTTGAAGTGTGGGCGATCGACCTGATCGGATTTGGGCGATCGGCAAAACCCGAATTGCAGTACAGCGGCGACCTGTGGCGCGACCAACTCCACGACTTTATTACCAACATCATCGGCCGACCCGCCGTACTAGCCGGCAACTCCCTCGGAGGCTACGCCGCCTTGTGTGTAGCAGCCCAGCGCCCCGAATCAGCAGCCGGACTGATATTAATCAACAGCGCCGGCCCCTTCAGCGAACCGCAGCCCGCACCCGAAGCCCCGCCCTTGCAAAAAGCCATATCTGGGGTAGCTAAAACTTTATTTCAGCAAGATTGGGCAAGTTTTCTGCTGTTCCAGTACGTGCGCCAGCGATCGACAATTCGGAAAACCCTAGAAAAAGTATATCTCGACCAAAGCGCCGTTACAGACCAATTAGTAGAAGAAATATACCTTCCCTCCTGCGATCCCGGTGCCCCCAAAGTATTCGCTTCCGTATTCCGAACACCCCAAGGCGAAAAAATTGACGTATTACTTAGTCAATTAACCTGCCCGTTGCTAATGCTTTGGGGAGAAGGCGATCCGTGGATGAATTCCACAGAAAGAAGCGCCAAATTTCGCAAATACTATCCGCAGTTGACAGAACACTTTATCAAAGCGGGGCACTGTCCCCACGACGAAGTACCAGAACAGATCAACGAACTGATTCGCGCATGGATAATTGACCAATAGTCGATCGGCACATAAATAATTTTCCCCCGGCTATCTCCTCCCTCGGAGAGGGGGGAAATTATCCGATTTGGGGTAAAAATCTATGTATTGTGCCAACACAAACGCGGTTAATTTCTCTCACATATTCTGAGGAGACGGAAACAATGACCCGCAAAAAGACTCGCCGCAATTTTATATTGAGCAGTATAGCTGTTGCCAGCAGCATTGCAGGCGCTAAGGCGATCGAACAGCAGGATCGGGAAATCGCAGCCGCACCCAATAACAAGGCGGCCGCCACAGTAAAAATGCCAGAACGACTGTTAGGCAACACCGGGGTGAAAGTGCCGATTTTCGGTTTGGGGGGGGCCGGACAAACACCACTGTCGCAGCCGGGAAGAGAAGCAGAAGCAGCGGTGCAAATTGAACGCGCGATCGAACTAGGCATTCGCTATTTTGACACGGCGGCCGAGTACGGGCCCAGCGAAGAAAACTTAGGCAAAGTTTTGCCACCATATCGATCGCGCCTCTTCTTAGCCACAAAAACCTCCGCCAGAGACAGAGACGGCGCGTGGAGAGACTTAGAGCGATCGCTCAAAAGATTGAAAACCGATCGACTAGACTTGTGGCAACTCCACCACGTCTCATTCCCAGCCGAATTAGACCAAATTTTCAGTGCCAAAGGAGCAATAAAGGCGATCGAAGAAGCCAAACAGCAAAAAATAATTCGTTTTTCCGGCATCACCGGACACCACGAACCAGCCATTATTGCCGCAGGCTTGGAGCGCTATCCTTTCGACACAACATTAATCTCCCTCAACGCCGCCGAAAAACATCACCCGCGCTCCTTTGTTACCAGCGCTTTACCAGTTGCCCAAGCCAAAAACATCGGCGTCATAGCCATGAAAATACCTGCTTACGGCAAATTATTTCAGAACGGTGTTTTAGATGGAATGCACCAAGCAATGGGCTATACGCTTTCACTTCCCGGCGTGCACTGCTGCGTCATCGCCGCCGACTCAGTAAAGCAATTAGAAGAAAACTTTAAAGTCGCCCAAGCATTCAAACCCCTGAACAAAACAGAAATGGCAGCACTTGAAAAACGCACCGCCGCCGCTTGGCAAGAAAATACATTTTTCCGACAGTGGACTTAAACTCCCAAATCCAAAATCGCCTTTTTCCTCTGTGTTTATTGTGGCGCGCGCGGGACGCCCGTGAGTCATAGTTTTGTATGAAGACTCAAGTCCTCACTACAAAATTCTAACGGTTATTTTTACTGAACTTGATATCATCTGCGGTGAAAATATTTCAAATCACAAAACAAGGCGAGCCAACCAGGTCGCCTTGTTATATAGCATAAAAAAGGCGATTTGTCAACAGCAAACCGCTACTTTTTTTTCCGTTTAGCCTTATCTAACCGCCTGCGATCGCGCCACTCAACAGAAGTCAAATAAGCGACCCCGCCAGTCACCGTCAGCAGCAGTACAAAGGCCACTAAAACAAGAATATTAGCAATCGAAAATTCCACAACCCCTCTTCCTCTGATTTTACATTTTCAACTTTCGATTTTAGATGAAAAATGTTAACAATTAACAGTTGAATGTTGACGGCTAACTGTTAATTGTTAACACTCGATTCAAACTGCTGGCAAATCTTCCAAAATTGTAAACCTCACATGATTAATTGCCAGAGTCCCCACGGAAACATCCTCCTTGTTCAAAGGAAGACCGCCGCTCGTGAGACTTTGAAACCGAATTCCCTTGCCAATTTCTACGTGATACCAAGCCAAACCCATAAAAAATCGCAAAGGATAAGGGCCTCTGTCTTGAATATCATCAGGATTAGATTCCATCGGCACCCAGCCAAAACCCGGAATGTAAAATTCCAGCCAAACGTGATTGAAATCTGGCTCCAGCGACACACCTTTTCTGTCAGCAAAAGGCGGACACTTGTAGCGCCCGATCGTGCGGCAAGCAATCCGGTTCAACCTTGCCAAAGCCAACAACAAGCCCACGTACTCGCCGCAAGAACCGATGCCCCGGCGTAATACAAGATCGGGAGTGTCAATGTGAGGCCTAATCCCGTAAGAAAGTTGGTCGTAAACAAAATTGCGAATGCTCAGTAACTGCCTCAGAATATTAGTTTCTGAGCCAATGGCAGCCACAGCAGCCGATCGCACAATCTCCGTATCCATCGCCAAATTGTCATTATCCACCAAATACTTAGCGGCAAACTCTGGGGACAGCTTCGGAACCTTTTCGACATCCCGAGGCGACAACTGATACTTAATCGATCGAACTTCTAACAAAGCCTTCCAGCCAAAAATTCGGCGTTCCCCAGGGTGCAGGCGATCGAACTTAAACACCGCCACACGTTCCCCTTCCTGAATTTCCTCAGTAAAAGGTATTCCGATAGGCGTAACACTCCTTACCTTTTGCCGATGAGTTTCCGAAGGCAAAGCAATCCGCCATTCCAAATTTTCGATTTCTACCTCATCGAGAGGAGACAGTTCCTCCACATAAGACATTTCCATCAAAAAACCGTTTGACAGAGCGTAGCGCTCGGCTTCATTGTAGTGAAAATACAAAGGCTGAATAAAAGTGCGATCGCGCTTCGTCACCTGAAAAGGATCTTCCGAATTCGGGTCATCCCGGATGTAAAGTTCATCCCCGGCATAAGCCACGTACAGAACCTCCTCCCCGGTTTCGGAATCCTTGTGAAAAGCCAAACCAGAAGGCGACTCAAAGGGAGTCAAAACGCTAAATTTAATCTCCCCAGTTCCCCGTTCCAAACAGTAAACAGTTTGCTCAGTTTTGTCGCAAACCCAAATTTCCTCATCCCGGACTGTGATATTTTCCGCCCCAATACCGGGAGCGTAAAACCGAGTAATTTCCCGACCTGTTTTTAGGTCAAAAACCAGAATAGATCCCAATCTTTGGCAAGTGACATAAAGCGTAGATTTCCAAACAGCAATCCCGTCAGCAGGATAAGGAAGGGAAACAAAATGTTCGGGTTTGAGTTCAGCGATCGCACCGTCCCGAATTGCGCCCCGACAGCAACAAATATCCTCATCCCGCGCAAACCAGAGAGTATCTTCCGAAATAGCCAGCCCGGTTGCGCCCGCAAACTTAGCCGTTTGATAAGGATTCAAAACAGTAGTGTTGTCACTTTCTTTATCGATCTCCAATAGCAGCCCTTCGGCGCGATCGACAGCGAACAACCTATTTCCTAAAAAAGCAATGCCGTGCAGTGCCAAGACTCCGATGGGTCTTACCATCCGCAGCCCCGAAGGCTGTTTGTCCGAGAGAACAGGTGAATCGAGATTCATGCTAAATTTCTTGCCGGTATTGTACAGAAAACCTGATATGTAACTTGTAGCCGATCGCTTGAGGTTCACCAGCAAAATTGCCGAGTTTCCTGATATCCAGGACTGACGCATCAACCTGGTGTTTTTACGAAAATAATTCGTTTTAGCCTCTTGTCTGAGTTAAAAAACCCGGAATATTAGCCTGGGTCAAAGTTGGGTTTAACAAACTCAACCCAACCTGCTGCCGTCAATGCAAGTAAGTATAACTACTAAGCTACCACTGAAAAACGCGACAGAGAATTCTATGTTGAACAGAACGACTAAACTAATCGTATCGGCCTAAAGATATAAATTAAGTACAACAGATTAGTAGATTCGCCAAAACCTTGGGTAGAATAAAACCGTGCGATAAAGTTCCTAGGTTCATCAAAAGGCAGGTTCGTCATGGCTTTGAAGTCTGCTCTAAATATCGGTGTTCTTTCCTTAATTCTGTCTTTAGAGGCAGTTGCCGCCGGTAGTTTTTTAATACCAGCAGAGGCTCTCAACAGCCGCGCAAACATTGTCCAGCGCCCCTCACGGCCGCAGCTACCCCTCAACTGGCAAACAGTTCAACCCCCTGAATCCAGCGGAAGCAGACCGAACATTCAGCCAACGGGAGCCACGTGGAATAGCTTTCAACCGCCGGAGGACGGAGTACCCGGAAGGCGTGAAGGGGGAGGAACCCGCGGCTTAGAATGCCCCACTGCCACAACTGCCTTAACTGCCTTGATTCCCCAATCAACTATGGGGCAAACCATATCAGCAAAACCAACATTTTTCTACTACCTTCCCGTACCCCTCGACAAAACAGTTCAGTTTGAGTTAGCAGACCAAAGAGACAAAACACTATACAAAAAAAGTTTTCGCATGGTAACTAGCCGTGCAGGTATCGTTAGCGTCAGCCTCGACTCCGACGACAACTCGCCAGCCCTGGAAGTTGGCAAAAACTATCAATGGTACTTTACTATCAAATGCAACCCAAAAAATACAACAGAGGATGTTCTCGTTTCCGGGTGGATCAACCGCACCGCACTCGCCCCAACCGTGAAAACAGAGTTGGATCGATCGCCCGCTCACACCAAGCTCAGCATCTTCGCGCAACAACGCCTCTGGTACGAGTACCTGGCAACTCTAGCTCAATTGCGTATAGAGTCTCCCAGCGATGCCAGTTTAGCGATCAAGTGGTCAGCAGTGTTGAACTCAGTCGAACTCGGCAAAATAGCCCAAGAACCCTTAGTCGCAAGTGAGTTAACACCTATCACAAGAAAATAATTCAACACCAGTTTCAAAAAAGAATGCAACGGTAGGCAAGCCCCAAACGGTGATAGCCATCAGTCATTACCCAATCTAAAATCTAAAATCTCAAACCTAAAACAGTATGACTGGTGCAGCAAGTACGAAAAACTCGGTTTCGAGCGCCGTATTTGGCAGCACCACAGATGATTCTTGCCTGTTCTGGGTTGTTTGGTCGATCGTCCTAAATAAATTAAAATTTGTGTACCGATCAGCAGTTTGGACTTCTGGCATCTTGAAAGGCGGACTGTGGAGATTTTGATGGTCAAATTTCGCCTAATACTAAATGATAAACTGGCATAGTCAAGCAGCCGACAAACTTATTTTAGAGAAATTATTAATTATGCGCCCGAATGCAAATATTGCACTATTTCGCTTGGGAATTTCACTTCTAACTGCGCTCCCGATGGCTTGCTTTTATGCCAATAAAGCTATATCCCAAACAAAGGATATATCTCAGTTGCCCGTCTCCGCTGACAACTCAGCAGATAGGGGCAATCAAGTATTAGCACTGCAAAAACTGGAAATCAAGCAGGATGAAACAGGAACCAACTTAAATCAGTTTCCCGATTCGATCGACACCAACCCTGAACCAGAAACACAATCGAACCCCGCCGAGAACAGGCAAGAGGCCTGTTCCACAATAGATGGAACTGCTTGTGGTGCGGGCATCTTGCCCGAACAAACACATCTGGTTGACAACGATCCCCAATGTCAGAACCAGCTACATTGCAATCATGTTTTAGCCCAGAACCAACCCTCGCTGCCTCCAAACCTGCCACCGCCGCCGACGGAACCAGATCCAAATCGCGATCGATTTCTGCAACAGGCCCCGCAGCCTTCCCCAGAACCTCCCCAAGTACCGCCCACAGTAGCGCCGCGGTCCCCGTCGCCAGTTCCCCCAACGCTGCCGAATACACCAATTGAGGTGCAGAAAATTCAAGTAGTTGGCAGCACAATTTTAAGCCAAGATGAAATTAATGCCTTAGTCAACCCCTTAGAAGGCCGTTCTACCACCCTAGAACAGCTCAAACAAATCGCCGACAAAATTACCGAAATTTACCTCAATCGTGGCTACATCACTTCCAGAGCAGTCTTGCCACCCCAAACTATCACCGCAGGGGTAGTCCAAATTCAAGTGATTGAAGGCAAGCTAGCTCGAATTGAGGTAGAAGGAACTAAAAGATTGAATCCAAGTTACATCCGCAGCCGGATTCGACTCGGTGCAGGAATGCCTTTAAGCACAGCTTCATTAGAAGACCAACTCCGGCTGCTGAGAGTCGATCCTTTATTTGACAATGTAGAAGCCAGTCTGCGGGCTGGGGATAATGAAGGCGAGAGCATTCTGATCGTCCGAGTCTCGGAAGCTAATCCATTTCAACCTACTTTCAGCATTGACAATTACTCGCCTCCCAGTGTCGGTTCCGAAAGATTGGGAGTTAGTTTGCGACACCGCAATATAACAGGAAATGGCGACGAACTGGCAGGGGCTTATTATCGATCCCTTGGGGATTCAGACGTGTTTGATTTCAGCTATCGCGTGCCGCTAAATGCGATGAACGGCACTTTGCAATTGAGGGCAGCGCCGAATCGCAACAGTATCGTACAAGCAGATTTTAAACGTTTTGACATTTCGGGAAAATCGCATTTATTTGAAGTTAGTTACCGCCAGCCGCTGCGGAGAACGCCGATCGAAGAATTTGCCTTGTCTGCCGGTTTTACTTATCAAACAGGTAGAACTTTTCTCGCTGGCGAACCGTTTCCTTTTGGCATCGGCCCGGACTCCAATGGTGTCACCACTACCAGCGCAATTAAGCTGGGACAGGACTACATTCGGCGCGACCCCCAGGGTGCTTGGGCCCTGCGATCGCAATTTACGATCGGCACTAGCTTGTTTGATGCTACTCAAAACGAAGGTTCTGATCCCGACGGACAATTTTTTAGTTGGCTGGGTCAAGTGCAGCGAGTACAGCGATTGAATGACAAACATTTATTAATTGTGCAGGCAGACTTACAGTTGTCAGCTAATAGTTTGTTGCCTTCCCAGCAATTTGTAATTGGCGGTGGACAATCTTTGCGCGGCTACCGCCAAAATGTCCGTTCTGGCGATAACGGCTTCAGAGTTTCCATCGAAGATCGGATTACTTTGCAGCGCGATGCTTCGGGAAATCCCAAACTTCAATTGGCTCCTTTTTTGGATGCGGGTACGGTGTGGAACGTTGCGAACAATCCTAATAAATTAACAAATCAGACATTTTTAGCAGGTTTGGGTTTGGGGGTAATCTGGGAACCGATACAGCGGGTGAACCTGCGCGTAGATTACGCTTTTCCTTTGGTGAGAATTAGTGATCGGGGCGACAATCTGCAAGATAAGGGCATTTACTTCAACATAATTTATACGCCATAAGGAGAGAGGGGGAAAGAGAGAAATCTTCCCTCTTCCCTCTTCCCTCTTCCTTGTTCAACATCCAATATTAATCGCCGACTTCCCCGACAACCTCCGCAGCAGCCTGAGTTTCGAGCCAGAGTTTGAGCAGCAATAGCTCGGCCCGATCGCCCAACACAGTCGCAAACACCCCATCAGCCCCCTCAGATGCGCCAGAAATCCACGTACCGCGCAGTGTCACTTCTACAAAGTCAGCATCAGCAACACAAAGCTCGATCGCATCGTTGTCGTCTCGGCGGGCCTCAGATTCTAACAGAGACAGCGCCGCCAAATTCGCGGGCAGCAAAAATGCCGCAGTGCTCGGTTCGACGCTGATGCTTTGACCAACTCGCATAGCCAGCACAACTCGCAGCGCCACTAACTGTTCGGGAGATTGAGCCAAACGCTCCAGGTTAAAGCCCGTTTCAGTGTAAGTCAACTTCAGCATATTGACAGCCCTAAATTTGGAATTGAAAGTTTAAAATTGAAAATCGGGAATTGGGAATTGGGCATTGGGCATCGGGCATTGGGCATCGGGGATCGGGAATTGGGGATTGAGCATCGGGCATTGGATAGGTCGGAATGAAAAGTTTGCTATCGCGACCTAAAATCCTTTTCAATTACAGGACTGAATTAGCTATTAACTATTAGCTATTACCAATTACCAATTACCAATTACCCATGCCCTATGCCCCATGCCCTATTCCCTATTCCCCTATTTGGTATTCGTGCCAAAACAGTTCGGCAAAAGCAACAGTGGGGTGTATGGGGGCCTTCGGCTTAGTTCGCAGAGACATTCCGGCTTCTATGGGAGTTCGATCGCCCTTACGAGAGTTGCACCGTTCGCAAGCAGTCACCACGTTGTCCCAAGTATGCGGGCCGCCCTTTGATCGAGGCATCACGTGATCCAGCGTCAAATGCCGATTGCTACCGCAGTATTGGCAAGAATGAGCGTCACGGCGCAGAACTTCCCGGCGATTGACCGGGGGCACTTTCCACAGGCGTTCCCTGTTACCAAAAGTCAAGCGGATTTGTTCGGGTACGTGGATGCTGGTGGTGGGCGATCGCACCACCCAGCCGTTGCCGATGCTAAAATCCAGAGGTTCAGCCTTGCCTGTTACCAACAGTACGATCGCCCGTTTGATGTTGACACGGCTCATCGGTAGGTAATTCTGAGAAAACACCACCACAGATTGCCTCAATACATCAGTTACTACGGTCACGGCTTGCTCCTCCTCATCAATTTTGGATTTTAGATTTTGGATTGTGAATTTTGAATTTTGGGTGCTTCATCAGCATTGGCTACATCTGGTTTTTTGCCAGTTCCCCAAGCGGATCGAATTTCTCAAATATCCAATCAAATGCCCCCGCTTCTCTTACTTAGAAGCGGGGGCTAGAAAAACTGCTAAAGGCAAATTTTCATCCTGTCTTGGTACAGTCGTTTAGCTGTACCTCCCGCTTCGCGTATCTCGATATGGCTGTGCCACTCGCAGACCGTCATGGTCTACCTCGTTGTAATTAATTTCTGCAATTTCTCCTAATCCACTATAACCGTGTTTATTTAGGCCCAAGCCCGCCCACGAGGTCGCTGCGACAGTCGCCAAACCCGTCCAAAAGACGTGCCGTAACGACTCGGAGCGACCCTTGGGGCGATCGCACTTCAGTTGATAGGTGGAGTAGGTGGGGAGAAATTTCACTGTAGGCAGAAGGTGGTTAAGAGGCTTTCAATCTAGCTGTAAACATACTACACTGATATTACACATATGTCCACCCGTCACGGAGAAAAAATTATGCATACCCTACCTAGAACCTCAACCACCGAAATGGAAGTCACCAGCATTCGACTCGAAAGAGAACTCAAAGAGAGACTTAAAGAGCTCGCGGGCAATCAAGGCTATCAAGCTTTGATTCGAGATTTGCTATGGAATTACGTGCAGCAGAAGTCTGGAGAGTATCGGCAGATGTTTTCTCGATCGGATATTCGAGCTAGCATTAATGCCACAGCACAGCAGGAGGAACGCTGCGCGCTTACAGGAGAGTTGATTCGACCGGGCGGGCCGATGTTATTAGGCCTGACGATGCACGGCGAAATGGTGCCGCTGAGTATAGGGAGTATGGCTGGATAAACCAGTTTATCGAAAATTTGTGAGAGCGATCGGCCTGGGGTGAAGGCCCCAGGCGCTGAAGATCATACTATTTTAGATTTTAGATTTTAGATTTTAGAATTGGCAATGACTTATAAGATAAGGGTTGGGAGCTTGCCTAGAGTTGCATTGCTTTTGGGAACTGGTATAACAATACTTCAAACATTTTTTGATTACCAACCGTAGAATAAGGGTTTCAAGGCTCCAAGGCAATCGAGCTCCCAACGAAAATTCAGGGTTTCAGATTACGAACTAAAAACAGTCCGGGCTATTGGTATAAAATCCCGCAGTATTTAAACAATATCTATTTAACCAACCACGAAGACGCGAACAGCGCGAAGAAAGATGGAGAAGAAGATAGCTACTGTTAGCGGTTCGCAATTCTGGTAACGCAGCTCCGGATGCTCCAAAACGCGCGGGCTAGTGCTAAAATTTCCATCGGGCGTGCCGAACAGACGATCGTACATTTGATGAAAAAAATTAAAGTAATGCTGAAAAACCGCTACTTGACTGCTGCGAGTTCGATCGCCCTTCTCACAATTATTGCCGGATGTGCAGCTACTGAATCACCTCAACTTGCATCTCCCTCTCCTGTAGCTGAATCTTCCCCGCCGCCAGTTAAACCAAGTCAGCCTCAGCCCTTAATAGTCTCTGCTACCAATCCTGAAACCCCCACAAATACCAAAATCCAGCAATATCTCAACGGGTTGGTAGCCCAAGGTTTTGCCAAAGAAAACCAAGGCGTCTGGATGCAATCTGGTAATACTTTGCTAGCCAATCATCAAGGTACCGTTCCTCTGTCAGCCGCTTCTATTACCAAAGTAGCAACATCTCTCGTAGCGCTGCAACAATACGGGCCGGAACATCAATTTATTACCTTAATTGGTACAACGGGAAAAATTGAAAACGGCGTCTTAAAAGGCGATTTAATTGTTGGCGGAAGCGAAGATCCGTTGTTTGTCTGGGAAGAGGCGATCGCCCTTGGTAACGCCTTAAACCAAAAAGGAATCAAGCGAGTCACTGGCAATTTGATAATTGTCGATAAGTTTTACATGAACTTTGAACTTGATCCCCTCAAATCGGGAGAATTGCTCAAACAAGGATTGAACAGTCAAATCTGGCCCAGCGAAGCCGCCGCCCAGTATCAAACCCTGCCTCCCAATACGCCAAAACCCCAAATAGCCATTGAGGGTACTGTACAAGTTTTGCCTGCATCTCCCAACGATGTGCAGCCTTTAGTCAAACATTATTCTTTGCCCCTTACCGAACTGATCAAAAAAATGAATCAGTACAGCAACAATCTCATGGCAGATATGCTAGCTGATACTGTCGGCGGCGCCAAAACAGTCGCGCAAAAAGCAGCAGCAGCAACCGGAGTTCCGCCCGCAGAAATTCAACTCGTCAACGGTTCGGGATTGAGCGAAGAAAATCTCATTTCTCCCCGGGCTGCTTGCGCGTTATTTATAGCTTTAGAACGCTATCTTGAACCTTACAGCATGACAGTTGCTGATGTCTTAACTGTTGTTGGGAAAGATGAAGGAATACTGGCAGAACGGGCGCTTCCCAAATTAGCAGTAGTCAAATCTGGCACGTTGGATAATGTTAGCGCTTTGGGGGGAGCGCTGCCCACTCAAAAACAAGAAACAGTGTGGTTTGTGATTATGAATCGCGGGGCAAATGTCGAGACATTTCGCACTCAGCAAGAGGTTTTGCTGAAAAGCTTTTTGAATGAGTGGGGAAGTGTTCAAGTTTCGCCGCGCGAATTAACGCCAAATCCTGCTAGAAGTAGTAAGGTATCTCGCAGCGAAATTGTTCAATAAGCTGTTGTGCATTTAAATTTTATATTCCAGGCGCCTCGCGTGCCCATCCCCCAACAGAGTGTGTAGGGTGTGTCAGCACAGAAATTTTAAATTTTGAGCTAAAATAATCCAAGCTGATACACCCTAGGAGTACAAACCAATTTAATTAGGGGTTTTCGCCCTAGCTACCACAATGCCGATCGCACTTTCGACTCTCCTAATATATCTGTGCAAGTCGTAAGCAACCGTCACCTCCCCAGCCGGCGAAGCGTGAATTAAACCCATATTGCCGTCAGCATTGCGATAGACTAAACCCGTGTGGGTGACATCCAATCCTTTAACATCCGTGGCTACCGCTACAATATCCCCTGGTTTTAACTGAGAATAAACACTTTTTATCCGATTTGTCGGGATGTAATTAACAGTAGTTTTGGCTAAGTCTGCTTCTTGGCTGACTATGCACTGATAAGTTGCTTCGTCTTTGACCATTTGCGGGTAACTGCTGCGGTGCTGGCTCATGAAATTTAGTGTTTTATTCATGGGAACTCCACCTAATTGAGCGGTGATATTTTCCACAGTTTGCCGTTTTTGATTGTCGTTAATCCAGTCGGAAAAATAGTGCAATCTGCTGCAATAACCGTTCATTTTACCGTTTAAGTACCGCTGTTCTTCTATGCGAGTGACAAAATTTTGATAGTCGTAATCTTGTACTGCTACGCCCCTGGCGATCGCCAAAACAGTTTCTACAAATAAAACGCAATCAAATTTATTCAAAGTTACGATCAACTTTTCTTCGCCGGATTCGTCCAGCAAACCAGCGGCGTAGGGCTTTCCTAGGAAATTATCGGCGATCGCCTGGACGATTTCTCCGATCGAGCGATCGTGCAAATTTTGTTGTTTTGCATACTGTACAACCTTTTCAAAACGTGCTATGTCTTCAGGTTGTGCAGCCGTTTCTCTCTCCGTATTATTTGAGTCTGATCGTCTCGCCAGCACCTTCAGCAATTCGGAATAGGAAATTTCCGCTAAATTGTTGAAGTCCCAAAATATACTCGGAAAACTGGAAACAGTTTGCTTGTTTGTTACTTCCAGATTTTCGCTTTCTCCCGTCAAGGAAAACGCTACATCCGCGCCCTGTCCTGCTGTTTGTGGCTCAACAACATATCCCGTAGCAGATTGAGACTGAAATGCCCAAACATCAGGTATCAAAGAATTATTCACGCCGACGATCGCAAATCCCAAAACAGCCAGACTCCAAAAATTTCTCATGTTTTTCAAAGGATTTTGCTTCAACTCAGTGCTATCCTGAAAATTTTACAATTACTAGAAGTCTCAATCAGCCTAGTAGACAGATAAAATTGGCAACAGCGGACTAGATCGATAGACTTGTCATTTAGATGCCGCCCTATTATAAACTGATCGTGCGAGTTTGATAGCACAAAACTGTAATGCAAGTAGAACGCCGACGCCGCCCACGCCCAATTCCCCCCCGACGCCCAATCGAGCCCCTAGGCCCAATCGGGCCACGACGCCAAAGCAGCCAGCCTCCTGTCCAATCCCGTCGCCGAGTCAGGACGAAATTTTCTCGCTTAAAATACCGTAACATCCTGTGCTTAATTGCGGGGGCGATCGCGATCGGTTGGATTGTCACAATACCGTTCAGAATTCGCCGTCCCCCAGAACCGCCAGTCATCTTGGCTCAACAGGCTGTCTCGCCTCAAGAAACACTCTCGCCTCCGACAATTGAACCCTCGGAAAATTTAGCCGCTCGTCAAAGCGAGCCTACCTTTAGCTACAACATCAAAACACCTCCCAATCCCGTTTACTCTCAAGAATTGCAAGGGATTGTTGATGAAGCTGTGAAAATTGCGACCAGCAAAGGACTACCCGCAGAATCCCTATCAATTTCCTTATTTGATGTCAGCAATGCCAAAGCTCACAGCTTCGCCGGATATCAAAATCAAACTCTCCGATTTCCCGCTAGCGTTGCCAAATTATTTTGGATGGCAGCCTTTTACTCAGCCATAGAAAAAGGCATCATTACGCAAAGAGAATCTGCCTTTAAAAACGACCTCGATCAAATGATTCGCGTCTCCAACAACGATGCTGCCAGCCGACTTTTAGACAAAATAACAGATACAAAATCCGGCGATCGGCTGGCAGGAGAAGAGTTGCAAAGCTGGCTGAAAAAGCGCAATCAAATTAACACATTTTTTCAGTCTGCTGGATACAATGATATTCGTATAACCACCAAAAATTATCCCATACACTATTTAAGACAAGAACAGCCCATCGGTCGGGACTTGCAATTGCGGGGCGATCCTTCCCAGCCGATTCGCAATCAAGTAACTACCGACCAAGCTGCCAGATTAATATATGAAATCTATACTAGGCAAGCCGTTTCCACTGTCGCCAGCCGCAAAATGGCTTACTTGCTGACGAGAGACTTAGACCCCAAAGCATGGAAAAATGACCCCAGCAACTCGATACAAGGATTTCTCGGCGAGTCTTTACCAACTAATATTTATTTTGGTTCCAAAGTTGGCTATACCTCTGGTTCCCGCAGCGAAGCGGCATTTGTCAGAACTTTAGACGATCGCGCGATTTATATCTTAGTTGTTTTCGCAGACGATCCGGCTTATGCCAAGGACGAAACAGCATTTCCGGCAATTTCCCGATACGTTTTCGATCGGCTAAATGCTCGCGGGCCCAGCAGTTTGCCGTGAGAGCGAGTAGGGCGGGTTCACTCTTTTTGGATGAGGACTTACGCAAAACAACGTGTTTGGGCCAAAAATCCGCACTGGCGAGCAAAGAAACCGATTTCTCTATCGCAAAAATCTACGCTTTTAGGCCAAATCCGCCGCAAGAAACCCGGTTTCTTATATCCTGTGAGCAACCCCTAATTAGGTTTGTAGTTAGGCACTCGTTTTTCTCTCGTCGGACGAGCGGTGACTCTAAACTATCAGTTAAATAATTGATTGACCTAACACAATTTAACTGGGGCGAAAGGATTCGAACCTCTGAATGGCTGGACCAAAACCAGCTGCCTTACCACTTGGCGACGCCCCAACGTCTTAACCTTCACTATCTTAACATTCAAACACTGGAATCTGTCAAGCATTTTGACAATAAAATTTAAAAAATGTTTTTGGAAGCGATCGCCGGCCGGTTTATTCTTTGATCGCAGGGGGGCGAGCTACCGGGATTTCAATCCTGAAATCAGCTCCCTGTCCCGGTTTCGAGATACAGTTCAAGCTTCCTCCGTGTTTTTCCACCACAATCTGGTAGCTGATAGACAAGCCGAGCCCCGTACCCTTGCCCACAGGTTTAGTGGTAAAGAAAGGGTCAAACAAGTGGCATTTAGCTTTTTCGCCCAATCCCGGCCCGCTGTCTTGAATCCGAATCACCACAACTTGACCGCTCGACTTTCCTGACTCACCAGCCTCCGAGTTTGGGGCCACCACCGCCGTCGAGATTTTGATCGTCTTGGGTGAGGGCTGATTTTCCAAAGAGTCGATCGCATTCGCCAAAATATTCATAAATACTTGGTTGAGCTGTCCGGGATAGCACTCTACCTTCGGCAAGTTGCCGTAGTCTTTAATTACCTCAATTTCCGGTATTAGCCCATTTGACTTCAAGCGGCTCTGCAAAATCAGCAGCGTGCTGTCCATCCCTTCGTGAATGTCCACCAGCTTCATCTCTGCTTCGTCGTGGCGCGCGAAGTTCCGCAGAGACAGGACAATTTGGCGGATGCGTTCAGTTCCCATCTCTATTGAAGACAGAATTTTCAGCAAATCCGGCACTATGAAATCAACATCGATTTCTTCGTTTTTGTCGAGAATTTCGGGGCAAGGATCGGGGTAGTGCTTTTGATACAAGTGCAGCAAATCCAGCAAATTCCTCATGTACTGCTTGCAATAAGTCAAGTTGCCGTAAATAAAATTAACCGGATTGTTAATTTCGTGGGCGACGCCGGCGACCATTAGACCGAGAGAGGACATTTTTTCGTTTTGGATGAGCTGAGCTTCTTTCTGCTGCAACTGCTGCAAAGTTTCCGTCAGTTGGCGGGCTTGAGTTTGAGCGGCTAAGGCTGCCGCCCGCGTTTGGGCGTAGAGTTCGGCTTGGTCGATCGCGATCGCCAGTTGATCAACCACCGCTTGCAGCAACTCCACTTCGCTCGTCGCCCAGGAACGGTGGCTGCTGTAATGGTTACAAACTACAGCACCCATTTGACCGGAGCGAGTCTTGAGCGGCAGCAGCAGGTTAGAAACAATGCCGAGACTGGTCAAAAAATCTCGCGTGGGCTGTTCGATGCAGAGTGCTGTTGCCGCCTCCCCGATCCGGAGCGTTTGGCGGTGGCAAATTTTCTCGGCCAGCAGCGTTACTTGTTCGATCGGGTATTCTGTAAGCCGCTCTTTCAGTTCGGGATTTGCCGCCTCGTGGGTGATTGCAAAGCTTGGCTGCCCGTCTCGCGAGATGGAGTACCACAAAAAGTAGCACTGGTCAACCTGCAACAAGCTGCGAATTTCGTTGACAGCCGTATCTAAAATTTTGTCGAGGTCGAGGGAATTCCGCATCTGGCTGGCGAGGCCGAAGAGCAGGCCTTCGCGGCGGCTCAACAATTCTTCTCGGGCCGTGATGCGATCGATCGCCACAGCTATGGCGTTAGCCATGCAGCTCAGAACTTCTAGCGCTCCCTCGCTTACCAAAGCGCTACTGCACAGAGCCAGCACTCCCACCAGGCGCTCCTCCACTATCAGCGGATAGGCAATGGCGCAAAGAGACGGGTTCGACAGTAGGCATACAGGAGCCGTTTGGAGTTTTCCCGGTTCTGCTCGCACCCAATCTTCTATTTCCCGTTCCCACCCTTCGGTGCTGAGTCCTGAATCGGCCTGCAATTCTAACTGCTCTGTCTGTGGGTTGAACGTCCAGATAGTCGCCTCCTTGGCGTCGAGGTAATCTACCATTGCCTCGGTGCAGCGGTTGAGGATGGGCGATATTTTCCCACCTTGTCCGAGGGCGGCACCGACTTTAGCTTGCAGAGCTCCCAAGCGCGATCGCTCTTCTAGCGACGGGGCCGTTAATTGGCGCTCATAGGTGTCCCGGGAGCCGACAACGATTTCTCGGATTTGTTGGGTATCGTCTGCATGCCCGATGCTCGCTGAAGTTTCCCACGAATATTGAGATTTGCCTGTTTCCTCGACCGTTGGGAGCTTTTTTGCGTATATTCTTGTACAGCTTTGTGGCGTCTGTACGGCACACAAGGTGGATGGGTTCGAGCCACGAACTAACTCGGAGATTTGCTCGCTGTCGGAGCTGATATCTTCCGCCTCTGGCCACTGTTTCTGAGCTTTGAGTAATTGCCAGCGCAGCTCCACCAAACTCGCAACTTGCCGACTCAAAGCTTGGATAGCTTCTATGGTTTCTTTTGTCAAGTATCTCGGTACTGAGTCCATGACCGATAGCACTCCCAGCATCTGCCCATCTGAGGTCATGACTGGGATGCCGGCGTAAAATTTCACGAAGGGATAGAAAACTGTTAGGGGATGCTCGCCAAATCTCACGTCTGTGGAAGCGTCTCGGACAATGGCCACAGGCAGTTCCTTGAAGGAATTTGCAGGGGGTTCGATCGCAGATTTGGGAGCAACTGGCGGTTTTTGCAGGGGGTTCGAGCGGTCAAATTCCGAGTTTGAGTTTGAGCCGACGGCGAACTCTTCGGGAGTTGGGTCGAGCGCGCGATCGCAAAAATCCAGGTAACTATCAGCCAAAGTTTGATCGATACCTAACTGCGACTTCAACCAGTGGCGGTTGCCGTCAATCAAGCTCAAGAAAGCAATAGGAGTTCGGCTGATCTGAGCTGCCAAACCGACCAAATTGTCCAAGCAAACCTCTGGATCAGAGCCGAGAAGCTGATACAAGTCGATGTTATGGACCTTGAACACTTTTTTTACCAAGAGGTAAGGGTGCTTTTATCATGTGTAACGGCCCGTCTAGTTGCTGGCAACCGCCCTTCTCAATACTTCCCTTGAAAAACAAGCTATGAATTCTGTGCTGGGAGAGTCTGGGCGCAAGTTCGGCGCAGGTTGCTTGCGCCGAATTCAGACTAACCTCTTGACTGATCTGGAAACTTTTGAGTTATGGGAGTTAGAGCTCCCCAAATCTAAGACTATATAAATTATACTTCCAGTTGACTATGCTTTTGAATACCTCCGGCTCTCTAAATCTAAGAGCCTCTGTTGAGAGGAAGCAGCTTTCCAAAATATAACGCGATTGCTTACCTAGAATTTTTTAATCATTTTAATTGTATTTTAACAGACCTGTCTACTCCTGGGTAGCGGGCTTGCTGGTAAATTTAAATCATGGGTGTGTGCCACAATACCAGTGTCCTTTAGCGAGCTGTGCCTTAGCCGATCGTTCAACTACAGTTAGGAGATGAATTACAAAAGATTGGTAAGATGTTAAACTTTGTAACAATAGTTACTCCAACTCGACCTTCTAGGGTTTCTGGGCCCGGATGCACATTTTGCAACTGTTGTAATCGCCGATCAACCACTCTCCCAATCCCTTTTTTCGAGTTGGAGGTAAAAAAGCAGGGGTCAAGTTTCAACTAACACTCCAATGAGGTTGACAATTATTGCGTAGAGCCAACTCTCAAAAAATAACTGCAGGAAGTATGTTTTGTATTTTCAAGAACTATAAATAAACAGGGAGAATAATATGTCTGCAAGTAGCAGTCAAGTACCAACTATTTTGGCAGTTGATGATAGCGTCGTGATGCAAGGACTTGTTAAACAGGCCTTAAGCAAAGAGTTTCGAGTTCTCGTAACCGATAATGCAGTGGATGCTTTGTCAACGATTTATCACGAACAAATTTCGGTTTTGTTGCTCGATGTTTCGATGCCTGGTATTGACGGATTGGAACTCTGCCGCACGGTGCGGAGCTTGCCTCAGTTTCAAAATTTGCCGATCGTAATGCTGACAGCGCGAGATGGAGCTTTTGATAAGGTACAGGGGCGTTTGGCGGGAGCAACAGAGTATTTAACTAAGCCGTTTGATGCTGAGAAGTTGCGCGAGGTAATTGGTAAGTTTATCAAAATCAAATAATCGCACTTAGAAAAAAATTCAGTTTTGAGTAATTAATGAAGTAATTTGAGTAATTAATGAACTAAAAAGTTGCGATCGCGCTCTCTTATCGCCGATTTTTTTAACCAGTCCCGGATCGGGGTATTCTGCACTATTTGCGGGGTAAGTCCTAAATTTTTAATTTAGCCAGAAGTAAGGGAGCGATCGCACTGACAGGTAGAACATATTGGGCCGCACCGAGGGCGATCGCCTCCTTGGGCATTCCGAAGACAATGCAGCTAGCTTCGTCTTGGGCGATTGTCAACCCTCCTTGTCTGGCGATAGCCAACATTCCGTCAGCACCATCTCTACCCATTCCTGTCAGCAAAACCCCCGCTGCCCCCCGATTATAAAAATTAGCTACCGACTTAAATGTCACCGTTACAGAAGGGCAGTGCCCCGCGGCAGGAGCAGCTTCTGAATAAACAAATCGCCCTTGAGAGTCCAATTCTAAATGACGTTTTTCTGGCGGGAAATAAACAGTCCCTGCTTGTGGCAATTCCCCAAAAGAAGCTATCTTAACTGGCAGTTTCGATTCATTACCCAGCCAATCAACTAATCCTTGCAAAAAACCTTCACTGATGTGCTGAACACAAATTACAGGCACAGGAAAACTAGCTGGAAGTTTAGAAATAATGGCGTATAGTGCTTGCGGGCCCCCTGTAGAAGCCCCTATAGCCAATAGTTTAATAGTTGGAGATTTAAGATTTTCGTTGAAAAATTTGTAATTAGCAACTGGTGTTTGGTTAATTTTTACCAGTGGGTTATTATCTTCTGTTTGTATCATTTTTGGATGGCGTGTAAATACTTTAACTCCGGCGACTATTTTAATTTTAGCTATTAATTGATTTCCCAGCCGCTCGTAATCTGATACCAAGCCGCCAATCGGTTTCGGAAAAACATCCAATGCACCAGCCTTTAACACTTGAAATACATTCTGAGTATCATTCGCTTGTACTGAAGCACTAATTACTAAAATTGGTAGCGGATATTTCTTCATTACTTCTTTCGTAAATTCTAATCCGTTCATTGGTGCCATGTTCAAATCCGTACAGATTACTTCGGGGTGAAGTTTCGGGATTAATTCTAGTGCTTCTAACCCGTTGCAAGCGGTTCCTACAACTTTGATTTCGGGGGAGGAATCAAAAATTCGTTTGAGGACGATCGTAACTACTGGAGAATCTTCAACTAACAATACTTTAATGGGCGATAACATCAGTTTGGGGGGAAATTGGGAATGAGCAATTGAGAATGGGCCATTGGAAATGGGGGACTTGTACTGCCCTTCGACTTCGCGAGCGACTAAGCTAAGCACGACTCGCTCAGGAACCGCGTAGTCGAAGTATTGGGTCTTGGGAATCGATGCAATGGTAATTGTGCACTGGGCACGAGGCATTGGATCTCGCTAATTGATAGTAAAATTGATAGTAAATAAGAAATGGCTAATAACTAAGGGCTAATGACTAAACTAACCTTTTTAGTGTCTCTATGAGTACATCTTGATTAAAATTCCCTTTAGGAATATAAGCATTTGCCCCCGCATCCGCTCCTCTTTTTCTATCTTCATCCGAGGCCAAAGATGTTACTAAGATTATCGGTAACTCACTGTATTCTTTTTGCTCCCGAATCTTAACTGTCAGGGCCAAACCGTCTAAATTTGGCATTTGTACGTCAGAAATCACAGCATCAAAATTGCGAGTTTTTAATTTATGGAAAGCATCCAATCCGTCTACCGCTGTCACAACTTCGTAACCCGCACCTTCCAGGATGCGCTTTTCTTGAGTGCGCGTGGCGATCGAGTCTTCTGCTAAGAGTATAACTTGTTTTCTGGTGGCAGTCTCAATTGGCGATCGCGCACCAGAAACCCTACGGGACGAAACTTGCTGGCGTACAGATTTTATCAAATCGTGGGGATTGAGTACCATACAAACTTCCCCAGTACCCAGAATTGTGGCACCCGAAACATTTCGCACCCGTTTCAGCAATTGACTTTGAGGTTTCATCACCACATCCTGTTCGTCTATCAAAGCATCTACCAATAATCCCAATCTTTCCTCCCCAACTTTCAAAACAATACAAGGCATTTTTGAAGAAGTTGAATTTAGGAATTCTTGGGGATTTTTGGTCATAATTTCGCTACCGTTTTCCTGTCTCAAATACCGATTTCTTTGCCAACCCTGTCTATGGTTTAATTCTAGTAAATCTGTCAGATGAGCAACTGACAGAGGCTGACCGTTTGAAAGTATAGTTGCCTTACCTTCTATAGCAAATATCTCAGACTGAGACACCTGTTTGGCCGTGTCTACAAACTCGACGGGCAGAGCATAAGGAATGTCTTCAACTACGACAATTAATACATTTACGGTAGCTAAAGACGTGCTTATTTGCAGCTTGAAGGTGCATCCTTTTCCCGGTAAAGACTCGACTTGAATACTACCTTTTAGGGCTTCAACATTAGTGCGAACTACATCTAAACCCACCCCGCGCCCCGAGACTTCAGTAACAAATTTTTTTGTTGAAAAACCAGGACTAAAAATTAAAGATTGTACTTGAGTATCGGTCATTTCTGCCAGTTGTTCCCGCGTACAAATATTACGTTTTACAGCCGTTTGTTTAATGCTCTCTAGATTTAGTCCCCTGCCATCATCAGCAACTTCAATAATAATATTGCTAGCAACATTATAGCCTTTAATTCGGAGAGTAGCCACGGGAGGTTTACCTATTTTTTGCCGCTCTTCAACAGTTTCAATACCGTGGTCGATTGCATTTCTAATCATGTGCATTAAAGGGTCTTTCATTTCCTCTAAAATGCGTTTATCGGCTGTAGTTTCGCCTCCTTCAATCACTAATGCAACTTCTTTACCTTCCCGTTTCGCTAAGTCTCGAACAGTTCGAGGAAATAAATTAAAAATAGTAGACAAAGGCAGCAGTCTCAGAGTGCGAATTCCTGATTCTAATGCCTCGGCGATTAATTCGAGTCTGGCAGTATCTTCATAAACTCGATTTCTCAAGCGGTTGACTAAAGTTCCGAGACGTTCTAAACGTTCTTCTGTACGTTGATAGTAATCCTGCAATTGGCTAAATTTACCGTTGGCTTTAATACCGTTTTCATCTATTGGCATCCGCTCAACATTCAAGCTCGTTACAAAATATTCTCTGCTCCACTCTTCCCACAAAGTTGTAATTTGTTCGATCTCTGCAACTCGGTGTCCTAGCCGAGTTTTTGTGACAGTAAGTTCCCCTGCTTGAGTCATTAAATCGTCTAAATTTTGAGTAGCAACACGAATGGTTTCAATGCGGTAAGATGAGGTTGAGGATGCAGTAACTGCCGACTGCGAAGCCGACGCAGTGGCGGGTTCAGAAGGTGCAGGCAAGTTTTGAGCTTGCAGTAGAAATTCTGGCTGGGATTGTAGGGGTAAAAAAGAGGAATTTGTCTCTAAGTTAAGGACTTCAGAAGTTTCAACATTTGTTTCTAGTTCTTGGGTAGGAGGCTCAGTAAATTGCGGTTCTACCAACGGTTGTTCTGGTACTTGTGAAGATGAGGGAGCTACTATTGAGGCTGCAGCCTGTGGCTGTTGCTGACTAGAAGCACCCATCATGCTAGCGAGGATGTAAAATGTATTAACGCCGGAATCTTCACCCGTGACGGCTTCGTCAACGAGTTTGCGGATGGCGTCTAAACTTTGCGAAAGTCGATCACTAATATCTGAATTCAATTGAGTTTCACCCCGCTTGATAGCTTCTAAGATATGCTCCATTTGATGAGCTAAAGATGCTACATTTTTTACTCCAAGCATCCCAGCATCACCTTTAAGAGAATGAGTTTCCCGCAACAATTGTTCTAACTTAGCTGAGTCTCCCGGGTGTTGTTCCAAGTACAGCAATCCATCGTCTAGTATCTGCAAGTGTTCTTCACTAGCAATTTTAAATACATCTCGGAGTTCTTCATCTTCAATCATATATATCTTTAGGGAATTGGGAATGGGGAATTGGGAATTGGGAATTGGGCCGAAAAGCATCTTCGCCGCAAAGAATTGGGAATTGGACCGAACAGAATAGGGAATTGGGAATTGGGAATTGGGAATTGGGCAATTTTCCCACTCTCCGCCTCTCCCTCTCCCACTCCCACTCTCCCCCTCTTCCTTCTTCCGACTTCCATAGGACTTCTTCCTTCAACATCTAACTAAACTACTGATTTTAAATCTTGGGCTGCGTGGTGGAGTTGAGCAATGCCGAGTTTGACTTGAGAAATGCCGGATGCTGTTTCCTGAGCAGCTAGGTTAAGAGAGTTGACTGCTTCAACTACATCCTCAATGGCGATCACCTGGTTTCTTGCAGTAAAAGAAATTTGTTTGCTGTTCAAAACAATGCGATCGATCGCCTCTGCCACGCCAGCAAAGGCGTCGGCGGTTTTTCGGGCAATTTTCACTCCATTTTCCACAGTTTTTGTCCCGTCATCCGTCACCGTTGCTGTCGAACGAATCGCTTTCTGGATGTCTGCAACTAAAGCATTAATCTTGCTCGCTGATTCCTTGCTTCGATCGGCTAATTGGCGAATTTCGCTGGCAACAACAGCAAATCCTTTGCCACTTTCACCCGCTCTAACTGCTTCGACAGCAGCGTTGAGGGCGAGCATATTTGTTTGGTTGGCTAAATCGCTGACTAAACCGGAGATATTGCCAATGTGATCGGTTTGCTCGCTCAAACGCAAAATTTGCTTTTGAATTGCTCCTACATTTTCTGTCAAAGTTGCCATTTCTTTCAAGGTATTGTCTACTGCTTGACTGCCTCCTGCTGTGAGTTTAAGAGCCTGTCCAGCCCCGAAAGCGGCCGCTTCGGCTTGCTCGGCACAAGCTTTGCTTGATTCGCCCAATTCGTCCATTTTAGTAGCAGTTCGAGCTACAGCATATAGTTGTTGGCTGGCAATGCGTTCTTGCTGTTCGACGGTGACAGCAATTTGCGAGGAAGAAGAGGCGATCGCCCGCACAACTTCATTTACCGAGCGAGTAGCTCGAGTAGCCAAAAAAATTGCGAGCGCGCTAACAATAGCCGCCGTCATTCCAACTCCTGCAATCAGAGCAGACAGCAACTCTTTTTGCGGAGCAAATAGATTTTTTGTATCGTTAGCAATAATCACACTCCAACCCAATTCTGGCATATTTTTTAATGTTTCAATTGGAGCGTAAGTAATGAGTTGCTTAGCTCCATCAAGGCGATCGATATCTATGGCACTCTGAATCTTTCTGTTGGCTTGCATTTGGGCAAAAATACTAAAGTCTGACCGTGCATCTCTACTCACCTGCTGAATTTCTGTTGCTGAGAAAAACTTGCCATTGCCATCTATCAAATGGTATTCTTCTTGTTTTAATTCCTCCGAGTCTCTGGTTAATTTATCTTGGTTTTCCTGAAAACCCTGCTCTAAATAAGTTATAGGGGTGCGAGTCCTGATGACAGCGATAGTTTTCCCTGTATTGATATCGACAATCGGCGCCGCAGCAAAAAAAGCGTATTTCCCATTTATAAATGACTTTCTTGGCTGCACAAGCGTAGGACGATTAGTTTTAATTACTTCCTGAAAATACTCGCGCTTGCCTAGCTCTGTAATTGGTTCTCCGCTCGATTGCAAAATAGTATTCCCCTGGAGGTCTGCGACTGCAATACTGTCGTAACCTTCCCCTTCTTTTACATATTTATCTAACAGAGCTTGTTTTTGACTGGTTGATGTGGTTTTGCTGACTCGGGGGTCGTTCAGTATAGCTAAATTAGCTAGTTCCTTAATGTCTAGGTAGCGTTCAAAATTAAAGTGGCTCACTTCATTTCCTGTAGAGATAGCCCGTGATTCTTGGTACTTAATTACGTACTTAGTGAGGTACTCGCTGGCCAATAAATAAGTCATCGCTCCTGTCAATAAAAGTGGGATTGTACTGAGGCAGAGCGCAAAAACAATAGCTTTTATTCTTAAAGACCAATTTCTCACTTTTAGTTTCATAATTAAGATTTAACAAATGATAAGTGATAAGTATTCTAAACAACTGCTTTTAAATCTAAAGCAGCTTCATTCAATCTTTGAGTGGCGACTTTAGTTTGAGTGATACCGCAAGCCGTTTGTGCCGCTGCTTGGTTGAGAGAGTTCATAGCTTCCACCACTTGTTCGATCGCGATCGATTGCTGTTGGGCATTCAGCGAAATTTGCTGAGAACTCAAAACCACATTGTTAATGGCATTGGCAACTCCTGCAAATGCTGCTGCAGTTTCTGAGGCAATATTCACGCCCGATTCCACAGTTTTAGTTCCTTCGTCGGCCACCATTACCGTTGAGTTAATTGCCTTTTGAATATCAGCAACTAATAGATTAATTTGTGCTCCTGATTTTTTACTGCGATCTGCAAGTTTGCGAATTTCTGACGCCACCACACCAAACCCCTTGCCGTGTTCCCCCGCCCGGACTGCTTCAACAGCAGCATTGAGTGCTAACATATTAGTCTGATTCGCCAAATCGCTAACTACAGTTGAGATATTACCAATGTGATCTGTTTGTTCGCTCAACTCTATAATTTGTCGTTGAATATCCTGAACTTTAGTTTTCAACGTTGCCATTGCTTCTAAAGTTTGTTCTACAGCTTTTGTGCCACCTCCAGCTAAATTCAAGGCTTGCATTGCTTGAGCCACGGCGGTTTCGATCTGCTGTGATGTCGCCCTAGAAGAGGCTCCCAATTCGTCCATTGTAGTAGTAGTTTGATTTACTGAAGCTGCTTGCTGACTTGCCATGCGTTCCTGTTCTTCCACGGTGGCTGCAATCTCAGTGGAAGAAGAGGCGATCGAGCTAATTGCCCGATCAATAGTTTGAGCAATTCCTGAAGAAATCAGCCAAGCTATGGCTGCACCAAACAGCACTAACAGCACCGAACCAACCAGCAGCGTCGATACCAAAAAGCTTAAAGCTTCCTTCGTCATTTTCGTTTTTTGTTTAACGATACTTAATTCTGTTTCCCGAAATTCCCCGTTCACTTTCAAAAAATTATTCAGAAAATTTGTGTACTTCCCTGTATTAAATACAGCGATAGCTTTCGTTGTCTGATTTTGCTGCAATAAGCGAACAATGTCTTCATTACAAGCATCATAATATTGATTGACTAGCTCTCGCATCCTTTGCAAACGCGTTCTCTGTTCTGGATCTTTAACGGTATGCTCTATATTATTCGCCGACTGGCGAGCCAACTCTGCACCTGCTTGAAAATCCTTTAAAAACTGCTGATTTTTATTATTAATTAAATACCCGCGCAGCCCCCGTACCATTTGCTCCGCACCTAGCGATATATTACTTATTTCCCCGACTACCTGCTGTACCCTTTCTGTTTCTTGTAAATTTTTAAATACCTGATTTGTAGTAGCAATAACTAATAAGGGAAACCCTAAGTATATAGCGGCTGGTGCTAGATATCCGAACAGCATCTTGTTTCTAATGTTTAAGTGGTTTATTTTAGGCAACATATTTTTCTCCTTGATTTAAGCCAGTGCATACACGAATTATATGCCTTTGTCAAATAGCGCTTGAAAAGCGGATTTGGTATAACTAACTTCTCTAGTCCTGGACACACTTCAAGATAATTCTCTCATGCTGAGTCCCGCTCGTTACCCGTTCCGATCTCTGCGTTGGATCGGGATTGCGAAGGAAATGAAGTATCAAGCCAGATGCTTCACTTGACTCATGACACATATGCTTTGCATAAGTCCTGTTCTTCATTCAAACCTCTTCATCAACAACTACTTCTCCTTTTGTCAGCAGTTTTTGCAAGCTCAGAATAGCCATCATTTTTTCTCCGTAAATAGCTGTCCCCCTTAGATATTCGCGGTTAGCAGAATGCAGTGCAGCCGGAACAGCCGCCATTTCCGACACATTTAAGTATATAATATCTAATATTTCGTCAACAACTATACCAGCGACCAAATCCCCCACTTCAACAACGATCGCCTTAGAGAGATAATTTGCAGCCTCCGACATATTTAAAGACATATTTAAAACACTGCGAATATCAATTAGCGTCAAAATTTCTCCCCGTAAATTCATATTTCCCACTATGCGATCGGGAGTGCAAGGAACCGGAGTTACTTGGTTAATATCAGTAAATTCGCGCACTACATCCAAAGGAATACCAAAGTATTCACCATTCAAAACAAACACCGCCAGGGACATATTAATTGCAGCATCATTTTCCCCCTTGCCTCGCAGCCTCAAATTATTAGTCCGCGATTGAAAAATTGCTTTTTCTTCCGGGGTAGCCTGCGGGCGAAAAACGTGACGATTGCTCAAAATTTGAGGATTTTTGCCTAACAATTTTGCATTTATTTGCCACTGTAAACTTTCCGTATCTGACTCACCTGCTGTTTCTTGATTACCTGCATTGTTTGGAGAAACAGGCCAGCTTTCCTCTAACTTTTTGGGAGAATATCGAATTAAGCGATCGAGATTCAGCAGCATGATAATATCGGCTTCGCAGCGGGCAAATCCAGCTACAAAATGATGAGAGGCTTCTGAATGGTCTCGCCCGTAAGATAACTGCGAAGTGATGGCATCTTCTGAGAGTTCCTTAACTTCGCGAACTTGATTGACAATTATACCGACTTTAAATTCTTGCCACTCGATGACGATCGTACTATCTGTCACAGAATACTCCTGCCAAGCGTATCCAAAACGCAGATTCAGATCCATCACGGGCAGAATTTCGCCCCGAAGGTCGATCGCCCCAACAATATCTTGAGGTGCTTCTGCAATTGCTGTCAACTCCGGCAGAAAGAAAATTTCCCGAACATAACAGGCTTCTATACCGCAGAGAAAACCGTTCTGTTCAAAGATAAGATACGGTTTAGTGTCCATATTTTAGTGTACAGTTTCCTTACTGTATAATCTTAACAATTTTTTTTTAACATCCACCAGCAGTTGATTAGCTGTCATTTTCCCCTGGGAATCTATGGGAGTGTGTTGCGGTAGTGCTTTCAGGATTTCACAAGATGAATTGTACATTTTAATCGCTCTTTTTACTTGACCTTCTTTATTGTATATATTCCCTAGTTCTATATAAGCTGAAACAAAAGATGGACACATATAAATAGTCCTCTTTAATAAATTTTTTGCTGTTTCCAATTGCCCCTGTTCTTCAGCAATGTGAGCTTGTAAATAATCAGTCAATACTGAGCCAGGATCTACTTTCCTAGCTCGATTACAGTATTCTATTGCTTGAGAATAATTGCCCGCATTTGCATGAACTTGAGCAATTAAAAAATAAGCATCAAAATTATGCCCCTGCAAGTCTATTGACTCTTGTGCCTTGTTGATTGCCTCAGCATAATCTTGATTTTTAAATAATTGTTTAGCCTCGAAAATTAGCATTTGAGGCGTTTTATTTTGAGTATTTTCTGCTATTACTTTTTGTGTAACTGATACGGCATTGTTCCCCAAGCCGTCCTCCAGATAGCGAGAGCGCAGCATCTTCCCCAGCGGATTACTTATTGTTAATACGGGCGGCATCTCGGGAAAATTGCTGTTAGTAACACTAGGTAATCTGGTTTTTCCTGTTAGCAACTCACCACTATCATCCCCCACAGTATCTGGTTTCGGGAATTCCCGAAATGCCGAGTTGGCTTCCCCTACCGTCGCCACCCTAGACTCTATTTGACAGCCTTCCTCCGGTACTGCATCCCGACGCTGATAAACCACCGACTCCGGAAAAATCTTGGGCTGAAACTCGTTCATAATTTGACCATAAACTTCAGCGTGACCGGTCATTAAATATCCTCCAGGTCTCAGGGTCTTGGAAAATTTTTTCAGTACCAGTGAAATATACTTATGTTCAAAATACACAAAAACGTTTCTACACAAAATTAAGTCTATGTTATAAAGATTTTGGTAAATACTAGGAAACTCATCTGTGATTAAATTAACACAGCTAAAGGTTACACTTGGGCGCAATTCTTGATTAATGTGCCAATCATTTTGCCTCTGATAAAAATACTGCTTTTGTATCTGCGGTTCAACCAAGCGAAACGACCAATGACTGTAAACTCCCTGGGGCGCTTTTTTGATTACTTTTTCATTGATATCTGTACCTAAAATTAATATTTTCCATTCTTCCCAATCGGGAATCAACTGTTTTAAAACAATAGCTAAAGAATAAGGTTCTTCACCGGTGGAGCAGCCCGCACTCCAGATTCGCAGTGTCGGCTGCATTCCCAAGGTCTTGTGCAAGTTTCTTTTCTGCTCTATCAATTCAGGAAAAATTACTTTTTTCAACAGAGCAAACTGTCCTTTATCTCGCATAAAATAACTTTCTATTGTTGTTAATACCAATACTAATTCTGCCCATTCCTTTTTACTTTCAAAAGTTTTGGCGGTTAAAAGTTTATAATATTTTTCGGGTTCGGGGATTTTTTTTGCTCTCATTCGACTCATAATTTTATGAGACAAACCCTCTCGATCTTGGAACCTAATTCGCACACCTATCTCAGTAGTAATTAAGTTAATAAATAGCTGAAGTATGGAATCATTCATGTCAACTCAGGTAGATTCATTTAATAATTTGGGAAGTGGCCACTTTTACTGAGCTGGTGGTGAGTTTGTGCTCAGGATAGCCGCTCACCCGCGGCTCGTCCGTTCGCAAAGCCGAAGGGAGCCGAAGGGAAGTGCGTAGCCGAACTATTGGGAATTGGGCAACTTGTAAGCTCGTGTAGTCGAAGAATTGGTAATTGGAAATTGGGGAATTGGAAATTAGAAATTTAGAATTTAGCCGATCGCATTAACAAGAACAGTGTTACAAAACATCATATCAGAAACTTGCCAGCTACTCAAAAGAAAAAGGCAAAAGGTAAAAGACACAAGCCAGGAAAAAATTATCCCTTCTGCCTTCTACCTTCTGCCTTCAAAAGCACTAATCTCCAACTTTAAGCTGGATATATCCGCAAGCGACGATTGGGTTCTTCCCCAAAACTGTGGGACTTCAGGTGATAGTGTTCCACAAGTTCGTGCTGCATTTTGCGGACATTCGGAGAACGGGGCAGGAGTTCCACCGGCTGTCCCTTGGGAATGACGATTTGCTCGACTGCCAAGCGGGTTTCTTCGAGAGCTTCGATCTCATCAGAAGAACCGCTGCGGGCGAATAAGGCGAGGTCTGCCACTTCCGGGGTGCCCGGGTCATCCATGTCCAATAGGCGCCGCAAAGCTCTCGCTACGTGGGGTATAGTGCCAGCCTTAATTGTGTGCAGGGGAACTTGGCGAGTTTTGGCCAAGTGCCTCAATTTCGACTGGTTCCGAACGTTCGATCGCAAAGCCAAAACCACGTCAGCACTCTCAATATCCTTCGTCAGCAGCACCGGCAGGTTCAGCGTTGAAATCACCTGTTCGAGCTGGTGGCGAGGTATGCCGTAAGGATAAACGTGGAGGGGCAAATCTTCGCCGTTAGGGCCGACATTATGGGAATAGCGTCCGGGGTTGGGTACTGGTTCGACGGACAGGGATTCTTCGAGCAGTTGCTCGAAATACCGAGTCTCAGAAACCGGCGCGCTCTTAGCAGCGAAGTTCTCGCTGGGAGCGGGCATCGGCACCATTTTGCCAGCACTCCGCCACCCAGAGATCGGTGTGACGGGCCGCATTGCCGAGACAGCAGCCGGGCCGCTGGAAGCTGCCATCCCCGGAAACCGGGCGGGGGGAGCGGCCGAGTCGCGCTCGATAATTACTTCTCCACTCTCGCTGACACTTCTGATTTGCTGGTGCGGTTCACGTCCCCGCAGCAGAGTGTCGATCGCATCTGCAACTCGCTCGTGGATTACCCAGCGCTCGCGTTCGAGCATTTCGATGGCAATTTCAAAAGTTGGCGGTGCTTTGCGCTCCAAAACCGTCTTTTGAGAACCGCGCCGTCTTGCTTCGTCATCTCCCAGCGTCACCGCTTGGATGCCCCCAATTAAATCTGCCAGAGTCGGGTTTTTCATCAAGTTTTCGATCCGGTTCCCGTGGGCGGTACCGACCAACTGCACGCCCCTTTCGGCGATCGTCCGAGCCGCCAAAGCTTCGAGTTCCGTGCCGATTTCGTCAATCACGATCACTTGCGGCATATGGTTTTCCACTGCTTCGATCATGACTTGGTGCTGAAGTTCGGGACGGGAAACTTGCATTCTGCGAGCTCTGCCGATCGCTGGGTGGGGAATATCTCCATCTCCGGCAATTTCGTTGGAGGTGTCGATGATTACCACCCGTTTTTCCAAGTCATCGGCGAGCACGCGGGCAATTTCCCGCAGGGCGGTGGTTTTGCCGACTCCGGGGCGGCCGAGCATCAAAATTGACTGACCGGTTTCCACTAAATCGCGGATAATGCCGATCGTCCCGAACACAGCGCGGCCCACCCTCAAAGTCAAGCCGATAATCTCGCCGCTGCGGTTGCGAAGGGCGCTAATTCGGTGCAGGGTTTGCTCGATACCGGCTCGATTGTCGCCGCCGAAGTGGCCGACTCGCTGGATGCAATAGTTGAGGTGTGCCTTGGAAACCGGCGTTTGGGAAAGAGGTTCGGCCAAGGATGGAAAACGAGCTTCAGGTCGGCGGCCCAAATCCATCACAATCTCAATGAGATTGTTGCGCTGCGGGTGCTGCTCTAAGGGCTGCCGGATCTCATCTGGCACGATGTCTAATAATCTGTTGAGGTCGTCTGTAATCTGCATTCGCCTCGATGTGTTCGGTGACGTTTTCAACTTTTTAGTCAGTTGTCAGTTGTCAGTTAACAGTTGCCAGTTGTTTTTTACTTGTAACTAATGGCTTCTGAGTTCTGACTAATGACTTCTGACTAAAATTCTTTGAGCTGGGAAACTAGAGAACAAGCTAAACTCACGGCCTCCGAGAGAAGTTCTGGGACGGCTTCGAGCTGAGGTAGCCGAGATGTTTGAACTCCGGCTCCTGACCGCGCTACTGCCACTGGAACGGCATAGGCTCGATCGGTCTGCATTGTTTCTAATTGTTCTAAAATTGGCGATAGCAAAACCCTGGCATAGCTGCCGTAAGCTACACCTGCAATGTATGGGACAGGGGGAACTAATAAATTTTTCCCGCCATCCTTCAACAGTCCGTCGGCTCTCAGCTTGCTGACAGTGTGAGCATTAGTGCCGCCTGCAAGTTGCACGTATCCCGGCAACTGGGCCGCCAAAACTTTTTGACCGAGTTTGACCGCGGCTCTGGTAGTTCCTGTTCCGATATCTCCGCTCATTGGCCTACCGTCGGTTTGCCAAATTAGGGGACAAGGAAGGGGGGAAATTATTTGATACAGTGTCCGCAAATAATCAATCAAACCGTCTCCATCGGGGCAACTAATTGCTATTACCTTGAGTTGACCGACCCAGGGAGCTATACTCGACCAAAGTCGCGCAAAATCTGCCTCTCTGCCTACTTGCGTGTGGATTTCTAGGGCGTCGGCACCGGATTGCAAGATTAAAGGTGCGATCGCGGCGGGAGCAGACACGTAAGAACGAGTATAAATCAGTTGGCTCGGACAAATCGGCAGACAGCGACCGCAGCCATAGCACTGCTGGTCTATCACCCCGGAAAAACCACTGCCAGCACTCTGAAAAACTATTGCTTCGGCTGGACATATTTTTTCGCACGGCCGCCAGCAGTCCACCGGACAATCGGCTGGGTTGAATTCGGCTTTGCGAAAATGCGGGTCTTCCCCATCATTTAAACTCACCATCAGCCACGGCAACCCTTTGCCGCCAAACCTGCGGTTTTGAGTTCTTGCCTGTAATTCGCTGGCCACTTGTAGGGCTTCTTTCGCTGCTGCGACGGCGGCGGGATCTGCCGCGACATCGATACAGTCAGCGCCTGCTAAGGTGTAAGCCAATGTGAGATTCCGTACAGCAGGCAGGTGCTGAAAGCTCGCCCCACAGATCAGCTTGAACCAATGGCCACCTTTTAATGAGTTTAGGGGATGATAATGTTCTGTCACCCTTATATGCTAATCCTTTCAGCTAAAAATTACGAGGTGCAAATTTCTACTTAATTTTAAAATTTAGGCGGGTACAAGCTGGAAACGCTACTGATAGCAGTAGCTCTGGCGCTGTTGGCTCTATATGTAGAGTTCTGCCTTAATTTTTTTTTCTAAATTTGATTTTTTTGAGAGCGGCTGCTGAGGGGCGATTTGGAGATGGCGCGATCGGCTTGAGTTACAGACAGACCTTCTATTGTATCATAGTTGGGTGGCTTTGGCAAGGAAACAGTAGGGTAGAGATTTTTTTTGAAGTTGCCGTGCAGTGGGAATTGCCATAAAGTTCGATCGAGCATGGAAACCCATCGACGAACCGCAGATGAACATTATCCTCCCTGACTCGAAGCTAAATTCATCTGGGTTAATCTGTGATTCAACGAGCTATACTACTTGCTCAGCCGCTTGTAAACCGTAGCCAAAGCATGGCTATCCCCCACATTTCCCGGAAACAAAACAACTGGCAAATTGGGAAACAGAGGATGAGTAGCCTCGGTTTTCACCACCGAACAACCTGCAATAATTTGACCGATTTGCCTGACACTTTTGAGCGACAAACCTGTACTCAAAACATCATTAGAAGTAATGCCGCCCTTGCTAATTAAAAACCCGATATCTGCCGGCAGTCCCCGCACGATATCCATCAATAAAGCAGAAACCGCCTCTCCAAATTTTAAGCGAACTTCGGCATTTTCAAATTCGAGTTCCTTGCGGCTGGTATAAATTACAGGCGTTTTACCATCTGCATGAGCAGTGCGGACTTTTTCGAGAATTTCATCGAGCATTTGGGTGCGATACTCTGGTGAATCTTCTACCAACTGAGATACATCTATTTCAATGCTAACTATATTGGGTTCTTTTAACAAGCGTTCCAATTGTTCAGTAGTTTTCTTAACGTGGGAACCAACTATTACTGCACCCGGTTTGCCATCCCTCACGTATTTTGCCATTTCGTCGGCTGCTACTGGCTGCGGGCCGAGGTCAGCTAAGGATGTTAAAATACTTGCTGCACTGCGGAATAAAAACTTTTTGCCTTGACTGACTGCATGGAGAATGTGTTTGGCAAATGTGTCTAAATCGCCTTGGCTTTGGCCGTCAACAACTGCACATTGGTTGTCTGTCATGTCCATCAGTCGATCTAAACTTCCGTAGCGAATGTCTCCGAGTAAAATGCGATCGACTGCATCAGCGGGGATGCGACCTTTGGTTTTTTCTTCTACATAGTCTGGGAGGTAACTGTGACTGTAGCCGAAGACTGAATCTTTGGCAAATTCGGTTTGATGTACTGGTGTCGGGACGCTGTTAACTATTAGGTAGTGCACGCTGTGGCGAGTCATTCTCCCTCCTTCAAAAAAGGCGGGAATCAGAAAATGGGCGTCGAAGGGGCCAAGTTCTTCGGCGATCGCGTCGGTTTCGATGGGATAGTGGCCGCGCAGGGTAGAATCGGAACGGCTAACTATTAGGAAGTCTTCGATTTTTTCGCTCGCGATCGCCTTTTTGAGATTTTGGCACACTTCGCGGGTGACGGAGGCTGCTTTTTCGGGAGTTAGCGAGCGAGTATTTGTCAGGATGAAGAAAATCGGGCACTTGTCCCGCAGCCCCAAACGCAGGGTGTCTTCGTCCCAACGTGTCAGCAGCAAGCAACTGTGCACGGTTTGAGAACCAGTCGGATCGTCGTCGAGAACTATAATCTTGGGTTTAACAGAAGACATACTGACCTGGTTGTTAACGTCACCTTTCCAAGATATCCTTACCTGTTACGTAACAGGAAAAAATTTACAATAGTTATGATATTTTTTTCATAATTCTCCTAACTTATAATTTGGAGAATGTGTTTGAGTTAGATCGGTTCAGTAAGCTGCATATTGCTACTAGGTAAGAGGCGCAGGCAGCCGTGTCCGCTACTAAGTTTTGCCATTTTTAAAATGAGCAGCGTTTCGATCTTGCAACTTTTTCATTTCTGCTTGAACTCCCACGGCTACCTGCAAAGCTTCGTTGAGCAATCGCCCTTGTTCGCTGGCTCGATCGCTAATTTGCAGGGCATTCAAATTTCTTAAGTTAGTGGCAAACAATTCGGAGTTAGTAGCGACAAATTTTTTGTTTTCCCTAAGAATTCTTTCAGTTTTTAAAGCTCGAACTAAATCGTCTCTGATTAGCTGCAAAGCTTGAATGACTTTTGCGCGATCGCCTATTTTGACTTCCGCATTGCCAGCATCTTCTATCCGATCGTTAATTGCGATCGCTTCGATTATACCATTATAGCGATCGACATCATCAAAAAGATTGATTAAATGTTGGTTTTGCCGACTGCACCGGATTTTCCACGCATCCTCAAAGATTAAACCCACTATCGCAGCGAAGTGAAGGGCGAACCACAACAAATAAGCTCTAGGAAATATCGCAACCAGCAGCCAACAACTGATGAGAACCAAAACAATTAAACCGACAGTTTTCAAGGCTTCGCGGGCAAACTTAGTCGCTGTCGGCGGTCGGTATACGCGATCGGGCCCTGCGCCGGTGAGGTGCTTGAGCTCACCGAGAGTAATTTCTAATCCCTGAATGTCAGCTCGCATAAATCTTTACAAATATTTGTTAATTATAAAGTTTTGTAGTAGAACAAAGGGCTCGTCTACAATAAACCTAACACTTTTTTCACCCAACCCTGCACTATGTCCGCACGTCCTATATACCTCGACAATCACGCCACAACCCCCGTAGATCCACGGGTACTTGATGCGATGCTGCCGTATTTCACCGAACAATTTGGCAACGCAGCCAGCATCAACCACGTCTACGGCTGGGAAGCAGAAGCAGCGGTAAAACAGTCACGACAAATCATAGCAGAAGCGATCAACGCCTCCCCAGAAGAAATTGTTTTTACCAGCGGCGCCAGCGAAGCAAATAACTTAGCGATTAAAGGCATCGCCGAAGCTTATTTCAGTAAAGGAAAGCACATTATCACAGTAAAAACCGAACACAATGCAATTCTCGACCCCTGTACCTATTTGCAAAAATTGGGGTTTGACATTACTGTTTTACCTGTGAAAAACGACGGGCTGATTGATATAGGCGATTTGATCAAAGCGATTCGCGCCGAGACAATTTTAGTTTCAGTGATGACGGCTAACAACGAAATTGGCGTCATTCAGCCGATCGCAGAAATTGCTGCAATTTGTCGCGGAAATGACATTCTTTTTCACACAGATGCGGCACAGGCTATCGGCAAAATTCCCCTCGACGTAGAGGAGATGAATATCGATCTAATGTCCTTGACAGCCCACAAAATTTACGGGCCAAAAGGGATCGGTGCTCTCTACGTGCGCCGCAACAAACCGAGAGTGCAGCTAGCGCCGCAGATGCACGGAGGAGGCCACGAACGGGGAATGCGATCGGGCACTCTCTACCCACCGCAAATAGTTGGGTTTGCCAAAGCAGTAGAATTGGCAATTGCAGAAATGCCGTCGGAAACAGAACGAGTGGTTAATTTGCGGCAGCGTTTGTGGGAAAACTTGAGTGAATTGGGAGATGTTTATCTCAACGGTCACGCTACTAAGAGATTGCCGGGAAATCTCAATATTAGTGTAGGGGGGGTTGACGGTCAAGCGTTGATGTTGGGTTTGCAACCGGCGGCGGCAGTTTCTTCGGGATCTGCTTGCACTTCCGCAAAAATATCGCCATCTCATGTTTTAGCAGCGATCGGGCGATCGGACAAATTAGCTTATGCTTCAATTCGGTTTGGTATTGGCCGGTTCAATACCGAAGCAGAAATAGATGCAGTCGCCGAACACGCGATCGCAACTATTACATCTCTCCGACAAGCTCAAAAAGTAAATCAATTTTAGATTTGAGATTTGAGATTTTAGATGAGAGAATTGAAGATTAGGAAGTAGTTTTGAGTGGTGAGTTTTAAATTATTTAACTTACAACTCAAAACTTTTCCTCTTTTTATCACGGAGTACAATTGGGATCAACCCCTTACTTAGAACCAAACACCTCGCGCACCCGATAAATCGGTTTTCCCTGCGACTCGTGATAAGTCCGCATCATCACTTCCGCCAGCAAACCAAAACAAAATAACTGCACGCCAGTTAACAGCAAAACCACAGCCAAAATCAGCAAAGGACGATTGCCAATACTTTGACCAAAAGCAAATTTTAAGACTGTCAAATAAATCCCTAAAACCGTTCCCAACGTCATAGAACTCAGTCCCAAAAGTCCAAAAACGTGCATCGGTCGAGTCAGGAACTTTTTCATAAAAGAAATAGTTAACAAATCCATCAACACGCGAAAAGTCCGCCAAATTCCGTACTTACTTTGACCGAAACGGCGGGCGTGGTGTCGCACAGGCAGTTCTGCAATTCTCGCCCCTTCAATAAACGCCAAAGCAGGTAAAAAGCGGTGCAATTCCCCGTAGAGATTCAAGTCTGCTACCAACTCGGATTTATAAGCTTTCAAAGAACAGCCGTAGTCATGCAAAGTTACACCTGTAACGCGACCAATTAACCAGTTAGCAATTTTAGAAGGAATCAACCGGCTAATAGTATTATCCTGCCTATTTTTCCGCCAGCCGCTAACTAAATCGTAGCCTTCATTTAACTTTGCCAACAACAGCGGAATATCAGCAGGGTCATTTTGCAAATCGCCGTCTAGGGTAACAATAGCACGGCCGCGAGCGCGATCGAAACCTGCCGACATGGCAGCAGTTTGCCCGTAATTGCGACGCAAAATTACAGCACAAAGGTCATTGCGAGTGCTGGCTAACTGCTGGAGAAGTTCAGCAGAACCGTCCTTAGAACCGTCATCTACACAAATAATTTGATAGCTGAGTCCAGATGGTTGGATAGAAGAGGCGATCGCCTCAATCAAATGAGGCAAACTTTCCACCTCATTATACACCGGCACCACCACTGAAACGTCGAGAACCACCTCAGCGCCAGCCTGCTGTGCAGCCAATTTTTCCAAAAATAATGCAGCGTCCATTTCTTTGTTAGATAACATCAGTAATCATTAGTCATTGGTCATTAGTCATTAGTTAACAGTCAACAGTCAACAGTCAACCGTCAACCGTCAACAACTAATGAGGTTGATAACTTGCCACAACTTTACCATATCCCCGCAATTGCTGGTAATAAGCTTGACTGACTAGATCGCCATCGTCCGACAAAACATCGATACCGATACCGTTGCGACCTTGTGCTTTTCCAGAACTGTGAATGTAGCGATTATCTCCGAGATACAATCCTACATGAGTTGCTTTTTCTGGCGTACCAAAAAATACTAAATCTCCCGGTTCTAAAGCACGGATACTAATAGGTTTAGTAAAAGCTTCTTGCTGATAAGCATCCCTCGGCAACCAGATGCCTGCGGCCACAAAAGCCGCTTGCATCAAGCCCGAACAATCATAATTCGGCCCGACTGTACCGCCCCAAAGATAATAATTGGATTGGTTCATAGCCTCACGAGCGAAAGTAATTGCAATTGGCAATTTTTCTCTAACTTCCGCCTCAGAAAGCACCAGAGGATGATACACTGTTTCTGCCACATCGAGCAACTCAACATCTCGAATATCCAGCCATCCCGGATAATCATCTTCGCACAGCCGCACCATCACAGCCGTTGTATCCAAGTTTACATCGCTCTGTCTTAGGGGGAGTTCAACGACGCGCAAATGTCGCCCCAGCGCTGCTTGAGTTGCCAATCGATCGCACTTTGGGGAATCGTAAATATTTATGTGCGATCGGGTTCGGTACTCCACAACATCAGATAATTGATAATTGGCCATTGCTAATTGCTCATTGTTTGCTGTTAATTGTTCGCATTTAACGATAGATTGCCATTAGCTGCTAGCCGTTAACCGTTAAGCGTCAGCCATTAACCATGACATTTTTTCACCAAGACGAACAATTAGAAACCCTCGGCAGTAGCATTATAGACTCCGCATTGTCAGAATTTACAGGATTAAGTGGCGATCGTACAGCCATTACCTGGATAGTCTACGATCCGCCGGTGCGAGTCAATACAGGCGGCGCCCTGAGTCCAGAAGAATTTTGGAAATATCAACCCCGAGGTTTTAGCGCTAGAGCTTCCGAACGAATTTATCCCGCCAGCATCGTTAAATTATTCTACCTCGTTGCCATCTGGGAATGGGCGCAAAAAGGCATGATTAAAACATCGCCAGAATTAGAACGCGCCGTCCGAGATATGATAGTTGATTCCAGCAACGATGCCACCAGTTTAGTAGTAGACGCCCTCACCGGCACTACCAGCGGCCCAGAATTATCACCCGCGCCCTTTGAAACTTGGAAACAGCAGCGAAACATCGTCAACCGTTACTTTCAATCATTAGATTGGCCGGAATTACAAAATATTAACGCCAATCAAAAAACCTGGTGTGACGGCCCCTACGGTCGCGAGCGAGCATTTCTGGGAGAATTAATGGAAAATAGAAATATGCTGACAACAAATGCAGCGGCGCGTTTGCTGCACAGTATCATCGGCGGCGTAGCTGTTTCCGCTAAAGCATCGCAAGAAATGATGGGTTTAATGAAACGCAGTTTAGACCCAGCAGAATTAGAGGCAGATCCCGAAAATCAAGTAACGGGTTTTTTAGGTGGTGGATTGCCCGAATCAGCAAAATTGTGGTCAAAAGCGGGACTGACAAGTCAAGTGCGTCACGATGCTGCTTATATTGAAATAGCGGGTTTGCGGCCGTATTTGTTAGTTGTATTTACAGAGGGGAAAGAGAATAGCAAGAATGAAGAGATTTTGCCATTTATATCGCGGCAATTTGTAGAAGCGATGAAGACACTGAATTAGATTTAGTAGTTGATTATTGCGGCTAGAGTAGACTTGAACTGCAAAAATAATTTGGACGGGCTAGAAGCCCATCCCACAAAATTTTCTTGTGGGATGGGCTTCTAGCCCGTCCAAAAATTTGATTAAAAGGAATTTTTTCCTAGAAGCTCTAGAACGGAGAGGGAGGGATTTGAACCCTCGAAGGATGTTAACACCCTTAACAGATTAGCAATCTGCCGCTTTCGACCACTCAGCCACCTCTCCAAGATGACAGTAACTAACTATAGCACACACATCTTCTTTTTGCCAACCCCTAATTTAAAAATTCCTCAATCCCTTACTCTGTATACTTTTCGCCGCAGGCAAAAGGCAGATTTTCCCCAATCTCCCCCTCTTGCCCAACTCAAGACTCGAAACCTACTCCCCAAAGCCCCTAGCCTTCAAGTGCTTCTCCCAACTAAAATTGGCACTCAAAAAGAACCTCTTAGTATACAAATACCCCAAGCGGTACAGGTGAGCCTTGCGATCGCCATCGAGATTAAAGTCCGTCGTCGTCACCCCAGCTTCAGTCACATCAATATTAATCACCCTGCCCTTATCCATTTCCCGCTGGTGATAGCGGTCTCTTGCTTTCATCATCGTTCTGAACATCGCCGCCAGCATCGACAGGGGAGTATCAATCTTAGCTTTAGTCTCAATTCCGGTATCGACTAATCGAAACCCAAAGGTAAACCAGCGCGGCGACGCAGGAGTCGCACCGACGGATTGTTTGTCATAAATCCACAGGGGGAAATTGCTCAAAATTCCGCCATCTACAATTAAGTCATCGCCAAGTTTTCCGGGTTCAAAAAATAGCGGAATACTCATCGACAACCGAACGGCTTCAGCGACGCTAAAATGTTCAGCGCTTGGGAGGTGCAACTGCTCGTACAAAGCATCGGAATCTGTCGATTCGCGCCGATGTAAGTCGTCGGGAAGCACCAACATTTCACCGCGAGTGAGGTTAGATATTACTACTTTTAATTCCCGGTCTTTTACGATTTGTTTGACATCGGCAAAAGTGTGCAAGTTCCCTCGACCGAGCATTGCTTCCAGCCACTGCCGGAAAGGCTGCGCCGAATATTCTCCCATTTGACGGCTAACTGTTAGAAAAAGCAGGGTCCAAGCTGGGGATTGCAAGTCGTCTGCGGGGTCGCCGTTTAAAATTAGAGGACTATTTTTTTTAGTTAAAAATATGCTGTAATCGAGCTGACCTAAAATTTCCTCTAAATCATCAATTGACAAGTCGGTTGCCAATACTGCGGCGGTAATTGCACCTGCTGAAGTGCCTGCCAATTTTCGCCAGCGGATGCCCAAATCGTTGCAGCACCTGAGTGCTCCTAAAAACGCAACTCCGCGCACGCCGCCGCCTTCAAAAACCCCGTCGGCATATATTTGACCGTTTTCGTCGGGAGGCGGAAATTTGCTGAGAATTGTTTGTTTTTCGGTGGCGGTCATTCTGACACCGGGTTCTTGCAAAATTTGCTGCGGATACCACTTGCTCATAGGAAATACCTCGGCTAGATTTGGGATTTTAGATTTTAGATTGATATCTAGTGTTCTTGATTTTTGTAGGCATTCATTGCTTCTTTGACGTGTTCTTGAACTTGCGATCGCACTTGTTCGTAGGCCACCGACGCGCACCAAGGCCGGAGAGATAAAATAGTTGTGTCTGGAGTAATCTCGGCTACCAAACAAGTCGGGGGCGGATTCTCCAAAACCAGGGGGTGAGAGTGGGCAATTTCTAATAACTCAGCTACAGTTGGACGGATCGGCCGATCGCCAATATCAATTTTCAAGTCTACTCGCCTCGTTCCCATTGCCGTGGTATTTTTCAATGTACCGTTAAACAACTGATTGTTCGGGACAATAATTTTTATGCGATCGTCTGTGACTACGGTTGTTGAAAAAATCCCGATGCTCTCCACCACTCCCTTAACATCCCCAGCTTCGATCGCATCTCCGACTTCAAAAGGGCGCAAACTAATCAACATTACCCCAGCAGCAAAGTGCGACAAAGTATTTTGCCACGCCAAACCGATCGCCAAACCCGCTGCACCCACCACCGCAACCACGCTGGTAGTTTGAATTCCCAACTGATTCAAAGTGGCGACTACTCCCACTACCAAAATCGTAATTTCAGCAGCTTGAACTAAGAATTTTCGCAGGGTGGCTTCGGTGCGACTCAGTGCTCGGCGAGTCACGCGGCCCGCAAAGCCGATCGCAAATCGCGTAATTAACAAAATGCCGATCGCCCACAGCAGTTGAGGTACAATTTTAAACCCCAATTCTACGAATTTTTTCGAGAATTCTTGGGCTACTTCCAAGGCTTGTGTTCTTTCTGCATTTAGCTGAGTATAGAAGGTTTGAGCTATTGGTAAAAACGTCTGAATAACTGTCATATCAATTGGGAATTGGGAATTGTAAATTGAGAATTGAAGTCTCAGTCTTATCACTTATTACGAGAGTCCGACGGGGGTTGAAAACCCCTATCTCATAGCGGAAGTTCTCTAAAATAGGACTAAAGTCGATAATTTTATCCTTCAAACTCTTGAGTCGGTTTAAACCGGATTTTGCTATGAGGCAGGGGTTTAAACCCCTGCCGGACTACTGCTAATAGTGTACTGCTACGCGGGGCAATCGGTGTTTAAAACCGCAGAGAATTTCCCACGAAATAGTTCCTAAAGTCGCGGCCCAATCGTCGGCAGTAATTTGATATTCCCCATCTTTGCCCAACAGCGTCACCACTTCGCCGACTTCTAAATTGGGAATATCAGTTACATCCAGCATTAATTGATCCATCGTTACCGCGCCCACTTGCCGCACGAAGTGACCCCGGACTAAAACCTGCATTTTATTAGAAAGATTGCGCGGAATGCCATCTGCATAGCCGATACCAATTACGGCAATCTGTGTCTGGCGCTGAGCTATAAATTTATAGCCGTAACTGACGCCGGTTCCTGCTTCAATTGTTTTCACCTGCGTTACCCTAGCTTTTACCTGCATTGCAGGCTTCAAATTGGCGATCGACTGCAAGTGAGGTGCTGGATAAAGACCGTAGGTAGCTAAACCGACTCGCACTAAATCGTAGTGCAAAGCCGGGTCAGCGAGGGCTGCGGCAGAGTTGGCCAAGTGGAGGCGAGGGGGGTTAATTCCTGCTATTTTAATTTGCTCGATCGCCTGTTGAAACCGCTGGTGCTGCTCTCTCATAACTGCGGGGTCGGGGCTATCTGCTGTCGCCAAGTGAGAGTAAATACTGGCTAATTTTAAATTGGGCAACCGCTTGACTAATTGCACAAATTCTGTTGCTTCTTGCCAGGGCGTACCCAAGCGAGACATTCCCGTATCTAACTTAGCGTGAACCGGCAAAGATTGGTTAAGATCAGCGAGAACTTCGGAAAAAATTAGGGCTTGTTTGGCAGTACAAATAGTGGGCTGCAAGTGCCAATGGGCGATCGCCTTTACCTGTTGGGCTGTATGGGTTGCCCCCAACAGCAAAATCGGCGCTTCTATCCCAGCTTCTCGCAATTCTATTCCTTCGGGAATTGTCGCCACTCCCAGCCAACTAGCACCTGCTTGCAATGCTGTTTGACTGACTGCAACAGCACCATGCCCGTAAGCATCCGCTTTCACAACTGCCATCAGTTCTGTGTGCGGAGATAAGAGCTTTTTAAGCTGTTTTACATTGTGAGTTAAAGCTGCTAAATCGATTTCTACCCAAGCCCGCTGGCAAAGTCCCCCGTCATCCTCCCACAGCAAAGTCTGGCGGGATTCTTTTGTCGTTGATTCTGCGGTTGTTTTTTCCCCACTCCACATTGTCGATCGCTCCTACTTGCTTGCACCATTAAAAACTGCTTGGAGATTTTACCCTAAGTTTGATTATAATAAGATTCTCTCTTTCATCAAAGTTAACTGGTGTATCATAGCACCAAAAATACCCGGTAAAAACTATGGACGGACTGGCCTACCTACATTTAGCTGAAACTTGGGAAACGGCTGCGGGTCAAACTCGATCGACCCACTCAAAAATGCACCGGAATTTAGCCTATACTCCTTTACTTTTCTTTACGATCGCTCTCACAATTGTCAATTTAGTCAATCCCGCACTCGCCCTCAAAAAAGGTGATTCAGGCGCGGAAGTTGCAAACCTCCAGAAAACTCTGCAAGCAGCAGGATATTTTGGCGGTAAGGCTACAGGATTTTACGGTTCTCTCACCCAGGCTGCTGTGAAAAAGTTTCAAGCAGAGAACAACCTGAAAGTTGACGGAATTGTTGGCCCTAAAACCTTGTCAGCACTGAAAGGTAAGCCGGAAGACGCCAGCATGGAAGCTGCGGAAAAAATCTCGCCAAATGTCGATCAATCTTCGCCATCTCCTACCGCCACAGATAACACAAACGAACTCGAAGATCAAACTAAAGCTCAGCCCCAAGAACCTCTATTTCAAGAACCCTCTTTGCCACCCTTTAAAACTGAAAATTCCGAGGATAAAGAAATTGAATTACCACCCACAAGGCTAGTAAATCCTCCCGATAATACTCAAGGAAAAATGACCTTGAAAAAAACCATTTACGGCAATATCTCACCAAAATCAATAGTTTATTCGGGAGCGGGTTTGTTTTTTGCTCAAAACATGATGTACCGCCACACAATCACAGTTTATGACAGGAATTTTAAATTAGTCAAGACTATTCCCGATACCGTAAACTTGTCGAAGTTCGGGTTTTCTAAATTCAAAGGCAATTATAAAGGATCTCCTGTAGAAGCTGCTTTTTCAACAGACGGCAAATATGCCTACGTCTCCAACTACAAAATGTACGGTTCCGGGTTTAGAAATCCGGGAACCGACAGGTGCTCTCCAGCGGCCAAACATGACCAAAGTTTTCTGTACCGCATCAATACCCAAACTTTGAAAATAGAAAAGGTAATTCCTGTAGGTGCAGTTCCGAAATTCAATGCTGTTTCCCCTGACAATCGCTTCGCCCTCGCTAGCAATTGGTGCAGTTGGGATTTGAGCGTAGTTGATATCAATAAAAATCTCGAAATCGAGCGAGTGAAACTGGGTGCATATCCTCGGGGTATTGTTGTTACTCCCGACTCAAAAAATGCCTATGTTGCCATCATGGGTTCTTCCGATATTGCGAAAGTGAACCTCATCGACTTTTCGGTAGAATGGCTCAAGAATATTGGCAATGCGCCGCGTCATTTGACGATCGATCCCAATGGAAAGTATCTTTATGCCACTTTAAATGGTGAAGGAAATGTGGCAAAAATTGACCTAAAAACGGGTAAAGTGGTAGACAAAGTTTCTACAGGAAAAGCACCTCGCAGCATGACAATTTCCGATCAGGGAAAACTGCTTTATGTAGTCAACTATTTCTCGAATACTGTTAGCAAAGTTAGGACGAGCGATATGAAAGTGCTGCAAACAGTGAAGGTTAATTCAAGTCCGATCGGGATTACTTACGATCCGGAAACTAATCAGGTTTGGGTAGCTTGCTATTCGGGCAGTATTATGGTGTTTCAAGATTAATTTAGCTGCTTCGTACTGAAGGCTTCCGTCCTGACTACAAACAATAACGATTAAATGTTATTGTGGGGCGGGCTAGGAGCAACGCCCCTAAAATATTATTTGGGCAACTTTAAAGGCTTCACAACATACTCTGAAGACTTAGCAGGTACTTTGCCTTTTTTAGCCATAGCTTGGTAAATCATGGCTGCTACTTCAGCACGAGTTGCTGTTCTATTAGGCTGCAAAAGTGTGCGCTTCGGGTGGTTAACAACAATGCCAGCTTCTGTGGCTGATGCTACTTTGTTAGCTGCCCATTTCGGTACTTTTGCCCTGTCTGTATAAACTTGTAAAGTTTTGGTTGCTTTTGTTGATGGTTTCAGGCTCAAACCGCTCGCTAAAGCTGCGATGACTTCGACACGGGGAATTTGTTTTTCGGGACGGAACTCCTTGTTTGGGTATCCTTGAAGATATCCAGTTTTGACGGTGTGGTCGATCGCAGGAGCGACAGGACTCTGGTCTTTTACGTCTTTAAAATCAATTGGTTTTCGGATCGGTTGTTTGTCGTCGGACATTCGCTGAATTAAGCGCGCTAGTTCGGCTCGCGTCATCGGTTCGTCGGGACGAAATTTGCTGTCGGTGGACTCAGCAAAAATTTTCCGATCGACTAAAGCTACAATGAACGGACGCGCCCAATATTTGTCTGGAACATCGGAGAATCTAACGGGCCCAACTTTGGGTTTATCGGCTTTGGGTTTATCGCCTTTGGGTTTGGTAATTGCTGGAGCGGGAGTCGATCGCGCAATTGGCTTGGGAGGAACAACGATTACACCCACCGGAGGATTTTGCGGTAAAACCGGCCCTAAAGGTCCCACAGGTGCGGCATCCGGTTCTGAGGGAATGAGCGTTTTAGCGGGCGAGCGCAAATCGGAACTTGGCGATTCGGGTGTTAATATTCCCGGACTCGCGGGCGTAACAGCAGGCTGAGAAAAAACGGCTGGAAATTGCCAATTTCTGGCATTCAATCGCTCGGGATTTTTACCTGTTACCCAAAATAAAATGGCTCCCATCGTGCCGAAGGCAACCAAGATCGCAATCAATTCATCCAATCCTAGAGGATTTCTTTCCCCTGACGGGGGTTGTGAAGAAGACATATTGTCACCTACATACTAATGTAGAAATTAAATCACATATTTTTTGGGTCTGGGGGAAACAGAGAAGACTAAATCAATTATTCCAAAATTTTCATTCTCCCTACCTGTGGCAGCGTGGCATCGGGAGAATATATAAAATCAACTTTTACCCATGTCAGTTGCTGATTTTTACCATCTTCCACTCAGCGCCTTCTACTCCCGAAAGAGCGATTCCGACTCGGTTGACGAGAATTTCTACCGCTACCAAAACTCGGCTGCCGCTTGTATTGATTTTGACGCGGCTGCCGCGATCGCCTCAAAGTGCTGCCACCGTAACCCGAACCGGTGGATCGATTGCCATTTGGCCGTACTGAGGGTCTTACTGGCTGGTTATATGTGGGCGATCGCAAACGACCGGTCGTCCTTAAAACTTGACGGTTTCTCACAGCCGGAGGCGGAGTTCGATAACGAGTTTGATACTGCTGAACAGCTTGGCCGTAAGTATTACCATACCCGCCATATCCTGTCATAATCCCCGGCTGATAGACTGGCGGCATATAATATCGTGGTCTAAATAACAAACTGCCGATCGCCTGACCGGCTATAGCCCCAGCAAACGGCGCCCAGAAGCCAGATTGCTGGCGCACTACTACGGTTTGTGGCTGACCTGTTTGAGGATTAGGAACAGTTTCGGTAACGTTGTGAACGTACTCAATTTTAAAATCTTCTGTCAAATGCAAAACCGCTTGATTGTTATTCACATTTAGATAACTTTTCTTGCCTGCCGATATTTCTTCTTCTGTTAAGCGAGCCATTTGCAAATCCCTAGTGCGGTAAACTGGGGGACTGCCGGCGGGAGTATTCAGCAACATTAAACTGTATTCGCCATCCGCATCGTCGTAGGTAGCTTGCTGTACAGGATATTGACCTTCACTCAAGTTATTATTATTTGGTGCAGGACGCACTGTGTTAATATTTGGATTGCCAGCAGGATTTGGAGAAGTTTGTGTGCGAGGTGCACCGCAGCCGATGGCCGTCCCCAAAAAAGTTAAAGCCATTAAATAAATTGTCAGTTTTCGCAGCATCATAAATAGTAATTGGTAATGAGTAAATACAGCCTATTCCATCTTTAACAAGTACAGTAGCAGCTATATTGTGTGGTGTTAATCTCTAGGGTGCCTCGCTGCAATATATTGGATAAAACTTGGAGTTTGTTGCTAGCAACGCACCTTCATTACTAGAAGATTGGGTCTACTACATATACATGGAATCTGCTGTAGTAATTGGTAAATAGTGATTGGTAATTTCTCCCTCTTCCTTCTTCCTTCCTTAAAGGGGAATAAGTTCGGGGAAATTAACCAACACTTGGTCGTTGGTAAGTTCGTCTCCCAACTGTGCGGGAGAAAAGTGAACTTGCACAGCTCGGAGCCTTTCTTGGTAATGTAAATTAATCAGGGCTTTTAAACCGACTTTCAGCGCGCTGATGTCAGCGAGGTCAGTTTCTAGGGCAGGAACTTCGCCTTCATACGCAACTGTCAGCATCACTACAATATTTCTAGTTACCGGCAAAGACAAGGGGGATTTTTGATCATAAACAGATGTGGTGTATTGAGGCTCGCTCAGATAGCGATCGGCTGAATCAATGAAAAGTTCATCCACATAATCGCCCGCTTCCCCTTCATTCCAAAAAACATCGCCTTCATTGGCGGCTGATTGCCAGTAGTTGTCGTACTGCAAGAGGTGATTGCAAATTTCTACAAGACCTTCTCCTAAAACTACTATGTCGCCATCGGCATCAATTGCTTTTCTGGCGTTGCGGTTGAGAACTCCTAACAGCGGTGCAACTTCTTCGCCTGTTATGTGAACGAACACCCGGCAAACTGCCAATCTAGTTTGACCTGTAAATTGATTGAATCGATCGCGCCAAGCATTCATAATAACCTATAGTTGTAATCTGTAGGGCTATATTTCCCACCATAGCAGGGGATTTGAACTCTTGCCGTCTACCCTCAGATTGATCTGAAGAGTATTTTTAGCGCTCGCCTCGGCAGGGTACTCTTTCGCTTTGACTCATCTCATTTTATAGCAGTTTTCAATCGGATTAAATACAGTTCAAATACAGTAGGGAAACGGCACAGCCTTGTCCTGAGGGAGAGCGGCAACTTTTAATAATTAGTATGAGATTGATGATTGTAGCAAGAGTTTTTTTAATTGATATTAATTCAGCGCTCGTTTGCTTAGCCGGAATATGATAGTGTGTGCTATCGATTCATCTGTCTATTGTTTGCAGTGCTTCGCGAGCGCAATGACCAGAAATTGTAGGGTAGATAATTTCCAGTCAAAAAACCTCCAATCTTGGAAGATTGGAGGTGCGCTAAGCGAATACTTTGGTTTGAGATAACTATTTGACGATCGCGTTTTGGACTTGTTCGATCGCAATTTCAGAACTCAACTCGGCAACTGGCGAAACCGGCAAATCCAGCTCACCGCCAGGAGCTTCTGGGTGTTCGCGAACGGCTGCAACCGCATCTGCTGACTCAGCTACAGCACCCGCCGGCGCCAAATCGAGCAAGGCAGGAACTTCTATGTGTCCAGAAACACCTGCATCTGCGATCGGAGCCGACTCTTCAAAAACTTCAAAATTATCGGTCATCGCAGCGCAAGCAGCAGAAGCGCGCTTGCCGGCGCGGTAGCTCATGTAGGCCGCTCCGCCACCCAAAACTCCCGCCAAACCTAGGAAACCGAGAGCTGCTGTTTTGTAGGATTTCCACGGATTGATTCGCTCCGAGCCGCCGGAACCTAGGATCGTTGTCGCAGAACCAGATTTAGCCGCCCCAGATTTGCTGTAGGAACAGGGGAAAGCAGATGCAGCGTCACCTATGGCGATGCTGCTGGCGATCGCGACGACGGAAGCAATGCCAGCTAACACTTGAAACTTCTTCATGGTGCTCTGGAGATTGTAAAGGATAATTAAAAAATTAATGGTAACAGCTCTTTACAAATGTATCAACTCTGCGCGCCTTCCAAATCGCGGATCGATCGCAAAAGTCAGCTATAGCCTCACGCAATTCAAATTTAAAATTGCCCGCTTAAACATCTGGAATAGTTGCTGTGTAAGCGTTTGATCTACCGGATCGGTAGAACTTCAAGTTTTGTGAACCAATACTTTGATCGCGCCCACATTAGAAAATCTGAGGTGAGATTGTAGAAAATTTAGTTACATCGCCGCAAACACTTGGTGACAAACTACTTTTAAGGCTACTTTTGTAAAGGCTTAGTTATTGGAATAACTCTTATTTTTATGACAGACAACGCGAATCAAGGCATTGAGCGAGCCCCTCGCCGATTGTTGGTGACGGGCGGGGCTGGATTTATCGGCTCGAATTTTGTGCATCACTGGTGCAGCAGCTATCCGGGCGATCGAGTAGTCGTACTCGACGCTTTAACCTACGCCGGAAACCGACAAACCCTGGCAACTTTGGAAGGAGGCGAAAATTTTCGGTTTGTGGAGGGGGATATTTGCGATCGTACCCTAGTCGATACCTTGCTCCAAGAAGAAAACATCACCACAGTCGCCCACTTTGCCGCAGAATCCCACGTTGACAGGTCAATTATCGGGCCTGCAGCCTTTGTTCAAACAAACGTTGTCGGAACCTTCACACTTTTAGAAGCCTTCCGCAAGCATTTTGAAGCAATTGATGAGGCATCTCTCAAAGCACAAATGCGCTTCCTCCACGTTTCTACCGACGAAGTTTACGGCAGTCTCGGCCCCGATGACCCAGCCTTCACAGAAACAACTGCCTACTCGCCCAACAGTCCCTACTCAGCCTCCAAAGCTGGCAGCGACCACCTCGCCCGCGCCTATTTTCACACCTACGGCGTCCCGACAATTATCACCAACTGTTCCAACAATTACGGCCCCTATCACTTCCCAGAAAAGCTCATTCCATTAATGTGCATCAATATGCTATTGGGCAAACCGCTGCCAGTATACGGCGACGGTCAAAACGTGCGAGATTGGCTTTACGTTCTCGACCACTGCCGCGCTTTAGATGCCGTTATTCACCGTGGTCAGCCTGGGGAAACCTACAATGTTGGCGGCAACAACGAGGTAAAAAATCTCGATTTAGTAAAAATGCTGTGCCAGCTAATGGACGAATTAGCTTCTGATTTACCTGCCCGTCCTTGCGAACAATTGATCACATTTGTCAAAGACAGAGCCGGGCACGATCGGCGTTATGCTATTGATGCCAGCAAAATTAAAACTGAGTTAGGTTGGACTCCCTCAGTAACAGTTGAAGAAGGTTTGCGGCAGACTGTAGAATGGTACTTAGCCCATCGGGAGTGGTGGGAACCCCTGCTTTCGGAGGAATATCAAACTTACTACCGGAAAGTCTACTCTAATTAATCTACTCTTGGACGCACGGGCTACCAAAAACCAGCACCGGTAAAAAACTGGTTTTCAAGCTCAAGAGTGCGTCCAAGAAAGGTTTCTGTCTTGCCTTTAAGCTTTACATCTAAACTCTAGGCGCAGAAACCGGGTTGGAGGGAAGAAAATCTTTCGTGGAGTGCGATCGATCCGAGTTAAAAAACCTGTTTTCTTTGGTCTTTGATCCTAACTTCAGAATTAATTGGGTGAAGGTAATTATCACACATATTTACTATTGTCAATCTTTGTGAAGATTTAGTGAAAAATCATCACAAACGCATAAATTCAAGTGTTTGTAGCTGATAATTTGAATAGAGTTACAACACATTAAGCATTTTAGAAGCTTTTAGTAAAAACAAAAAGCAGCAATGACCGAAATAAACTGGCTCAAGCACATCCAAGAACCTAAATACTGGCTGTTAGGCATCGCCTCCGGTTTGATTGCCCTACACCTAACTCTAACTTCCAGAACAAACGACACAGACCTGTTCGGTACAATGTTACTGTTTTGGGGAGTCGTAGCATTTCTCATTTGGGAAAGGCACGAATCCTTAACTTTTGAAAGCGGAGTTTTCGCCAGCTTCTTTGGGACATCGTTAATTGCTTTAATATTGCTCAAAAGTTCGTCCATATCTGGATACGACTTTTTTATCCGAGCAACGCCTTTTTTGTCGGGAATCAGTCTCGCATTGCTTGCTTCTGGAACAAAAGGACTGAAACAATATTGGCAGGAACTTCTAATTCTTGGCTATACAGCTATTCCTCCCGGATTAATCGGAGTATTCGTTGATGTCCCCAAATTAACAGCTAAATTTTCAGCTTTCATCCTGCACTATATAGGATTTGAAGTGGTGCGGAAAGGGGTTTTTTTAATCCTGGAAAAGGGAAGCGTGGAAGTGAATCACGGCTGTTCCGGCGTAAATGCGATGCTACAATTATTAGGACTAGCTCTGGTTTTCTTACTGATGTTTCCTACCACTAGGGGTCAGAAAATGGTATTGCCATTCGTGGCAATAATTACTGCATTTGTAGTGAATGCCGCGCGAGTTGGTCTCCTGGCCGTGCTGGTATCGCTATCTCAACCCGAAGCATTTAAATACTGGCACGAAGGAAATGGTTCGGTAATATTTTCTATGATTGCTGTATTTATTTTCGGGTTATTCTGCTGGTTTGCAATTTTGAAAGACCAACCCCAAAATAAGGAAGGACAGAATTGCTAATGGCTATTACCTCTTGGAAACCACTTAGGCTTTCCCTGTTGGCTGTTACTTTGGGAGGGGTTTTGTTGGTGGCCGGAAAATTGGTTTTCTATCCATCGGACGGCAACACTCAGGCAACCCCGTTTGAGTTTCCCGAGTCGGTGCCTCTAGCCGATTGGAAACTACACAAGAGCGCCGTTCTGGAAATTAAGGACACTTCAGGATTAAAAGCTGCCAGGAAATATGAATATCAAAAGAATAGCATGGCTCTAGAAATAGAGATGCGGTATGCGGTAAACACCATTGGAGATGTGGAAGGCCTGATGAAGGGACATACTATTCTCAAGTCGTATCCTGGTAAACTAGCATTGGCAAACACTCAAGGCGTGGGGTTTCACGGAATTTTGCAACAGAAAAATCGAGTGTATTTGAGTTCGTGTATCAATCCTCGTGGCAGTGCTACAGTAACTTCCCAACAGTTTAGATATAATCGAAATACTCGCGATTGGCAGCCAAACCGTATTCTGTTTTGGTTGTTGGGTAGGGGAAATATTCAAGACCGGCGCTGTTTATGGACTCAGATGTCTGTGCCTTTGGATAAAACAACTCCAGAAGATGCCAAAAAAATTCTAGAGAATGCTTGGGTTTCTTGGTATGAGTGGTGGCAGCCGCGATTTCCCGAGCCTTGAGTCGAGTCAGTCGATTTTAGATTTTAGCTTTTAGATTTACTCCACAGGTGAATCTGGAAGCTTGAACAAAAGTCTAAAATTTTTGATTCTCCACGACTGTTGTCGGGGGCTTGTATCCGTTCTTGGGCGGGCTCAAGAAAGATTTTTCTTAACAACAACTCTGATGATTTTATGAATGACTTACAAGGCGAACAAGGTTTTTCTATCTACAGACTGCGTTGGATTGGCTACGGTCTATTAATTCTGTCTGTATTAGATACGATTGCAGTTCTTATACCAGCAAATTTTGGCAATCGCCTCTGGGAATTGCAGACGATTGGGGCTGTAGTGGAACGGGTGCCAGTTCCTTTACTGGCAATGGCGCTGATATTTTTTGGAGAAGGGTACGATCGCAGAGGTTTGGAAGACGTTTTTTTGAAGGTTTTGTCTTGGGTTTGTCTGCTGCTGGCCCTGGTTTTTCTGTTGATGCTGCCTTTGGGAATTTTTGGCGCTATCTACGTCAACAACCAAAATAACCAGCAAATTACGACTCAAGCAAAGCAACAATTAGCTCAGTTGCAGCAGGTGGAAGAACGGCTGAATAAGGGTAGTCCTGAAGATTTAAGGAACTTGGCCGGGGAACTTACCCGTCTGGGGGTACCAGCGGATACGCAAAACCCACAGCAATTGAAAGAGCAAATTCTTTCGAGAATTACTCCGGCTAAGGAACGGTTACAGACGCAAAGTGCTGCGGTTCAGTCTAGTCAGCGCTTGGGGTTATTTAAAAATGCTATTAAGTGGCTGCTGGGCGCGCTGATTTCTAGTGTTTTGTTTTTTACGCTGTGGCGCGGTACTGACTGGGCTCGGTAGTAGTTTTGAGTTTTGAGTTGAGAGTTTTGAGCTAGTAAGGTGCGCCTAGCGCACCCGGAGAGCGTTGTTGAGGACTAAGATGCGCCCTGTGCACGCAGTCCGCTCAGGAGTGGTGAAGAAGACCCTCAAACCCTGCAAATTTTGTTGGGGGGAGCGCTCGCTCTTTTTCTTTTCAAAAGATATCGGTAATAAATCTTGTTTATTGCCGATAACCAACACCTAGAATGAGGCAAATTCGTCGTTAGCGCAGCCCTCGAAGACGATCGCACCTTGACAGGGCTGGCATTTTGCAATCCACAATCTAAAATCTAAAATCTAAAATCCACAATCTAAAATCCACAATCTAAAATCTAAAACCAAAAATCCACAATCTAAAATCTAAAATCTAAAACATAAAATCCCCAATCTAAAATCTAAAACCAAAAATCCACAATCTAAAATATAAAATCTAAAATCTAAAATCGATTGATGGTATTTTCTAGTTTGTCGGCAATCCCTTCAATCCAGTTTTCATCTTGTTTGGTGTAGCTGCGGGGCGCGTTAGCACCTAAGATTAAAACGCCTTGGCTGCCGATGGGTTGACAGATGACTCCTTGAGTATTTTCTGGCAAATAGTCAAATTCAATTCGACCGGGATAAATATTGAGATTTACTAAATAAACTGGTTTGTTTTTGTCGAGCACTCGCTGCAAAATCGGCCCCGGTTTGACTTCGGGATTGATGCCTAAAATACCGCGTCGCAATAGGACTTTTCCCTGATACACAATTATGATCGACCTTGTGGCGGTATTTGTCAACAGCAAACGCGACGCCCAGGCTAATTCTATTTTCACAGCCTCCGGCAAATCCGGCGCAAATTCAAAACCTTCTTCGCCGATAAGTTTTACGGAATCGGGCGATCGCGCTTGCACCTGCTGCCACAGCAAACCTGTTAAAATCAGCAAAGCGCTAATAATTACTCCCAAAGCGTCCGATCGAGCTTGAGAATCTGTGATTTGCTCTGTCAGCAAGCGGTTGACCATTAGCAGCGTACCTGCTAACCCTCCTGCAACTAAGGGCAATTGCCGCAAAACTTTATTGGGATCAGATTTAGTCATTTGTCATTTGTCAGTTGGCTGTTGGCTGTTCACTGTTGACTGTTCACTGTTGGCTGTTCACTGTTGACTGTTCACTGTTGACTGTTGGTTGTCAACCGTCAACCGTCAACCGTCAACTGCCAACTGCCAAGTGACTTTATCCTACTTCTCCAATTTCGACAATTCGCTGGAAGAGATAGCCGGTGCCGCGGGCGGTGAGAATTAATTCGGGATTGCTGGGGTCGTCTTCCAACTTTGCCCTAAGCCGCGAGATGTGAACGTCCACTACGCGGGTGTCTACGTGGCGTTCTGGGGTGTATCCCCAGACTTCCTGCAAAATTTCCGATCGCGAAAAAGGCTCTCCAGAACGGCTGACAAGCAGTTCTAACAGGCTGAATTCCATCCCCGTGAGCCTAATTCGTTCGTCGCCTTTGTAAACTTGGCGCTTGTTGGTGTCAATCCTAATATTGGTGACGTGGATGACTCCGGAGCTTGGAATTCCCGAGGCGCCGTTTTTGTCAACCCTCCGCAGTACCGAACGGATGCGGGCTTCTAGTTCTTTGGGAGAGAAAGGTTTGACGACGTAATCGTCGGCGCCCAATTCTAAACCGGTGATGCGATCGGCTACGTCTCCCAAAGCGGTTAGCATGATGATGGGCACGTCTGACTCTTTACGCAACTCCTGACAGACGCCGTAACCGTCTAGCTTCGGCATCATCACGTCCAAAACCACTAAGTCGGGTTCGGTGTTGCGAAATGTTTCGAGAGCTTCTTCGCCGTCAGCAGCGGTGACGACATCGTAGCCAATCATGGAAAGGCGAGTCTCCAGAATGCGGCGGATACTGGCTTCGTCATCGACTACCAGAATTTTTTCTTTATGGTTTTCCAAGTTACCGAGCACTCCTTAAGTTACATTTCAGATAATGTTAATTTTTTGTACCCTATCATAGAAGACACAAATTGAATTATGTGTGGGGATGGGTCTGAAAGCTTGATAAGTGCTTTAACTCAGACTTTTCTAAATGTTAGGGTGACTATTTATCATAGTAAACAATGCCTAAGCCTCGAATACAATATATTTGTCGGGAATGCGGGTATGATTCACCACAATATTTTGGCAGGTGTCCTAGCTGTCAGAAGTGGGATTCTTTTGACGAGCAGTTAGAACAACCTACTGCTGCTGTCTCGCGGGCTGGTTTAACTGGGGTGACAACTAAGACAGTGGGCGGTTCGCCCCCTGATAAGTCGAAGGGTCAACCAAGGGTATCTTTCAGATTATCGCAGATTTCCGACCAAACTCAGTCTCGCTGGCCTTCGGGTTACGGGGAACTGGATCGAGTTTTGGGAGGCGGGATCGTTCCCGGATCGCTGGTGTTGATTGGGGGGGAACCGGGAATCGGGAAATCGACGCTGCTGTTGCAGGTGGCGAATATGTTGGCCCGCAAGGATCGGATACTGTATGTCAGTGCGGAGGAGTCCGGCCAGCAGGTGAAGTTGCGATCGCAGCGTTTGGGCGTGGCTAATCCGGTTGAATTGTCAAGCAACGGCGGGCATAAATCGGGTAGCAACGGGGAAGCTAAAAGGGATTCCGAGGATAATTCAGCGGAGAATTTCTATTTGCTTCCAGAGACGGATTTAGAGGTTGTTTTGCGGGAGTTGGAAGCCCTGAAACCGAATGTGGCGGTGATTGACAGCATCCAAACTATTTATTTTGCTAGTTTAACATCGGCTCCGGGTTCGGTGGCTCAGGTGCGGGAATGTACGTCTGCTTTGATGCAGGTTGCGAAAAGGGAAAACATTACTTTATTTATTGTCGGTCACGTTACTAAAGATGGAGCTTTGGCGGGGCCGAGGGTTTTGGAACATTTGGTAGATACTGTACTGTATTTTGAGGGCGATCGCTTTGCTTCTCATCGACTTTTGCGGTCGATGAAAAACCGTTTTGGTGCCACTCACGAAATCGGTGTTTTTGAAATGGTAGCCAACGGTTTGCGAGAAGTAAATAATCCGTCGGAGTTGTTTTTAGGGAATAGAGATGAATTTTCTCCCGGTACTTCGACGACTGTTACTTGCGAAGGAACTCGACCGATTTTAGTGGAAATTCAGGCGTTAGTCAGCCCTGCAAGTTTCGGTTCGCCGCGCCGCACTACTACTGGTGTGGACAATGCTAGATTGCAGCAAATTTTAGCTGTTTTGGAGAAAAGGGTGGGGATTCCTTTATCTAAATTAGATGTGATTTTGGCGACGGTGGGCGGGTTGAAGGTGGACGAACCGGCGGCGGATTTGGCAGTTGCGATCGCCGTTGTGGCCAGTTTTCGCGATCGGGTGGTTGATGCACGCACTGTTTTGCTCGGGGAAGTGGGTTTGGGGGGACAGGTGCGGCCGGTTTCGCAATTAGAGTTGCGGCTGAGGGAGGCGGCGAAATTGGGTTTCAAAAGGGCGATTATTCCTAAGAATCAACCGGTGCCAGAGTTAGGAATGGAGATTATTCCGGTGGCGAAGGTAATCGATGCAATTATTGCGGCGATTCCGGCTACTCCGGCTCAGTTGCAGTCGGTTGATTTGGAGGAAGAGGATTTGTTGAATTGACTTAGAATTGTGATGTTTGAAAATGAGATTAAGGAGGTACGAAGTATGTCTCAAGTAGACATTATTGAGGCAAAATAAAAGCTTGGGGAATTAATCGAAGCGACAATGAGAGGCGAAGAATTTGCGATTACTCAAGATAACCAGCCTGTTGTAAAATTGGTAGTAATTCCCAAACAAGCTAAACCCAATCGCCAAGCAGGAAGTGCCCAAGGAATGGTTGGGATGTCCGATGATTTTGACGAACCCCTAGAAGAGTTTAAGGAGTAGATGGAATGAGGTTGTTGTTGGACACTCATGCCTTTATTTTGATGCTTATGTGCGGGTGTGGTGAATTAAGAAAAATAAAGAGGCGAAGATGAAACAATTTAGAATCCTCATTGAAAAACATTCCGATGGTTATGTCGCCTATCCCCTTAGTATCAAAAGTGCCGTAGTTGGTGAAGGTGACACCCATGAAGAAGCCTTAGCTGATGTCAAGTCAGCTATTCGTTGCTACATCGAAGTAGTTGGCAAAGAAACAAGGGAAAACGAATCACCTGGGAGCGAGACTTTTTTAGTAGAAGCAGAGGTGGCTATTTAATGTCAAAGTTTCCTGTCCAGGCTTCTAAAAGACGAGTCATCAGAACATTTCAGTTGTTGGGTTTTCGCATTATTACAAAAGGCGAACATATTGTCATGGTGCGATAGAATCAGGATGGCACGGAGACTCCGTTAGTAATGCCTAACCACGAGCAAATAAAATCAGGGACACTGAGAGCAATTTGTACTCAGGTGGGAATTTATAGAGAGTAATTTTTAATAGCTTATGCACAAAGTTGAGTGCAAATGCTCTCTACGATAACACTTGAAATATGTTAAATTATAGATAGCCTTTTTTGAGGTACGTTTTCACTAAATAATGAAGAAATCAAAAAGACGCAAAAATCAGTGGTCAAATGAACTAAACGACATCATTCGAGGCGCATCTGGCGGCTTTTTGTTCGGGATTCCCCTGCTTTATACGATGGAAGTTTGGTGGATTGGTTCGTATACTAAACCAGCGGAAATGTCGATCGCGATCGCAACTACTTTTATCGTCGTTTTCTTGCTGACTCGCACTGAAGGTTTTCGCAAAACTAAGGACATCCGTTGGCTAGATGCTGCAATCGATACCGTAGAAGCGATCGCCATCGGCATTGTCTGCGCGGCTTTGATCCTGTTTTTGCTCAGGGAAATTACGCCGGAGACTCCACTGCAAGAAACTCTAGGGAAAATAATCTTTGAAGGCCTGCCCTTTGCCTTGGGAGTTGCCCTGGCGAACGGTTTTTTGAGCGGCGATCGCTATCAAAGTTCAGACAGCGACAACGAACCTACCATTAATCCAACTGTAGCAGATATCGGCGCTACTTTAATAGGCGCGATGATCATTGCTTTCAACATCGCCCCAACTGACGAAATTCCCATGCTAGCTGCAGCTATTTCGCCACCTTGGCAATTAGCAATTATCGCTGCTTCGCTGCTAATTTCCTACGGTATTGTATTTGCAGCAGGGTTTACCGATCAAGCAAAACGCCACCAGCAGCAAGGGATTTTTCAGCGTCCCCTCAGCGAAACTGTCATGGCGTATTTAGTGTCGCTGGCGGCTTCTGCATTTATGATGTTTTTCTTCCAAAAACTCAGTTTTGACGACCCGTGGTCGATTTGGTTGAGCTATACGTTAGTATTGGGATTGCCGGCGACAATTGGCGGCGCGGCGGGGAGGTTGACGGTATGACGGAAAGTAATAACGAACAGCAACCAAAAAAAACTTTTGCTGAATGGGCGACATTTGCGATCGCCTGCTTCATCCTTTTTACCCTCACTGGACTCGTACTCTACAACTGGCTGGCTAAAAAGCAGGAACCTCCGGTTATTTCTGTCACTCGCAACACGCCTATTCGCGAAACTCAAGGGCAATTTTACGTACCGTTTACCGTAACTAACACGGGCGGCGAAACGGCCGAATCAGTGCAAATTATTGCCGAATTGCGCGTCAATGGCGAAGTCGTTGAATCCGGCGAGCAACAAATAGATTTTTTGTCAAGCGGCGAAACGGAAGAAGGAGCTTTTATCTTCAGCCGTAACCCCAGTCAAGGTCAATTGAGCGTGCGATCGAGCAGTTATCAACTACCTTAACAAAGTTTTTAACTATCGTGTCCGGTAAGTGTGACCCTAATAAAATTTTGTCGCTGGGTGGGGGCGGGTTTAAAAATACTTTGGTTATTAAGCAGAGATACGGGTGAACCCGCCCCGACCTCAATATTATTGTAGTGCGATCGATCTACCGCTTCACGGCATTGTGTTCCCACTTCCAAACACAGCTAGAAATCAAATTCGTACAGATATGAGCCGTAATTGGCACTAACAAATTCCCAGTAGCTAAAACGCTGTAACCCAACAGCAATCCGACAGCCGTTGCCCAAACAGCATAAGGCCACTGATCCATGCCTCCCAAGTGCAGAATACCGAAACAAAAACTCGATAAAACTAAACTGGTAACATTCAATCCTAAAGCAGACAGCATCACGCCTCGAAATAGCAATTCTTCGCTAAGTCCCGGCAGCAGTCCCAGCCAAATTAAATCAGGCCAAAACAAAGGTTTGAGCACTACTTCCAAGTAAACGTCTGCACTCCGGCGATAACCCGGCCAGAGGTGATAAACGATCGCACTGCCGCCTGTAATTGCCAGTCCGATCGCACATCCTTTGAGCAAGTCGATTCCTATCAATTTGACTGGCAAAAGCGATACCGATCCAAATAGCAACCACAATTTAGCAACCGCCAGCAACATAATTGCTGTCACGCCCATTGCTATTAAAACTTGGGTGCGCGTCAAGGGTTCAATTTCAGGATTTTGGGGAAGTTTTTCTGCCACTTAATCACTTTTATATTTGAGGTTTGAGATTTTAGATTTGTTGAGTTTAGTCAGACAAACAACGCAGGGAGGAGATGTCTGCACCCAAGGAAGCTGGACTGATGCCGGCCCGCAAAGCGACCAAAACTCCGATCGCCTCTAAATATGAGTTTACCTGCAAAGCTTTGATTCCGAGTTTTTCTGGAGTCGCCTGCATCTGGGTTTTGTTGTCGCCCACAGCGATGATTTGTACCGACGATCGCCCACTCAAACTCAGAATAGCACTGCCGCCGCAGGCTGTGGCGGGTATTACCACCGCATCGACTCGATCGACGGTAATTGATAATTGATTGTGCTGCTGGCTTTCTGGCGCTACCAATTGCGGAGCTTTGCTGAGGCCCGCAAGCACGCAAGGTAGGAAAGTATAGCCGATCTCCTCAGCAGCCGATCGCGGGGACAGGTGCGGATCGAGGGGAAGCGCAGACAGGGCGGGGGCGTGGGCGCAGGGGATTTTAAACGTCCTGACGACGAGGTGGCTGATCACAGCTTCCGCGCCGGCGAGGGGGTCAACTCCTTTGCCGCGGCGGTAGTTTTCGAGGGCGAGGCTGCCTTCATCGTCGGGAAATCTGGCCACAACTGCGATCGCCTCTACTCTTGCTTGTTTGATTAATTTTTCGGCTGCGCGCAATAAACTGTCTGGATTGCCGATCGTCCCCCAGGATGCCCCTGATTCAGAAATACGCAATTCTACTTGCAGGGAGCGATCGGTTAAAACACAATCAGTTATATTCAAACCCAATGTAGCTCTCGTTGCATCAACGGCTTGCAAGTGGCGCAACTGCAAGTCTGGTTCGATCGCGGAATCGAGGATTAAGCCGATGCGATTTTGATGTACCGGTTGCAGTCCCCAGCATCCGGCAGCAAATTTGTCCAGGGCGTAACCTTCCACGTAGAGAGCGTTAGGTATCGGCCAATAAAGTTGAGCGCCGTTGAGGACGTTGGGGTGAGTGATCAGGGTGTCTGAAATTTGGGCGATCGCCCTAGCCACCGGCAGCGCATCTCCTGCAAACCCACCAATCGAGGCTCCAACGCCTGTGGGAACGATCAAAACCACTGTCAAAGGGCGGGGGTTCACGGTGTTGCGGAGGATGCTTCCACGAGCACGTAGCCTTCTACCACAGCCTTTTGCCGAGCGACATCCACGTCTGTGACTGCCCACCGCAGGGGTTCGCCGTACTTTTGCAGTTCAATTTCAATAGCCGAGTGCAGTTGCTCGGGGGTCTCGTGGAGGTCAACTTCTGCGGAAACGAAATGGGTGGTCATAGGGCGATCCATAGTGGTTTTACCGCTAACGGTACTTAGGTCAATTTTAGCTTAGTCCTAGGATTTACCGAATTGGCGATCGTACACAATGTCTTCTTTTTCGGTTTCTATCTTCAAGTTCGATCGGGGATAAGCAATGCACAGCAACACATAACCTTCTGCCTGAAGTTCGGGACTGACGCCCATGCAATCAACTTGCTCAACTTCACCCTCAATAACTTTAGCAGCGCAAGTAGTACAAACCCCCGCATTGCAAGAGTTAGGCAGATCAATGCCCGCAGCGTTTGCCGCCTGAAGAATTTGTTTATCTTCCGGCACTTCTACGGTATAGGTACTGCCTTGGTGGATCAATTCAACAGTGTAAGTCTTAGACATATTTCAATTATTGGTTGTAATTCCCAATTGGAATTTACGCTACATTTGCAAACAAAGCAATAAGTATTTTACCGCTCTTTGTGATTTGGTGCAATTTTACAACTGCATTTTTTATTGATAATTTTTTTTATTAATTAGCGGGGCGAACCCGCGGCATTTTGTCAATGACTTTTTCACAAATTATTACAAGCCTCACGGGCAAAGCCTGCCAAAAAGCACTTATACCTAATTAATTTTAGACCTTCAAGCCAACAACTCGTCAACAGGAACACTAAAACCCCCCAGCACTAGCTGAGTGCTGACTGTAGAACCCAGGTTAAAGGTTAACTTTTGACTTTGAGTCATGATCAATATCCAGCGACTTTCTGGAAAAAGAACCCAAGCTTCCAGACAACCTGAATCTAAATATTCTTGTGCTTTTAGAAATATTTCTTCCGCAATATCAGTAGGAGAAACTATTTCAGCAATTAACGGCGGACTTTGAGGCAAAGTAGGAACATCGCCATATTGAGCAACAAGTTCAGGAGTCAGATAAGCTACATCAGGACGGCGCACTCGCCTGTCTGTACGACAAGGAACTTCTGTATAAACTTCGCCGCCTTGTCCGCTCGATATCTTATAACTTCTCCAACAATAATCTAGTCGAGATTGGATTCGACTGTGTTTTACTGTCCTGCCATTTTTCTCCACGATTTGCCCGGCAACCCATTCCATGCAGTCGGGGGGATTAGCCATGAAGTCTTCTAGAGAAACATTTTCTGATAAAACGGCAGCCATTACCATACCCATTTACTTTCTTTTGCAGAATTCACTCATATTGTAGCAATCAATTGGTAATGGGTAATTGGGAATTGGAACTAACAAATAACCTATGCCCTATGCCCTATACCCCCTGCCCTATGCCCCATGCCCAATTTACTCAATATTAATTTGATTGGGAGGTTTAGGTTGCTCCGGTTTCTCATCCTTCAAAGTTTTACGCCCAGAACTAGCATAATCCTTGTACAATTCCACAAACATCTTGGTCAACTGCTGCAAAGAAAGTTGTTCTCCATTAACTTGAGCTTTCATATAAGCTTTAAGCACCTCAATGTAAGCCAAACCGAGGGCAAGCGTGAGAGCTGCTGCCGTTGCACCGGAGATAGCACCGCCGACAACTGTACCCGCACCAGGAATGATTTTAATCAAATTAGTCACAATACTTCGGCCAACAGCAGTAACCCCGCCTGTGCCGCTAATAGCAGACAGCATCGCCGAAATAAAGCCCTTATCAAAGGGCATTCCAAAAATCACAGTAATATTAGCAATCATTGCCGTTTGCATCGCCATCAAAATCGGCGCATCAGCAAACGGTACAGGAGTCGCACCGACAATTGCAGAACCTGCAACATAAGCACTTAAATACTTAAATGCCATATCGGATTTGAGCGCAATATTAGCAATTTGTTCTTTAACAAAAGCTTTTTTAGCTACTTCCGGCAGCAGTTGAAAAGTTGCATCTACCAACTTATCTAAACCGTGAGATTTTACTGTATAATCCTCATCAATTTCTTCCGGCTCAGCCATGACGGGGATGATTTGACTGACGGGCAAATTCATGTGTTCCAGTTGCTTGAAAAACTCGCCCGGCTTTTTAGATGTCGTCTGAGTCAGCACTAAAACAACTGGTACGTCTTTGACTTCCATTTCTTTTAGCCAGTTTTCCTCGACAGATTCTATTCTATTGGCGCTGTGATTGATGCAGTACCAGATGACGTGAATGTGTTCTTTGGGATGCAGGAGTCTTTGGTCTTCAATTAGTTTAGCAACGTTTAATTGAATAACTTTAATTTGTTCGGCATTGAGTTCGAGTCCCGGAGTATCGTAGACTGTAATTGGGCAATTCGGTTTGGTATATTGGCGAATGCCTTGAGTGATGGGGCGGCCGACTCCAGTTTCTGCTAAGCGTTGGCGAAAAACGGAATTTATTAGGGTACTTTTGCCGACGCCGGTTTTGCCGATGACTAAAACATTGCACTGTCCCACTTGGTTTTCTGCGTCTTTGAAGGCGTAGTAACTTCTATTTAAAAGCTCGTCTAAGGAAAAGTCGTCTGACATGGCGGTTTGCTCCGATAAGGGTGGGATATTAATTCAATACCACCGAATAGAATTCCGATGCTCTACAAACGAAGTCCGCGTAGGCGGACTGGGGGAGTCTTAAGAATATTGTAGCAATTTGATTTAAGAACTGGTGCAACGGGTAGAGGATAGTTTTGTGTCGCGTGCTGCTACATGAAAGGTTGTAGAATTTAGTTTAAGCTAGCAATCGATCGACATCAATGCTAAAACCGATCAGGATTTGTTGGGTGCTGGCGGTATCGCCGGATCGAAATGTCAATACTTGATTTTGAGTCATCACAAATACTAAATGACTTTCGGGAAAAACTAGCCAAACTTCCTGACAGCTAGATTCTAAATATTCCTGTGCTTTTAGAAAGACATCTTCAGCGATATCGGTGGGTGAAACTATTTCGGCAACTAAAGGGAAACTTTGGGGTAAAGTGGCAAGGTTGCCAAATTGTGCAACTAATTCGGGTGTGAGATAAGCGACATCGGGGCGGCGAATTTGTCGGTTAGTGCGGCAAGGAACCTCGACATAAGCTTCTCCCCCTTGTCCGCTAGAATTTTTGTAATCTTCCCAAAAATTCCCCAGTCTCAACTGAATTTTACCCGTCTTTAGTGTCATGCCATTTTTCTCCACAAGTTGGCCGTCTACCAATTCCATGTTATCGGGCGGAGCGACCGTGAAATCTTCTAGAGTAAAATTATCCTGTACAGCAGTAGCAGTGACCATAGTTATTTCCTCGCTTTTACCAAACTCACTTGTTACTATTATGGCTGATATGATGATAAGTTATTGCGTGATGAGTACCCGCACTTTACGGTAGTTTCTCCCGCACCGAAAGCCAAGAGTTTAGTTGTTCATCTAAAACATACTTATCGTTGTTAGCGAGTGCTGCGATAACTTTCATTAGTGATGCTTGAGTTTCTCAGATGTTGACGAAAAAAGGAACAGTGGCAGCGGAATTGTTTTCGACCAAATCGAAGAATGCTTGGATTTGTTATCCTAAATTCCTGTAGAGAGCGGGTAATCGCCACCGCCTGGGATATTTGAAAGGTTACTCATGGGCTTAGCTGAGATAGAGGGGGAAGCGCATGGAGAAATTATAACTGTTGTAGTCGAGCTTGTACCACTTTTTTGAATGTTTGCTGCGAGTAATTCCTGTAGGGGCAATCCCCCCGTTGTTGCCCCGATCTTTCGGGCGGGCACGGGGGCACCGCCACTACAGGGGGGGGCAGGAGTTTATGAGAGTTACGCATACCAAAGAAACCGGGTTTTTTACTTTAGTTAAAGGCTGGGCGTGAAGTATTGTTGCAAAAAAAATCGATTTCTAATCACCCGTGTTTCAGTCATAATTTAGAAATTTTCTAGCAGAGATTTCTCTTGTGCATAAACCTTTCGCAGCGACTCCAGAGCTATTCGACTTAACATCAATTTAATCACCCCTACCATTTCCCCCCACTCCAACAATTCAGAAACACAAACAGCTTTTTGAAATCTCGTCGCATAAAAATCCACCCAAAAATCCGGCGCGTGTCTCTCTTTTTGACTCGCTATCCGGCGCTTCCAATAACCAAAATCTAAACCAGAGGGCGATTCCACTCCCAAAACAGGCGGAAAGTCGGCATAACTCACAAACCGACTCATGCCTTTGGCGTGCACGTACAGGATATGCGCCCAGCACTCGAAGCGATATATTTGTTCTACCTTGATTTTCAGCAGCCGCGCGATCGCCTCTTTCGTCACAAACCGGCTCAATCTGTGTCTGGGGGTTGATTTTCGCGAAAATTTTGTTAACATGATGTTAAGCAAATCCTTTGTAAAGAGTACAAACTTTTGTAAAGGGATTGAATTTGGATAGGCGATCGCTTTTTAGTTTTCCAGACCTGGGAGCGATCGCTTTTTACGATATTTTTATTAAAAACTAAATCTAGTTTTTTGTCAATGGGTTTAATTAGATTGCGGGTTAAAGAATTTGCTGCTGAGAAAGGCTGGACGATCAAAGAGGTTTCTGAGCGATCGGGAGTCATTTACAGCACACTCACCACCTATTCACGTTCTCCGGGAATGGCAATGGTTGATTTTACTTGTCTGCTGAAGTTGGCACGTACTTTTGACGTGATGGTGGAAGATTTGGTTGAGGTCGTCAAAGAGTAGGCGATCGCTTTTTACAGTACAATTCTCTGACTTATATTAATCACATCTCAAGAGGTTATGGGCTTAATTAAGTTGCGGGTTCGAGAGTTGGCTGCTGAGAAAGGCTGGACGATCAAAGAGGTTTCAGAGCGATCGGGCGTAGTCTACAGTACCCTCAGAACCTATGCCCGATCGCCTGGGTTAGCAACTGTTGACGTGACAGCCTTGCACAAGTTGGCGAGGACTTGTGATTTGTCGATTGAAGATTTGTATGAGATTGTGCAGGAATAGGCAATCGCTTTTACAGACTAATTATCCAGATCTTAAAAAAAGCGCCTGAGTTGCCTCAGACGCCTACCATAAAATCAACAAATTGTCAACCCTAACCTAACCATTCAAAGCCTCAGCACCGCCGCAAACTTCCAGGATTTCCTGAGTAATTGCCGCTTGCCGCGCCTTGTTATAAGTCAGCGTCAAACTACCGATCAAATCGCTAGCATTCTCACTAGCATTATTCATCGCCGTCATCCGCGCCGCCAATTCGCTAGCAGCAGACTCTTGCAAAGCCCGCAGCAATTGGTTGTTCAAATACAAGGGCAAAAGAGCCTCCAGAATTTGCGCCGGATCTTGCTCGAAAATCATGTCTCTGGGCAAACTCTTCGTAGGTGAAGCAACCTTCTCCCGCGATACTTGAAACTGTCCGCCTTGCGATGTCAAGCGGAAGATTTCATCATCGGGAGTTTCCAAACCTTGGGGGTCGAGGGGCAGCAAGGTTTGAATTACCGGACGCGAACTAATTAGCGACACAAACTTGGTGTAAATTAGCTCAACTCTGTCCACAGTTCCCGACAGGAACAAGGAAAGCAATTCGTCAGCAATTTGTGCCGCTTCCGGTGCTGTGGGAATTTGTTCCAAGTTAGCGTAAGTAGCATCAATCGGCTGTTCGCGGCGCTGGAAATACTGAGTAGCTTTGCGTCCTACCAACACGTATTTGTAGTCTAAGCCTTCAGCTTTGATTTCCTTAGCGCGATTTTCGGCGTATCTGATGATGTTGCTGTTGTAGCCGCCGCACAAACCCCGATCGCCCGAAACTACCAACAGTCCCACAGATCGCACTTCGCGTTTTTTCAGCAGCGGCAAATCCAGGTTTTCAAACTGCAACCGTTCCGCCAAACCATACAATACCTCTGCCAGTCGATCTGCAAAAGGCCGAGTAGCAGTCACCTGTTCTTGAGCGCGGCGCACCTTTGCAGCGGCCACCAAACGCATCGCTTCTGTAATCTTTTTAGTGTTCTTGACCGACTTAATGCGATCGCGAATAGTTTTCAGATTTGCCATAACTTTCTCCTTACATCCTTGCCCGCATCTTCTTAATTAAAACCGCAGATTAACGCAGAGTAACGCAGATTAACTTCAGATTATCTACGTTAATCCGCGTTCATCTGCGGTTCAAAATTCCTACTTGTCTACTACGCAGAAACTAGAAAACTTTGCTTGTATTCAGTGATGCCTTCTTTCAGCAGCTTTTCAGCTTCATCAGTCAAGGCTTTTCCGCCTTGAACTATTTCGCCGTACTGAGGCTTGCTAGTCCGCAAATAGTCGCGCAAACCAACAGTAAACTTGCTGACTTTTTCCACCGGAATGTCATCCATATAACCGTTAATACCGGCATAGATTACAGCCACTTGTTCGTTCATCGGCAGAGGCGAGCTTTGCGGCTGTTTCAACAGTTCCCGCAAGCGCTGACCGCGCGACAATTGATTCTGAGTAGCTTTATCCAAGTCAGAAGCAAACTGAGAAAATGCTGCCAGTTCTTCAAACTGTGCCAATTCCAATTTCACCTTACCGGCTACTTTTTTCATCGCCTTAGTTTGAGCCGCCGAACCTACCCGCGATACCGAAATACCGGGGTTTACTGCCGGACGCAAACCAGCGTTAAACAAGTCAGAAGAAAGGAAGATTTGACCGTCGGTAATCGAAATTACGTTCGTCGGAATGTAAGCAGAAACGTCACCAGCTTGGGTTTCGATAATTGGCAAAGCAGTCATGCTGCCTTCGCCCAAGTCGTCGCTCAATTTAGCAGCGCGTTCTAGCAAGCGAGAGTGCAGATAAAACACGTCTCCGGGATAAGCTTCGCGACCGGGAGGACGGCGCAGCAACAGAGACATTTGGCGGTAAGCTTGTGCTTGTTTGGAAAGGTCATCGTAAATGACCAAAGTGTGCTTGCCTTTGTACATGAAATACTCGGCTAAGCTAGCACCTGTGTAGGGAGCCAAGTATTGCAGGGTTGCGGGGTCGCTAGCGTTGGCTGCTACTACGATCGTGTAGTCCATCGCGCCCTTTTCTTGCAGGACGTTGACGATGTTAGCTACTGTAGAAGCTTTTTGGCCGATCGCCACGTAAACGCAGATCACGTTTTCCGATTTTTGGTTAATAATCGTGTCGATCGCGATCGCAGTTTTACCGGTTTGTCTGTCACCGATAATCAGTTCCCGCTGTCCTCTTCCCACCGGAATCATCGCATCAATAGCGGTAATTCCTGTTTGCATGGGTTCGTAAACAGAACGGCGAGAAACAATCCCCGGTGCCGGAGATTCAATCAAGCGAGATTCAGTAGTTTTAATTTCTCCTTTGCCGTCAATCGGACGGGCCAAAGCATCAACTACCCGTCCCAACATTGCTTCACCCACGGGGACTTCAGCAATTCTGCCAGTAGCAGTAACTGCCGAACCTTCTTGAATGCCGAGGCCTTGGCCCATCAACACTGCACCGACGTTATCTTGTTCGAGGTTCAGTGCAATGCCCACGGTGCCGTCGGCAAATTCTAGCAATTCCCCAGACATGGCTTTATCCAAGCCATAAATCCGGGCAATGCCGTCGCCTACTTGCAGAACAGTACCGACGTTAGAGACTTTTACGTCTTGGTCGTACTGCTCAATTTGCTGGCGAATAATGCTGCTAATTTCGTCAGGTCTGATTGCTGCCATGTTAGTTATTATGTGTCAGTTGTCAGTTGTTAGTTGTCACTCGATGTTTTCGGCAAGAAAGAATAGGGATTTGCTAGTAAGAATTTGGGACTAACAACTCAAAAACAGAAATTAATTTATTCCTGCTTCCTGTTTGATTCTTCCTTCTTCCTTCTTCCTGCTTCCTTCTTCCTTCCTCCTGCTTCCTTAAATCAGGAATTCAAGCGAATTCCTAGACGCCGCAATTGTCCCCGCAGGCTGGCATCAATTACTTGAGAGCCTACTTTGATTATCACACCGCCGATTAAATCTGCGTCTATTTTGGTTTCAATTTCTACTTGACTAGCGCTGGTCATCGCCTGCACTTTCTCGCGCACAGTCTGCTGTTGAGCGTCTGAAAGCGGGACGGCCGATGTAACTTCAGCCAATACTGTTTGGTTGAGTTCTCGGAGCCTTGCCAAGTATTGTTTGCCAATTCCTTCTAAAAAAAGAATTCTTCCTTTGTCTACTAATAGCTTCAGAAAGCTGTGCATCAAGGGGTTCATTTCTTCACCCGCTATTTGCTGAATCACGGCTTTTTTAGCATCCGGTTTTACCAGCGGATTGGCTAAAAATTGACGCAAGTCTTCCGAACCTTCTAGCAGGCTCAGCAAGGAACGAATATCTTCGCCAAACTTCTCTGAGAGATTGCTGGACTGAGCCAGTGACATCAAGGCAGATGCGTAAGGCTGTAAGACTTCTGTGCTGACTGTACTCACGTTTTAGCCTCCCAGTAACGCAATGCTGCGATCGATTAATTGGTGTTGAGCGCTGTCGTCCAAGCTCGTTTTTAGCTGGCTTTCCACCTTTGCTAATGCCAGAGATACAACCGCCGATCGCAGTTGGGCGATCGCTCTTTCCCGCTCCGCTTCCAACTCTTGACCTGCTGTTGCTCTCATTCTTTCAACGTCTTGCGCTGCCTGAGCTAGAATTGCTTCTTTTGCTTTCTTGGCAGTTTCTTCAGCAGCGGCCCGAATTCGTTCCGCTTCTGCTTGCGCTTGAGTCAATTTTTGCTGTTGCTCTGCTAGAGCTGCTGCTGCATCTTTTTGGCGTTTTTCTGCTTCTTGAATCGCCTCTTGGATGCCCGAACGCCTCTCAGTCAGGATTTTACCTACAAATCCGCGCCCGAAATAAAACAGCACTGCAATAATAATGACCAGGTTAATCAGGTTGGTTTCTAAAATATCGAAATTTAAACCGAAACCACCTTCGCCGCTAGCTTCTGTGGCTAGCAATAAAACAGTCCCCATGATACTCTTCCATAATTGCGCGTGCAGATTGGGTGAAGCGATTTTAGATTTAAGATTCCATCCAAAATCTAAAACTCTTCGGTCTCGCTATTTGGCCAGCGACTGCCCTAATAGCTTTTCGAGAATTTGGCCGCTGAGCGCGTCTACTTGTTGTTCTAGTGAGCGCATTGCTTCTTGCTTTTGCTGCTCTATTTCTTGCCCAGCCTTTTCTCGCGCGACTTGAGCTTCTTGTTGAGCCTCAGCTACTTTGGCTGCCCCAATTTTTTGGGCATCAGCTTGAGCAGCAGCAATTACTGATTGAGACTGTTTGCGAGTTTCTCCCAGTTTTTGCTCGTACTGCTGCGCTAGTTGCTGAGCTTTTGCCAAGCGTTCTTGGGCGGAGACTTGAGTGTTGCGAATGTAATCGGCGCGATCGTCAATTGACTTGCTGAGCGGCTTGTAAAAAATTACATTCAAGACTGCGACTAGAATTAAAAACTGCACCGCCATCAGAGGCAGCGTAGCATCTATATCAAACAGTCCCCCTTCCTTAGCCGCTTCTTCAACTGCTAGTAATACTGTCCAGTGCATCATGATTTTTTGACGGCTTCCATCTAATTCGCTTAATCGATTTTAGATTTGAGATTTTGGATTAGAATCGCCAAAACCTCAAATCTAAAATTTCCAATTATTATGCGAAGGGGTTGGCAAACAGCAGCACTAGGGCTACGACCAAACCGTAAATTGTGAGCGCTTCCATGAACGCCAAACTCAACAGCAAGGTGCCGCGAATTTTACCTTCTGCTTCCGGCTGACGGGCAATCCCTTCTACAGCCTGACCTGCTGCATTACCTTGACCGATGCCAGGGCCGATTGCAGCTAAACCTACTGCCAAAGCGGCGGCAATTACGGAAGCGGCAGCAACTGTTGGGTTCATGATGATTTTCCTTATCTAAAGTACAAAATTGAGAACAGAAAGTCTACAGAATTGTCCGATGTGACGGGAGAAAGTTTGAGTTCAGAAATTTTCTTTTTCCTCCTTCATTCTTCGCCGTTTATCGTTAGTTAATCGTGATGTTCTTCGCCGTGACCGCCTTCTAGAGCTTCACCTATATAGGCTGCGGCTAAGGTTGCAAAAATCAAAGCTTGAATTGCACTGGTAAATAGTCCCAGAACCATTACTGGCAGAGGAACAAATAAAGGCACTAGCAACACTAGCACTCCGACCACCAATTCGTCCGCAAGAATGTTGCCAAACAAACGGAAACTTAGGGACAGAGGCTTAGTGAAATCTTCTATGATTTTGAACGGCAACATGAAAGGCACCGGTTCAACATAGTGGGCGAAATACCCCAAGCCGCTTTTGCTGAGACCTGCATAAAAATATGCTAGAGAAGTCAGCAGTGCAAATGCTACCGTCGTGTTGATGTCAGCGGTAGGAGCTCCCAATTCGCCTGATGGCAGCTTAATCAGCTTCCAAGGAATTAGAGCGCCAGACCAGTTTGACACAAAGATGAACAGAAATAATGTACCAATAAACGGTACCCAAGGGCGATATTCTTTTTCCCCAATTTGGTTTTTAGCCAAGTCGCGAATAAATTCCAGCGCATACTCCATAAAATTTTGCATTCCGCTGGGAATTCGCTGGATTTTGCTGGTTCCTAAAATCGAAACTACGACTAAAACGGCAATTACAAACCACGAGGTTAGAAAAACCTGCCCGTGCACTTTCAGATTGCCCAGTTGCCAGTACAACTGCTGGCCAACTTCCAATTCGGCGAGGGGGAAACGATTAAAGGTGTTTAGAACGTCAAGCATTGCCATTCAACGGGCTTCCCCATACAAATCGATGAGTTGAGTTGTGCTCTTCTTGCCTGACCTACCTGTAGTCTAGTGCTAATGCACTTCGGATCACGTAAACCAACAGCGCAGCTTTGTAAGTCAGAAATCCCAAAAATATCGGTAAAATCTGTAGCTGATTCCACTGTGTTCCTACTATCATCACCGCTAAAAACACACCGAGCCGTGTCTTGCTGATGCGCTGATTTTGGCTGCCGATTCGTTCAACGTCTCTAGCCAACATCTTTAAGTAAACCACACCTGTGCTCGCCCCAAGCAAATAATTCAGGGCAATATTGAGCGAGTAAAAAATCCAAACGGAGATAAAAATAATCGCCGTAAAAGCAAGGGTGTACGCCAACAACTCTTGTTGGAGGCGATAAAAGTCTTGCATGGGATTGCTAGTCTCGGACGAGGCTGTCGAGACTGTCGAGACTGTGCCAGCTTGAGGAATATCCTCGTTTGCTGCTGCGGGTTCGGTGGGTGTGTTTTGCGTGTTCACGAAGCTCAGAAACTAATGCAGGTAGCAGGCGAGTGCTTTGCAAACTCACAAAAATCATACCACGCTGCGGTAACAATACTTAAAATAAAATTAATCATATTTTCGGAATTTGGTGTCTGGCGCTTCGGAAACCTCAACCCGTTAAATGTCCGATCAACCTCACCCTACATCTCCCACCGCCCGACCGCACTCTCTTACACATTGTTTTTATTTTTCTCACTTAGTGAGTCTCACTTAGTGAGTGAGAACTGAGGACGATCGGGCAAATAGATGAGCAGACTCTCCCTTCTCGGACTCTGCGCCCTAAAAGTCAATTAAAACTTGATCTTATTCAATAACCTTAAACTCTTGAAGCGCCGGGATGAAATTTTTATTCTCGTGGCTCGATCGACTAAGCTTAATCAAAGCAAATCGCTGTAGAGGCTGCAAACTCGCCCACTGGGGCAAAGAAATTGTCACGCCGAGCTCTTGCGCTTTTGCAGAAACAGACTCCGGTACAGTTGCAGCATCCATCCAGGGGGGATTTTCATCAACCGCCAAATCACTTCCCGGTTTGCCTGTCTGTTGAATTAATACTTGGTTTAGCTGTTCTCGGTAATCGATAATTTCTGCTTTTGTCAAGCAAGGTAACTCTACAAGACTTTGCCGTTCTGCTTGGTTAAAATGATTCCAATCCTGCAACTTCAATTTAATGCCGCAAGTATCTAACTTGAGACGTACCTGCATCGGAATGCAGCGCAAAGCTTCGACAAAATCAGCTTCAAATTCAAAGAACATAAATTTAGCAATTTTAGATTTTAGATTTTAGATTTTAGATTTACTCTACAGCCGGGAGCTGGGGGCTTGTATCCCTTTTTGGATGATATTAATTGTATTTTAGATTTTAGATTTTAGATTATCGATTTACTCTACAGCCGATAATTGCAGAAAATTGAGTCAGCATTTATAATTAAATAATATTACAAACTATTGACATGGATACCGTAGACTACCTTCGGATTAGCTTGATAGACCGCTGCAACTTCCGCTGTCTCTACTGTATGCCGGAAGGTAGCGAGTTGGACTATGTATTGCAGCAGCAGTTGTTAACTCACTCGGAATTGCTAACTCTGCTGCGGGAAGTTTTTATACCCGTGGGATTTACCAAGTTTCGCTTGACGGGAGGGGAACCGCTGCTGCGGCCTGGGGTGGTGGAATTAGTGAGGTCGATCGCATCTTTGCCCGAAACCCGAGATTTATCCATGACAACCAACGGATTTTTGCTGGCGGGAATGGCGGAAAATCTCTACAATGCTGGTTTGCGCCGGATTAATATTAGTTTGGATTCGTTGGAACCGGAGACTTTCGACAAGATAATTGGCAGTCGGGGACGATCGCGGTGGACGCAGGTTTGGGAGGGAATTCAAGCGGCTTATCAAGCTGGATTCGACCCGCTGAAACTGAATGTTGTGGTAATTCCGGGTGTGAATGACAGCGAAATATTGGATTTAGCGGCGTTAACAATTAACCGGAATTGGCACGTTCGTTTTATTGAGTTTATGCCGATCGGGAATGGGGATTTATTTGGCGATAAAGGTTGGGTAGCTTCAGCCGAATTGCGGCAACAAATTAACGACAAATACGGGTTAGCCGAGTCGGGAGTGCGCGGAAATGGGCCGGCAGATGTGTTTCAAATTCCGGGGGCGAAGGGCACTTTAGGCTTTATCAGTCAAATGTCCGAGTGTTTTTGCGATCGCTGCAACCGGATGCGTTTGTCTGCTGACGGGTGGCTGCGGCCTTGTCTCCTGAACGAAACTGGTCAAGTTGACTTAAAAACTGCTCTCCGCACCGGGACTCCTCTCAGCGAATTGCGCGATCGAGTGCGGCACATATTAGAGATTAAACCGGAGATTAATTTCAAGCAGCGAGATTCGGGAACTACTCAAGGAAGTTACAGCCGCACAATGTCTCAAATCGGTGGGTGAACTGCCCGAAATCGATCGCTCTTTTTGTTATGTGGGGCCGAGGGGCGATTCACGCTCGGGATAGCTGCGCTTCAGGTACTTGGGCAAAAATGGGCGATCGATCTTTGTCAACTCTGTATCGATAATTTATTTGCTACACTTAAGACATCATCCAATTTTGTAAGCCAGATGAACACCATCTCGATCGCCATTTCAGACCGGCTGATTCTGAAGCTACAAAAAGTTGCTGCTGAGATGAATGTATCGATTGAAGAATTAGTCTTGATGAGCATTGAAAGCTCAATCGCGCAACGAGAAAATCCCGCAGCAAATACCGAGCGAGATATCTTCAATAAAAATGCTGAAATTTCGATCGAGGTAATTGACAAATTTTATACTCTTGCTACGGAATGGCAAAGTGAAGTTGCGGGAATGTCTTCGACAGCTCAAATGTCTCAGCATCCTGCATATCAGGAAATTATTAATATGGGATCTAAAGTCGTGCCGCTGTTGCTATCGGAACTGAAAAAAAATCCCCTTTACTGGTTAGCTGCATTGAATGCAATTACGGATGAAAATCCCATTAAACCGGAACAAAGGGGAAGGGTAAAACAGATGGCATCAGCTTGGATAGAGTGGGGTAGAGATCGAGGCTACGCGATTGAAGAGAATGTATAGAAGACCGGAACTTGAAATTAAATGGCCTAACTTGTCTCGCACTGATTATCGAGTTACTAACCAAAAGTCACAGGAATATAATTGCTTTGCATGGGCTGCTGGTGAAGAAGATCGCTGGTGGCAACCGATACCTGGAGAGCAATTCTATTGGCCAGAAGGCGTGCCGCAAGAGGAGACTTTAGACGCATATATTCAGGCTTATCAAACACTGGGATATGAACTTTGTAATGGTGATATATTAGAAGCTGGATATCAGAAAATAGCAATATATGTTGACTCTAGCGGTATCCCAACTCATGCAGCTAGACAGTTACCTAATGGTAAGTGGACAAGTAAACTTGGATGGTTAGAAGATGTTGAACACGAATTGGATGGATTGACAGGCGACAGGTATGGAGTGGTCGGTCAAATTCTTAAACGTGCGATAAATTAGGGAAAGGCGATCACTTTAGCTCAACCCAATTTACAAATAATTATATTAAATGCGATCGAGTGCGGCAGATATTAGAGATTAAACCGGAGATTAATTTCAAACAGCGAGATTCGGGAACTACTCAGGGAAATTACAGCCGCACCATGTCTCAAATTGGCGGGTAATTGTCTTTAGGACTTACGCATGGGGCCCAGAAACCGGGTTTTTTTTACGCAATTACTTCGTTTTTACGGACAGATTAGGTAAAAAACCCGGTTTCTTTGTCGGAGTGCGTCCAGGAGTGTATCTATCTGCGGCAAAAGCAAGGCAGGCTTTGATTTCTGCCGAAGTTAGTAGGGTTTTCCACCAATAAGACTCCAAAATTGGCGGCAGTCCGATCGACACGGGGCGATCGTCTCGACATCTCCGACGGCTGGCACGGCTGCCACGGCTCCAAAATTGCAGGATAGACTCGCTGTTGTGGGGTTTTGGGGTGATTTTGGTGAGGACAGGCACGGCTTGCACAGTCGCACCATAAGGACTGCTACGGCTCGGGCTGTCGCAGTGGTAAGGCTGGCATGGTTGGCAAGTTTGGCGATCGTCTCGCTGGCACGGTCGGAGCGGTGGGAGTGTTGGTAAGGTTGGAGCGGTTGCGGGTCTAGCTTTTTTACGTTAAACCTTCAGGTGTATAGGGTTTTTTGGTCATGTGAGGTATATAGTTTTTATGTTCAAAAATCTTTTGATAGGTCTAATCTTCACTGCCGGGGTTTTATTACCTTCTTTTTGTGGTGAAAGCGTTGCTACTCCGTTGCTCCAAGTTCAAAATCCCAACACATATCCAGAGGCTGACAAAAATGGAGACTACCACATTGTCAATGGAAAGAGTGGAGTCATGCCTTGGGTGTGGGAAGTCGTAGATCCAGAAGGTTTGAATGTTCGCTGGCAAGATAGGACTGGTCAAAGTAATCGAATGGATATGATTGATTTGCCTGTTGATAGGATTATGCCCACTGGAGAAAGATTTGATGCTGTTGGAATTTTTCTTGACCGACGGGGAAAACCTTGGCTATGGGTGGGAAGCCATTCATTCGGTCGAACTCGCTACTGGGTCAGAGCTAATACAAATTATGTCCGACCGATTCAAAGAATTAATCGCGACATAAAGTGATTAATAACTGTTATAAATGTTTGATGTTTTTTAAAATCAGGGATAACGAACAAAACCCATTACAGGTAAAGTGTAGTGGGTTTTGTTTAATTTCACCCTTATTTCAAGGATGAATTACGGGTTCAGAAACATATTTAAAATGGTTAGATAATCTGAGTTAAAACTAAAATCCTGAAGCCTTTATAACTTCTTCATAATGCTCTTTTACAGCGTATATAAAAGCGTTGTATGGGGAAGAACTTTCTGAACAGTCAACAAACGCCGTATGCTGAACACATACAACTTTAAAGCAATCGTTATTATTTATGAAATTGGCTTCATCTGGGTCTAGCCAGATATACTCTCCGACTGCTGGGATACGTGTGAATTCACACACGAAGTTTACTATGGTATTTTTTGGGTTTCGGATATATAAAAGGACTTTTCCGGTCATAATAGATTCCTTCAGTGGCATAACTTATAGTTGTATCGTAATTTTGGTACTTCTGTAAAGACACGCAGTTGTAGATGTTTGACGCTTTGAATCAGGAAATTACCGTTTCCTGATTTAGTAAAGTAACGTGCCTGATATTTGTTGGTCTTCTTAACTGGTTCCCAGGCTAGAGCCTGGGAACCGAGATCCAGAGGCTCTGCCTCGCTAACGGATAAAAATAAAAACAGGAGGCAGAGCCTCATGGAATGCGTTCCCAGGCCTTAGCCTGGGAACGAGCAAAAAGTACCAGAGTGCGAGTCCTGCCTCTACCATTCCCACCACTACGCCCTAGTCTTTATACATTAACACGGGTATCCCTACTATGATGAAGATCACAATTTTTTATGATAATAGTCACAGATAAAAATAACCTGATTTTAGGATAATATCAAGATAACAATGATGCTCGTAACTAATGCGAGTGAAAAATAAATTATATGTCAATAATCGCTCCTGTAATTGGCTGGTTATTAGTAGCTATTGGTGGGATACTTGGTGGGATAGAAGTTGGGGGAGTTGCTGGCGGAACAGCAGCTATTTCAATAGAGATAGTTTTTTTTGCTATTACTATTAATATGAACACAAGAAAATAATGGTTTAATTGTTTTAACGGCTTTATGATGCGACCGAACTACTACTGTATAAATTAAGTGCGTGGGCGCGATCGCACGAAAGTCAGTAAAGGAATAAGATTAAACTGAGATGTTGCACCATTCTCAATTACTTTAACTGGTTCCCAGGCTGTAGCCTGAGAACCGAAATCCATAGGCTCTGCCTCGCTAACGGATAAAAATAAAAACAGCAGGCAGAGCCTCATGGAATGTGTTCCCAGGCTCTAGCCTGGGAACGAGCAAACACCTACGCTTTGCGCTTCCGACGGCGAATCAGCACACTCATCACTTGCTTCGGATTGGCTGCACGCTGTACGGGACTCCAATCGCCGACTTCGGCAAATCCCAGGCGGTACAAAGTGAGTATGGTTTCCCTGACACCCTTGGGCGAACCTGTGACCGTTACACACACCACATCCTGTTCCGATTCTGCTGCTGAGTCGTCATTTGGGCATTGGGATTTGTTGTCGTCAGGCAAGAATTCCTGTGACATAATTATGTTCTCCTGGTTTTGGGTTTTCTAGAAAAACCCAAAAACCCAGCCGCCCCGCATTTCAAGACATAGCAGGGCGGCTACAGAGGATGTTAAGATACTCCGTTAGCCTCCAGACTGCTGATTCCAGTTTGGCGGTGAGCTGTCCATTGCTGTTACCAGCAGCTTTGGGCAGTGCAACTAGATTTTTGGGCGACGCGGGCTACTTCCTCTACAAGCAAAGCAACCTCTAACTTCAAAGCGTAGCCGCAGAGGGGGGCCTGTGTCAATCCATTTGGGATTTTACCGAAAGTCAGTAAAGAAGTAAGATTAAACTGAGATGTTGCACCATTCTCAATTACTTGTTTAGGAACAGGCAAGATGCCTGTTCCACAAGAAAATTCATCTCTTGTGGAATGGGCCGGAGAGCCGGTTCTTGACAATGGTGCAAGATTTAAGATTAAAGGAACCGCGAGGCACGCGGACGCGAAGGAAGAGAAAGAAGAAGATGCAGTTATTCCTTCGCGCTCTTGGCGTCTTCGCGGTTCGTTCAAATAATCAAAAAGCCCTATAATTTCGGTGTTAGCAAAATGAGCTGTTTTGATAAGATCGATCGCACTTCATCCAATCCCATCTCCACATCCGCCAAAATCTCTCCTATGCTTTTGCCAGACGGCCTTCCCTCTTTCTCCCCCCCTTGATAAGGGGGGGCTGGGGGGGGTAAACAACCTTGCAAAAACTCAAATTCCGCATTTGACAAATTGATCAATTGGTAGTTGCAATCAAACACTTGCTGGCTCGGCCAACCGTGCATACAACCACTCAACTCTGGAATGGCCGCCAAAAGTGCCTTATCGTCCGACCAATCAATTTTATTAACAGGCTTTTTCCCCAAGAAAAACTCGTAATGAGTGATTTCCGTATCTAACAATTCAATTAATCGATAAAGCTCCCGTTCCGTCAAACCCTGAGCTCTTTCTATCAATTCCGGCGCTTTACTCAAAAGTCTTTCTAACTGCCAATATCCCGGATTTGAAAAACCGATAAATTCCAATCCCGAAGCGTCAATTAACTCGAACAAAGTCTCAATATTGTAGTCAATTTCCTGCGGGTGAACGTACATATCAGCAAAACATTCGTCCCGCCGATTTTCTCCTGCCCAACGCTGTTTTTCGTACTTGACAATACGGTTGTTTTCTGGTAAAGAAGCAAAGATTTGACGACCGACTTTCACACCATCGGGATAGTCACCTTTTTGCGGGCCTTGGAGAACTGCGATCGCCCTTTGCATGAGTTGAATTTCCCAGCGTCCGAGTTCAGCATACACAAAAATGTGCATCAAACCACCCTCCGCCAACTTCGCCGCCAGCGCTTGAATGCCCCGGATCGGATCGGGTAAGTGGTGCAGCACGCCGACGCAGTTGATCAAATCAAACTCGCCCTCTAACTCGGCGGCATCGTACAAGCTGAGGTGGCGAAAATCTGCTTCACGCGCTCCCGAGCGCCGACAGCGTTCTTGTGCTACTTTCAAAGCACCTTCACTCAGGTCGATCGCCGTCACCGAAGCTTCAGGATTGAGGTGAATCAGATAATCTGTACTCGAACCAGTGCCGCAGCCAGCATCTAAAATCCGAATATCCAGTTTTGGCGGCTTTTGCCCGGTGCAAAAATTGTAAGCATCAGGCCAACTCCAGCGCCAGTTGTACCCAGGCGGCGGTTCATCTGACAAAGGATCGGGGGGGAAAGGGAAAGTATCGTAAAGCCGCCGCACGGCAGCGCTGATATCAGGCGTAGTATCCATAGGTGAGGTAATAGTGCGTGGGTTTGGAGATTGGTTGTCAGTAGCTAGGGGGTAAGGGCGCTAGGCCATGCACTTCTAATGCTTCGTTACGCGCAACAAAAATCGCGCCTCACTGGCGTTGAGAAGCCTCAAACAGAGGGATCGGGCGATCGACCAACCCATGACTGCCAAGCCCTGACAGCTAGTGCGTAATAAAACTTATCATTTTTTCTCATATACGCTCTCTTAAATCTATACAATAAATCTCGGCAGGCTTTTTAACAAACGAGGACTGTCAATAACCCACCGCTGAGCTTTCGGGTAAAGCGGAGGCGTCTTTAAGCAGAAAGTTAAACGCCCAGAAAAAGGCAGAAGAAAATTTTTGATTTTCTTTTCCCTTAATTGACGGCACTTGCTGCAATCGCCCAAAGGCAACTCTCCTGCCGAGTCTTTTTTTCCACGGGTATGCCGGCGGAGCGCAGCGGAGGGAGTACCCCGTGCCTGCCTTCGGATCGGACATTTCCCGGCAGGCAGAAAGATGAAACCAAAACATTTTAATCTAAGAAAGTAAGCGCGCCCGAACCTCCTGACGGGTAAAGGCAAAAAGTAAACAAAGCAAAAATACCTACTTTGCCCTGCATGAGAAGGCAGGGTTAGTCTGGGTAAATGCTACAACGATTTAGATAGGGAGCGAAGGAGTCTAATGACTGTAAAGGCAAGTGGTGGAAGCTCAGTTGCACGTCCGCAACTATATCAAACTGTACCAGTCTCAACAATTTCGCAAGCAGAACAGCAAGACCGCTTCCTACAGCGGGGCGAACTCAGCGAACTGGCAAGTTATTTCAGTTCAGGGGCTCTGCGGATCGATATCTCTGCGACGCTGACCAAAAACTCGGAACTGATAGTATCCCGCGCAGCCAACCGGATTTTTACCGGCGGTTCCCCGCTGGCATTCTTGGAAAGACCACAAGAACCTGCGATGGCTTTGGCAGGGGCGGGTCGTGGCGGTTCGGCGAATGTCTCTGAAGGCATGAAACTGGGAACTGTCACCTACGTTGAAGGTCGCGCAGGCGGCGGCAACGGCGGTGGCGGCGGCAACGGCGGATTTTTGGGGCTGGGAAATCTGTTTTTTGGCAACGGTGGCGGCTACAGCGGCCCACTCCCTGCAGGATTTCAGCCGATCAATGTCTCGCGCTACGGCCCGGGCAACATGACCAAATCTCTGCGCGACTTGAGCTGGTTTTTGCGCTACATCACCTACGCAATTGTCGCTGGCGACCCGAATATTATTTCGGTGAACGTGCGCGGATTGCGGGAAATCATCGAAAATGCTTGCTCTTCGGCGGCCACAATTGTGGCAATGCAGGAGATGAAGGCAGCATCCTTGGGCTATTTCAAAAACAATGCAGAGGCCGCGGCGATCGTCGGACAGTATTTCGACGTAGCAATTACCGAATTCAAAGCTCCCACACCTTCAGACAAGGTGCGGCAGCGCGAAAGCAACGACCAGCAAGGCCTGCAACTGCCTCAAATCTACTTCAACGCAGCCGAGCGACGGTCGAAATTCGTCATGAAAACCGGTCTGTCTTCGGTCGAAAAGCTCGAAGTAATCAAAGCAGCTTACCGCCAAGTATTCGAGCGCGATATTACCCGCGCATACAGCCAAAGCATTTCTGACTTGGAATCCAAGGTCAAAAATGGCGAAATCTCGATGAAAGAGTTTATTCGTCGCCTTGGCAAATCTCCTCTGTACCGCAAGCAATTCTACGAGCCGTTTGTCAACAGCCGTGCTGTAGAATTAGCCGCTCGTCACTTCCTAGGTCGCGGTTTGAGCTCGCGGGAGGAATTTAGCAAGTATTTTGCGATCGTCACCAAAGGCGGCCTGGCAGCCCTCGTAGACGCAATGGTTTATTCCCAGGAATATTCCGACTACTTCGGCGAAGAAACCGTGCCTTACCTGCGCGGTTTGGGCCAAGAAGCTCAGGAATGTCGCAACTGGGGCCCGCAAATTGATTTGTTCAATTTCAGCGCTCCGTACCGCAAGGTGCCTCAGTTCATCACCTTGTTTGCAGATTACACTCAGCCGCTACCAGAACAGCACGTTTACGGTGTTGGCAATGACCCCTTAGAAATTCAGTTCGGCGCGATTTTCCCGCAAGAAACTCGCAACCCCAAGAGCCGTCCCGCTCCCTTCGGCAAGGACACCCGCCGCATCCTGATCCGTCAAGGTGCGGGGATTGAAAACCAATTGAGCAACCCGGCGGCTCGTGGTAAGGCTCCAGGCTCTCTCGGCCCCAAGGTCTTTAAATTAGACCAGTTGCCGGGTGCCTACATTGCTCCCAAAAAAGCCAGTGGTCGCGGTGCTTCTGTAAGCAGGGGCTACAACAATTCTGCGAGCGTCAAATTTACCGAAAGTTCCACCCAAGCGATTATTCGGGCAGCTTACCTGCAAGTGTTCGGTCGCGACGTGTTCGACGGTCAGCGCCAAAAGGTGGCGGAAATTAAGCTGGAAAACGGCGAGATTCCGATGCGCGAGTTTATTCGGATGTTGGCGAAGTCTGACGTGTTCCGCAATATGTACTGGAGCAAGCTGTACGTTTGTAAGGCGATCGAGTACATTCACCGCCGACTCCTGGGACGCCCTACCTACGGCCGTCAGGAAATGAACGCTTACTTTGACATTTGTGCTAAGAAGGGTTTCTACGCGCTGGTCGATGCCATCCTGGACAGCACGGAGTACAACGAAGCTTTTGGGGAAGATACAGTTCCCTACGAGCGCTATGTGACTGCCGGTGGTTTGTCGATGCGCACGATGCGATCGGGTTCCGTCGCTGAGCAAAATGTCCAAGCTCAGACGCCCGAAACTCCTCGATTTATCGAACTCGGCACTGCGCTCGATCGGGGCGAATTCGAGTTACAAAATAGCCTCGCTCAAGGTGTCAGCAAGCGGCGCGAACAAACTAAGGTGTTCAAGCTGACGACTACTTCGGACAAAGTAGCTTTGAAAACTTTAATTCAAGCTGCTTACCGTCAAATTTTTGAGCGCGACATCAACCCCTATGTTGTGAAGAATGAATTCACGGCGCTGGAAAGCAAACTGGGCAACAATGAAATCAATCTCAAGGAGTTCATTGAGGCTTTGGGCTGCTCGTCGCTGTACGTCAAACAATTCTACGCACCTTATCCCAATACTAAGGTGATTGAGTTGGGAACCAAGCACTTCTTGGGCCGCGCTCCCCGCAATCAAGCGGAGATTCGGACGTACAACCAAATCTTGGCAAGTAAAGGGATTAAGGGCTTTATCAACGCGATGTTGAACAGCGTTGAATATGCCGAGGCGTTTGGCGAGGATACTGTTCCTTACCGTCGCTTCCCGACTCTGCCGGCTGCGAATTTCCCGAATACCGAAAGGCTGTACAATCAACTCACCAAGCAGAATGATGATTTGGTGGTTCCAAGCTTTGAGCCAGTAGCTGCTACTGACAGAAGCTAGATTGATTTGAGGTTTGAGATGTTAAATTAGCAATAATTTAACATCTCAAATTAGTTGAAGGGCTGGTGTAATTGCCAGCCCTTTTTTATGACAGGTTTGTAGTTGCGCTGTCTTGATTAATTTTGAATTTTTAACCGCTGATGAATGCTGAGGAAGAGGATATTATACCAGTTGTCATTAGGATGAGGTACAGGCTCAGAATGCCCAAAAGAAGAAGTTCCTCGTTTGGGGTGTACTGCATCCAATTGCCAACCGCTATAAGTTGAGATGAGAACTCAACCAATGCGTATCAACCTGCAGCCCGTAGAAATCTCTAGAAGCACTTGTACTACGCAGCTCTCAGCTTGGTTTTGACGTGACCGCATTTAGCCAATTTGATTATTTGCTTAGATAATGTAGAGGCAACTTATTTATATAGAGGTTGCTTACTACCAAGGTTTGTCACCGTTAATCGGCTAGGCTAAATTCATTCTACATGGCATAAAGACATCTTGTAAATGTAAGTGATTGTTAGCAAATATTAGAAAAAGTCTTACAGTTAATCAACCCTTTCTTCCCTTCAAAATCTAGTTACTTCCTTGCTCAGTCGTCAAACTCAGAGCAGTAATATTTAGGAGCCAAAGCGTTAAGCGCATCAACTTCAGCATTGCCTTGAGGTTGCAGCAAGTCGATCGACATTCCCGCACTCAGCGCATTACATATCCCGCGCGCACGTTCAATAGCGGCTTGGGGATTTCGCTGAACGCGAGACACGGCATCGGATGAGGATGAATTGAGCCGTTTGCTCAAGGATCGTTGATAACTATTAAGAAAAGCCTGGTCATTGGGCTCTAAAGCGATCGGGCGGCCTCTGCCACTACTTCCACAAAGCTTACCTAAGTCGATCGTTCGACCATCACTCGTCTGTATATAGCAAACATAATCAACGGGTATTTGAGCGACTGAATCCCTAGATTGAGATAAATCAACGCCAAAGGCGATCGACATCATTACCAGAGTATAAAACACTCGTTTCGACTGGCGGACATATTGCACGACTCTTCAAACTCCCACAAACCGTTAAACTTTCATAGGCTTATAGAGAACCCACACCGGATGTTGCCACAATCCGGCGTGATTCACCATCTTCTGCATAGTGCGAACATAAGAGCGTTTTACAGGCAAATAAAATGCTCGCACTATAAGGCAGTAATGTTATGCTCCTCGTTGAGAATTCCAAGGGCCCCAAATGGCAAACGTGATGCCTGGGGTTTGGATATTAACGAACATAGTTCGACCATCCGGCGAGAAGCAGGCTCCGGCAAACTCGCTATCGTTGATAGCATTTTTTGCCAGACGATACAGTTCCCCGTTGGGAGTTACGCCCACCACGAACTGCTCATCAGCGCCATCTTCGCAAATGATCAGATCACCATAAGGTGCCACAACAATGTTGTCAGGACCATCGAGTTCGTCAGCCGATTTAGCCTCAACAAAAAGTTCGATCGTATCTCGATCGGGAAGATACCGCCAAACCTGACCAAATCCGTTCGGTCTGCCATTGGCGTCAACAGAGCCACCGTTTGTACAACAGAAATAAACTTCACGATTGCCGTACCAGATGCCTTCCCCACGAGCAAACTGGGCAGCACCTTTACCGAAACCTTCAACCCGTACCGTATCCGTAGCAGGGTTAGGATTGTCAATTGTCACCCATTCCACTGGCATCGGTTGGCCCTTGGGAAAGCCTGCAAAAGTCTTTGCCTGAGGCATATTCTTAATCTTCAGCGCTTGCAGAGTGCCCCCTGCGCTTAAATTGTTCCGTTGAAATGGGATAAAGCGATACAAAAGGCTATCTCTTTGGTCTTCAGTTTCGTAGACAATTCCGGTTCTGGGGTCGATCGCCACCGCTTCATGGTTAAACCGTCCCATCGCAACTAAAGGTACGGGATTCACAGGAACCGTTGCCCGAGCCGGAACTTCAAAGTTGTAGCCGTGAGATTTGGAGACATTTCTCGCATCGTTTGGTCTATTAGTCGCCACAGTCGAGGTATTCTCCTCGCAAGTAATCCAAGAACCCCAGGGAGTCGGACCGCCCGCACAATTTCGATAGGTGCCACTAAGTGAAGTGTAGTGGTTGACGAGCTGACGATTGGGGCCAACCTGTAGTGTGGTTGTTCCGCCTTTGCAAAGAGGATCGTAAGGATTGGGACCCACAACTTGTGTTGTAGAATTCGGGCTCAGTTCGTGATTGCGAACCAGAATCACCGTGTTTTGGGGACCTGGGAAAGCCGCCATGCCATCGTGACCACCGGGCACAGGGGAACCGTCGCTCATCATTTCGCCGGTTCGTGAAAAAGCCTGATACTGAAACCCACGGGGTAAATCTAACAATCCATTCGGATCGGGTACGAGGGGCCCATACCCTCCTCCAAATACTGATTCACCATTCGCCTTTTTGGCATAAAGTGCTTGTAGAGGAGACATCATCAAAGTGCCAGCAGCACTCGCTCCTGCCAAGGTAAAAAACTTTCGTCGTGATAGTTGCATCAGCTTTTCCGGTGAATTAAACAAAGCATACTAGACCTGCATCAAGGTCAAGATAAGGTTGGTTTAACTTCTCATTAAGGTTGTTTCATAATTGTTCAATGTCAATCCCAGCGGCTCGTAATTGCGCCGCTAACCGGGCTGTTCGTTACTCTATTTTTTCAGCCAGTTGACATTTTTATTCAGTAGTAATTTGAAGGCTTAACATTACCTTAATCGGCTTTTTTCAAGAGATTTTTATAAAAAAATGTAGGTTTATTAACTTGTGAATAATTAGGAGAATTTCCTAAAATTTCTGACCACCATGTTACCTCGTTTTGTTGTTAATTCTGACGTTATATATTTTTTTAACAGCTTCTATTTGTGCAATATTTACCCCAATAAGAGCGGTTGCACATTCTACCCCACTGGGCGGAAATCAAGTATTTATACAAAAATGGCAGATTGAGATAGTGGTTGGCAATTGGATAAAGTACACCCCAAACGAGGAGCTTATTCTTTCCGGCATTGTGAGCCTGTACCTCATCCTAATGAGAACCGTTATAAAGTCCTAATTCTCTTCGCAAGCAGTGCCTGGGAATACGGATTTTGCCGCTTAGCCTCGCGTTGAGAGAATTATTAAAATTAGTAAAATTCTAACATGGGTTTGATTTTTGGCAACTGTCTTTCAGATTTCCGAAAAGCTAGCCAAATCCGATTAGTAACAGCTTGTGCAGGTTTGAGGACAAGGATCAAGCGATTTTTTTTCAGGCAATTTCACACAAGTAGTCGGGAAGAACGCTCAAGCCAAATCCCGAGGCACCGGCTTGTCTAATTGCTCTTAAATCGGGAATAATTAGTTTGGGATGAACGTCAATTTTTCTGCGAAATACAACTCTCCAAAAGTGGCGGGCGGCCGGTGGCGCGAGTGGAAAATACTCTCAATCCTGCACAAATTGACCCCGCAGAATATGGCTCTATTTTCTACGCTGGGGGACAGGCTACAATGTGGGATTTTGCTGATAACCAGTAACTTGCTGGGATTGCTGTTATTTAGGAAGCAGGTGGCATTGTCGGTGCAGTCTGTCACGGGCTGGCGGCGTTAGTTAATCTTAAGTTGTCCGAGGGTGACCACCTGATTGCAAATAAGACTGTGGCTGGTTTTACTAATGAAGAGGAAGCCGCTGTGGGACTGGCTGAAATACGGCCGTTTTTGCTGGAGTCGAAATTAATTGAATACGAGACTAATTTTAGGAAAGTTCCTAATTTTCAAGTTGGCGTTGTGGCGAGCGAGAGGCTCGTCACAGGCCAAAATCCCGCTTCGGCAGCAGGTGTCGGTCACAAAATGGTAGAATTGATCAAAAATAAGTAGATCCCAAAAAAATATCACACCGAGAAACCCGGTTTCTTACACAACACCTTCGCGCCTAAGTCAAAATGCTCTAAGAAAGTAGGTTGGGTTGAGTCACTCGTACCCAACGCCATCAATTTTAGATTTTACATTTTTGCTCCCATCTAAAATAGCCAATCTAAAATCTTTTGTTGGTTTCGCTCCCCTAGGGTTCAAATTACAAGGTATTATTAAAAAAACCTGGTTTATGGATACCTGATTTCTACCTGCTTTTTCTTCGGTTAACCGTACTTCAAGACTCACTTTAGTGGAGAACATTACTGTCATTTTTTCGTCGGTGAGGTCAATGAAGTTGCGCTCGCTATACGAGGATAAATTACTGATTTATGGGAGGTTTTAGTGAGTTTTATTTATTCCCAGGGCCCAAAATAAAGTATAATTTGGGAGTGCTGATTTAGGCAGGCATCAAGATATTGATTGCTCCGTAAAACAGCGGAATCACCTGAGAAGTTGTGCTGATAATTACCCTAGCGAAACGAATAAGCTATTAGGGCATAATGTTGTGAAAGATGGAACAGGGTATGGAACTAAATTTACAGAAATTTTATAGCGCCTGCAATCCCAGCTACACCCTGGCAGTAGCAAATCAAAAAGACCGACAATACTATATCGATTTCTCTTCAGTGCGGGGCGGCACAATCGTCGAACAATTGGAGCGCACCATCAGCCGTCTGTCCCCCGATGCACCTACCTGTCAATTATTCACCGGTCACATCGGCTCTGGTAAATCAACTGAATTGCTGCGGCTGCAAGCTCAATTGCAGCAACAAGGATTCCATGTTGTTTACTTTGAGTCGAGTAAAGACTTAGACATGGCAGATGTAGATATCACTGACATTTTGTTGAGCGTTGCTCGTCAGGTGAGCGAAAGCATTGAGAAAATGAAAATCAAGCTGCAACCGAGGGGTTTTAAAGCTTTGCTCAAAGGGGTTGCTGATGTTTTTCAAACTCAAATAGACTTGAGCGCTGAAGCTAATGTCCCTGGTGTTGGGGAAATAAATGCCAGCACAGAGGGAGAATTTTCTCTGGCGTTGGGAATTGGCAAAATTACTGCTAAAGCGAAAGATGCTCCGAATCTGCGATCGGAGTTGAGGCAATATTTGGAGCCGCGAACTAATGTAATTTTAGATGCACTGAATAAAGAGTTGCTGGAGCCGGCTAATCAAGAACTCAAACGCCAAGGGAAACAAGGACTTGTAGTAATTATCGACAATCTCGATCGCATACACCTGTGCGCGAAACCGACGGGGCGGCTTCAGCCGGAATACCTGTTTGTCGATCGCGGCGAACAGTTGGCAAGACTAAATTGTCACGTCGTGTATACAATTCCTTTGGTGCTGATTTTCTCTAACGATTTGGGCCAGTTGACCAATCGATTTGGGGTAGATCCGAAGGTTTTGCCGATGGTGCCGGTGCAGTTTAGCGACGGTTCTGAGTGCTCTGAGGGTCTGGAATTGCTGCGGCAGATGGTTCTGGCGCGGGCTTTTCCCACAGTGCACCCTTCGCAGCGCTATGCTTTGGTGGGCAAAGTTTTCGACTCTGCGGAAACTCTCGATCGCCTGTGTCGAGTCAGCGGCGGTCATGTCCGCAATTTGCTGCAACTGCTGTATAGCTGTCTGCAGAAACAAGACCCTCCTCTGTCGCGGGAAACTTTGGAAAATGTGATCATCCAGCGCCGCCACCAGCTTACTTTGGCGATCGAACCGGATGAGTGGCAATTGCTGCGCCAAGTATCCGCTACCAAAACTGTGACTGGGGAAACTAAATACCAAATCTTGCTGCGTAGTCTCTGGGTGTTTGAATACCGTTACGGCGAGGATTATTGGTTTGATGTCAATCCGATTTTGGCGGACGCCAAAGAGTTTCGGGAAACAGTTGAGAGTTGAGAGTTGACAGTTAACAGTTGAGGGTTTACAGTCACTCGGCGAGGAAAATCGCTTCTGCACCAACGAAGTTCACTCCTAGCCGACTAAAGAATAAGGGCCCAAGTGTAGCAGGATGTGGTATGAAAACTAACGAAACTCAACAGTCAACCGTTAACAGTCAACAGTCAACTAACAAAAATGATTAAAGGCACTACTAAACTGTTAGGAGTAATTGGTCATCCCGTCGAACATTCTCTGTCGCCGGCGATGCACAATGCTGCTATTTCCCACTTGGGAGTCGATTTTGTTTACCTGCCGTTTCCCGTAAAACCAGGGGATTTAAAAGCTGCTCTTGCAGGATTTGCGGCGATCGGCGTTCGGGGATTTAGCATCACGATTCCGCACAAACAAGCAATCTTACCCCTGTTGTCGGAAGTTTCCCCGATCGCCCGAGCGATCGGCGCAGTCAATACCGTATACCTGAGTGACAAAGGTTGGTGCGGCACAAATACTGACGTTGAAGGCTTTCTCGCGCCGCTGCAAACCCCCCCAACCCCCCCTTACCAAGGGGGGGCTAAAGACGCGACCTCTCCGTTAGAAAGGGGCAATACGGCTGTCGAATCCTGTCCCCCCCCTTACCAAGGGGGGGCTAGGGGGGGTTCCGATTGGAGTCAGAAAGTAGCGGTAATTTTGGGGAATGGTGGGGCGGCGAGAGCTGTTGTGGCTGGATGCGCTCAATTGGGATGTGCAGAGATTCACGTTGTCGGCCGCAACGAACAAAATTTAGCGGAATTTCAGCAGAGTTGGATCAATTCTCCGATGCCCGTGCAGAATTTGCAGGTGCATACTTGGGAGAATTTATCAATGTTAATCTCGCAGGCAGATTTGCTGGTGAACACGACGCCTGTGGGGATGTATCCGCAGGGGGAAAAGTCGCCGGTTGCGGAGGGTGCGCTCGATCGAATTTCAGCAGGTGCGATCGTCTATGATTTAATTTACACCCCTAATCCTACCCAGTTTCTCAAAGATGCAAAGCTTCGGGGAGCGCGAGCTATTGACGGACTCGAAATGCTAGTTCAACAAGGAGCAGCCGCCTTAAAAATTTGGCTGGATAAAGAATCCGTCCCAGTCCATGTGATGCGCCAAGCCTTGCGACAGCATTTAGGTCTAGACTAATGCCATTTCTTCAAAAAGTAGCTGTAGGTTTCCGAATTCGTATAAGTATAAATTTGAGGCTAAATTCGCGCTAAGCTGAGAATTAAAATATACTTCCCCCGCCATTTATGAAATTTCGAGCTATCAGCCTTTTTTTTGCTACTTGCCTAATCGGAATTTTTAGTTTGGTATACACTCCACCTGCTTGGGCTCTGACGCAGATTAAACTTTCCGACCTTTCTTATCGCGAATGTCCGGCCCAAATGGGAGAAGGAACAGTCACCAGTGGCAGTTCGATGGAAGCTACCTGCTTTTTGATTACTGGGAAAGCTGAAAATAGCACCGGCAAACCAGTTGTCAATGCCGATATTTTCGGCCGCATTTATGATGCCGACGACAATCCGGTGATGCAAAATCGCACTCGCTTGGGTTCTATAGAAGAAGTTCCTCCCGGAGTTAGCGATTTTCAGCTCAGAATTTCCGTTGCCGCCAATCAACGAACACCTTTGAAGCTCAAGCAATTTAAAGCTACAGGTTTTACTGGCGTGGTTCGCCGTTAACAAAACTATTTAAGATTTTAGATTGCTGATTTGAGATTTTGGGTTGGCTGTTGAGAAACCGCGATGCAGTTTTCGATTGTAGATTTGAGATTTGAGATTGTTGAGTGGCTGGCAATTTCTCATTTCTCATGTACGATGAACTCCCCAGCTTTTCAACCGGGGAGTTCATCTAAAAATCTCAAATCTAAAATTTAGTGGCCGGCAGCTATGTCTGCCAAACAATTTACGCTCGATGCTTAAAAACTTAAGCTTTTCAAACTACAAGGATGTTTGCAAGCTGGTCAAAAGACCGATCAAGAATTCCGAGCCGAACTGAAGTACAAAAAAGGCAATCAGTGGCGAAAAGTCAATCCCTCCCAAGGGGGGGATAATCGATCGGAATAGATTCAGGTAAGGATCTGTTAACTGACTCAAAATCGAAAACGGGGGGTCGTACCAATTGATATTGGGGAACCAGCTTAACAGCACCCGAAAAATCATCAGGACTAGATAGATTTGCAGAAATGTCGCTAGCGTGGTTGCCAAAAGGCCTATTGAAGAACTCATAAATTTTGCTTGTACTTTGAGTAAAGTTTACAGACACTTTAACTGTGAGTTTAGCATAGCTGGGGGAGTGACAGAGGAGGGAGAGGGGGGAGAGGGGGAGCATCAGGCTTTTTACGGGCGGGCAAGATAGGATACCCACCCCACAATAAAATTCACTCTTGGTAAAACAGGCTCAAAAGCCAGTTCTTGAGAATGGCGCAAGATGTTAGTAGCCCCCATTGAGCTGCCAGACTAATCTAAAATTTTAAATGGATTCAGGAGTCTGGAGCGATCGAACCCTCGTTGCCCGGCGCCGGCGCGTTGCCGTTTACGTCGCCGAGTTGCAGCCGCACGTCATCTATTGCCTGATTTAGCTGGGCAATTTTATCTTCTAAACTCAGCCTTGCTACTTCCATCCCGTCGGCTTCGAGTTGGCTGGCTTTCCTCTGGCGGATTTTTCTGGTTTTTGCGTCTGAAGGTTCACTCAGCAAAGCTTCAGCAGCGCGCCGCGACAGCACCGCGCCCAAAACTGCACCCACCAAGCCGCCAAGGGCAGCTCCGGCAATAAATCCCCCTGTAAAACCCTCTCGATTACTCATAGCTCAACTCAACTGCGCGATATTTCCTTATTTTGTTTATTTTGACACTCTCCCGGTGAGAAACCGGGAGAGTGTTAGTTGTCAGGTAGGCGTTGCACCATTTGAAAAGGATGCTTGTGGGGTGTCCCGCCTGCTGTGAAAATGCACGCCTTCGGGTTCATTGGCCCATCCCACAAAACAATCAAAATCATCCCGCAATTATGCAACACCGTCAGGTAAGGCGAGAATTCCGACTTCAGAGTTAAAGCGGATCATTTCCAAAGATCGATCGCCATAAAGGTCTTCAATGTGTTCCAAGCAGCAGTCGATCGCGAAATCGTTCAATTGGGCCGGCTCAACGCCGTACATATCCTGAAACACCTCTGAGTCTACCCGACAAAAGCGCGGTCGATCGCCGTAAATTCCGCATTCTCGGGTCGCTTTGTCAAAATTGATACACCAACCGTCATCTCCAACTAAGCTCAAATAGAGCGATAATTCGTCTTCAGATAAATACTCGTCTAAGTCGGGGCGCTCTGTTGGGTCGAGGTAACAACAAGCACCGCACTGCTTTACGCAACGCCAAGTAGCCATAGTTTGATTTTAGATTTTAGATTTTAGATTTTAGATTTTAGATTCGGAGCATAATCGGGAAAATGCCAAACTTTAGGAGATTGGGGCTCTTCAAGTATATCAATTGCCAGCGCCGGAGGCAGATCTCCTCTAGGGGCCTTCGATTTTAGATTTGAGGTTTTAGATTCCGCTCACTTTCGGGGAAGGGGCATCAAATCCCTGGTTTGGTGTCACTGAGAGGTCGATCGTAGTTTACATTTTGTTGAATTTTGTAAAGTTCCTTAAAAAATATGGTCGATCGCCCGGTAAAATCAGAAGCGGATTTTCTAATTCAACAATCTAGACTTAATCACTACAGTCAGGAGGACACATGGACTTTATAACCGATCTTTTCAGTGGTATGGCTGGTGTAGACTACCAACTCATTGTTCAGGTAGCTTTAGTTGCAGCCGTCGTGCTTTCGGGCCCGATCGTGATTTTTCTGTTGGCAGCTAGAGGCGGCGACCTGTAATTATAGCACGCTCCGGGGCGATCGAGAGTTGGGAGTTTTGAGTTTTAAATTATTCAAAATTCACAACGCTCGATCGCCAATTTTCCATGATGCACGAAATTTTTTATCAAATACCGAGTTATCAAATACCCAGGGCGTGTTTAGCAGTTTGAATCAAATTCTCAAAAAAAGGTAGAGATACATCGACTTCTCTAGCATCTTTGCGGGAGTTACCTAACAAACCGATGTTTTGTCCGGGTGAAACAGCCAGAACTTGGCCTTGAGAGTTGCGAATTCTCAATTCCTCGATCGACCCGGCGGGAGATAGACTGCAAGAATAAGTGCGATCGCAGTAATCAAACTCAACTTTTCCCAACCTCGGTGGCCTGGAAGTAGCAGCATTTGCGGGCAGCCGGACACCCAACAATTCTAACTCCACTGATGTCTTCCCATTAAAACTATTTTCCCGCAATCGGTAAGCAATATCAACCCGCCGAGGCAAAGGAAAATATTCCCCCCAACGCCAAGCAATCGCCTTCACACTAGCCGATGCTTTTCCATCTTGAGTTGCAGTTAGTTTAACGTGACCTCCTTTACCAACAATTTTCTGTTCAGTTATGCAAACATTAGGCGTCCAAAAGACAGGAGCCTTATTTTCAATCCCGCAAGGTTCCAGAGCATCAATTTGTCGGTAAAGGTCGAGATTAATTTCAGCCAAATCTGCTCGCACGTCAACTGCAACCAGCGGTTTTAGGTGTTCCGGCTGCAAACATTGATTGGCAAAAATTGACAGTTGATTGCGGAATTCTTCGAGATTCTGAGCCGGCATAGAAAAACCGCCAGCCGCTTTGTGTCCGCCAAATTTAGTTAATAAATCCGCGCAAAAATTCAGCCCGTCAAATACATTAAACTCAGGAATTCCCCTCGCCGAACCCCTGATAATTTTATGGGCAACCGCCCCTACAGCCTCGTTTTCGCCAGCCTCATCCTCAAAAGTACCAATAAACACAGGTACGCCGTAGCGTTCCACCAACCGAGAAGCTACAATCCCGATCACCCCGTGGTGCCAACCCGGTTGCACGACAACTAAAACTCGTTCTTGCTGCAAGTCGAGCTCACTTTCCTCGCACCAAGCGATGGCTTCCTGCTCAATTTCCTGGCACAACTCCTGCCTGCGCTGATTAATTTGTTCGCACTGCATCGCGTTTTTAAGAGCCAATTCGCGATCGTCCGTAGTCAGCAACTCTATCACAATTTGAGGGTCAGCCAGCCGCCCCACAGCATTAATCCTGGGCCCGAGCCTAAAACCAATATCTTCAGGCTTTAAGGAATTATTAGTTTTATTTTGCGAGTTGAGAATTGAGGGACTTTCCGCACTTCCCGGCTGCACTCCCGCCACCTGAATCAAAGCCTGAATACCCGCCAATTGCGAGTGAGGCAACAGCCGCAAACCCCGCTTCACCCAGCGCCGATTAACTCCTGTCAAAGGCGCTAAATCCGCAATAGTTCCTAAAGTAAATAACTCCAGCAGCGGATTCACCAACCCGCCAAGTTTCTGCATATCAATTGCCAAAGTAATCGCCAAAACATAAGCAACGCCTACGCCCGCCAAACCGCGATAAGGTGAAGATTCCGCGATTAATTTCGGGTTGAGAATAGCATCAGCAGGCGGCAGTTTTGGTGGCAAATCGTGGTGGTCTGTAATAATAACTTTGACACCGAGTTCTCGCGCTCTGGCAACCGGGCCGTAGGCTGCAATTCCGTTGTCAACCGTGAGAATGAGAGCGACACCTTCCGAGTGAAATTCTTCTACAATGCGATCGTTAATCCCATAACCTTCTCGCATCCGGCTGGGAATAGCATAATCCACATTCGCCCCCAGAGCCCTCAGAGCTCGCAGCAACAAAGCGGTGCTCGTCATCCCGTCCGCATCGTAGTCGCCGCAAATCGCAATTTTTTGCCCTCCCGAAATCGCCTCCCGCAACAATTTGACACTCGCAGCCAAATCTGGAAACTCATCGTTTGGCGCGGGCAAAACCAGAGATTCCGGTTCGATAAACCCTTGCACTTCTTTCAGAGAATCGATGCCCCGGTTAATCAGTACCTGTGCCAGCAAGGGCGACAAACCGATTTCTGCGGCAAACTGTTCGGCTTGCTGTGGTTGAGGCGAATAAATTTGCCACCGTTGGTTTGGCAATCGGTGAAAATGCGGAGGCACAGATGTCGGTATCTCTTGCACGGAAGCTGAGGTTTAAATATACATAGTTAATCTTACCTAATTAAGTGCATCAGTCAATCAATTTGAGATTTGAGATTTTAGATTGATGCTGATGAGTTTTTTGGGTAAAATCCAAAGGTTGTTTGTAGGAAAGCTTTTTTCGGAAGCTCTCACCGCACTCAAATAGGGATATAAGCCCTGACAGCAGTCGTGGAGAGCAAAAAATTTTAGACCCAAGTTCAAACGCCTCAGATTCATCTGTGGAGTCAATCTAAAATCTCGAATCTCAAATCGACTGGTGGGAGCCGAAGAACTAAGTTTACCAGGCATTTGCGCCGCCCGTGCTAGGGCGGGGCTAATTTAATTTAATGAGGAGACTTGCATGAGTGGCGATCGACCACCTTGGTTTAAAATTGCATTACAGGTTCGGGGGTCTGTCATTCCCTCAATTTTGCCCCGCGTTTTGCTGTGCGGAGGCTTTGGAGTTCTTATTTCCCTGCTGCACTTTTTTAAGTTGCCAGTTTCCATGCCCATTTTGTCGAGTATTGTACCGAGTATTGTCCTGGGTTTACTGTTAGTTTTTCGGACAAATACAGCCTACGAAAGATTTTGGGAAGGTAGAAAAATGTGGGGTACTTTAGTCAACAACGTCCGCAATTTGGCGCGCCAAATCTGGGTAGCTATTGAGGAAAAAGAGCCGCAGGATATCGTAATCAAAAAGTCAGTCCTGCGCCTGTTACCTGCCTTTGCAGTGGCAATGAAACTGCACTTGCGGCAAGAATCAGTCAATCCAGAGTTGGAGCCGTTAATGTCCCCAGCGCAGTACCAAAAGCTCAAATCGATGAACAATCCGCCCCTAGAAATTGCCTTTTGGATTGAGGACTATATGCACGAGCAGTACGAGCGCAATTGCCTGGATGTCTATCAGTTAACTGGTATGAATCAGTTGCTCAATTCTATGATTGATGTATTAGGAGGCTGCGAGCGGATTTTGAAGACGCCTATCCCTTTGGCTTACGCGATTCACCTGAAACAACTATTGTTGCTTTACTGTTTAGCACTGCCATTTCAAATGGTAAACGATTTGAGTTGGGGAACTGGTCCAGTTGTGGCTTTAATTAGTTTTACTTTATTCGGCATCGAAGAAATCGGCATTGAAATAGAAAATCCCTTCGGGCACGATGCCAATGATTTGCCTTTGGACAATATGTGTGCTGCCATGCAGCGCAATATGGACGATTTAATTTCTTTATCTCCTAGCGTTCACGAACACGTGAAAGATAAGTAGAGTCATTCCATTTTCGATTTTAGATTTTAGATTTTAGATTGGTATCGAAAATCGAAAATGGTATAACCTACTGGTTAATTTTTAACAATAAACCGCATTAACCCAGCCCCTACTAACAATAAAGGCGTCAGCCAATCTCCCCACCGCACGTACAAAGTCCGAGTTTGCCGCCGATAAATAGTAGCATCTCGGACTTCATAGGTATTAATTCCCGACTTCCAAACCGTCTCGCCACGAGGATTTACAAAAGCAGAGTAACCCGTATTAGTGGCAATAACTGCCCATCTATCTGTCTCAATTGCCCGCATCACATCGAGAGCGTGATGTTGAGCCAACATTGGCGGTTTATAATGGGCATTGTTGGAAGCTGTGAGCATAAATTCGCCTCCATTAGCCGCCTGATATCGGAAAATTTCCGCAAACGCAGAATCGTAACAAATTCCGACAATGGCGCGACCAAACGGCGTATCAAACAATTGTTGAGAATTGCCGGGTACTAAATGAGCATCTAAGGGAGAAAGCCGATTAATAATCCCGCCTAAGATTTCGTAAAAAGGGATATATTCGCCTAAAGGCACTAGCTTTAGTTTATCGTAGCGGCCGATAATTTCTCCCGTGCGATCGATCGCCAATAAGCTGTTAGTGATACTATTGTCTTGCTGGCCGAAGCCTCCCACCCAAGCCAGAACGCCGCGTTCGAGAATAGCTTGATAAAAAGAAAGAGTAGAACGTTGATACTCGTTTGTCCAGATAAAAGGCAAAGCCGTCTCTGGAATTAACACAGCATCGACTTTTCTATCCGCTAACTCTTTGTATCCATTGGTGTAACCTTCCAAAGCGCGCGCCCAACCCCCTGAGTCAAACTTAATTTCGTTAGGAATATTTCCTTGAATAATGCCAATCTTTAAAGCGGTTGCAGCTTCTTGATTCAAAGGACGGTTGTATAAACTCCATCCCACAATATGCAAAACTACACACAAACTAGCAGGCAAAATATAAGCAATCCAATTCTTCCTTCTTCCTTCTTCCTTCTTCCTTCTTCCTTCAATAAAAGCTTCGGCGATTAAGCCATTTACTGCTACAAGAGCGGCTGTTACTGCGCTGGGCCCGGAGAGTTGACCGAGGTGCAATATTGCTAAATTGTGCGGGCTTTGCGTATATGATAGGGATGTCCACCACAGCGAACCTGTACTCCAAATACTTTCTAAGGCACACCACAAAGCTGTGCCAATTAAAACGCGAGTTACGGCTGAAAATTTAGAGCTACCCCCCCAGCCCCCCCTTGTAAAGGGGGGAGTTAAGAATAAGAATTGAATTTTTCCCGGGTAAAGTGAGGGAGTTGAGAATTACAAATAGCCACGCCCAAACGGCGACTAAGGCGGCTCCCCAGAGGGTGATGAATGCCCAGCAAAAAAGTGCTATCGCCAAACTCGGCCACCAAGGAACTCCCAACCAAGTCATCGGGTGAATTCCCCTAATCCAAGATAAAGCTAATCCGTGATAGCCAATTCCCCAGAGTGAAGGAAGAAGGAAGAATGAAGCAGGAAGAAGGAAGAATTTTTGTTGTTTTACTTCTTGAAGAGGCCTTTCATAACTAACAACCAAAATCCAGAGGGGAACTAGGGCTACCCAAGCCAATAGCCAAGCATTTACTGGGGCGGTTGTCAATGCCATCAAAATGCCGCTAAAAAATGCGATCGCCCAGGCTAATGTTTTGGATTTATGAACCGCGAGTTTTTCAAATTTGTGCCTGTTAAATATCGCCACTTGGATGATTGCCAAAAATAATAATTCCTAATTAATATATCAGATTAATCAGGAAGAAGGAAGCTCGGCCACGCGCAGTGTATGGGATTTAACAGAAAAAAATCTCTCAAATTCTACTTGCCAAAACAAAAAGCGCCCCTATTTCTAGGAGCGCTTTTTGTTAATCAAAAACTAAAACTTAGCCGTTGATGGAAGGAGCAACCATTGCTACTGGGGTGACTTCCCCGGCGGCCAAGTCGAGAGGGAAGTTGTGAGCGTTGCGCTCGTGCATTACTTCCATACCCAAGTTAGCGCGGTTGATGACATCAGCCCAAGTATTGATCACGCGACCTTGCGAGTCGATAATCGATTGGTTGAAGTTGAAACCGTTCAAGTTAAACGCCATTGTCGATATACCCAAAGCGGTAAACCAGATACCGACAACTGGCCATGCACCTAACAAGAAGTGCAAAGAACGGCTGTTGTTAAAGCTCGCGTATTGGAAGATTAACCGACCGAAGTAGCCGTGGGCTGCGACGATGTTGTAGGTTTCTTCTTCTTGACCGAATTTGTAACCGTAGTTCAAAGATTCAGTTTCGGTTGTTTCACGAACCAAGGAAGAGGTAACTAAAGAACCGTGCATGGCGGAGAACAAGCTACCACCGAAGACACCAGCAACTCCCAACATGTGGAACGGGTGCATCAGGATGTTGTGCTCGGCTTGGAACACGATCATGAAGTTGAATTGACCGGAGATACCCAAAGGCATACCGTCAGAGAAAGAACCTTGTCCGATGGGGTAGATCAAGAATACTGCGGTTGCTGCTGCAACTGGTGCAGAGTAAGCGACGCAGATCCAAGGACGCATACCTAAGCGGTAGGACAATTCCCATTCACGACCCATGTAGCAAAATACACCGATCAGGAAGTGGAAAATTACCAATTGGTAAGGGCCGCCGTTGTACAACCACTCATCGAGGGAAGCTGCTTCCCAGATTGGGTAGAAGTGAAGACCAATTGCGTTTGAAGAAGGAACAACAGCACCTGTGATGATGTTGTTACCGTACATCAAGGAACCTGCAACTGGTTCGCGGATGCCGTCGATGTCCACAGGAGGAGCAGCGATGAAGGCGATGATGTAGCAGATGGTGGCACTCAGCAAGGTGGGAATCATCAAGACGCCGAACCAACCCACATAAATGCGGTTGTCTGTGCTAGTTACCCACTCGCAGAACCGTTCCCAAACGTTGCCGCTTTCGCGACGCTGTACGGTTGTTGTCATTTGGTTTATGATGGCTTAATTGAATTTTCAAGGTTCGTTGTGGGGATGCCCCACGCTTATATTAGTAACATCATTCACTAAAGTTTGCCAAGGGATTACTGCTGACAATTAAAAGATTTTACAAACATTTACAAAAATTGGATTCTTGATAAATATTTATTGTTTTTTACAAAGTAATATTACCCCCCTAACACGTTAAATATAGCGACCTGAAGAACTGAATTTATTATCGGTAGGTTAATCCAGCACTTCGAGCTAATTATTTTTGTTCAGGTCGATTCTCTTTCTATCTAAATATCTGTTAATTAAGTCTTGAAGAGATAATTTTTAATATTTATTAACCTATAATTGGTGACTTCTGCGAGGGGAAATTTTTATAGGGAGAATAGGGAAAACCGGGTTTCTAGTGCGATCGCGCTACATTCTCAATAATCTCCAATCCACCGGTTTATTGACGAAAAAAGAAACCCGGTTTCTGAGGCGCTTGGCAATAGAAATCAACCGGGTTTCTGAGGATGAGTCCGCAAGTTCTGCGTAAAAATTAGGCTTTAGCCTGGGGGCCACTTCATCTGCCGTCCGCCGAGAATGTGAAGGTGCAGGTGGTCTACAGTTTGGCCGCCGTCGCTGCCGCTATTAATGACGACGCGATAGCCGTTGCTAAGTCCGAGTTGTTCTGCTACCCGTTTGACAGTCAGCAGCAAGTGTCCCATGAGAGCATGATCTCCCGACTCGGCATCGGCTAATTTGGCAATAGGCTGTTTGGGAATGACTAGGATGTGGACGGGTGCTTGCGGATGGATATCTCTGAACGCGAGGGCCAAGTCGTCTTCATAAACGATGTCTGCTGGAATCTCTTTGCGGATGATTTTGCTGAAAAGCGTTTCTTGAGTTGTCATGGGTGTTAACGAAGGAAGAAGGAAGAAGGAAGAAGGAAGAAGGAAGAAGGAAGAGGGAAGAAGGAAGAGGGAAGAGGGAAGAAGGCGGAAGTGGGAAGAGGGAAGGGGAAGAGGGAAGAGGGAAGACCCAGCAGGAGAGAGGGAAGAGGAGAAAAAGAAGAGGCAAGGAAAAGTTTTTCTTGCCTCTTCCGATATTCATTAGTCATTGTTAATCATAATAGATGATGAATCAGGGACAGGCAAATTAAGGATAAAGAAAAATGCTTGCTAGGGTTTGGAGTGCATCGATCGTTGGAATTGACGCGGTAAAGGTGGGTGTTGAGGCTGATGTGTCAGGGGGGCTACCAAAAATCGTCGTTGTGGGATTGCCCGATTCTGCGGTGCAAGAAGCTAAAGAAAGGGTTAGGGCTACGCTAAAAAATTCGGGATATGCTTTTCCCATGCGGAGTATTGTGATTAATTTGACTCCGGCGGATTTGCGAAAGGAGGGGCCGAGTTTTGATTTGCCGATCGCCATTGGCATTTTGGCAGCATCGGAACAAGTCAGCGGTCAACTTTTGGGAGATTATTTGTTTTTAGGGGAACTTTCTTTAGATGGGAGTTTGCGGCCTGTGGCTGGGGTTTTGCCGATCGCCGCTGCTGCTCAAAAAATGGGTATTTCGGGGTTGGTGGTACCGGCTGGTAACGCGCCGGAAGCGGCTTTGGTGCACGGAATATCTGTTTATGGTTTTGAGAATATTTTTGCTGTTACTGATTTTTTAAACAATCCTGAAGTTTATTCGCCTGTAGAAGTAAACGGTCGAGAAGAGTTAGCAAAAACGCGGTTTCCGGGTTTAGATTTAAAGGATGTAAAGGGGCAAATTCACGCGCGGCGGGCTTTGGAAATTGCGGCGGCGGGGGGACACAATTTAATTTTTGTGGGGCCGCCAGGGAGCGGTAAGACGATGTTGGCGAGGCGTTTGCCGGGTATTTTGCCGCCGCTGACTTTTGAGGAAGCTTTGGATGTAACTCAAATTCATTCGGTGGCTGGGTTATTGAAGGATAAGGGAAGCTTGGTGGGCGATCGACCTTTTCGCAGTCCTCACCATTCGGCATCTGGCCCTTCTTTGGTAGGTGGCGGCAGTTTTCCGCGTCCGGGGGAAATTTCCTTAGCACATCGCGGCATTCTTTTTTTGGATGAATTAACTGAGTTTAAAAGAGATGTTTTGGAGTTTTTGCGGCAACCGCTGGAAGATGGTTATGTGACGATTTCTAGAACTAGACAATCGGTGATGTTTCCGGCGCAATTCACTTTAGTTGCGAGTACGAATCCTTGCGCTTGCGGTTATTACGGCGATTCGATTCAACAGTGTACTTGTTCGCCGCAAAAGAGGGAGCAATATTGGGCAAAACTTTCGGGGCCTTTGATGGATCGGATTGATTTGCAAGTGGCGGTTAATCGTTTGAAACCCGAGGAAATTACGCGACAGCCGACGGGGGAGGAGTCGGAACCGGTGCGGGTGAGGGTGCAGCGGGCGCGAGAGCTCGCAACTCGCCGTTTTCAGTCGGAATCTAGTTTGCGCTGTAATGCGGAGATGCAAAGCAGTCACATTAACAGATGGTGTCAGTTGGATGAGGCTTCTCGGAATTTATTGGAGATGGCGATTCGGAAGTTGGGGCTTTCGGCGAGGGCGAGCGATCGCATTTTGAAGGTTGCTAGAACTATTGCTGATTTGTCGGGGGATGAAAGCTTGAAAACGAATCATGTGGGGGAGGCGGTGCAGTATCGCACGATCGATCGGATGCAGTAAACAGCGGCTCAAAAGACACCATCTCCCCGAGCCCCGACTTCTGAAAGAAGGTGGGAATCTAACAATTGATTAGGCGATTGAAATCGCTTCTAAACATACGAAGTCCCAGCAGAAAGGCACTAAGGGAGTAAGGAGGTATTTAAGCTCGATTGAGGTTGTCCAATTATTTAATTGAGCCAGTGAAACGCCCCGATGTCCCCATGTTTTTTGTCGGATTTGGTGGTGCATGATGCCAGGATCACTGGTCACAGTTGTGTAAGTTCTGTTAGTATTAGATTGGGGGAGGCGACAGCAAACCAAGGCAGCAGTTAAAGTGGCGATCGAGGCAGCTTTAGATCGATTTCCCGAAAGCTACTCAACTAAAGTGTATCAGCCCAAAGGTCAAGAGGTTTATCAGCAGGTCTACGAATCTTATTCTGAGGTCGGATGCAGTATTTATACCACCGCAGTTTGAAGCTGGTGTAAATGCTACCCAGGCACAGCTTTTGTCAAAAATTCCTCATAATTTCATCAAAAATTCATCAATTTTTTACCCACTTTTTGTCATATTTACTGTAATTTATGATACCGATCGCCGAAGTTGCCCTAATCTCCACAACGGCCGAATTTTTAATATTTAATTTCTCGCTCTCCCTCTCCCTCCCTCTCCCTCGCTCTTCCTCGTTCTTCCTCTTTTCCTCGCCCCCTCTCCCTGTTTCACCCTAAAATTGGCAATTTTTGAGTTACGAATCATGGCACGATCGCAGCGCGTTTTGATACCATGCAATCAAGCGCAAGACAATCAGGGAATGCACTGGAGGTGTGTAAATGGAGCTTTTCGCAGAACAAAAACGGTGCTTGGATTGCTTGGTAAGCTCGATCGAGCAATTGGGAGGTCGAGTAGACATTCCAAAGCTGGAGCAGATAGCTGAGCTAATCATTCAAACGATGAGAGGGCCTTGGCGCTACTTTCACACGTCGGAACACATTTTTGAGGTCGGGGGGTCAGTCGATCCGATCGAGGTGCTGGCTGCGCTGTTTCACGACCTCGTGTACGTGCAAGTCGATCAGGGCGTTAGTTTCAATATTAGCAGCGCCCTTTGTCCTTTTGTCAAAGAGGTGCCATCGCAGTTTGTCAAAGAGGTGCGATCGCAGTTAGTTATTAGAGATGAAAGCGAACTGCCCGACGATGCCATGTATCACCTAGTGGCCTCAGTCTTTGGGTTTATTCCCGGCAAGGCTCTCTCTCCGTTTGCCGGTCAAAACGAATTTTTGAGTGCCGTTATTGCTGCCAAATGTTTGGAGCCTTTTTTGCCAGCTAGTACGATCGCTGAGATAACAGCTTGCATTGAGGCTACTATTCCTTTTCGCCCGGTTTCGCCCAGTGGTTTGAGCGCGATCGAACTGTTGCACCAGCGTTTGGTAAGTGCGAATCGCGATTTTAACTTGGCATGGAGCGAGGCCCAAACCGTAGAAATTGTCAAGCGAGCGGTCAGGTTAGCAAATCGGGATGTAGAGAATTTTGCCTCTCCCAATTCCTCTAATTTCTTAGACAATACCTGGAACTTGATGCCAGAAACCAACCACGAATTGGGCAATGCCAATTTGTATACTGTTGCCGAATATCGCAAGTCTCTGCAAAAAATGGAAGGATTTTTGAAGTTCCTCACACCCGAACTGGTTTTCCAGCAGTTTAGGCAAGAGCCGGACGATGAAACCTACGCTAACCTGATTGCCAGAACTCGGAAAAATATCGCCGTTGCTAAAGTTTATCTGGGTATCAAGCTAATTACTATCGCCATTTTAGAAGCTCTTTCCTACCGTTTGGGCCGCGAGATTCCGCTTTCAACTATGATGGGAGAATTGCGCGCACCCGGATCTAAAACAGCGGTTTTGGAGGATTACTTGCCCAAAAAACAGAGCGCCTACCCATTAGAAAGTCAGTTAGAAAGAGAGGTTTTAAATTTGTTAGCAGTAGGACGAAATCAAGAATCTCGCTATGATATTAAAAACTCTCCCGTAGGTACGTTTATTATCAAATCTATCGGCTTTGCTGAAACTGAAAACTTGTTGAAGAAAGCTCAAGAGTTTTTTGCAGATCCTACTTCCTCCGAAGAGTTTCTCTCTTACTGCGCTCCCGATGTCATCGAAACCATCTCCTCCGGCGTGATGAAACTCTTTGACAGCAGGAAGACGGCTTTAGGGAAAGTTAAATTAGTTCACCAAACTGTTTCTTAGGATAGGTTGGCACAATCTTAAAACGTTTTCCATCGCAGAAACCAGGTTTCTTGAGTTGAGCCACAATGTCCGGCTAGTCTGAGATGTTGCACCATTCTCGCTTAACAGGCTTTCGGGCCTGTCCCACAAAAAATGAGTTTTCTTGTGGGGTGGGCAGGAGAGCCCGCCCATAAGAGGCTTATTGACAATGGTGCAAGATCTCAGTTTAAACCATAAAAAAAAGTCCTCTTTAAAGGACTTTAGCTATGAGTCTGGGGTTTGAACCCCTGGCGGGCTAATTCGACATCCAACTTCTATTGCGGTGAACCAGTCGCACCCTCTGCGCCAGAGTTGCTCTCAGGTACAGCCGTACCCGTAGGATTAGAATCGCTCTGGCTTTCCGTATTAGTTTCGCCGCTGGTACCTGCTCCAGGAGCGCCCTCATCTAGAGTGGGAGATGGAGTAGCTGAACTCTCAGGTGCTGGAGTTGGCGGAGTGGAAACTGGCTCATCCTGCGGAGTCGGAACCGTAGTATTGGTATTATTTGACGGCGAAGATGGAGACGGTGCTGCTTGCTGCTGTGAATTTGGAATTGTAATATTGATATTGGGAGCCGGACTTGGTTGAGGAGCCGGAGTTGCCTTTTGAGCTGGACTTGGTTGAGGAGCAGGCGTAGCCTTTTGAACTGGAGATGGTTGAACCGGAACCGGAACAATCTTTTGAATGATCGTTTTTTCTCTCTCTATAGTCCGAGTCGGAGCAGGTGTTGCTGAAGGTTGATTCGCTTTCGGTACAACAATCACAGGAGCAGCAGTAGGAGTAGGAGCCTCCTCACCCCGATTGAAGTAATATACACCGCCCAGAACTAAGCCTGCCAAAGAAGTAAGAAGAATCCCTAACAGTAACCCACGACCTGCATTCTCATTATCGCGGACTTCTTGGACTCCAAGTTGGCGGTGGTTTTCCGCCATTTCACCCTGTACATAACCTTGGTGATGAGCTGCTTCTTTAGAAGCTTTCCCCGTTGTACTCGGAACACTTGTAGTAGTTCGGGTTGTACTGACGTGACCGTTAGTTGCATCTGTGTGAACTTCTTGATGAATTTTACGGCTAGAGCTATTTTCTTCGTTAGGTTTCATAATTATCTTCGCCACAACTATTCAAAAAATATTTGTCTGTAGGAGATGCTCTGGTTTGAAAACTTGAGCTAAGCTGTTCAGCATTTAAATCACTTACTTCGATTCACTGTCAAGATTCAGCCAAGATTCACTCAAGATGCAGTCAAGATTCACTCAAGATTCAGTCAAGATTCATGTGTAAACCTTGGGGGTTTTAGTCATACCCAGTTTAAATGCTTAAGAGCTTAATGCTTAGGCAGTTTAGAGAACTTTTGGCTTTTCCTTAATCTGTATCGAATCTAACTAACCAACGCATTAACCAGGCTCTACCCTCCGAGTGATTGTCTGAGTCCTCCAAAGGAATAGGATTAGCCGGACTTAAACAAAAAATACAGGCTAAATGAGTTTATATACTTGCTATGCAAGCATATAAACTTAAAAGATGAGCAATGAAAGAGACAACCCCCGCCGCAATGCCCCCCTGCTTTTATAAATGGTGTCCAATATTTGACGATATCTTTCGTCATCAAGCCCAAAAACGGGAGTTTAGGAACTATTTAGGCGAATTATTGGGAGAAAGTGAGCCAAACCACCTCTCGCCGATGGTGGCACACGCCGTCCGAGTAACTTACCACAAATTACACCATTTTTTAAGCGCAGCGCCTTGGTCATTCACTGAAATGAATCAACGCCACTTGGAGGTAATGAATCAGTGTCATCCAACCACGATCAGGCAAGGATTTAACCTCATCTTAGATGATTCATTGCACCGTTACAAGTGGCAACTTTACAACCAGACTGGGAAGGTAATAGATCCTAGAAATCGGGAAAAAACTGAAGGGAGTAGTAACGGTTAATCGCCAGCTACTTACCCAGCCCGTTTGCGCTTGAAGTTTGTTTAAGTCCGGTTAGATAACCACAATTAAGTTAGTAGTAATAAAGGCCATCTTTCTCTCATTCATAAAGAGAGGAGGGTCTTACTCACTACCAACAAGGTTGATTACGGGAAATTAACCGGACATCAGCTATTACTAACAACTGAGTTTTTTTACTCGGTTCTTTCAATGATGATAGTCATGTGAGCGACTAATGCACCTATCGCTCCTACTGCTGCAATGACTGGAAACAAGGCCGCACCGATGACTCCACCGACTACTCCGACCGTCAGAGGAACTTCTACCAAAATCCGTCCCTCTTCATTTTTGATAATGATGCGGCGGATATTTCCTTCATGAATCAGTTCTTTTACTTTAGCAACCAAATCGTCGCCGTTAATTTTCACCTCCTCGACGCTAATTTTTTGCTGACTACTATAAGCTGGGGTTTCTAAAGGAGTCGTTTCAAAATTAACCTCACTAACTTTTTGGGAAGAAACTTTTTCAGATACAGGTATTGATTCGAGTTCTCTTGTCCCGACCGGTTCTTGTAGGCGCTCTGTAGGGGTGTCCATTTTTTGTTCTCCTTTTAGGTAAAAGTATTTTTGTATAGAATTATTTAGAAATATAACACGTAACTTTTTGTCGATCAATCATTCTTTTGGGTGATATTGCTGTTGGTGCGATCGTGCTTTTTTCTCTTGATGTTTAACGGCGATCGCCTAAAATCCTTCCTCGGTAGGCCCTAGCTGCCGACTTCCCTAGTGCCGCTTGGTTAACAGTCTGCTTCTGGGCCTCGCACCGCCCCACTCTTCAAAAACCTCTGATCCAGGCAGCCCAATGATTAAAGGGACTTTCACACTCTCAGAGACTCAGACTCAACAGGTGTACCGATTGAAATAGTGACATTGTACTGAAAGTACGATCGTCCCGCCGTGTATATAGTTACCACCTCTACTTCGGGAAACCGCACATGGAAACCGTCACTTACTTTCCTCAAATGTCATTTCAATTTAGCTCAGTGCGATCGCCCAACCAAACCCCACCCCGCGAGGTTCCTCAAATCAACATCTTAGAGTTTCTAATGAGAATTGCCTAAAATCAAGGGGGAGGAGAAATAATAATGATCGAAATATTATCGTGACCAAACCAACTTCCTCAAATTGAAGTTGAAGTTGGGGAAAAGTCGGGTAAAATAGAATTATTTCTTTCTGCTTCCTCTTGATTCTCCGTGTCGGATTGGCCAGCGACCGAGTTTGAATCTCAAGTTCGTGGCCCGACGGTACTTTTCTGTAAACTTTTAAGGCACATCAAGCGGATGTGTGGAATGTGAGTTTTAGTTGCGATCGCACAACTTTAGCATCGGCTGGGAAAAATTCGTCGGTGAAGCTTTGCAGGCTCGACGCGAGTAAAGTATAAGCTGCCGAACTTGACAAATTGCTCGTAATCGGCTGTCCCGGGCGGGAAGACTACCTACAATACAATCCCCGGGTTGAGTGCGATCGGCATTGGTGCAAAAAAACTGACAATTGAGATTCATTGGCAATTGCCGGAAACCTGTTTTGCCTGAATTTTAAAATCGGGCGATCGGCAGCCAATTTGTCGCTATTCTTGTCTTATTGTAATATAATTTTACGCAAGGGGTAATACCAAATGTACTACCACAGGTCGCAGATGTCTATCAATCGGAACCAAATTAAGGTCATCAAACATTAAAAATAGTTATGACTGTTATATTCGGATTAGTAGAATCTTGGAGCTGTCAAATTTACTACATAATTAGGTTTCAAAGGAGTGTCTGCTGTTCAACAAATCTAACCTGCAATAGCGTTTCGGGTGACACCCGCACGATTTAATATCCCAAAAATTCTGCTGAATTAACTCAATTTGAGCGAGCCGAGTAGAGTTGATTTCATAGCTATAAAAAAAATAGAAAGTGCAGTACAAATAGTAAGCAATACTCCAGCAGCCAACCGCTACGGTCAATTACCAAAGGAGGGAGCAGTGTATGAAAATGACGGGTTGAGTCCCCTGAAATCACCGCTTGGTTTGCGATCGACTCTACAGGAATTAACCCTGTACGACTTTCTCCTAGAGTCTGAGTGTGCGGGGAACGAAGTTGCTAAAATTTTTCAAGCAAACCCTTTAGTTCCCGGCATCATCATCACTCAGCAAGGAAAGTTTATAGGGATGATTTCGCGGCGGCGTTATTTTGAACACATGAGCCGCCCCTACAGTTTGGAGTTATTTTCTCAACAGCCTTTGTTTATACTCTACCGTTTTACTAAAACGGATATGTTGGTTCTCGATCGCGAAACCTCAATTATGACGGCAGTGCGGCAGTCTTTGGAGCGATCGCCCGAACTAATCCACGAACCCATTGTAGTACAAGTAGAACCCGAAACTTACAAACTTTTAGATGTACATCAACTGCTGCTTTCTCAGTTGCAAATTCACGAGTTATCAACAGTGGCGATGCGCGAGTCGCAAGCGCAATTGAGACATCAAGCCCAACAGCTAGAACTTGCCTTGCTGGAACTTCAGCGCACTCAAACTCAACTAATTCAAACAGAGAAAATGTCTTCTTTGGGGCAGTTAGTAGCAGGAGTAGCTCATGAAATTAACAATCCAATCGGCTTTATTTATAGCAATTTGCACCACGCTAAAGAGTACACGCAAGGTTTAATGCGGATGCTCGACATTTACCGACAGCACTGTCCCGAACCCATCGCAGCAATTGAAGCGGAAGCAGAAAAAATCGAACTCGATTATTTGCTAGAAGACTTGCCGAAAGTCTTCAATTCTATGCAGCAAGGTGCAGAAAGAGTGCGCGACATCGTTTTGTCGCTGCGGAATTTTTGCAGGTTAGACGAAGCTCAAATGAAGCAGGTCAACATTCACGAAGGGATCAACAGCACGATTATGCTTTTGCAAAGCCAGCTTAAAGGGAAACCGGGGCAGGAGGCGATAGAAATTCACAAAGAATACAGCGACTTGCCGCTGGTGCACTGCTACCCCGGACAGCTCAATCAGGTATTTATGAATATTTTAGTTAATGCCATTTACGCTCTTGTTGAGTCGAACAAACACGAAAATGTTGATAAAAAAAGCCCGAACAAGTCGCAATCCGGCGAGGAAAAGCAGTCTTGTACAAAGACTCAATCATCAGTTTCTAAGTCTACCCGCCTGATTCCTACGATTCGGATTCGCACGGAGTTAATTGAGAAAAAAAAGGTAATAATTAAAATTTATGACAACGGCCCGGGGATGACAGAAGATGTTCGGAAGCGGTTGTTTGACCCTTTTTTTACTACTAAGCCGGTCGGCCAAGGAACGGGTTTGGGACTGTCGATTAGCTATGAAATTGTTGTCAACCAACACGGCGGCGAATTGAAGTGCTTTTCGGAACCGGGAAAAGGAGCAGAATTTGCGATCGAAATTCCGCTTCAACAGTCTTCCGTAACACATATTTTGCCTCGCTTTGCGTGATACAACAGAAGGAAGAAGGAAGAAGGAAGAAGGAAGAAGAAAGAAGGAAGAAGAAAGAAGGAAGAAGGAATAAGAAAGAAGGAAGAAGGAAGAAGGAATAAAAGTTAGGGACTAGGCGGTTGAAACCGCTTAAGAGTCAAACTTTCGTTTTTCTCGCTTGAAACTAAAGAAAAAAGCCCATCGCTACCGCGAACCTTTGCAAACCCACTTCCACAAAGGATGACTCGGCCCACGCTGGCGAATGCGGCGCACTTGTTGTTCCAAACCCTGTTTTTCCCGGTGGGGCAATCCTCGCACCATATTGCGACTTTGCCAAGTTAGCACTGCTAAAGTCATTCCCAAGCACAAACCCAAACCGAGAGTTGGCCAGCGATTAAAAGATAAACCGTAGCGCACCGCCGCCCAAGTGAAGTGTTCTAACCACAAAGCGATTTCGCGGCGCAAACCCCAAATGCTCAAAGAACCGACGCTAATCCACAGTAATATCACAGTTAACCATCGGCCATAAACTGTTAGTTTGTGAAGCCTTTGGACTTCAATTTGAAAATTTGCGTCGCTTTCATTAGTCATTAGTCATTAGTTATTAGTCATTAGTATTTAGGGTACCCAGCGCGCAGCTTACCGCTATAAGTGGCGTGTCAAACCATTTTTTTGCCTTAGTCCTGAGTTAACCGTTAACAGCAGTCAGCAGCTTAATAACTAATGACTGATGAGCCATGACAATTAAACTTCCTCTGACTGGTTGATTCCTTCTGCGGGGACGGGGATAGAGTGGGCCGTGCGACTGCGCCACCAAGCTAGCAGGGTACTGGCAATGAAAATACTCGAATACGCACCCGCAATAAAGCCGACAATCAATGCTAAAGCAAAGTATTTGAGGGTTTCGCCGCCAAACAAAAAGATGGAAAACAGTGTCAGGAGAGTAGCAAAAGTCGTGTTAATTGACCTTCCCATGGTCTGCATAACAGCATCATCGACAATTTGATCGATCGACTGTCCCGGATTTAGCTTGATTATTTCTCGCACGCGATCGTAAATTACCACTGTATCGTTAACAGAAAAACCGATGATTGTCAAGAGCGCGACCACAAATAAACTGTCAACTTCCACTCCTTGAACTAAACCCAAAAACGAGAAAACACCAAGAGTAACCAACACGTCATGGAACAGAGCAACGAAAGCAAAAAAGGCGTAATCCAACTGAAACCGGAACGTTAGATAAACCGTAATTCCAGCAAAGGAAAGAAATAAAGCCAACAATCCCGAAGTAAATAATTGTTTACCGAGGGTAGGCCCAACCGTATCAATTTGAGTAGATTGAGGAGCAAAAACGCCTATCTTTTCGCTCAAAGCTGTTTGCAAATTAGTCCGCTGTTCGACATCCAAAGTTTTCGTTCGCAGCGACAAACCTCGCTGTTCTTGGCCGATAACTTGAATGCTGCTGCCTGCCAAACCTTGGGCGTCCAGGACTTCGCGGACAGCAGCAATATCGATGGGTTTACAATTTTCCGGTTTCGTGCAGTCGAGTTCAAATTGCAGCCGAGTGCCGCCGATAAAATCTAAACTGGGGCGCAGCGGTGCGCGGATGTCGGGACGAGTCCAAGAAATCGCCATCGACACTATACCTGCAAGGATTATAGCGGCGGAAATACTCCACCAGAGCGATCGTTGTTTGATAACACTGAATTTCATAATTTGAAGGAAGAGGGAAGTTCGGCAACGGATTGTGTAACGGATGTAACGGATTGAAGGAAGAAGTCAGTAGTTATTGGTTATTGGTTATTAGTAGCAGCTAACTAACACATAACTAATAACTAATAACTAATAACAACAGTTAACTATTAGCAGTTTTCGACAAATTGGGACAGAACCACTGAGGTTTTCGCAGCGCCGGAAAGCTCAACACTACCAAAAGTAGAGTGCGGCTGCAAGTAATAGCAGAAAACATACTCACTACTACGCCCAATCCCAGAGTTACAGCAAACCCTTTAACTAAACCAGCGCCCAACCAGAACAAAGCAACACAAGCAATAACCGTTGTGACGTTGCCATCTAAAATGCTGGAAAAAGCGCGGTAAAAACCCGATTCGACCGATCGATAAAGCGATTTCCCGGCCCGCAACTCTTCCCGCGTGCGCTCAAAAATCAGCACGTTAGCATCCACGGCCATCCCGATGCTGAGTACAAAACCAGCAATTCCCGGCAGCGTTAATGTCACTCCCAAAAGCACAAAAGCTGCCCAAGTTAACAGAGCATAAATTAACAGCGCAATATTGGCAATTACGCCGGGGAGTCGATAGTAGGCAACCATGAAAATCAAGACTAAAACTAAGCCGCCTATACCTGCGTTAATACTGCTTTGAATGCTGTCTTTACCCAAGCTAGCCCCAATCGTACGGTTTTCTACAATTTCGACAGGCACCGGCAAAGCACCGCCCCGCAATTGCACTGCCAAATCGTTGGCTTCTTGCGTTGTAAAGTTGCCTTGAATTACGGCACTTCCACCAGTAATTCCTGCTTGGGCAAATTCAACGCCGACGACTGGAGAACTGATCATTCTTTCGTCTAGGAAAATACCGATACTGCGTCCGGTGCCGGCTAAATTTTTAGTGAGTTGGGCAAATAGTTCGCCTCCTTTGGTATCGAAAACAAGAGCAACGTTCCAGTTGTTCCCAGCCGCCAAGGGTTGAGGTTGAGCGTCTTTGAGGTTTTCGCCACCGAGGCCGGTGCTTTTGAAGAGTTTGGCGATCGCGTCATTACTTCTTTTCAAAGCAGCCTGATTTTCTTTAATAGCTGCCTCATTCGGGCTAATTTTCAATTCTTCTTGTTTGACCAGCAATTCCTGCTGCAACTGCCTCTCAATCGCTAATTGTGTTTCTGTTCCGGGCAGTTGTTCCAGAAATTCTAGCTTTGCCGTGCCGCCCAAAACTCGTTCTGCTTGCTGCGGGTCATTTACTCCGGGCAACTGCACGAGAATTTGGTCTTCTCCTACTGTTTGGACTAATGCTTCGGAAACACCCAAACCGTTAACCCGGTTTTCGACAATCCGCCGCACTGCTTCTAACATTCCCTGATCAATTTTGGGAATTGTGGGGGTAGTTTTTACTTGAATGGTGAGTTGCGACCCTCCTTGCAAGTCTAATCCCAGCCGCGTCGGAATTGTTACTATTACAGTAATGGCGGCGATGATTAGAACAAAAATTAGCGCTAATATGGAACGTTGTTTTTGCATACTTAATTATTAGTCATTAGTCATTCATCATTAGTCATTAGTCATTGGTCAGTAGTTAGGTGGAAGGAATAATCAATTTGTGCATCCGTGTTTTAGCATTAATGTCCGGCTGGCAAATATCGTTAGTTTTAGGGAACAACCAAAGAGTGATAACTAATGACTAATGGCTAATGACTGATGACTATTTATACTCGCAATGCTACCATTTTTTGGACGGCTTCGACAATTTGAGTAGGCTGGACAATTGTCAGTCTTTCCAAATTACCGTTGTAAGGTGTGGGAATATCTTGTGAAGACAACCGCAAAACTGGTGCGTCGAGTTCGTCAAAAAATCGATCGCTAATCGAAGCAATTAGTTCGGCACCGATGCCTCCTGTTTTCATGCACTCCTCTACAATAATTACTTTGTGAGTTTTGCGAATGGATGCGCCGATCGTCTCCATGTCCAGGGGTTTGAGAGAAATTAGGTCGATTACTTCAGGATCGTAACCTTCTTTTACCAGGGCGGGTACGGCTTGCATGACGTGGTGCCGCATCCTCGAATATGTCACGATTGTGACATCTTTGCCCGATCGCACAATTTCTGCTTTGTCCAGCGGCACTAAATATTCTGTTTCTGGCAAATTTTCTTTGAGGTTGTAAAGAAGGACGTGCTCGAAAAACAGAACGGGGTTATCGTCGCGGATGGCTGATTTTAAGAGTCCTTTGGCGTTGTAGGGAGTCGAACAGGCAACTATTTTCAAACCCGGTACAGCTTGGAAATATGCTTCTAACCGCTGGGAGTGTTCCGCGCCGAGTTGCCGGCCCACGCCACCTGGCCCGCGAATTACCATTGGCATTTTGAAGTTGCCGCCGGATGTGTAGCGCAGCATTCCGGCGTTATTGGAAATTTGGTTGAAGGCCAGCAGCAAAAAGCCCATGTTCATGCCTTCGATGACCGGCCGCAGTCCCGTCATTGCTGCGCCTACTGCCAGGCCTGTAAAGCTATTTTCGGCGATCGGGGTGTCGAGCACTCTAAGTTCGCCGTATTTGTTGTAGAGGTCTTTGGTGACTTTATAGGAACCGCCGTATTGACCTACGTCTTCGCCGAGTACGAATACGGCGGAGTCGCGGGCCATTTCTTCGTCTAACGCCTCGCGGAGGGCGTTGAACAATAAGGTTTCTGCCATAGGAGGTTAAGCAATGATTGCAGGAGGGTCAGACTAGAATCTTAACCTTTTGGGGGTGTGGATGAGGAGGCGATCGCAAATTTGACAGTTAAAACCTGAGACTTGGCCAATCTTTATCATAACATTTGTATTATGTCAATGAATATTTAAGTTAAAATAATACTAACTTGCCTGCCCACCGCAGAGGAATATTATGCTCCAGACAAAAACTCAACTCACTCTGGAAGAGTTTCTCACTCTTCCCGAAGGAGAAGGCGATATTACCTACGAACTTATTGACGAGCAAGCAGTACCGAAAATGTCACCTAAAAAATTTCATTCTCGCCTCACCAGAAGCCTAATAAAACTCCTCGAACAGTGGGGTGACGAACGGGGAGAAATTGGTGTAGAATGGGCGGTGAAATTAACCCGCCAGGGGCGAGACAGGGTGCCAGTACCAGACCTTTTATATGTTTCTTACCAACGCTTATCTCCTGACTGGAATCAAGATGAAGCCTGTCCTGTAGTCCCGGAATTAGTCATAGAAATTATTTCACCCGAACAAACTTTCGGTCAGTTAGCTGCTAAAGCGAGAGATTATTTAGATGCTAAGGTATTGCGGGTTTGGATAGTAGATAGCAAGGCGAGAAGCATTACAGTTTTTTACCCCGATGCACCACCGCCAACTTATAGGGGAGATACCCTATTAAAAGAGCCACTTTTTGAGGGATTAGAATTTACGGCGGAACAGCTATTTCAAATGGCCAAAATACCACTAACATTTTTTTAGGATGAGTGTGTGGTAGTTCACAAGCTATTCCATTCTTCAAGAGGAATTTGCCTTTCTATAATCTCCTCCGCCTCCCGAATCATCATCCGTAGCTGAGGGACAGAATACTCATCATTAGAGGGAATCGTTAAGCGATACTCCTGATAAATCATAAACTGGTGTTTACTTCCAGAAAAAGGACCCGAAAAGCCTAGCTGTTGTAATTTCTGGATGAACTCTCGACGCTTACAAGGTGTCCAACGGCTCAAGGCTAGGCTCCTGATTTAAATCAATATTGTCAATGACGGGCATTCGATGTCGCAATTTCAACCCTAGCAAAATCCAGTCTTCCAAAGTTGAGCGCAACTCATTTTGACACTCTTTTAAAGTTGAACCAAAGGCGATGACTCCCTTGCAAACAGGAATTTTCCCAACAAAGCTATGATCTTCAAGTTTGTCATACATAGCCTGAGCCATTGCTTTGTCAACGTATTCGCTCAGAATGAATTTTACAGTCATTGAGTTTCCTTTTGCTTGTCGAATATTGGAATCTCCTTCACAGTTACATCCATTATATTTGTTTTTGTCAAGTTCCGGCATTTATATCTCTGAAAAATGTTTTTGCAATAAATCGTGAATAAATCGATAACGCCGATCGCCAGTTTTTTGCAGCAACAAGCGATCGGTCGCAGCATCGAGAAAACGCTTGTAATCCCAAGGAATGTAGCCGTTCGACCACAGCACGAGGCGCAAGATAAAACTTTCAATCCCGGGAAGTCCCGGCAACAAAGCACTAATTACCGCAGCAACAGCGCCCGCAATTAATCCCCAAATCGACCCGGAGACTAGGCTTGCAATTAATCCCAAAATCACCCAAATCAGCCCGCCAAGCAGCTTAACTCCAAACTGATACTTGCGCCGTTCATGGGCTGTTTGCAGCCAGCTAGACGGTATGCGATCGAGGTAAAATTCTTGAATTCCTTGCTGTTCCATTCTTCTGGCCAACCATCCCAGCCAGTGGCGAATTTGTTCCGGCCGCAGTTCTTTACCTCTGGGATACTGCTTGACTTGTCCAGTGATTTGGTGGCGAATATAGGCAGTTAAGAGATATTTGCGCTGTTCTTCGGCAGAAGTTATGCGCTTCCAAGCTTCGATTAAAATATCGTCGTAAGCCAGAGCCATCATGCTCAAAAGCAAGGGGACTTTTGCCAATTTCAACAACTCCGGCTCGCGCTCTATGCTGTACCAAAGTTCGCGGCTTCTAGCTTCTAGCAGATAATTTTGAATTTGACTTTCTGTTAAAGGTTTCAATAAAACCGCTGCTTGCAGGCGAAATCTAGTATCGCAGTTTTTGTAAGCTTCAAAACTGCTGCAAGCTACTAAATGTTTGGGTTTAAATTCGCTTTCAACAAACTGATTGATTGCTTGAATGCAGATATTTTGGCGGTGGGTTTCCACTTCGTCCAATCCGTCGAGGAGAGGTAGCAATTTTTGTTCGGCGACCCATTTTTTGCCGACAGCAGGAGAGATGCCGTATTTGAACTGAAGTTGAGCAATTAACCAATCTGCGATCGCCCCGGATTCTGCTTTCCACGATCCGAGTTCAAACAGCACTGGTACTGGCAAACTAGCATCTTTTTGGGCGCGGGAAATTAACACCCGAGCTAATTCTAGCAGCGTCGTAGTTTTGCCTGCACCCGTGGCTCCCAAAATTACCAATTTGCCGCCGCTGCGATCGAACACTTTAGCCATGCTGGCTTTGGGAGGAAGCCGAAAACTCGGACGGTTGCCCGCTTTCACTTCCACATCCCAACAGCGGTTAACACCAAGAGGCGACGAGTCTTGACTGAGGTTAGCCAGTACAGCGGCGTGCAAAGACTGCGCGAGCCCTGCTTGGACTTCCTGCTTTACCTCTTCCAACAATCGATCGCGAGGCGGTTGTAATCTCAGAGGAATCAATTTTGACATTTTATGTACCTCGCGCTGAACGCTTACCTTCGCAAATTTGCGCGCAAATAACCCAGAGCAAGATTACCATCAGTATAGGCGTCCAGTATATATTATTGACTCAAATTATTGCGGCACTTATGGATCGGAAATTTTATATAAAAATCCTGACCCTGTGGCCCGCACTAGGTATTTCCACATAAATTAACTGGCGATCGCCCCAACTCCCAAACAAAAATTATTAGTATAGATACAGAGAGGGTTTTTTATGTCATTTACTAAGGGTCAAATCATCACAGTCAGCTTAGCAGGACTGGCAACAGCGGTGGGAGTGGCTGTTGCAACTATACAGTCGGGTGCCATGAAACAATCCGATCTTCCCCTTGCAGAATCCCCGGCATCCACCAGAAACCAGATTGCAGGGCCGACGAACAACGCTGAATCTCGACCACCAAAATCTCTGCAAGCACAAACCCAGGCTGCAGAATCTCCGAAATCCCCACCCCAACCTGCAAAAACCCCGGCTGTTCAATCCTCGCTAGTTGCAGGAGTCTCCCCGCCAAAAGTTGAGCCAGTAGTTGTCACACCGCTAAATTCCGGTTGCAAAATCAGCCAGGCTGTAGTCAGCGATCCGAATCCACCGCTAAATGTGCGATCGATCCCACAGGTAAGGGGCAGCAACATAGTAGGAAAACTGAAAAATAATACCTTTGTTTCAGTTGCTGAAGAACAAAACGGTTGGCTGCGAATTACCGATCCGCCCGGTTGGATTGCCAAAAACCGCACCGAAAGTAGTTGTTCTAACGTCAACCAGCAGATTAATTTTCTGCCGGGAGGAGATGAGGCGATCGTCAAAGGTCGAATTATCGGCGGCGGCAGCCACTCTTACCGGATTCGTGCTAGAAAAGGTCAAACAATGACTGTTAGGAATCGGCAAGAAGTTTTCCCGCAAATTATAACTCCTCGTGGCAAACTTTTAGCCGGAGATCCTTATCAAGGCAATGAAACAGAGTGGACTGGAAAAGTGCCAGTCACAGGCAATTACACATTACAATTAGACTCAAATTTCCGGGGATACGAATACGAATTTTCTGTTGAATTGCGATAATTTTCCTGAGATCAGTAGGGATAAAGCAGTGCCTTGTCTTCTCCCAATCGGCGACTTTTAATAAATAGTAGAATTAAGGAATCTCGGAAAGCGAGATATCAAGAATCGCAAATTTCTGCCAATCTTCCGAATCAAAGTGCCACCATTCAGTTGTGATACCGATAAATCCGTGTTTTTTCATCGCATTCTTAAGCACTTGACGATTTTTCCGAGATTCCGCGCTGCCGCCTTGATAATCTCCGTGAGCTTTTTCGGTAAAATCATCGTAAGGTGTGGGCATTTCTAATTCTTTGCCCGTGCGATCGACTAAAGTCAAATCAATAGCAGCACCGCGATTGTGCCGCGAACCCCTAGCAGGATTAGCAACATAGCGCGGATCTGGCCAAGCTTGCCACATTTGCTTAGTGACAGAGAAAGGCCTGTAGCAATCGTAAACTTTCAAACCCAATCCGATTTTTTCCAAATCTGTTTGAACTAGCCCTAACTGTTGAGCAACAGAACTTCTCAAAGCGCATTTCGATATAGGGTAAAGCTTTCGTTTCAAGAAATTGTTAGTAGTGGCGTATCGGATATCGAGGCGAATGTTGGGATTTACGGTGCGGATGTCAACCAGTCGCGCGGAACGGGGAAGTTGACTCATGAAAATACTTTCAGGTACTACTGGGTTTGGTTCTGGTTGGGTAGTTTGCACTTGTGGCGGCTCCTGGGCGCGAATAGATGTTGTATAACTCAGTGTGGTTGTAGATAGTAATATTAGAGCGAATACAATTAAATATTTTGTAAATCGGTTTAATTTCATAGCTCTGTTAAGTGGATATTTAATAGACTTTTTACATTTCATAACTTGGGGAATTTTCGCGTTTTTCATGTTGTCTGCCAGCCCGCCAGACCGACAGGGGTTGAAACCCCTGTCTCATAGCTAAAGTCCTCTGAAGAGGACTGAAATATTTGTCTAAAACTTTTATTTTATGAGTCTTTCAGTCGGTTTTAACCGACTTTAGCTATGAGACGGGGGTTAAAACCCCCGGCGGACTGTGGGACAAGCGCGAGAACGCTCGCTCTCTTCTCTCTCTGAGTCATTTTTAATTGTTAATTGTCCTCAAATTCCCAAGCGCTGATACACTAAATCTAAGTGCCTCAATTGATACTGCGGATCGAAACAATCATCAATTTCTTTGGTAGTCATCTTAGCTGTTACCCGATCGTCCTTAGCAATTAAATTGTAGAAATTGCCGCCCGGTTTGTTCCACGCTTCGTGAGCACAAGATTGCACAATTTTGTAGGCGTCTTCGCGACTGGTGCCTTTTTCTACTAAAGCTAACATCACGCGCTGGCTGAAGATGACTCCGCCGTAAAGGTTCATGTTTCGCTTCATATTTTCGGGATAGACTAGCAGGTGTTTTACTAAGTCTGTGGTTTCTACTAACATGAAGTGAGTTACTGTAGAACTGTCGGGCAAAATCATCCGTTCTACGGAACTGTGAGAGATGTCTCTTTCGTGCCAAAGTGCAACGTTTTCTAAGGCTGCGACGGCGTTGGCGCGGACAATTCTCGCCATCCCTGTGAGTCTTTCCGATCGAATCGGGTTGCGTTTGTGGGGCATGGCGGATGAGCCTTTTTGCCCTTTGGAAAAGAATTCTTCGACTTCGAGAACGTCGGTGCGTTGCAGGTTGCGGATTTCTACTGCAAAACGCTCGATCGATGCTGCTAAGAGTGCTAAGGTTTGGACGTATTCGGCGTGTCGATCGCGCGAAATGACTTGAGTCGATGCGGTATCCGGTTCGAGTCCGAGGTTTTGACAGGCGATCGCTTCAATTCGCGGGTCAATATTAGCATAGGTTCCGACTGCGCCGGAGATTTTGCCCACTGCAATCGACGATTGCAAATTCACTAATCGGTCGCGGTTGCGAAAGACTTCTGCCAGCCATCCTGCTAGTTTAAAGCCAAAGGTGATGGGTTCGGCGTGAATTCCGTGCGATCGACCAACCATGACGGTATTGCGATGCTGTTGAGCCTGATAGCGAATAGCTTGACTCAATTCTTCGACACGTTCTAACAAGATATTGACGCTAGCGACTAATTGCAGCGCCAAAGCGGTATCGAGCACATCGGAACTGGTTAAGCCGAGGTGGATGTAGCGTCCGGCATCGCCTACATATTCGTTGACATTTGTCAAGAAAGCGATCATGTCGTGGCGGACTTCGGCTTCAATTTCGAGGACTCGTTTCGGGTCAAAATTAGCCTTAGCTTTGATTTCTTCGACTGCGGCGGCGGGGATGTAGCCGAGTTCGGCTTGAGCTTCGCAGACAGCGATTTCTACTTGCAGCCAGCTTTTCAGTTTGGCGGTTTCAGTCCAGATGTTGCCCATTTCGGGCAAGGTGTAGCGCTCTATCACGGTGGGAGTTTTGGGGAATGCGATCGTCCTATTGTACATCTGCGAGGCATCCCTCTTGAGTCGGGATGGGGAATTTCGGGCGATCGGGCGATCGAGAGATGTGACACATCGTCCGTAGACTGATAGTCCGCAGAGACTGAAAATTGGCAGATGAGTCGATCGAAACAGAAGATTCTGCGTGCTTTAGGTCATCTCGTAAAGCAACGCAGGACAGCGTTGGGAATTTCGCAAGAGGAGCTCGGAATGCGGGCTAATTTAGACCGCACCTATATATCTGGAGTCGAACGCGGAGTCAGAAATCCGTCCATAACTGCAATTGCAAATCTAGCTAGCGGCTTGGGCACAACAGTTTCCAATCTTCTCGAAAATCTAGAAATAGAAGCGGAAAACGTAGAGTGAACAATCAAGATTTAGCAAGCACAATTAAAGCTCAATTAAAACAAGACTCAACTCAATTCAAAGTCTTTAATCTCCTCTCCGACCAAAAATGGCACTGTCGGGAGTGCGAAGGCAAACAGATAGCATCAGCTCAATATGCTGGCGGTGGCGGAATTCAGGGATTGCAGCGCGGAACAAGGAAGCGCCCCGGTCTGGTTATTGTAACAGAAAAGAGATACTGTCAAACTTGTCAGGCAACTCGTTTGGGCGATTTGTGGACAGGAGAAATTAAATCAGCAAATTCTGCTGCTAACATACCCGCTTCTCTGGTAAAAAGAATTCTCGAAGTTTACTTTTATACAGATGTAATCGAACAGAGAAAACGAGCAGCTCATGAGTTAGTAATTGACCATAGATTCCCAATGGAGCGTTGGGGAGATAATGAGCCACCCCACCTGGCATCTATGAGCGAATCTGAAATCAAGGCAAAGTTTCAGTTGCTCAAAAAAGATGCTTCAGGCAATCACAATCTTCTAAAATCTCGAAGTTGCGAACGCTGCATCAAAACAGGGAAAAGAGGCACACCTTTCGGAATCAAGTTTTGGTATGAAAGAGGCGAAGACTGGCCTTCCATACATCAGCGCGGCGCTGAGGCTGAGGAAGGCTGCACAGGATGTGGCTGGTATGATTTTGAAACTTGGCGAAATGCTCTCAATCAAAAACTAGCTGAATCTGTTCGAGAGGTTTAACAGTAACTATGCTAGGTTTGTTAAGTGCAATATCAGTCAAGTATGGAATAAGTGCAAAACCGATACACTCTGCTAAACGGGGCGGCACGGCATTTCCAATTTGCCACATTGCCTTTTTCATTGAACCTTCAAAAATAAATGAATCCGGGAAAGTTTGTAATCTAGCCATTTCGCGAGCTGAAATAACGCGATTAAGATAAGGATGAATATGAGTGCCACCGTGATTTTCTTTAACAGTCATGCTCGGTTTTCCCGGATACTGTCGCTTGAAAGCATCGGCGTAGCTTTCATACAAAGAACCGCCTGGTGGAACTTTAGCAAGTCTTTCCATGTACTCAACAGAATGACGAGTCCATTGGTGGTTAATTTCCGGTATGGGAGTGTACTCTGGTAAATCATCAATTGCTGACTCAATCGCTTTGTATTGTTCGGGTAACAATTGCGGCTTGGGATAGGGATTTTGCATCCCAAATCTGTTGGCTATAAAAATGGCTCGCGGGCGGATTTGTGGGACTCCATAGGTTGCGGATTCCAGAACAGCAACTGACATATGGGGATAGCCAATTTCCCGAAAAGCCTCGCAAATGGCTTGCTTAACAGCTCCTTTTTGTATAGTCAATATTCCGGGTACATTTTCCATGACAACATACCAAGGACGTATTTCAGAGACAACGCGGACAAACTCTCTAAAGAGGCGATTTCGAGGGTCGTTGGGGTCGCGTTTTCCTGCAACTGAGAAGCCTTGACACGGCGGCCCGCCTACAACAACATGAACTTCTGGCGAACCAATTTCAGCGAGCAACTTTTGGGGATTTAAGTTTTTTATATCGTCGCACAAGTGATGGCAATCGGGAAAGTTTTTTGTGTGAGTTGCCGAGGCTATGGCATTAATTTCAACACTTGCTACTGGTCGAAAACCTGCTTGCAATAAACCTTGCGTCATGCCACCCGCACCGCAAAAAAGATCGACAAATGTATAGTCTGATTTTGGCAGTGACTGAGATTCAATATCAATGAATATCTTGTAGGGGTCGCAGTCATTTGCTTCTAGTTCGCGTTGGATGCGTTCGTAACGCCCTAATTTTGCTTTCTTCTGCTTTTTGGCAGGAATTGGTTCTTCCTCTTTTGAGAATAAAGACAGTTGTATTGCTTCCATTTTATATTTGTTTACTGCGTTCTATCTGATGTTGCCCACTTGGGGCAGGGTGTAGGGATCGATCGCGCTTGGAGTCGAGGAGTGCGATCGTCCTATTGTACATCTGGGAGGGGATGCAAGACAATGATGCTAAAGTATATTTAGAGAAGTTAGTCAATGAAACACTTGAGGCGCTTAGGCAAATCGAAGCAGAGGAGACAGAACTATGAAATATACAGTTGTTATCCAATGGTCAGAAGAAGATCGGTGCTTTGTCGTATTTTTGCCCGAATTTGAGGATGTAATGCAACCAGTAACTCACGGAGATTCTTATGAAGAAGCTATCTACAATGCGCGAGAGGTACTGGAGTTACTAATCGAGAGTTGTCAAGCTGAAGGTAAACCATTACCAGCAACTAAGAAGCTAGAACGATTATTTCAGGCTGCTTAAATTTGTTCACAGCAATATCAGTCAAATATGGAATAAGTGCAAAACCGATACACTCTGCTAAACGGGGCGGCACGGCATTTCCAATTTGCCACATTGCCTTTTTCATTGAACCTTCAAAAATAAATGAATCCGGGAAAGTTTGCAATCTAGCCATTTCGCGAGCTGAAATAACGCGATTAAGATAAGGATGAATATGAGTGCCACCGTGATTTTCTTTAACAGTCATACTCGGTTTTCCCGGATACTGTCGCTTGAAAGCATCGGCGTAGCTTTCATACAAAGAACCGCCTGGTGGAACTTGAGCAAGTCTTTCCATGTACTCAACAGAATGACGAGTCCATTGGTGGTTAATTTCCGGTATGGGAGTGTACTCTGGTAAATCATCAATTGCTGACTCAATCGCTTTGTATTGTTCGGGCAACAATTGCGGCTTCGGAATTTTATCATCCCTTGCCCTCGCTTCGGGTAATTTTTGCGGTACGCTCGTCCTTCCTGGAACTATTAATGCACTCGGGGTTGCGCTAAATATTTAACTTGAGCCTGCTTTAAATTCTCTTCTCATTCCATCCCGAACAACTTTTGGGCCACAGACCAATCGAGAGCGATCGCTTAAACACTGGCACGCTACATATAGCGTGCCTACGTAAGTCCTGTTTATTATTTTGGCTTGACTTCGCCCTTGAGTGCATTTACTCAAAAAGTATTGCGGTTTTCAGGGTTATTCGCTAAAATAGCCAACCTGTCAAGTAAAAAAATCCCACCAACGAGACAGACATTTCCGACATTCGCTTATGACCATTGCCTATACTCCACCTTGGCTGCTGAACAACGGCCTATTAATGACGTTGTACACCGCATTAAGGGCTAGTCGCGGTTGGGAAAAGACAATCCCTTACCCAGAGCCCCCTTACCGAGAACACATCTTTACTGGTGCCTGTGGAGTCCCGATTTTCGGCTGGGTGGCCATCCCCGAAAATCCCCGATATACCATTGTCGGCACTTACGGCATTACTGGCGATCTGGATAATCAATGGTATCTGAAGCTACTAGGCCGTAAAGCCTATGCCCAAGGCTGTGCAGTGGTATTATTTGACTGGCGAGCTCACGGCAAAACTGCCCAACTCTCTCCCACCCTGACTTCTGATGGCCTATACGAAGGCGAAGATTTCGTTCGGATTGCTGCCGCTGCTAAAGAAATGGGATGTCCCGCCCCTTTTTGGTTCACGGCTTATTCCCTGGGCGGACAATTAGCCTTGTGGGCCGTAAAATCAGCTCAGACGATCGCAGATTGGGGGCCTGACTTAGGGATTGAAGAGTCAGAACTAGCAGGCGCGGCAGTAATTTGCCCCAGCTTGGACTCAAACCGTTCTCTGTCTTATCTAGTTAAAGATGAGTGGGGGAAATTTTTAGAAAAAGCGATCACGCGAGAGTTAAAAAAACTAGCAAAACACATCGCCGCATCACATCCGGGGGCGATCGATCCTGCCGCTATTGAACGCGCCAAGAGCATTTGGGGCTTTGACCATGAACTGGTAATTGGCCCGTTAGGTTTCTCCTCTGTGGAAGAATACTATGACGCTAGCAGCGCTCTAAACATTTTGCCTCACCTCAAAAAACCCACTTTCATCCTTTATGCAGCAGATGATCCGATGTTTGACCCGATGCTTGTCCCTGAGTTGCAAGCTATTAGCGCGAACAATCCAGCCTTAGAATTAGTGCTGACACCCTACGGCGGTCATGTTGGGTATGTCAGTAGTAAACGTTGTCAGCATCAATTTGCTGATAGCGATCGGTGGTGGGCATGGAATCGGATTTTACAGTGGTTCGATGACTTGAGTGTTGATTAAGATTATAAAATAAAACCTTAACACTCCTCGGCAATAGTTGCGGCGAGGAAAGGATTATGGGGTTTAATCCCTCCAGTCGAGAACGTTAAAACTATTTCGCAAAAACACTAGACATCGGGGCCAAAGCTGAATGGCTTACGGGGAATCAATTGTACATAATCTGCACAGCGGCTTGATTTCACCTCGATTTGACGACAGCATAAGGATTAGAAACAATTTTAGTGAAAAACTGGTGAATAAATATCGATTAATTTATTCGTTTTTTTGAGAATTGTGTCAGCTATTAACTAGGTAAAACTAAAGCTCTAACTCTCAATCTAATCAAACCGCAAATGGCGAGAATTACTCTCTCGTAATGCCTTTTTCTTAACCCAAATTTTTATTGAGCCACTCGAAACCAGCATTCCCCCACCACAAGCCGGGTCTAAAATTCGCCCGTAATTCGGCTCTATTACATCGACAATCAGCTTTACCAGTAAAATTGGAGTAAAAAACTCTCCGCCTTTGTGCCCTTCTTTCTGAGCAAAATTCCCTAGGAAATACTGATAAATTTCCCCAAAGGCATCCTCAGTAATATCCTTTCGGCGAATCCGATTTAAGATTTTCAACAACTCCCGCAAAATCGGTTTTTCCAAGCTGTTATGATTTCTAGGCAAAGCGCCGCCGAGTTCCTCATTTTCATCTGCGATCGCCTTCATGGCCGCATTAATCGCCCCACCAATATCCTCTGCTTCGGGGCGATCGATCAAATAATTATGCGCGCGCAGTTTCCGGCAAATAAAGCGCCCAAGAGTTCCTGGTAATCAGGCTTACCCACCGTGCGCCGCCTGCTACTTCCCGCTGCTATTTGCTGTGAAACCAGGGCAAACTTAGAGTCAGCGTAGAGCAGAAAAACCAACCCCAAAACGGGGACGGAATATTCCGAAGACTTGAGTTTAGAGTTAGCCCAGAGTTCGTCGGCTGGTTCCCAAAGGCGTTTTTCGGGTTGGGTATAGCGGGCTGGCATTGTTAGTGTTATCTTCCCACGTCGTTGATAGATTCCCTCGTCTTGGGCAACAACAAACAGCACCGCCTCGTACAAACGCTTATTTTAGTTTAGATACGGGGCGATCACATCAAAACGTTCATAACCGAGTTTTTGGCCGTTCCTATCGGTTTTAACTAAGATGTGGCACCAGTTCCAATAACCGCCAGGGGTTTCAACCCCCGGCGGGTTAAAGAAAATGGTGCAATATGTCAGTTGTCAGGCAGTATTCTCCTAAAAACCCGGTTTCTGAGTACCCGCGCCTCGATTTTCAGCTTTTAGAGAGATGTAACAACTCGCCCGATCGCTGCAAAATTAATAACTAGGAACTCAGCAATTTTGGAGAAGAGGTGAATTGAAATTCGTTTCCGACCCGCAAATAACAGTCAAAATCCGCAAAATGAAAGAGCGGGTGCGGTGGCAAGAACACTCGATCGTCGATCGGGGAATCGACCAAACTCGGATGGTTTTGGAATCTCAAACCACCGACTCTCCAGAGTTTTCGTTTTTAGTCGTAGGCGACAGCGGCACGGGCAATCACCGCGGCTACAATCCCCAGCGGCAGATTGCCGAACTGATGGTCTCGGAGCGCGAAACTTGCCGTTTCGTCCTCCACACCGGCGATGTAGTTTATCTGGTAGGTTCCAGCGAATATTACTTGCAAAACTTTATTCGCCCCTACCGAGAATTTATAGTCGGCGGCGAGCATCCCTCCCGGATTGCCTACGATCGCATGGTGTTTAATTTTCCGTTTTTGCCCGTACCGGGAAACCACGACTATTACGACTTGCCCATAGTCTACGGCATTCTGTCAGCGACAGCTTTGCCACTGCGGCGGCTGTTGGGTTCCAAGTTGGATCTCGATGTTGGCTGGCACGGTTCCGATCGCGGAAATGCCTACGCCAAAGCGTTTCTCGACTACCTGCAAGCTCACAAAATGCCGGGAGAACTCGATCGCCACCTAGACGCCCACTACACCGCCAGCACCAGCACAGGCCGCTGCATCCGTTACCAACCCGGACGCTTTACCCGCTTACCCAACCGCTACTATACCTTCCGCAGCGGCGGCATCGACTTCTTCGCCCTCGACTCCAACACCTTCAACGAGCCCTTACCGATCCCGAAAACCAAACAGGGCGACATTCGCCGCCAGAATTTGGAACTCGATCGCCAGAAATTGGAACAAGAAAAATTGGCAATGCTCGAAATGTGCGATCGGCTCAAGCCCGAGATTCCCGAGGAAGCCGAACAGCTAGACGACTTAGCCGCCAAATTAGAGCAAGTTGACGAAATGTTGATGGATATTGACAAACAACTGTCCCCCGACAAAACAACCGCCACCGACGTTGAACAGCTCGAATGGCTGAAAAAAAGGCTGATTAACTCTTGGCGCGATTCCGAGGTGCGGGGGCGGGTAATTTACCTGCACCATCCCCCCTACGTGACAGAGGCGACAAAATGGAATCAAGCTCAAACTTTGGCGGTTCGGTTGCGATTGCGCGAGGTGCTCGACGGGGTGGCCGATGCAGTTGGGGATGTGGCGCGGGGGCGTCCGCTAGTAGATTTGGTGCTGACGGGCCACGCTCACTGTTTGGAATACCTGCGGACTGGGAATACTGGACACGGCGACTCTGGCATTAATTGGATTGTCTGCGGGGGAAGCGGCCACAGTCTCCGCCGCCAGCGCCCGGAAGGGCCGATGTTGCAGGAACCATTGAGTCCTGAAGCTTATCGGTTGGCGCGGCAGTCGGGTTCCGAAACAGCCAGCCGGCGGGTAGCGGAATCTTTGCTATTTGTCGGCCGCAGCGGTCAAGGTTCCTACAAACGCCGTCCTTATTCGTGTTTGCGGATTGATGTTCTCGACGGATGCCCCCCCAAGTTCCGCATCCGACCTTTGGTTGTCGAACGATTTGAGGGGAAATGGCAGGATATCCCGATCGAACCTTTTGTGATTTAACTTTCGTTTTTCTGTAAGTCTCGATCGCCCTTAAAAAGGTGGACTTTGACCGATTCCGGTTCCCCCATTTTTAAGGCGCCGGGGGGATCGAGAGCCGAATGCTCGCACAAAATACTCGTATCAACTTAATTGAGGAGAAAAATTCAATGATTGCTAACTTAACCGCCACCGGCTGGGAAATTATTTACCACCGCGCCCACGCTTTACTCGCGGCCCAACTTGGCGGACAGTGGAAGCGCTCGAAATCTCCGCTTCGCCTCTACGAAACCATAGCGGCTATTTCCCATCACGATGATTTGGAGAAAGAGTGGGAAGAAAATATTTTGACTGAAGCGGGCGCGCCCTTTGATTTTACCTTGCAGACGGAAACTTCTCTGCCGAAAATTAAAGCCATGGCGCAGAATGCCCTATATCGCGGTAGGTGGGTAGCAATGCTGATTTCTATGCACATGAGCTTTCTCAATGAAGGAAAGCGGGGAGAGTCGAAGGAACTCGACGAGTTTTTGGACGAGCAACTGGAAAATCAAAAAAAATGGCGCAAAGACTTGCAAATTTCCGAGGAAGATGCTAAGGCAGCTTATGCTTTTTTCCAGTGGTGCGATCGGCTATCATTAATTCTTTGCAGCCGCGAGTTACCCGCCGGAGAACGAGCTTTAGAAATTAGTGTCGGCCCGGACGGCAAGCGCTACGATATTGTACAGCACAGCAACGAACTCGTGACTGTAACTCCTTGGCCTTTTGAAGAAGATAAGTTTACGGTGAACGTCGAAGCGTGCCTTTTGGATAAAGTCAAGTTCGACAGCAACAAGGAAATCAAGGAAGCGTTGCACAAAGCTCCCCGCGAAGTCTTAGAGTGGACTTTTGTGAAGTCTTAATTAAAGCTCTACCACAAATACTGCACCGTTCTAGGTTTGTAGCGAGAACTTCAGTTTAATCGAGTTTGATGAGAACTGAAGTTCTCACTACAAACCAATTTGATTGTTGGCGATTTACCGGACATAATATTATCAATGAGTCCTTACCAATTACCCATTACCAATTACCAAATATGGAACGTTCAGCTTGCCTAATTTTCAATCCCGTCGCTGGCCACAGCGACCCCGACCAAGACTTAGCTAGAATTCAGGAACTTTTAGAGCCTTTTATTGACTTAGACATTCGGCTGACAACCCCAGAATTAGACGCGGATCAAATCGCCCGCGAAGCTGTTGCTAGGGGAGTTGAGGCAATTATTGCTTGCGGGGGCGACGGCACATTATCTGCTGTTGCTGGGGCAATTGTCAGCACAAATATTCCTTTAGGAATTATTTCGCGGGGAACTGCTAATGCTTTTGCTAATGCTTTAGACATTCCGAATACAATTGAAGCCGCCTGCGAAAATATTTTGGGAGGGTTGACGCGGGTGGTGGATGCGGCGACTTGCAACGGTGAAATGCCGATGGTTTTGTTAGCTGGAGTGGGCTTTGAGGCAGAAACTGTCGAACTAGCCGATCGCGAAATGAAGAATCGCTGGGGAATGCTGGCTTACATTCTATCAGGAATTAAACAGTTAAACAATTTAGAAAGATTTGAAGCGGAAATCGAAACCGAAGATAGAATTATCAGCCTTACTGCTGTGGCGGTGACAGTGGCGAATGCAGCGCCACCTACTTCCATTTTAGCTCAAGGCCCGGCAGGGATTATTTTTGATGACGGCTTGCTGGACGTAACGCTGGTGGCGCCTCAGAATAAAGCTGGGGCGATCGCAGCTTCTTATCACCTATTGCAAACAGCTTTGAGCGGCAATCCTACAGATCGCGACGACATCGGTTATTTGCGGGCAAAAAAAGTAACAATTAGTGCCGAGCCGCCTCAAAAAGTGGTTGTAGACGGCGAAATCATCGGCATGACTCCGGTTTGTATTGAGTGTGTTCCGGGGGGTTTAACTATTTTTGTACCGCGAGTTGAAGAAGAGCAAGCGGTGGAAAAACTCACCGGTTTAGCGGACATCGAAATTACATTGAAACCCGTAACTTAAAATTTTTAGCGACACAAACAAAAAGAAAGACCGCCTGGGCGGTCTTTCTTTTTTAGGCGTCTAAAATTTGGCGAATGCGGCGCTCCAAACGTTCGAGATCGAGTCCACCTTCATCACGGCTGATGCGGCGCACGGTGACGTTAACATTGCTCAAATCTGCCAGCAAATCTTGCAGAATCTCTTGTTGCTGCCGAGCTTGAGTTATTTCGCGCGGTTCCTGCACCAAATCGCGAACAATTGTATCTTCCGCGCGCGACGCAACGATCGGGTCTGCTTCGCCGTCTACGTGCACGAAAGTGCGCCGACCAGGCCCCCGTTCTTCTTCAATTGGTATTACTGCTGTTACTCGATCGGAGCGTACATATTTGCCAAATCCCAGGTGGACTAAGACAGAAGATTGTATTTTCATAGATAGCAAGTTTTATTTGTTAGTTATCTATATTTTAACTCGGCTTTATCGGCTATAACAAGTAATGATAAAGCGGGTTTTACCCCTATCTTGAAGAGTTTTTACTGCGATTAAAAATTGTCATTTCTCAGGTAATGTGCTAAGCTTTTAGTGGAATATAACCACCTAAAAAAAAATTAGAACTATTTTTTAGTAAGAACGTCCGTCCTGATTCCCCAAACTTTGAGGCCGGACGTTTTTACTGCAAACGTAGAAAGGCAGAGCCTAGAAAGGAGGAAATAACGTAGCCTACTGACTAAACTGTTGAGCGTAGTAGCCAGCATAGCGAGATCCCTTTTCCAGCAACTCCTCGTGCGTCCCAGATTCCACAATTCTGCCTTTTTCCAACACTAAAATGCGATCGGCTCTCCGCACAGTAGCCAAGCGGTGCGCGATAATAAACACCGTGCGATCGCGCATCAATCTTTCCAGCGCTTCTTGCACTAAACCTTCGGATTCCGAATCCAGCGCCGATGTCGCTTCATCCAAAATCAATATTCTGGGATCAAGCAAAACTGCACGGGCGATCGCAATTCTTTGTTTCTGTCCCCCAGATAAATTTACACCCCTTTCTCCTACCCAAGTTTGATAGCCGTCGGGAAACTCACTAATGAATTGATGAGCGTTAGCAATCTCCGCAGCTTTTTGAACATCTTTCAGTTCATAATAAGATCGCCCAAAAGCGATATTTTGAGCAATTGTACCCGAAAATAAAATCGTTTCTTGCGGTACAATTCCGATTTGCCTCCGCAAAGTATTTAAGGTGACATCTTGAATATCAATCCCGTCAATTAAAATCTGTCCCGCTTGCGGATCGTAAAATCTGGGTAGCAAATTTACTAAAGTAGTTTTACCCGCACCGGATGCACCCACGAGAGCAATCATCTCTCCGGGCAGCACTAACAAACTCATGTTTTGCAGAATCGGTGTCTCCGAGTTATAGGCAAAATTAATATTGCGGTATTCGACTTTTCCGCTAACGTGGGGAAGTTCAATGGCACCCGATTTTTCGACTACAGCGGGTTCAATTGCTAATAATTCAAAAATGCGATCGCTAGAAGCTTCTCCCTGCTTAAAATCTCCGTAATTAGCAGTTGTGATAGCAATGGGGTCAATTAAAAGTGCCACCCCTGCGATATAACTTATAAATTGAGTACCTGTGAGATTTCCTTGAGAAATTTGCCAACCTCCCAGGAAAAAGAGCAAAATCACGCTCATCGCTTCCAGAAAGCCAACTACAACGAACTGAAGTGCTTTTACTCTTTCTGACAGATACTTAGCGCGGCGGTTTTGTTCTGCTTCTTCTGCAAAGCGGGCAATTTCGTAGTCTTCAGCCACAAATGCTTTGATTAAACGAATGCCGCTGAATACTTCTGTCAGCAAAGCGGATAAATCAGAGATGCGATTTTGACTTTGCCGCGAGTAACTTAGCAGTCTTTCGCCAAACCAGCCAATTAAAATAGCCATCAGTGGTGCAATAATTAATGCACCTAGAGTTAATTGCCAGTTGAGATAAATCATATATCCCAGGACGGCAATTAGCTGCAAAACACAAGGAATAAACTGATGAAAAAATTTATTTACAACTTCGCCAATGCGGTCAATATCTTCGGTGAGGCGGTAGGATAAATCTCCGGTTTTGGCGGTTTCAAAGTAGCCGATATTGAGTTTTTGCAGGTGGGAGTAGACTTTTTTGCGAATTTCTAAAGCAATAGTCAAAGCAGCTTTTGCCATCAGCGTATCTTGACCGTACTGGGCTGTACCGCGAATTAGAAAGATAATGGCGCTGAGTGCAGCAATTTGAGCAAACCCTTTTAAATCTCCTTTACCTATAAATTTGGCTGTTTCGCCAACCAGCCACGCTATAATCGGCCAAAATATGGTAAATACTACGGTACAAGCTAATGCTTTACCAATGGTTTGTTTTTGGGGACGGAGGTAGGGTAAGATTTGCCAGTATGTCGATCGAGTTTTCAAGATATTTTACCTCTGCAAGTTCTGTTTTTACAGATATCTGAGCCAAAACATGATATCAGCGATCGGGCAAGTCTCAACAATCATTCTTGACCGTCGGCATGAGTAGCCTGTACCTTAGCCCCCGCGACAACTTCGCCCCGAAAGGCGGCTGACTGTCCGGGTGCAAGAGTAACTGGTTCAGCGTAGATAAATCCGTTGTCAATTAAATTGCCTGACTCGTCCAAAACTTCATAATTGACTTTGACATTCTTGATTATTTTGCAGCCTTGATTAAGGACTTGACCGCTGAAAAAGTTGCCGTCATAATTAGTCGTCGCAATTGACACTTTCGCAGCAATGTTGGCACCGGGAATGCAAGTTTGGGAAGTTCCTAAAGATGGCTGTTTCTCGCATAACTTGCCCAAGTCTACTGTTTTGCCGTCGGGGGTTTTCATGTAGCAAAACGGCTCGTCAACTGGGAAATTTTGAGCCATTGTATTTGTAAAGTCTGTAAGCAAAGGGCGAGCCGATATTGGCGACATTAGCAAACTAGATAAAGCTAGGGTTAAAGGTAAAATAATCATGTTTTTTGGCAAAAGTGGTACAATATAATTCACATAAATTTTACCTTTGCATATCTCTATGTAGGGTGGATGTTATAACTAATTTAATTTTTCGGGCGGGCTAGAAGCCCACCCCACAAGAATTAGATGTGCGTGGCTCAAAGCCACACCACAAGAATTAGATGCGCGTTGCTCAAAGCCACCACACAAGAATTAGATAAGCACCTTCCGAGATTATCTAATACTCGGCTTTCTATTCCTAAGATTCCGCGCTCCGGGAACTTTCCGGCTAGGACGGCGATTGTTCAAATTACTCGCTGTTCGAGCATTCAAAGCATCAGCAGAAGGTATCAAACCTAAGTCTTGCAAAATTTCAACAGCCGCCCTTTGTCCAGTTTCGCAACCGCCTTCCATGTAACCTTGATTTTCCAGCGAAGTGTGTTCCCCGGCAAAATATAAATTGCCAACTCGTTCGCCTTCAACGCCGTACATTTGTGTCCACTGTCCCACTAAATAGCAGGCATAAGAACCTTTGAAAAAGCGTTCTCCCGGCCAATAAGCTCGCACAGCTTTGCCCGATCGCAAATTTCTCACTCCGGGAAAAACTCTTTCAAATTGGTTCAAAAATCTTTGTGCTTGGTCTTCGGGAGTTCCGGCACCGATCGACAAACCCTGCTTTCCTCCTGTAAAATTAGTAACTAAACCGTTAGGAGTAGGGGCGAAAGGCGTAGCTTCCCAGGTATTCTGGAATCCTAAATCGCTATAAACAGAAGCAGTCGAGCGATAAAGTTCTCGCCAAATTCGGCTGCGGTAGCCAGTAATTAACTTAGAATTAGTACCGTAACCCAACTGCTCGATCGCCCTGCGCTTTGGTTGGGGCAAAGGTACGTTAATTCTAACGTCTCGCAGAGTGCTGAACGGCAAAGTTAATAAAACTCGCTCGTAAGTGCGCTCGAACGCGCTTTGTCCCGATCGCAAATTTACCCGATAGCGGCCATCAGGCAAAAGAGTAATCGCTTCCAAAACCGTCCCCGCCTCGATCGAACCAGACAATTGACCCGCCAAACGGTTGATAATTTGACTATTACCGCCGTCAATTTGATAACGCTCATCGCTGTTGCCGTACAATTCAAAACTGCCCGCCTCAGAACCGATTAAAAACAGCAGATTTAACGCCGACTGTTCTTCAGGATCTCGACCGTATTCAGTCGTGTAAGCAATGCGGAGTAACTGCCGGACAATCGTGCTAGTCTCAGCTTGGTCTACATATTCAGCGATCGAAAGATTGTCCAATCTTTCCGCTGCTTCCGTAAAATCAAGATAGCTAATTTCATCGCCAACCGTCTCCAAATCAGCAGTAATTTTACTCGCTAGCGGCGCAAAATCTGCGATTATTTGCTCAAGAGAAAAGCGGCGCCCTTGAAAGAAAAAAGTATCCTTCACCAGTCCACTCTGCACTTGGGCTAAGTCGATCGCCCGCAAACCCAATTCCGACGCCAGCGAGATTAAATTAGTGTGGCCGGTGTCAATAAATTCTCCCCCCAACTCTGCCGGAATCAGCGTTCCAGCCACCTTGGGAATAGTGCGTATCCGCCCCCCCACGCGGTTAGTTGCCTCGATTATATCGGCGCGCACGCCCGCTTGGCGCAAGCGATAAGCCGCCGTCAAACCCGCAATTCCCGCACCCACAACCAAAATGGGCGATCGTCCGCCCTGTTGAGCAAAAGCTCCCCCTCCCTCCCTGGTAAAAGTCACAGCAGCGACAGCCCCCACAGCAGCTAAGCCCCCGTGCAGCAAGCGACGCCGAGATATGGGAGAATTGGGAATGCCAGCGCTCAGCATCCCCAGCAGTTCATCAGCCGGAATGCCCGTTTCCCTTGATTTCTGAGCAATACTCGCAGCGCGGCGCAGCATTGCCATCAGTCCAGATTTAGCCATAATTAAGACATCCTCACAAAACAAAACTTTGATGTAAACTGGATTCTCGATCGTCCACTTTCCAGACTAAAGTCCAGAGAGATTTTTTTAATAATGCTAACCCTCAGAACACTGTTCGACAGCAAATTTTATCTCGAAAACAACCCAGATGTCGCCGTAGCAGTTGCCAGAGGCACGGTATCGAGTCCCTTCGATCACTACCGAAAAATTGGCAAATTTGAAAATCGCGACCCCAATGCCCTGTTCGACGCCAGCTATTATTTAGACACCAATACAGATGTAGCGACATCAGCGAAACTCAACGGTTTTTCAGGCGCCGATCACTTTATCAGATTCGGTCAATTTGAACGACGCAATCCCAACCCTTTCTTCGATGTTGGTTTCTATTTAGCAAGCAACCCAGATGTTCAGACAGCAGTCCAAACCAATCAATTTACCCCATTTGAACACTACTTCAAAGTCGGTCAATTAGAAAACCGCAAAGCCAGCGTTTTCTTCGATCCCAGCTTTTATCTAGAAAAATATCCGCTGGTAGGAGCAGCAGTCAATAGCGGCGCAGTTAAAAGTGCGATCGACCACTACATTCAATTCGGTCAACAAGAAGGACTGTTAAGCATTATCCCCGATCCCGCAGACAATTTGAACGCGGCAAAAAGCCTGGGCATTCTGACAGAAATTCAAACGGCGAGCGATTTTGTGGGAGCTGCTGAACCAGCCGACATTTACAGTTTTATCCTTAATACTCCCAGCCTTTTCAGTGTAACTGTTGACGGTTTGAGTGCAGATGTTGATGTTGAATTAATTCAAGATATCAACGGCAACGGCGCAGTTGGATCAGACGATCTGATTGCTTCGTCTAACAATTTAAGCACGGCTTCAGAAACGATTGTCAGCAATGGGCCTTTACCTGCGGGGATTTATTTCGTCCGCGTTTCTCAATTTCAAGGCGATACAAATTATGACTTGAGATTGCTTTCCGCTCCTTCTCCCACGCCGCTTCTATGACATGAGGGTTTACACTCGAAGGCAGTCCAAATCAGAAGGTGGAAGACAGAATGCAGAATTAAAGAAAAATTTATAATTAAATAATTCTGCGGGTTTGTCAGTTAGATACTGTCCGGTTAATGACTTATAATATAATTGTTTGTTGTCACCCTCTTAAGAGAAGAGAAGACTTAAGTCCTCACTACAAACCTAATTATAAATTTTTGACCGTACTTGATATTAAAACAAACAATTCTCTCTTCCATCTTCCATCTTCCAGTGGGCCGATATTTCACTTATTAGTTTCTTACCCCCTGGGAGAGGGCAAAGATTGAACAGGTGCCGGAGGCCAATTAGAGCGACTTCTGGTTAGAGTAGTAGACACCAAAGCATAGCCCAAAACAGCGGGAAGCACGATCGCACTCAGAAACACGATCGCCGCAGCCCAACTCATCGCATTCGATATCGGGCCGTAATGAGTGCGGTAAGGGTCAAAGGTGGGTAAATTAGGCCTCGGGGCGTCCCGCAGCGCGATCGGACGTTTGAACCGCACCCGCCTGTCATCGAGCTTTTCGAGCAAAATCCAGCCAACCTCCGCCTCTTCGCGGCACAGCTTGTGAAAAATCGCAGGATTGCGAAACAAATCGTTGCTAGCCCGCACAATCTTGTACTCCCAAACCGTCAAATCAACAGCATTAGGAGCGGGTTTGGGATTGCCATTGGATGGCGCATTTTCAGGCGCATTAAAATTATCTTCTTGAGATTCGTACCGAGTCAAAACTTCCTCCTCCTCATTGTATTTTTGCCACGCAGCCAATTGCTCGCGGCTCACCAATACACCCGCGAGCGCCGCCTCCAAGCCGAGACTGCCAACCATCAAACTCCAAATCAGAATTTCAACCATAAAAGGAGTTAAAAATCAAAAACTAGAAAGACTCACTTTTAACTTTCAATCTTTAATTTTCAAATAGCCTTCCACCAAACAATCTGCACCCACTGCGCGCCAAGAAACCCGCTCTAAAGCCAAAGCATCAGTCATTGCCGAAAACCCCAAATCTCCTACAGGAGTTGGAGCTCCTTGGCCACCGACAATTTTAGGAGCAATAAAAGCCATAATTTTTTGAACTGCACCCTCAGCAATTGCCTCGGCCGCCAAAGTGCCGCCACACTCCCAGAGTACAGAAAGAAAAGATCGATCGTACAAATAAGCCATAACATTAGTCGGCGTCAGCGGCGACAATTCCACAACTTCCACCCCTTTTGCGATCAAAAATTCCTGAAATTCGCGGTTAACCCCAGGCTCAGTCAGCACCAAAGTAGCCGCCACAGAGGTTTCCCACAACCAAGCCGACTTCGGCAAATCCAAAGTGCGACTCATCACCACCCGCAGAGGATTATTCCTATCAGGCTGGTGGCTCGTCAGTAGAGGATTGTCCAGACGCACCGTATTTCCCCCAACAATCACTGCATCGCAGCCGACGCGCACCCGGTGTACCTCGCTCCGAGCCTCCTCGCCTGTCACCCAAGCGCTGTGCCCGGTACTGGTAGCAATTTTACCGTCCAAAGTCATTGCATATTTCAAAATTCCAAAAGGCCGGCGGTACAAAATTCGGTGTACAAAAGCCTCGTTGAGTTTCTGGCAAGCTTCCCCTTCCACTCCCGCCACCACTTCAATGCCAGCCTCTCGCAACCGGGCCAGCCCAGTTCCAGCTACCAAAGGATTCGGATCGACCATGCCAGCCACTACTTTTGCCACCTTGGCCTTAACTAAAGCTTCGGAACAGGGAGGAGTCCGCCCGTAGTGGTTGCAGGGTTCCAGGTTCACGTAGACGGTCGCTCCTTCGGCGAGTTCCCCCGCTTCCCGGAGCGCAAAAACTTCGGCGTGAGGTTGACCCGCACCGGGATGAAACCCTTCGCCGACAATCTTGCCGTCTCGGACAATTACAGAACCGACAAGGGGGTTGGGTGCGGTTTTGCCGAGAGCACGGCGAGCCAATTCTATGCAGCGGCGCATCATGGCTCGATCGAACTCTTGAATTTCGCTGTTGTCCAGTTGTTTTGTACCTTGCTGCTGTCCGTTAGCTAAGCTGGCGATCGCTTGAGCGTCCGCCGGAAAAGTTTCCATAAGATTTTGGTATGATATCTATCCCTGAGTGTACTGACTTTGATGTTAATTTTGGCTGCGATCCGACGATCGATTGCGGCTGGGGCAAACTGTACGTTACCACTGAGATATTGCACCATTCTCAATTAGCCTTTTATGAACAGGCAAGATGCCTGTTCCACAAGAAAACTTATCTTTTGTGGAACAGGCATCTTGCCTGTTGCTGACAATGGTGCAAGATGTGAGTTACCAGGAGCGAAGGGTCAATTTACGCGATCGGGCAGGCACGCCCCAACAAATAGCTTTAACATGAGGAAAGAATAGCAGGCGCTTGAAAAAACCATGAGTCAGGACATGAAGCGGGAATTTGCCAGCCGCGACGAATTAATTGCCTACGTGCGTGAACAGTTCCCCGAAGCCGCCGCCCGGGACAGCAGCGTACCCCCAACCCCAGGCGGGCGGAAAGCAGCCGAGACAGCCCTGCAACAAGTCGATCCCGGCAAGTACGCTTCAACCCGCAATTTCCTCAACGGTGCGATAACGCGCTTGTCACCCTATTTACGCTACGGAGTTTTGAGTCTGGCGGAAGTCCGGGATGCCGTGCTGGAGAAGGTGCGGCATCGAGAAGAGGCCGTAAAACTCGTCAACGAGTTGGGTTGGCGGGATTATTGGCAGCGACTGTACGCGGAATTGGGCAACGGGATTTGGCAAGACCGGGAACCCTACAAAACTGGCTACACTGCTAAAGATTACAGCGAAACTCTGCCGGAGGATGTCATTGAGGGATCGACTGGTTTGTTTTGCATCGACAGTTTCAGCCGCGAGTTGCGAGAAACTGGTTATTTGCACAATCACCAGCGGATGTGGACTGCCGCTTATCTCGTACACTGGCGCCGCGTGCGCTGGCAAGCCGGAGCTCGCTGGTTTTTGCAACATTTGCTAGATGGAGATCCGGCGAGCAATAATCTTTCTTGGCAGTGGGTAGCAAGCACTTTTAGTCACAAACCTTATTTTTTTAATCGGGAAAATTTGGAGCGTTACACTAAGGCGGTTTATTGTCGCGATTGTCCTATGTACGGGCAATGCGATTTTGAGGGAACTTACGAATATTTGGAAGGGCAGTTGTTTCCTCAGGGAGAAAAGGTCGATCGTAGCGGCGGTTCTAAAAGTTGGCAGGACTTTCAAAAGCGCCGGAAAAATTAAGGAAGTTCGGCAACCGATTCGCTTTCTTCGGATTTAACGGATTTAACACCAATTCTCAATTACCAATTCCCAATTCCCAATTCCCAATTCCCAATTTATGAACAATCCGATTATTTGGCTGCACGGCGACTGCTTGAGTCCTGAAGGCCCGGCTTTTAAAGCGCACCCAGAGGCACCGGCAATCTGGGTTTGGGATGACGCGCTTATTGATGAATGGCAGTTGAGTCTCAAACGAATGGTGTTTATTTACGAATGTTTGCTGGAGTTGCCGGTAGTTATTCGGCGGGGCGATGTGGCTGCGGAAGTTATCGCTTTTGCTAAAGAATCCGGCGCGAATCAAGTGGTGACTGCGGAAAGTCCCAGTCCTCGGTTTCAGGATATTTGCCGCGAAATTAAGCGATCGCACCCTGTAGAAGTTTTGCCGCCCGAACCCTTTGTCCGCTACGATGGTTACATTGATTTGAAGCGTTTTTCTCGCTATTGGCGCGTCGCTGAAAAATATGTTTTCTAATTGTAATTGTAATTGGGAATTGGAAATTGGAAATTGAAAAGAGGTGTTCTTTTCTCTTCTTCCCTCTTCCTTCTTCCCTCTTCCTTCTTCCTTCTTCCTTCTTCCTTCTTCCCTCTTCCTTCTTCCTTCTTCCCTCTTCCTTCAACTCCCCTTCAAACGCTCCAACAGCCATTGAAATCTCGATGCCGCCAAATCAGGATTTTCGACATTTTGCGGGATGGCGTCCTCGTCGTCGGGCTCTTGATACATTAAACCATCACTATCATCGCCGAAGCGCTGGACTGTACCCCGCAGTCTCGACGACAGAAATTTGGTAATCGCCCGATAAAACCGCAGGGAAAAAAGCACGTCTTGCTCGAGTTTTTCAGTTAGCAGCCGCCGGGGAATTGACAGGATGACGCACTCTTCAATTGCCGTGACGCTAGCAGAAGGAAGCCTCCCGTCTACAAAAGACATTTCGCCCAAAACTTCCCCGGCAATAATTTTTCCAATTTCTTTGTCGCCCAAAGATGATACAGCAACGCTCAAAGTTCCCTCCAGAACTATGTACAGGGCGTCTAAGGGCTTACCTTCGGTGATCAGAGTTGTGCCGGGGAGGATTTGGGTGCGGGTGCCGTTGGCGAGCATCCAATCGATGTCGCGATCGCTCAATTCGCCTAAGATGACTAGAACTTTGCTCATAAAGTCAGGTTGAGATGAGATAATTTGTATTTTTTTACTTGTTTAGTTGCGTGGTGTTGTTAGATGGTCAGACCCTGAGCGAAAGCGAAGGCTAAACTTTACAAATAGAACACTAATTTTTACACAATTTTCATAATATTCAGTAATTTTGACACTATCGAGCCACAAATATTTCTCGGATCGGTGGTATTATTCTACATTAATTGTCACGGACTGTGCAGCAGCCGATCGCGTTGTTTTAACTGCACTTGCTTTGGACGGCGGGGCTGCCAAAACTGTTTTGAAAGCTTGTTGTCTCTTGGTTTCGAGCTGGTGCGCCCTCAAAAACCGGATTTTTCCGGCGTGGCTGCGAGTGCAGCGCCCCCAAGTACAGTATTGTAGAATGCCAGCCAGACGCGCGATCGACCTCTCAATTAAACAGGAGCAAGGGTGCAATCATCCCTAGGATTGATTTTTTGCCGATCGATCTGTAAATTAAAATTAGCCTCTAAACCCACCGTCCGTTCTTGAATCTAATCAGCTTGAGAGTTGACTATTCAACGGTAAAATGGCAATCTAGGAACAACACAACTCATATTTGTGTCTTTTTTTAGCAAAGCTCTTGACGGTCGCCCTCAAACACTTACACTTTTAACACACCCTTCATTGAGGAGTATCTATGAATAGTCTATTTTCCAAGTCTACTTTTGCGTTAATAAATCTTGCAGCTTTAGCTGTTTGTTGCAGTACCATGTCAGCGAAAGCTGAAACTGGCAACTTGGCCGATGTCGCTACAACTGCAACAATAGCCGCTCAAAATATTGACCAAATTTCTGAGCCGACAGCAACTTCAGCAGTTAAACCCGACGCAGAAACAACGGCTAGTAATAAAAAAATTGATTCTATCAGTTGGAGCGAACTAGCAGAAGCGGCAGAGCCAGTCGCCTCTGAACCGGCAGCAAACTTGGAAGTATCTATTGCTGCACCCGAAAAATCGGAAGCAGCAACATCTGAAATTGCTGAGACAGAAACAGCGCAAAATACCTCCATTGCTGCTGAGACTGAAAATTCGGAAGAAACCGCTAAAATTGCTGATAATGGTGTCGAAGTGCAGTCAACAGTCGAGACTGCCAAAAAGAGCGATCGACCTACCTCAATTGTTGCCGAGAGCAATAATCTTGAAGTAACCGCAACGAAGGACGAAAAAGAAGTCCAAACAGCACAAGAATTGTTGAGCAATCCTGTCAGCACTTCCGCCTCAGCTCTGACCAACCAACCGAAAGTTGCTGAAAAACCGGCAACTGCCTCAGAAGCAACTGAAAAAGTGGCTCAAGGAACTCCAATCCGACCAGGCCGAGCAACCCGTTCTGGACCCAGCTACGTCGGCATTGGCGGCAATCTAGGTTTTGGCGGAGCTACAGCCTTAGGGGAAGGTTCATTTACGATTATTAGCAAAATCGGTTTGACGAACAATTTGTCGGTGAGACCGACTCTTTTGTTGCGGGACAAGTTAACTGTTCTAGTTCCCCTTACCTTCGATTTTGTATCTCAAAATGCCGTCGAAGTCAGCGAGGAATTTGTGATTACTGCGGCTCCTTATGCAGGTGCTGGCGTGATAGTTTCTACCGGCAAGGACGGTCATTTTGGCTTCCTGATCTCAGGGGGTGTAGATGTGCCGCTGTCGAGAAATTTTACAGCAACAGCGGGACTGAATGTTGGTTTTATCGACGGAGCTGAAGCGGGATTGTTAGTCGGTGTCGGCTATACGTTCCCGAATATTGCCAGGTAGTGTTGCTGTTTGAGCAAACGCAGGACAAATAAATATGTGCGGGGTTGGCTGTAGGAATACAGTCAACCCTTTTTGATTATGGAAAATCTGGCTATGCGATCGATGTAGGGTACGCCACAAGCAGAGAGCGCCGAGATTGATTTGTGTGAAAGATATAATGATGGTTGGATCGATCTTATATCTTGCACCATTTTCAATAAGCTTTTTATGGACGGGCAGGATGCCCATCCGACAATCAAATTCACTCTTTGTGGAACAGGCCGGAAAGCCTGTTCTTGAAAATGGTGCAAGATATGGGATCGATCGCACTTTCTCACAAACCACCCGCAAAAACCGTGACTAAAACAGAAATCTTAGCAGCACTCAAAAATCTGACAGCAGAAGAACGCCTAGAAATCATCGAAACAGCTTCGCGGATGATGCGCGAAGAAATAGAAGAAAAAGCCCAGCGCAAAGCCGAGAGAAAGCGGAGACTCAGAGCCGCAGCAGAAGCAGCAGTCAAAGATTATATGCCGGGAGGTGCTTTACATGATTTGTGGTCGCCTGAGAGCGAACCCTATTTTGACTCGGAGGAAGAATGCCTTAACGCAGGGATAAAAACTAATGCGTAGAGGTGAAATCTGGCTAGTTGCGCTTGAACCTACTGTGGGCGCCGAAATCGGCAAAACCCGTCCGGTAGTAATTGTCAGTGATGAAACGGTTGGAATTTTGCTGCTTGAAGTTATTGTTCCCATCACTGACTGGAAAGAGCGATACACCGAGAGAAATTGGATGGTTCGACTAGAACCCAGCGGCGAAAATGGCTTGACTAAAGTCTCCGCCGCCGATACTTTTCAAGTCCGTTCCGTTTCCCAACAAAGATTTGTCCGACAACTCGGAACCCTGTCCGAGACAATTATGGAAGAAATTGCAGAAGCACTGACAATTGTTCTCGATCTAGATTGAATAACTAGGCAACAGCGTACAAATAGTGTTATTTATAGATAGATTGTATGGCGCGATGGCCTAAATGATTCCTATACAACTTACACTCAAAAATTTTCTCAGCTATCGCGAAGCTGCTTTAGACTTTCGCGGCCTGCACACCGCTTGCATTTGCGGGCCTAACGGTGCTGGCAAATCCTCCCTCTTAGAAGCCATATGCTGGGCACTTTGGGGCTGTTGCCGCAGCGATACAGAAGACAATATCATCCACATTGGCGAAACAGATGTGCGCGTTGATTTCACTTTCTCCACCGGCGGCCAAATCTACCGGGTGATTCGCAACCGCCGGCGCGGACAATCGGGAAGTGTGGAATTTCAAGTCAGCTTGAATTCGGCCGTAACCGAGGAAAAACTTAATTTTCGCACGCTTACAGACAAAGGCCTGAGAACAACTCAGCAAAAAATCCTCGAACACATCAAACTAGATTACGATACTTTCATCAACTCGGCGTATTTGCGGCAGGGGCGAGCTGATGAATTTATGCTCAAAAAGCCGATCGAACGCAAACAAGTTTTAGCCAACCTGCTCAAACTCGACTCCTACGATACTTTATCCGAACAAGCCAAAGATACCTCCAAACAATTTAAAGCTCAAGTCGATCTACTCAAACAGAGTTTGCTAACCGTACAAGAGCAACTACAACAAAAAGAGACGATCGCCTCGGAACAAACTCAATTGCAGCAAGCAACCGATTTGCTTCAGCAGCAGCAGCAAGCCGACACAACCGAGTTACAGCAACTGCAACTCCAGCACCACAACCGCCAAACTTGGCAAAAACTCCTCGCCGGCCACCAGCAACAGCACTACAATATCACTCAAGAATGCCGCCGCTTGCAGCAAGAACTCAGCGCAGCCAAACAGCAGCAAAATGAGCTGCAAGCCCTCCTAGGGCAAGAAAAGGAAATAACAGCAGGCATCGCGTATTTCCACAGCTTGCAAGCCACAGAAGAAACTCTGGCGGGCAAATTTAAGGCTAACCAACAAGCCCAAAATCAGCGTCAGCAATTGCAAGAACAGCAACGGCAAGAACTGAGCTTTTTACAAAGCAAAATTCAGCAGTTGCAAGCTCAATTAGAGGTTTTAGAACAAGATGAAAAAGATGTTCTGGAAATTCTCAAACAGCAGCCGGAGGTTGATAAAGGACTCGCACAGTTGCAAGCAGTTCGATCGCGCCTCAACGAACTAGAGCAACTGCAACTGCAAGTTTCGCCGCTGTTACAACAGCAGCAGCAAAAGCAACAAAAGCTCGATCGCGCCCGCGCCGGTTTAACCGCCCGCTTAGACGAAATCAACCGACAGGTGCAAGTTCAGCAGCAGCAGCGACAGCCGCAATTACAGCAGGAAATCTCCGCCATCGCCAATCAAATTTTGCAGTTGGAAAACAAGCGAGTTTATCAGCAGCGAGTCCGCGAAAAAGGTCAAGAAAGGCACGACTTTCTAGGAAACCTGCAAGCCAAAAGCCGCGACTATCAAACCAGACTCGCCGAGATCGACCAAAAACTGCAACTGCTGCGGAAACATGAAGGAGAAAAAACCGCAGGCGAAGGTAAAGCCTCGAATTTTGCGGAAAACGAGCCATCGAATTCGCCTTTAATGGTGCGGGATGCAAATTTTGGCAATTGTCCTTTGTGCGATCGACCTTTAGACGAACACTACTGGAATTTGGTAGTCACAAAACACCACACCCAACAGCAGGAAATCTGGAACCAACTGTGGGTTGTCCGCGAACAGTTGGCCGTCTCTGAGCGCGAAATTCAAGTTCTCAGACATGAATACCGCGAACTAGAAGAGGAATTAGCGCCCTACCAAGAATTGCGGGAACGCCGCAGTCATTTACAAGCACAATTAGATAGCCTGGGCCAAGATGAAAACCGACTGCAAAGTATGCGTCAAGACGCTGCAGAAATAGAGCGGTTGCTACGCACCGGCGAGTATGCAGCCGATGACTTGGGCGAACTCCAGCAAATCGAACAGCAACTGCAACAGCTCAATTACAGCGATAGCAGCCACTCCCTCGCCCGCAGCGATGAAAAGCGCTTGCGGTGGGCGGAAATTAAGCAAGCTCAAATCAAAGACGCTCAGCAGAAACTGAATAAAATTAATGCCCGTCGCCCGGATTTGCAAACTCAATTAGCCACAGTACAGCAACAGTTAGAACAGCAAAAAAATAGCTCGGAAATACAGCAGCAAATTCTGTCTTTAGATAGATACATTGCAGAAGTTGGCTATAATTTGGAACAGCACGAACACGTCCGGAGCGAAATGCGCCGATCGCAGTTTTGGATCGCCCGCGCCGAAAAATTGCGATCGGCAACTCAGCAGTACCCGCAAGTGCAGCAGCGGGTTAATGAAATAGCAAATTCCATTGCAGTGCGCGATCAAGATTTGCAAGCTGTCAGCGCTCAAACTGCGGCGATGAACCAGCAATTGCAAGAATATCCCGATCCCACAGCCCGCATAAGTGCGATCGAACAGCAAATGAGTCGCCGCCGCCAGCAGCTAGACCAACATTTGGGAAGTCTCGGACGCCTCCAGCAGCAGCAGCAAAATCTAGAAACTCTGCAAGTTCAGCTAGTAGCTCAAAAAGAGCAAATGCAAGTTGCAAAACGCCAGCAGCGAGTTTATCAAGAGTTGGGTCAAGCCTTTGGTAAAAACGGCATTCAAGCTTTAATGATTGAAAATGTTTTGCCTCAACTTGAAGCGGAAACAAATCAGATCTTGTCGAGATTGAGCGCGAATCAATTGCACGTTCAATTTATTACTCAGCGGGCTGCTGCTTCTAAAAAAGCAACTAAATTGATTGACACCTTAGACATTTTAATTGCTGATGCTCGCGGTACTCGCGCCTACGAAACTTACTCGGGCGGTGAAGCTTTTCGGATTAATTTTGCGATTCGGCTGGCCCTGGCGAGACTGCTGTCTCAGCGGGCGGGCACGGCTTTGCAAATGTTGATTATTGATGAGGGATTTGGAACTCAGGATGCTGAAGGGTGCGATCGGCTGATTGCTGCAATTAATGCGATCGCCTCCGACTTCGCCTGCATCCTCACCGTTACCCATATGCCCCACCTGAAAGAAGCTTTTCAAGCCAGGATTGAAGTAAGCAAAACTGCTCAGGGTTCTTCCATCAGCTTGTCAATTTAAAAGGGTTGACGAGCCGGATGGAAGGAGGAGAAGAAAAAAAGTTAAAAATATCCGTATTTTCACCTTCTGTTTTCTTTGGGTCTTGGGTATTTTCACCTTCTGTTTTCTGGATAAGTCCCTAATACCTTCGGTGATACTAATTTCCAAAAAGAAGGCAACTGTAGACCCATGATCCAAACCATGATGGAATCAGTCATTGCCAATCCAAAATCTCACATCTAAAATGGTATTAGTCGCCTCCCCCGCCGGCTTTTTTTGGCTGCTGGCTTTGTTAACAAGGCTAAATTAAAAATAAAATTATACAATAAGAATGGCTCCAGCTCTTTATAAATTTTTATTGTTCTGTCCCCTCCCTGGGAATTTGGATATTGCCACCGATGACAACAGACTCTTTCCACCTGTCTCTCCTAGAGCGGGCGATCGCAGCTTCGAGTAACAGTATCCTAATCGCGGATGCTAGCAGGCCTGACATACCTATTATCTACTGCAATCCTGCTTTTGAGAAACTGACCGGTTACAGTGCCGAAGAAGTTATTGGACGCAACTGCCGGTTTTTGCAAGGCCCCGATACCGATCAGGCCGAATTAGATAAACTCCGCAGCAGCTTGCGAGCAGGAACGGAAATTCAGGTAGTTCTCAAAAATTATCGCAAAGACAAAACTCCTTTTTGGAACGAATTAATCGTTTCCCCCATCCTAGACAACGAGGGAAAATTAACTCATTTTATCGGGGTTCAGAACGATATTAGTAAAAGAGTAGCAGCCGAAACAGCCCTGCAAGAAAGTGAAGAAAGATTGCGGGCGATCGCCACTGTGACTCCCGTTCCCATGTCAATTACACGCCTAGAAGACAGCGTTATTTTGTATGCCAATCCTGCCCTAGGGAAAAGTTTAGGTGTGAGTTCCGAACAACTTATCGGACGCAAAAAAATTGAACTTTATGCCAATATCAATGACCGCCGTCAATTGATAGAATTAGTCAAACAAAACGGCTTTAGCGACAGCGAACAAATCTGCCTTAGGAAACCAAACGGCAGTTTGTTTTGGGTAAAAATGTCGATGCGCTCGATTAATTTTAACGGCGAAGCCGCAATTTTATCGGCATTTTACGATATTACCGCTCGCGTAGAAGCAGAAACAGCACTACGGCAAAGCGAAGCGAGGTTTCAAAAACTAGCTGCCAACGTTCCCGGGATGATTTATCAATTTCAGTTAGCAGCAGACGGTACTTTGTCATTCCCCTACGTCAGTTCCGGCTGCCGCGAACTCTGGGAATTAGAACCCGAGGTACTCCAAGATTCAGCTATTCCCGCCATCGAAATGATTCATCCAGAGGATGCGCCCAGCTTCCATGAATCAGTTGCTATCTCAGCTAAAACTTTAGAGCCTTGGCGGTGGGAAGGCAGATTTGTTTTTCCGGGGGATCGGATTAAGTGGATTAGCGGGGCTTCCAGACCAGAACCGGGCGAAAAAGCTGACATTATTTGGGACGGCTTGTTGATTGACATTAGCGATCGCAAACTTGCAGAATCAGCACTGCGGCAAAGCGAAGCCAGATTTCAAAAAATGGCCGCCAACGTGCCGGGAATGATTTATCAATACTTGCTGCATCCCGACGGTTCCGATGAATTCATTTATGCCAGTTCAGGCTGTTGGGAGCTCTACGAATTAGAGCCAGAAAAAATTCAAGAAAACTCCGGTTTAATGTGGTCAATGGTGCATCCAGAAGACCTAAAATCCATGTTAGAATCAATCGCAATTTCCGGCGAAACTTTAAAACCTTGGATATATGAAGGGCGGATCGTAACCGGATCTGGAAAAGTAAAATGGATTCGTGGCATTGCCCGCCCCGAACTGCAACCGGGCGGCGATATACTGTGGGAGGGAGTGACAATCGACATCAGCGATCGCAAGCTAGCAGAAATCGCCCTCAGCGAATCAAAAATGGCCCTGCAACAAGCCAATCAAGAACTTGAAAAGCGCGTCCTAGAACGCACGGAAGCCTTGCAAACCTCCCAAAATATGCTGTGGTCGGTAATCAACAACATCCCTCAGTTAATTGCCTGGAAAGATCGAGATTTAGTTTACTTGGGAGGCAACAAAAACTTTGCCAAAGTCGCAGGTTTCAATCACCCCAGTGAAATCGCTGGTCTCACCGACTTCGATATGCCTTGGAAGCCCGAAGAAACAGAAATTTTTCGGGCTTGCGACCGTCGCATCATGGCAACAAACACCCCAGAATATCACATCATAGAATCCAAAATGCAAGCCGACGGCACCCAGTGCTGTCTGGATACAAATAAAATACCTTTACACGACAATTCCGGCAATGTTGTCGGCATTTTGTCTACGTTTGAAGACATCACAGATAGGCTTTCTCTAGCAGCTCAAGTCCGGGCCAGCGAGGAACTATTTCGCACAATTTTTGAAGATGCACCCATCGCTATCTACTTAGCTAATTTAGACGATAACAAGTTAGTGCGAGTCAATAAAACTTACTGCGAAATGCTGGGATATACCGCCGAAGAATTGCTGAACAAAACATTTACAGAACTTGGGCACCCCGAAGATTATCCAAACAACCTCCAAGTTGCTCATTCTCTTGAGCGGGGAGAAACTAATAGCTATCAAATTGAAATCCGCCAGCTTGCCGCTACAGGTAAAATTGTTTGGGTAAACGTGACAGCTACTTTGATTCGAGACGCCGAAGGAAAAGCTATTTACAAATTAGGGATGATTGAAAATATAACTAACCGCAAAATTTCCGCCGCCGCACTCCAAGCTTCCGAATCTCAATTAAGAAAACAAGCATCCCAATTGCAAGAAGCCTACGAACAGCTACAAAACGCTCAAATCCAATTAGTTCAATCAGAAAAAATGTCGAGTCTCGGTCAGATGGTGGCTGGCATCGCCCACGAAATCAACAATCCAGCAACTTTTATTAACGGTAATATTTCTCATACATACAACTATTTTCATGATTTAATAGAACTCTTAAGTCTCTACCAGGAATGCTACCCCTCCCCAGTTCCTCAGATTGCTGAAAAAGTTAAGGATTTAGAGCTCGATTTCCTGAAGGAAGACTTGCCCCGAATGCTAAACTCCATGAGAGTAGGAATAGAAAGAATCAGTAAAATTGTATTGTCGCTGCGGAATTTTTCGCGACTGGATGAATCAGAAATGAAGTTGGTAGACCTTCATGAAGGAATTGACAGTACGCTGTTAATTTTGCAGCACCGATTGCATCAGGGAAGTAGAAAAAGCCGGATTGAAATTATTAAAGAATACGGAAAAATCTCGAAAATTCACTGTTGTGCGGGGCAGTTAAACCAGGTATTTCTCAACATTATCAGCAACGCGATCGACGCTCTAGAAAACCAACCGCAACCTCGGACGATCGTGATTCGCACCCTCATGAAAAAAGCTGGCCTGAAAAGCCACAGTAAAAACCAGCTCACTGATTGCGATCGCATTGTAATTTGCATCGCCGACAGTGGCCCGGGAATGAGCGAAGACGTTCGCAAGCGGCTATTTGACCCGTTCTTCACAACCAAGCCCGTAGGGGCTGGAACCGGCTTAGGATTATCCATCAGCCATCAGATTGTGGTAGAAAAACATAAGGGAAGTCTGCGGTGCATCTCAGCGCCCGGACAGGGAGCGGAATTCTGGATTGAAATCCCGTGCTGAGCGATCGTCCATTAATCTAAAAGTTTAAATATCTAACTTTTAATTCCCAATTGCCGTCGGTGCTTGAGTTATCAGGGTTTTGAATTAACCGCACTCAGAGGCCGGAACAAATCGCACTCAGCGGTGTGCTAATCTGCTGCCCTTATTCGCTAGGCAATTATGCTGAAAAAACTACCTTTATCCTGGTCTCGCTACATTCCAGCCGGGTTGACGCTGGCTTTGGGCGTCGGGCTGTCGGTTCTGACATTCGCCTTGGTTTGGGACTGGGAAGACAAGCGCCGCGACTACGAAATGCACCGCCGCATTGACGATATTTCGATCGGCATCGAACGTCAGCTCAACTCCGACTTAGATACTGTTCTCGCCCTCAGCGACTACATGAAAGCCTTCAGCGCCGTCGAGCGTTCCTCTTTTGCCCGGTTTGTCGCCCGTCCCCTATCCGTCCACCCCAGCCTGCAACTCCTGGCTTGGGCCCCCCGCGTCCCGAATTCCCAGCGGCGCAACTACGAAACCAAAGCTAGAACCGAAACCGACCCCAGCTTCGAGATTACAGAGCGCGGCCCGCGAGGAGAACTCCGCAAGGCCCTCCAGCGTTCCGAATACTTCCCGGCTTTCTACGTCGAACCACCAGCCGGAAATGAGACAGTATTAGGCTTTGACCTCGCCTCCCACCCAAAAATCCGCGTCGCGCTCGATCGAGGGCGCGATACAGGGGAAATGATTATCACCAACTACATCGGCCTAACTGAGGGCAATTCCCCGGAACTGGGTCTTTTGGCCATAGTTCCGATTTACGAAAACAGCAGTAAACCCACTACCCTGGAATCCCGTCGCCAACTGCTACAAGGATTTGTTCTGGGCGTATTTCGAGGCAAAGATATTTTCCAAACCTCTTTAAAAGGACGCAATACCGACTACCTCAATATTTATCTCGTTAGCGAGGCTCCAGACAAGCAAGAAGCACCGTCGCTGTTACCCCAAACGGGGAACCCGGTTCTCAAAAATCTCCCTGCTGAGCGCCAAATTCAGCAATTTGCGGTGCAGTTCCAATCCGCGAGCCAACAAGTGCTTCCAGCATCAGCCACTGCTGACCGAGCCCTGATGCAAAACTGCCCGATTCTTGACAATCCCGGCCCGAACTATACAGCTTGCAGAAGGCGACTGAAAATTAGCAGCGGCCAGTGGTCTATGTACGTGTCTGCAACGCCGGAAATTCGCAGGCTTCGCAAGCACTGGCGCTCTTGGGGAACTCTGACGATGGGGATGCTGTGGACTCTGATTCCGGTGACATATATGCTGACCTCTTTGAGCCGCACCGCCCAAATCGAAAAGCTAGCCCGAGAAAGAATTCGCCAAGCCGAACAGTTGCAGGCTGCTTACCTACAGTTGGAACTCGAACAAGCTAAATCCGAGCAACTGCTGCTGAACGTTTTGCCGGCAGCGATCGCCCTGCGTTTGAAGGACAATGAACACAATATCGCCGAAAGTTTTGCGGAAGTGACTGTGATGTTTGCCGACATTGTGGGGTTTACAGAGCTTTCGTCGAGAATTTCAGCGACGGCGGTGGTGGAAGTGCTCAACGATATTTTTTCGGCTTTTGACCACTTGGCCGATCGCCACGGTTTGGAGAAAATTAAGACTATTGGTGACGCTTACATGGTTGTCGGCGGTTTGCCGACGCCCCGAGAGGATCACGCCGAGGCGGTTGCGAACATGGCGATCGATATGCTGCACGAAATTCGGCTCCTGAGTTTAGAACATTCGGAACCTTTCAGCATTCGGATTGGGATTAGCAGTGGCCCTGTCGTTGCCGGCGTCATCGGCTTAAAAAAGTTTATTTATGACCTCTGGGGCGACACAGTAAATATTGCTTCGCGCATGGAATCCCACGGGATTACTGGCTGCATTCAAGTCACCACCGAAACCTACCAGCTATTAAAAGATAAATATACTTTTCAGAAGCGCGGCGCCATTCAAGTTAAGGGCAAGGGATACATGGTTACTTATTTACTGACTGGGAAAAAAGAATTGCCATAAAACTTTTTTTGGCTTTAAACCATGACCGAAGACATCAATTCATCTGTCATTTCAAAATTCGCCGTCACACTTTGCACATCATCCAAATCTTCCAGTGCATCCATTAACTTAAGGAGTGATCGAGCTTTTTCAGGAGTGTCTATTTCCACTGTATTGCTGGGAATCCAGCGATTTTCCGACTGCAAAACTGCAAATTTTTTTTGTTTCAAAACATCAGCCAGCTTTTCCAAATGAGCTACACTTGTAAATACCTCTGCACCTTCAGTATCCTCATCAATTAATATCAAATCATAAGATTCCGCAGCCGCCTCTAGCGATGCTTCAAACAATTGTTCCTCATCAATCGGGCCGCGTACCGTACAAACTCCTTTGTGGTCAAACATCCAGCCCACACAACCAGTTTCGCCCAAGTTGCCGCCATTTTTAGTAAAAGCTTCTCGCAAGTCAGCCGCTGTGCGGTTGCGATTGTCTGTCAGCGCTTCAATCAGAATAGCCACCCCGCCAACGCCGTAACCTTCGTAGCGAATAGCTTCTAAATCCGAACTCCCCCCCGCCAAGCCGGCACCTTTGGCGATCGCCCTTTCTATGTTTTCATTAGGAATATCCGCCGCCTTGGCTTTTTCAATAGCCGTCCGCAGTTGAAAATTGCCAGCGGGATCAGGAACTCCGCTGCGGGCCGCGACAATAATTTCGCGAGATATTCTAGCAAAAACCTTGCCTTTAACGGCATCAACTCTAGCTTTTTGGCGTTTAATATTCGCCCACTTACTGTGTCCAGCCATACCTATTTAAGATTTTCGATTTAAAATTTGCGATCGAGATTAAACAATAACACCCAGATTCGGACAAATCAGATTAACGTAGGGTGCACCTCGGCGCACCTTACACACATACCATAAAATGCAATTTTTCGCACGAATCTCAACTTTAATTAAACCGGATCACGGCTTCAGAGTCACTCAGGTGAGAAGTATCGCCATTAAGTGCGATCGACCATTCTCCCTCACCCCGCACCACTTTCACCAAACAGCACAAAGAAGCGTTAATTTCCGTTTCAACACAGCCAGCCAGCCCGATCGCAGTTCCTAAAACCGATGCACCGTGACCTACCAATAACATATCTTCGGGAAACTCAGCCGCGAGGCGTTTAGCAGTTTCCCCCGCCCTTTTGAAACAAGCTTCCCCAGTTTCGGGATAATTAGCAATACCGCCTTTGTAGGAAGCATCTATCCTGGGAAAACGCCTGCACAAAGCTTCGACGGACTCAGTTTCTGGCATTTCTGGCATCCATTCCGGATTCAGCCATTCGCACAGTCCCCACTCTAGTTTAATTGACAAATCGAGAGCTTCGGCCGCGTGATTTGCTGTTTGGACAGTTCGCAGAAAAGGGGAAGCAAAAATATGAGAAATTCCTTCTCCTTTGAGGCGATTGGCGAGTTGTTTAGCTTGAACGTGACCGTCTTCGGAAAGGTGGGGGTCATAGGGGCGTTCTGCGGTGAGAAACCAGTCGGGGTTAACGAAGTCGATGCGGTTTCCGTGTCGTGCGATCCAGACTGTTTGTGGCATGAGTTGGTTTGAGTTTTGCTTCTAGGTGTAATATTATATCAAAGATGCTGATTTTGGCTCTTTATGAAATTCGAGTGGGATGAAAACAAGGCTGCGGTAAATTTGTCCAAGCATGGCATCTCATTTGAGGAAGCCAGAACGGTTTTTGACGATCCCCTCTACGTCGATTTCTACGATCCGGATCACTCTGATGAAGAAGATCGCTATATTATTGTTGGAGAGTCCCAGCAAGGTAATTTATTGATAGTGTCGTATACAGAAAGAGCAGATTTTATTCGTTTGATTAGCGCCAGGAAAGTAACACGAGTGGAGCGAGAAGTTTATGAAGAAGGATGAAACAGGGATGGACGATGATCTTCGGTCGGAATATGATTTGAGGAAGTTGAGTGTAAGAAGGGTAGGATCTGGACGAAAGACCTTTGGTGGTGTAAATATTCGTTTAGAACCGGATGTTGCAGAGATGTTTCCCGATTCTGAAGCAGTAAATGAAGCTCTACGGTTTTTGATTAGAATTACTAAAGAAAACGTGGTGTCGGAGAAATAAGCTTAAAGTCTTTGTAGCCACTTTCCCAAGGATAAATTAATTAGAAACTCCAAAATATTAGATTCATGTGTGGCTGAGTTATCTCAGTTACATAGTGTTTTAAATGCCAAGTTTGAGCTTCCCAATCAGAAGCAGAATAACGAGAACCCACCGGCCAGTGGCGAAGATAGGAATACTCATCTATTTTGCTAAGAGATAAAGCATCATTCTGCTTTCGGTTATAAATCGCCCTTCTCCCAACCCTGTTACAGTTATCTCTGCAAGGGGAAAGAGGTAGCCATAACATGAGTGCTGGTCTAATATAACCTTCCCTTGCTCTTCTATCTACACAAATCTGAGCGCATAGTTTACTTTTACCTTTACCATAGCTAATGCTTTGAGAGCGAATTATTTCTTGCATACGGGTGTCAAATCTGAGAATCTTCTCCCGAATTCTCTTGATTATCTGCTGTTCGTCATCAATAAACTTCTTGAGTAGATTCCGAAACTCTCTGGGTGGCTTCGGTATATTATCAGTGCTTTCTCTTGGATGATATGTAATTTATACTTGTGAAATATGTTGAGTATCTACATCTTTCAGTTGTAAATTTAAGTGGTTCTCAGAAAGAACGATCGCAAATTGCAAAAACTGAAAAAATAGCCCGTGATATTTCCTGTCTGTAAAATTATATCTGTGAAATTTTGGCGCAATTGCTATTAACCGAACAGGTGGAGCGTAATCCACGCGATCGGCAAAAGGTTTGTGTTCTAACAAAGCATCGTAATAACGGGTTAACTGCTGAACGACATATCTATCTTCGCCGTTTTTCAACTCCAGCACAACTAACCGTTTATTCTCGTCCACCGCTATAATATCGCATCTTTGCTCGTTGACAGTGAATTGCCGCTTGATGACTGTTAAACCGAGCAAACTTTACAAGTGAACTTCGACAAAATCCTCTAAGGCTTCTTCATTTGCAAATTCCCACCCAGACCCTGTTTTCCTCAATGCGGCGCTACTTAGCATTTTGACAATTTTTAAAGTCTTTAACCAATTTTACCACTAATGTCTGTAGTCCGCCGGGGTTTAAATAAACCCCGATCGCCCTGACAGCTTCCCAGCCATCCCGCAACAAAATCGCCTTTAAGTGGGAGCGCTATAATAGTAACTATTCGACACTCCCACCTCTTGACCAATCCTTAAAAATATGCTCATCAGTGAAAGCGATCGCGCTACCATTCGCTCAGTCGTTGAACAGCAACTACAAGCATTTCAAAAAGACGATGCTGCGCTCGCTTTTTCCTTCGCCAGTCCCGGAATTCAGCAGCAGTTTCGCACAGCCGAAAACTTTATGCAGATGGTAAAAATTGCCTATGAAGCTGTCTACCGTCCGCGCTCGGTATTATTTGAAAACCTCACCACTGTAGAAGGAATCCCCGCTCAGCCAGTGCTGTTGCTGGACTCGGAAGGCATCCCCATCCGAGCCATTTATCTCATGGAAAAACAGTTTGATAAGAGTTGGCGAATTAATGGCTGTTATTTGGTTTCGCTACCAGAATAATAAGTTATGCTTACTTTTCTGCTGAGCTTTTTTTGCTAACTCGCAGCATCTTATTCCCGCCTTTTTGAAACTCATAAGGAGCCTCTTGAATTTCTACACTAAAACTTCTCTTTTTCAATTCTGTGAAAATCGGATTTAAGTGATCGGATTCCTCCCCGCTAAAACTCTGCAATAGAGGGAATACCCGGACTTCCTTCGCAACCCGACACATTTCTGTAATTGCTTGCAGATGAAATTCTTCGGAAAGCAGGTGAGAATAAGCAAATAAGAAATGGCTGCACAAAGCTAGATCGAATTGACCGCTGTCGAAAGGCAAAACTGGCAGCTCAGCATTCAGGTAGCGGCCTTGCTGCAAGCCTGATGGAAAATCTTCTAAAAATTCCTGCATCGCCTTCATTCGCACTTCGCCTAGCTGGTACGGCGATTCAAAATTATTCCACAGATAGCCGTCTACATTTGCTTTAACAGCATCAATCACAGTTTGATATGTTTCTTGGATGCGATCGCCTATTTCCACCGCACTAAACTGATAAACTGGATCGCAAGAAATTACCTTTTTACCTTGGCGAGTCATTTCGGCATTGAAACTCGCCGGGCCGCCCGCACAATCCAGAATTGCTAGCTTGAGGTCACTTGATGTCAAGCTAAACATTCCTATGTATTCATCCAAGCAGCGTCCCCAGGGAATTACTTTATCCAATTTTAGTGACACTTGTCTTTGTCCCGCAGATAGAATTATCTAATATTTTACCTCAAATCAGGGCGGTTTTTTCCTATCGCCTTTCGGTGGCGGGTTGATTTGTATCCCGATTTATGTATGAAGAATTTTGCTCAAACGAGATCCTAATCCTGAGAACAGTTGGCGGGCTTTACAGTTTCTTTACAAACAAGGTGCACAATAGTTAAGTGCGATCGCACAATTTTTATGATTCCACCTGTGGATTTTGCAGCGAAGCGAGGCTACACTAAACAGCAGGGAAAATAAACTAAAATCAGCTAGCTAAATTGCTCTCGTTCATTGGCAGGTTGCAACCAGGAAAGAAAGATGAAACATACCGTTCAAACCGCTACAAGTCTGAGTTTGTCAGCACTCCTGGCGCTATTGAGCTCGCTGCCCAGTATAGCTCAGTTGCCTGCCGTCAGAACTCCTGGAGCCACTCCTACCCCAAACCGGCCGAGAGTACCGCCGCCACCTCTTCCGGGTTCGAGTTTGCCACCGAGCGGCAATTCTGGTTCGGTGACACAAGAAGCAGCTTATACTTTAGGATCGGGCGATCGCATTGCTTTAGAGATCTTCGGCGTCCCTGAATTCAGCAGAGAATATCAAGTGTTAGTTGACGGGACGCTCAATTTGCCAATCATTCGCAGCGTCTCCATTCAAGGGTTGACGCTGGAACAAGCCGCTAACGTAATTACCAGGCGATACGAACCCTTCATCAATGTTCCCGTTGTTACCGTGACTCTGATGGTCGCTCGCCCCCTAAATATAGGTCTTGCGGGTGAAGTTACTCGCCCGGGTTCCTACAAGATTAATCCCACTAGAGAAGGAGGAGGAGTAAAATTCCCGACTTTGATGGAAATGCTGCAACTTGCACAAGGGGTGACATCAGCAGGAGATATGCGAAATGTCCAAATTCGCCGTCCCCGCAGAGGCGGGCCGGAGCAAGTTACTACTGTAGATTTGCAGGATTTTTTAGAGACGGGAAATTTGCGTCAAGACGTTACCATTCGAGATGGAGATACAATTTTTGTACCGACAGCCAGGGCCCTGAATACTCAAGAAGTTCGTCAAAGAGCCAGTGCTAATTTTTCCGCTGATATTACTAAACCAATTGGCGTAGTAATTGTCGGGGAAGTGAACCGGCCAGGGCCTTATACTGTATTTGCTTCGGATGTGCGATCGAGCAACCAACAAACAGAGTTGAGTTTTGTATCTATCGACCAACAGCAAGGAGCAGTTGTGGGCTTACCAACGATAACTAGAGCACTGAAGATTGCTGGCGGTATTACGACCGAAGCTGACATTCGCCGCGTGCAAATCCGCCGCCGAGTCAGAGGTGGCAACGAACAAACTATCATGGTAAATCTGTGGGATTTGCTGCAAAAAGGCGACACAACTCAAGATATTTTGCTGCAAGAAGGAGATAGCGTAATTATCCCGACTGCGGCTACTGTAGACTTGGCTGAAGTTTCTCAAGTGGCAAATAGCAGTTTTTCTCCGAACGCGATTAGCATCAATATTGTAGGAGAAGTAATTAGGCCTGGGGCTTTGCAGGTGCGGCCTAGTACATCCCTGCACCAAGCTTTGCTGACCGCAGGCAGTTTCAATCAATTGCGAGCTAAAAAAGACAAGGTAGAACTATTGCGTTTGAACCCCAACGGTACTGTTTCTCGCCGCACGATCGAGGTAGATTTTGCTCAAGGCTTGAATCCTAATAATAACCCAACTCTCCGCAACAACGATGTGATTCTGGTAGCGCGATCGGGCTATACTAGGGTAGCAGACAATATCAACAGATTCTTGCAGCCGATCGCAGGAGCTGCAACGGGGATCAGCGCTGTTAGCGGCGTTTTTACTGGGTTTCAAGCAACTATCAACGCTTTTCAAAACTTATTTTTGGGAGGCGATTTCGAGCGGCGAAATCAGCTCAGACAGATTCGCGAACAACGTCAAGACAGACAAGAGCAACGTGAAGACAGACTGCTAGAAAGAGAGCTAGAACGTCAAGATAGATTGGAGCAAGCAGAAGACAGAAGACTGCAACTTGAAGACAGAAGACTGGAACTTGAAGACAGACAGCGGCAAATAGATCTTGAGAATCGGCAAATTCAAATCCAGGAGCAGCAACTTCTGCTCCAAAATCAGCCGCAGCAAATGCAGCCACAGCAAATTCAGCCAACTACTCCTTGATAACACTCGGGCGTTGAAAGTTAGCCACCCTCTTTATGGATCGGCGGTTGAAACCCCTGCATAGAGTCCAACGAAGTCGGAGCAAAGAGGGACTAAGAAATAAAGGGGGTATTAAAACCGGATTTGCTATTACATGGCACATCCCAAATCTACGGCAAACATCCTAGGCGTTGCTGATTTACGGTATGAAACGTTAAATATGCCCGTCATAAAAACCAGTATCCACAAAGCTTTTGGATTTTAAAGTTATTTTTTTCATACCCTGATTAAGTAACGCCACTTTGAGATTGCTTCATATTGTTTCCGGTTGCATCGGAATGATATAGAGGACACCGCGAGTAATAATTAATTCCGATGCTACCGGAGTTGATATCCCTGAGTTCGCTGGGCGACAGAAATACGTTAGTTTTGGGTAAGTCCTGTAATCCTAACAATTCGAGCCTTGAAAGGTATAAGTTGCTACATCAACAAAGGTAAAGGTTCGATTGACATGGTTCCCCTTTGTCCATGTCCCAAACTACATCAATCATGAGAAATTTTTTGTATTCGGGAAAATTAATCAACCTTTTGCCTGCAACAACTGCGGCTGCAAAACCTGATTTAATTTGCCGCTGCGAAACCCCTCCAAATCCAAAGTCGCGTACAGAAAACCAAACTCCTGAAACACCGCCACCAATGCAGGCAAATCCGTATTCAGCACAAACTCCTGAATCTCCTCTGCGGGTAACTCAATGCGCGCCGTATCTCCGTCCGATCGCACTCGCAAATTTTTCAGTCCCAACTGCCGCAAATACCGTTCGGCGCGCCCCACTCTTTGCAACTTTCCTACCGTGATTTCTTCGCCGTAAGGAAAGCGTGAACTCAAACAAGGTTGAGCCGGTTTGTCCCACCAAGGCAAATCCAATTCTTTTGCCAACTGCCGCACTTCAAATTTAGTGATTCCTACTTCTGCTAAGGGCGATCGCGCGCCGCGTTCCTTTGCCGCCTGAATCCCCGGACGGTAATCCTTTAAATCATCAGCATTCACCCCATCGACCACATAAGGATAACCCTTTGCTAGTGCTAGCGGTTTCAAAGTATCGTGCAGTTCGCTTTTGCAGAAATAGCAGCGGTTAACCGGGTTAGAAGTGTAATTTGGATTTGCCATTTCCTGAGTTTCTACTTCCTGGTGGGCAATCCCAATTTCTGCTGCTTGAATGCGCGCATCTTCTAAATCTTCTGGCAGTAAAGACGGGGAAACTGCCGTCACTGCCAAAGCGCGCTCGCCCAACACATCAAAAGCGATTTTTGCCACCAAAGTGCTGTCAATTCCGCCGGAGTAGGCAATCAAAGCCCGTTCCATTTGTGCGAAAATATCTTTTAATTGTTCGAGTTTTTCCACTAACATAATTTCAATTTTTATTACTCCTAAGCTATCGTAATCTAATTTACAGGGTGATTGCTCTTCAACATCTTTAGGACTTACGCACGATTGTTTAGAAACCGGGTTTTTTTACGAAAAGAGGCGTTGTAGACCGCAGATTCGGTAAAAAACCCGGTTTCTAGGCCCCGATGCGTAAGTCCCTGATCTTGTGGGGAGGGCAGAAAAGCCCGCCCAAAGGTACTATTTAAATACAGAACAGCTTATTCGGGCTCAATTAAAAGTTTGAGTTTTAGTCGAGATGTCTGAGCGAGCGCCTCCTTGATATTTTAGCGTGATAATTTGATAGATATACTCAAACTTTTGAAAGTAGGGCAGGCGCGTTTTAAAATTCCCTACGGGAAAATATGGCGATCGCAATTGACAGCAGCAGCACCACATACAGCAAACCGTAGCCAGCATCTGTAATCAAACCTGCTAAGTAAGGAACTTGTCCGTAAACAGCATCGTTTCTCAAATTGAATCTGGCTAAATCCGGCAAAACCAGATAAAGTCCCATCATCAATTGTTCAAGGCCAGGATTTTTAGTTAACTTGCCCAAAGCCACTAAATCCCGCGTCGAATGTCCCATTAAATAAACGCCAAATGTCAGTAAAGTTGCCAGCAGGGAACTGCTAAAAACCCCAAATAAAATCCCGACACCAGCCATGAGACACAGCTCAAACCAGATAAACAGCGAAGCGATTAAAATGCTTCCCAAAGGGAAAGGAATGCGGCTCAAACTCAGAATAGCCAGATAGATAACAGTCATTGCTGCTACGAGCACCGCCAGCACCGCCGACAGCCCTAAGTGCTTGCCCACAATTAGCTCAGCCCGACTTATTGGCTTAGCCACTAACAGATAAACAGTGCGCTTTTCAATTTCTTTGTTGACCAACCCGGTAGCCACAAAAACTGTGGCAATTAGACCGAGAATGCTCATAGCAGCCAAACCGACATCTAAGATAATTTTCTTCTCGGTTGTCGCCGCCAATTCCGGTATCAACCGTACCGAGGCGCCCATCAACAGAGCAAAAATAATAATTAAGTAAAGGATGCGATCGCGAATTACTTCCCAAAATACATTGGTCGCGACTGTCAAGATTCTTCTCAAATTCATCTAGTTATTAACCCGCTGGAAACTTTCGCAATCAATACTTTAATATAAGGAAGAATGAAATTCGGCAACGCGCAGTGAATGGGGATTTAAGGGATTTAACGGATTGGATGTTGAAGGAAGAAGTCCTAGGTTCGAGGGAAGATTCTCTCCCATCTCCCACTCTCCCCATCTCCGCCTCTCGGGCTTGGATACTCTCCCCATATCCCCCTCCTCCCCTTTCTTCTGGGACACTCTCCTAACTGCCTGAGACAGGCTCAAACTTGACTGTCCCCCGCCGTTCCATCTTTTTTCTGTCCGGGTTGAGAGCGTTTGATGGCAGCGCAGGTTACAGTCGCCCTATTTCCTATCTCGAATACCTCGCAAGATTTTGTAAACGAATATGTTTCCGGTCTAAAAACCACCCCCAGCCAAGTTGCCTCCATCTCTAACTGATAGCGGGAATCTCCTTGGACGATCGAAGTTTTGACATCCCACTTCGCATCTTCTGCGACTACCCCAGTTGTTTTTAAGGCTTGATTCCGCAGAAAAAACCGCTCGTTGTCCATATCTATTAACATTTGCTCTACCTGCGCCCACGGTTTTGTGCGGGCTTCATTTTGTAGGTATCGCTCCATTGCATTGAGGATAACAACTCCTCGGGAGCGATTAATAGTTGGCTGTTGAAATGTCACCACATAATCGCTTTGCCTCAAATCCTGGGATAAAACGCTCGGGTACTGTCGTATCCAACCTTGAATTAAAAAGTGAAAAGCAAACCAACAGGAAAACAGCAGGTGAACTAGAGTAATGATCAAAAACTGAGGCCGCACCAACGACCTGATACCTTCCCGTTTTGACTCGCTATTCCAAACCTCTATTGTAGCAAGAACTACTACTGCTATAATTGGGCCGGATATCCATGCTATTTCCTTCCTATCCGACGGCAATCTTACCAGCAACCACAATCCAATTAAAATGCTTGTCACCCACGGACTCAGACTTACTCCTTTAATCACAAAAGGTTGCTGACTGGTCAGCAAACCCATTGAAAGTGTAAAAAATAACCAGCTCATATCAAAAAGCAGAGTTCTCGTCCGCCAGTCAGTGACTGCCGCCACTGTCAGCAAAGCTAAAAAGATGCTGAGCAGTAAAGGAGTCTTCCAGTGGACAACTTTAGGCGGAATCATCGCCTTTTGGATTTTTTTATTGGTTTCCCAAAGGTTGTTCGTCAGTTTAGTGAGTTGCTGAGTGACATCCAAAAATTGCTTCATCATAAATTTCAATAGACGCTTTGCAAAAACAACACGGTTAAAATAACGACATTGCTAACAGTGTGGGCGATTAAAATTCCCCCAAACTGGGTAGTTACTTGAAAAGTTCTTTTGGGAGGACGGCGGGTGAGGGTTGGCGGTCCTAAAAACTGAGGCTTGGAAGCTTTTTTATTGCCGGAAACCATGTTCTCTATGAATTCTAATCCCTGCCATTTAGCTATAAAAGTTACTGCTAATACTGAGAGGGCTATCATAGTTATTGGAGCGTAAACATTATCCCCTCTACCTAATAAAATATAACCGATAAGCTGTTCCCGTAAATCTTTGGTAAGAACGCTTTCAATGCCCAAGAAAACTAACCAGCCCACACAAGTGCAAGATAGATTGAGGATGGCTGTATATTCAATGCTGGTTTTGGGGCCGAGTTTAAGTAGTTTTTGCAAAAACCACGATTCGATCGCGATCGCCAAAAACATAATTAAAATTTGCACCAAAACAGTCCGAAATGGGAAAACACTCGCAATCATAAGCCTTTAGGTATATCAGCCCGTGTTAAATTTTAATTGTACAGCACAAACGGAATAATCTTAACCGGAGGTTTGAGCACCTGATTGCCTTAGATCGATGCTTAAAAGATTGGGGGTTAGGAGTTATCGTATAATCTGTTGAGATCCGCCAAGAGAATGGAAAAATTAAACATTCAAGGCGCGCGATCGAATACCCACCCCGATACAGACTCAAACAACTGCTGATTATGGTAAGGAATGGCATTGGTATTCGGACAGCCTCATCCCGGTCGGAACGCGCCGCGGGTCAGATTCACGTCTACGACGGCGCTGGTAAAGGCAAGTCTCAGGCAGCTTTGGGAGTAGTGTTGCGGTCGATCGGGCTGGGTATTAATTCTGACTCGCCCACGCGAGTCTTGTTGCTGCGCTTTCTCAAAGGCCCCGGCCGCTCCTACGACGAAGACGGGGCCATAGAAGCCTTGCAACGGGCATTTCCGCACTTGATCGACCAAGTGCGTACCGGCAGAGCCGAATATTTTGGGGCCGAAGCAATCACCCGGTTTGATCGCGCAGAAGCTCAGCGAGGCTGGGATATCGCCAAAGGAGCGATCGCCAGCGAGCTCTATTCGGTCGTGGTACTAGATGAACTAAACCCCGTATTGGACTTGGGTTTACTGCCAGTTGACGAAGTAGTCCAAACCCTCAAAAACAAACCAGAATATTTAGAAGTCATCGCCACAGGCCGAGCGGCCCCCGAAGCTTTGCTGGAGATTGCCGACTTACACTCAGAAATGAAGCCCCACTATCACCCCGCAGCGGCAGAGCATCATATTTCCGGTATCGAAATATACACTGGAGCGGGGAAAGGCAAGTCTACGAGCGCTTTGGGCAAAGCTTTGCAGGCAATAGGTAGGGGTATCAGTCAAGACCAATCTCACCGGGTGTTAATCGTGCAATGGCTCAAAGGTGGCACCGGTTATACAGAAGATGCGGCGATCGCAGCTTTGCGGCAAAGCTACCCGCAGCTAGTAGACCACCAGCGGTGCGGCCGGGATGCTATAGTTTGGCGGGGGCAACAGCAAGAGCTAGACTGCATAGAAGCAGAACGCGGCTGGGAAATCGCCAAATGTGCGATCGCCAGCGGCTGGTACAAAACGATTATTCTCGACGAACTCAATCCCACAGTAGACTTAGAACTGCTGCCGGTAGAGCAGATCGTAGAAGCCCTGCTACGCAAGCCGCGGGATACAGAAATTATTATCACCGGGCGCTGCCACAAACCCCACGCTTACTTTGACTTGGCAAGCGTACACTCCGAGGTATACTGTCACAAACACTACGGCGATCGGGGCGTAGAACTAAAGCGGGGCGTAGACTTTTAAAGCCCGGAGCGGTACGGATTTCAATCCGGGCCAGAATTATTAAATGACGGCCCTGCCTGGAAAACCGGAAATTGCCACAAAGCCTTGTTACCAAGTAACAAATCTCCCAATTTCCCTTGTCTTCCCGATCACCCAGATCTGCCTTTTTTAATCTTTAATTTCCTGCCCCGGACGCGATCCCCGACCGCCAATCCAGAATGGAACATTAAGAAGATGAGCCGCGTCTTCTTGAGCGTGAGCACCTGAGACAGTGCACCAGGATTATTAAAGGGTGAAGACTTTGAAAATAAAAGCTTACAAGCAAAAAGTCGGCGAGGGAGAAAGTCTAGACAGGGTTAAGGCCTGTAGGCTAGACTTGCGGCTGGCAAACAGGTTAAACTACAGCGGAATCCAAACATTCGGTGTTCTAGGCAGTGTCTGTAGTCGCACCAGCGATGACCAACAAGTAGAGGAGTGAAGCTTTATGACAACGTTAGATGACAATCCTAATCAACTAGATTTAAACCTTCCGGGACTAGGCCCGGATACAGTATTCGCCGGAGCCGGGGCGGATTTCGTTAGAACTTCCACCCTGGGCGGCAGCTTAATATTTGGCCAAGCCGATAACGATACTCTAGTTTCAGTTGGCCCGAACGATACCATATACGGGGGCGACGACGAAGACTCAATCAGATCCCAGCGCACTCCGGCTTTGCTGTTTGGCGACGCAGGCTCGGACACCATAGTCGCTGAAGCCCGCGCTACCGTGGCCGGCGGTTTGGGAGAAGACATCCTCCAAGGTACTGTCGAAGCTAACCTGATGTTTGGTAATCAGGGCGCAGATACGATTCTGGGAGGGGCGCAGAGAGGAGATTCCCTCTACGGCGGTAAGGACAATGACGCGATCGGCTTCTTCATCGCAGGCGGTGGGAACAACCTTTCTTTACAGGGTGGCTTGGGTATTGGCTTCGCTGGCAATGAAGGCAGCAACTACTTGCGGGGTGATTTGGGCGACGACTTGGTTGTAGGTATCAATGTAAGAGACACTCTCTTTGGCGGTAGAGGCAACGACACCCTAAGAGGTGTGGCCAGCAACAGCTACCTGTCGGGCGATCTTGACGACGACATCTTAGTCATTACCAACAGTACGCAAAGCAGCCCATTTACTTCCGCCGTCATCACGATCGGCATTGAGAGAACCACCTTGATTGGCGGTGGCGGCAACGATTTTCTCAACGGCGCGATCGGCGAGTTTGGTGCCGGCAGAAACTTCTTTGAGGGCGGCGACGGTAACGACACGATCAACGTTTTTGCCACTTCTGATACTGCGTTGGGAGGTGCAGGCGACGACTTCATCGTGTCGGCGTCGGTGCCGAATGTAATTTCGAGCGTAGGCGCCTCCAGTTCATTTCCCGGCTTCGCGGGTCGCAACTTGCTCGACGGCGGAGTGGGCAATGACACGATCGTCGCTGCCTTCTCCAGCGATACGATGATTGGCGGTGAAGGCAACGACAGCCTGAGCGGTACCTTTACTAACGCAGCCGGTGGAGATGGCAACGATACTATCGATGCTACCAGGGCCATTTTTGCTGGTACTGGTACTGCTTTGATTACTCTCGAAGGCGGGTTGGGCAACGATTTGTTAATTGGCTACACCAATCCTACTGGCAGCACCTTCACCGTCACCAACCTCATGAACGGTGGCGAGGGAAGTGACACAATCATCTTTGGCAGCCAGCGCGATCGCGTAATTGGCAACGTTGCCGGTAACGACTTCATCTCCTACGCTAGCAGCGTCACCTTTAGCGGCACAGTCGCCAACTTGATTACCGATACCTTAGGCAGCAACTTCATTATTGGTGGCAACGGCACTGATGTCATCACTACTGGTAACGGGGATGACATCCTGTTCGGCGACACATCCAACACTACCCTCGGAGGATTCGGGGACGATACCTTAAATGCTGGCGCCGGGAACGACACGATGCTGGGCGGCTTTGGGAACGACTATTTGATCGGCGGTGACGGTAACGACTCTCTCGGTGGGGGGCCTGGTGCTGACACGCTGCTTGGTGGCTCCGGTAATGACAGCTTCTACTACAACAACTTCGGCGAGGGTGGCACATTGGGTAGTGGGCCAGACCAAATCGGCGATTTTGTGGTCGGTCAAGACAAGTTTATCTTGCAATTCAACAGCTTCCCCGGATTGAGTGCAGTCGAAGGTACGAATCGACTTTCTTCGAGGTCGTTCTTGGTGCTTGAGAGCGGGGCTTACAGTGGCCAGTTTGGTCCCGCCGGGGCGAGCGCGTCACAGCCGTTCCTCTTTTATGAAAATGGAACCGGACGACTAGGATTTGACTCTGACGGTACTGCTGGTCCTGACACAGGCGTTACGCTGGCAATTCTGAATGGCAGACCGGGCCTGACGGCTGGTGACATTACCCTGATTTAATTTGGGTAAAAGTGGGTGGGGTCGATTCTGAAACATCGCCCTACCAACTCCAAAAACTAAT